>JAABSV010000016.1 GCA_011390165.1 Desulfobulbaceae bacterium
GCTCCAGCTTGTATTTTTTGGCTTTTTTTGCACCTGTTGATGGCCTGTGGTGGGCGGCACAGGGCTTGAACCTGTGACCCTCGGCTTGTAAGGCCGATGCTCTCCCAGCTGAGCTAGCCGCCCATGGCCAAGCAAACGGTGATGGTCTGTATACCAGCTTCACCCAGGCCCGTCAAGAAAAAACATCGGCCCCGGGTAATCCCGCAACGAAATTATATTTTTACGATTCCGAGGGGATAGCGCTTTTCAGCAGGCTCTGGCCGGCAGCCACCGCCAGCGCCTTATCGAGTACCTCGTCCATATGGTTGACCATCTCGATGGCCAGTGGTTTACGGATTTTCAACGGCACATCCTGCAGCTGCCGTTCGTTGTCCTTGGGGATGAGGACATGGGTGATGTTTCCCCGTTTGGCGGCCAGGAGTTTTTCGGTGAGGCCGCCAATGGGCAGGATCCGGCCGCGCAGGGTGATCTCGCCGGTCATCGCCAGCTGGTGCTTCACCGGCACCTTGACCAGGGCGGAGACCAGGGTGGTGGCAATGGTGATTCCGGCGGAAGGGCCGTCTTTTGGGATCGCCCCTTCCGGCACATGGATGTGGATATCAAGCTTCTGATAAAAATCCTCCTCTAGGCCAAGCAGAGCGGCCCGGGAGCGGACGTAGCTGAGGGCGGCCCGGGCCGATTCCTGCATCACATCACCCAGCTTGCCGGTGATGATCAGCTGGCCGGAACCGGTCATCAGGGTCGCCTCGATCTGCAGGAGCTCGCCGCCGACCTCGGTCCAGGCCAGGCCGGTGGCCAGACCGATCTCGTCGTGTTCTTCGGCCAGGCCGTAGCGGTACTTCGGGGTACCGAGAAACTTGATCGCCGACTGGGCGGTAAGACGATATTTTTTCCGGGGTTGCTTCTTCTTCAGGCGTTGCCGGGCAATCTTGCGGCAGAGGCTGGCAATGATCCGCTCCAGACCACGCACCCCGGCCTCCTTGGTGTACCGCCTGATCACCTCGAGAACGGCGCCATCGGTGAGCTGGATATCACCGCTTCTGAAACCGTTCTGTTCCAGCTGTTTGGGGATCAGGTAGCCCTCGGCGATCTTCAGCTTGTCTTCTTCGGTGTAGCCGCTGATCTGGATGATCTCCATCCGGTCCTGGAGCGGCACCGGAATGCCGTGCAGGTTGTTGGCGGTGGTGATGAAGAAGACCTCGGAGAGGTCGTAGTCGATATCCAGGTAGTGGTCGTTGAAGGCCACATTCTGTTCGGGGTCGAGCACTTCCAGCAGGGCCGAGGAGGGGTCGCCGCGAAAGTCCATCGACATCTTGTCCACCTCGTCCAGACAGAAGACCGGATTGGCCACCCCCACTTTCTGCATCGACTGGATGATCTTGCCGGGCATCGCGCCGATATAGGTCCGCCGGTGGCCGCGGATCTCCGCCTCGTCACGGACCCCGCCGAGGGAGAGGCGGGCGAACTTGCGCCCCATCGCCCTGGCGATGGACTTGCAGATCGATGTCTTGCCCACCCCAGGCGGCCCGACCAGACAGAGAATGGGTCCCTTGATCCGCTTCACCTGGGCCTGTACCGCCAGGTACTCGAGAATCCGTTCCTTGGTCTTGTCGAGGCCGTAGTGGTCCTCGTTGAGGATTTTTTCGGCTCGGTTGATATCGATCTTCGAACGGCTTTTTTTCTCCCAGGGCAGACTGACGATGCAGTCGATATAGTTGCGGACCACCGTGGTCTCGGCCGACATCGGCGGCATGCTCTTCAGCTTCTTGAACTCCTTCAGGGCCTTTTCCCGGGCCACCGAAGGCATGCTCTTGCCCTTGATGGTCGCCTCAAGCTCACCCATCTCATCGAGGCCGTCCTCGTTCTGGCCCATCTCGGTCTGGATCTCCCGGACCTTCTCACCGAGATAGTAGTCCCGCTGGGTCTTGCCCATCCGCGCCTTGACCTTGGCGTTGATGTTTTTTTCCAGTTCTGCCAGCTCGATCTCACGGTTGAGGATCGACAGCACCTTCTCCATCCTGGTGCTGAGCGGTTCGGTCTCGAGGATCTCCTGTTTCTCGTCGCTTTTGATCGGCAGGTGAGAACAGATGATATTGAGGATTTTCAGCGGATTTTCAATAACTTTTAGGGAATTGATCACCTCCCGGGCGATCTTTTTGTTGCTGAGGGCAAACTCTTCGAAGAACCTCCGCAACTCCCGCTCGTAGGCCAACAGGGCGGGCGTCGGCGAGGTGTCGTCGGGCCGCTCCTCGACCTCGGCCTGCAGGAAGACCGGGTGCGGCACATAGCTGACCACCTTCGCCCGGGCCTTCCCCTCGACCAGGGCCTTGATTGTCCCATCGGGAAGGCGCAGCAACTGCATCACCGTTGCCAGGGTGCCGCAGGCATAGAGGTCACCCGGGTCCGGGTCCTCTACTCCCGACTTTTTCTGGGTCACCAGCAGGATATCGGTCTTCTTCTCCATGGCGTCTTCCAGCGCCTGGATCGACCGCTTCCGCCCAACCACCAGCGGTGCCACCATGTGGGGAAATATTACGATATCCCGCAACGGCATCAGGGGGTACAATTTTGTCACTGCCACTCTTTTACCAGCCTCTCTGTCCGTCGCCCGAATCGGGCCCGGATCAGGCAATTTTCAATTTTTCCTCGGGCTTACTGTGGTACAGCACCACCGGATAGTCGCCCTGTGTGATCACCTCTTCGCTGATCACACACTCCTGCACCCCCTCGCGGGAGGGCAGGTCGTACATCACATCGAGCATCGCCTCCTCAAGCACCGAACGGAGCCCTCGGGCACCAGACTTGCGCTTCAAGGCCTTTTTGGCGACGGCGATCAGCGCCCCTTCGGTGAAGCGCAGGCTGATCCCGTCAAACTCGAAGAGCTTCTGGTACTGCCGGGTGAGGGCGTTTTTCGGTTCTTTGAGAATCCGCACCAGGTCCTCTTCGACCAGCTCCTCCATGGTGGCGATCACCGGCAGCCGCCCCACCAGTTCCGGAATCAGCCCGAACTTGAGCAGATCCTCGGGCTGCACCATCTTCAGCAGCTCGCCGATCTTCTTCTTTTCGTCACCGGTCACCCGGGCACCAAAACCAATGGATTTCGAGCCCTGCCGGCGGCTCACCACCGCGTCGAGGCCGACAAAGGCACCGCCGCAGATGAAGAGAATGTTGGTGGTATCGATCTGCACCAGTTCCTGCTGCGGGTGCTTGCGGCCACCCTTGGGTGGCACCGAGGCATTGGTCCCCTCGATGATCTTCAGCAGGGCCTGCTGCACCCCCTCGCCGGAGACATCGCGGGTCAGCGAAGGGCTGTCCGACTTACGGGCGATCTTATCGATTTCATCGATATAGATGATCCCCCGCTGGGCCCGCTCGACATCGTAGTCGGAGGCCTGAAGGAGGCTGACCAGGATATTCTCGACATCCTCGCCGACATAGCCGGCCTCGGTGAGAGTAGTGGCATCGGCCATGCAGAAGGGCACGTTGAGTATCCGGGCCAGGGTCTGGGCGACCAGGGTCTTGCCGGAGCCGGTGGGGCCGATGAGGATGATGTTGGATTTCTGCAGTTCGACATAGTCGTCGTCCTGCGGGGCGTCGATTCGCTTGTAGTGGTTATGCACCGCCACCGAGAGCACCTTCTTGGCAAACTCCTGACCGATCACGTAATCGTCGAGGTGGGCCTTGATCTGCGCCGGCTTCAGGGCAACGGTGGTCTCCACCCGTTCGGCCTGGTCGGTGGAGTCGTCCTTGTCGAGGATGATCTCGTTACAGAGTTCTATGCACTCGTCACAGATAAAGACATCCGGCCCGGCGATGAGCTTTTCCACCTCATCCTGATTCTTGCCGCAAAAGGAGCAACGGCACTCAGGCCCGCTGTTGTTGGCATCATCCATTGCTAGGAAACCTCAGCTAGTTCTTCCCGGTTTACCAGGACCCGATCAACAATGCCGTACTCCTTGGCCTCGGCGGCACTCATGAAGTAGTCCCTTTCGGTGTCGCGCCCAATCCGCTCCAGGGGCTGGCCACTGTGCCGGGCCAGCAGGCGGTTGAGATCCTCTTTCAGACGGAGAATCTCCCGGGCCTGGATATCGATATCGGTGGCCTGCCCCTGAAAGCCACCCATGGGCTGGTGGATCATGATCCGGGCGTTGGGCAGGGCGTAGCGCTTGCCCTGGGCACCGGCGGCGAGAAGAAAGGCCCCCATCGAGGCGGCCTGGCCCATGCAGAGGGTGGCGATGTCGCATTTGACATACTGCATGGTGTCGTAGATGGCCAGACCGGCACTTACCGAACCGCCGGGGGAGTTGATGTAAAAGGTGATGTCCTTGTCCGGGTCTTCCGCCTCGAGAAAGAGGAGCTGGGCAACGATCACGTTGGCCACCTCATCGTGCACGCTCGAACCGAGGAAGACGATCCTTTCCTTCAGCAGGCGAGAGTAAATATCGTACGCCCGTTCGCCACGGGGGCTCTGCTCCACCACCATCGGTACCAGATTCATATCCGCCACTCCTAGAAACGAGGCGACTGCAAAAGGCATTGCTCCTCATGCAGTCGCTCAGGGTAAACAGCCATTTATGCCCGTTCCGGCCGCCGGGCCAGCGGGATACGCTCACTATAAGGTTTTTCCCGGCCCAGGCAAGCAGGTATCAGCTTTCGCTCCCCGCCTCACCGTCATCGGCCACCGGTGCCGGCTCGATAAAAACAGTCTGCTCACGGAGGAAGGTGAGAATCTTTTCGTTGAGCAGCTCGTTGACGAAGGGGAGGATATCTTCCCGCTTGCGGAAGTGCTCCTTCACCTTGGCCACCGGCATATTGTACATGGTGGCGATCCGCTGGAAGCCCCTCTCCATGTCCTCTTCTTCCACCTTGATCTCTTCGACCTCGCCGATCTTCTTCAGGATGAAGTCGCCCCGCACCCGTTTTTCGGCAATGGGCTCCTTGTCCTGGGCAAGCTTTTCCCGGCTGATGCCGGCCGCCTCAAGGCTCAGGCCACTCTGCTCCAGCTGCTCGACGGTCTGTTTGACCATCTGCTCGATTTCGTAGGCCACCAGCCGCTTTGGCACCGGGAAATCGTGGTTGTCGAGGAGTTTCTGCATGATCCGGTCGGTGACGGCGCCGGCTGCCCGCTCTTCCTGCTGCCCTTTGAGCCGGGCGCGAATCGAGTCCTTCAGTTCCGCCAGGGTGGTGAACTCCTCGCCGACATCCTTAGCAAACTCATCGTCGAACTCGACCAGGACCCGCTCCTTGATATCCCTGACCACGGTGCGGAACTCGATCTTTTTCCCTTTCAGGATCGGGTTGGGGTGGTTTGCCGGGAAATCGACCTCGTGGCTCCCCTCCTCGTTCAGCTGCATCCCCACCAGCCGCTCCTCGAATTCGGCACCCATCCGGCCGGAACCGACATCCACCGAGTAGTTGTCGTTGTGCACCGAGGGCATCGCCTCACCATTGTGGTAGCCCTGGAAGTCGACTGTCACCACATCGTCCTGCTGCACCGGACGGTCGGTGACCGAGCGGAGCGCGGCCATGTTGCGGCGCATCTCCACGAGTTCCCTGTCGATATCCTCGTCATTCACCACGATCGGCTCTTTTTCCACCTCCAGCCCCTTGTAGACATTGAGGGAGAATTCCGGGCGGACGTCTACTTCGGCAACATAGGTGTAGGTGCCGTCCTCGTTGTAGCGCACCGAGGTGATTTCGGGATGGACGATGGGGTCGACCTTTTCCTTTTCGACCACGTCGAAATAGGTGTCCTGCACCAGTTTCTCACCCACCTCCCCTTCCACCTGCTGCTTGTAGTGTTTGACGATCACCGCCCGGGGGACCTTGCCACGACGGAACCCTTTCAGTTTCACATCTTTCTTCAACTTGTCATAGGCTGCGTCGAGTTTGCCCTGAACGTCTTCCGCCGGCAGAGTCACGGTGATTTTTCTGGTGAGGGTACCGGTTTCTTCTACTTGTACATCCATTGAGTTGCCGTCCTTTCTGTAAAATGGTATCGAATACACCTGACATGGCCGCCTGTCCTGCTCGGGCGCCGCTGCGCGGCGCCCGCCGTACCGCACCCCGTCGGGGAGCGGCAGCGGCCACAGGCCATGGCATTCTTGGCAGCTTGCCGCCGTCAAGCTTGCGGTGTGGTTGGTCGCGCTGTGGCAAGTGGTGCGAGAGGGGGGACTCGAACCCCCACACGGTTAAGTGCCAGATCCTAAGTCTGGTGCGTCTACCAGTTCCGCCACCCTCGCGGTGACAATCGGCCGATACTAATTCACCTCGGCGCGGCCGTCAAGACCGCAGCCGCGAATCGCCCCGGCGTGCCCAAAAAGATGCTATCAATACCATCTTACGCCGCTTTTTACCAGCCATTTCTCCCCTTGCCGGTTGATTTCGGCAGCTCTTACCGGGGGCGGCAGGCGACACCGGACTGCTTGCCAAAAACCGGCGGAATGGCTATGGTAGGGGCGTCCGGAAAGGCCGGAATAGCCACCCCTTACTTTTCCCTTCTGCCCATGAGGTTTTCATGAAACGTTTGCAATTTTTCACCGGCTGCCTGCTGGCCACCCTTCTCGCCACAGCCGGCAACGTTTTGGCCGTCGGCGAATCCGGCCAGAACGAGCGAATTGAGTGGCAGCGGGTGGCAAACTGGACCATCGGCGCCACCGCCCGTTCCATGGTCCACTCCCTCGACGGCAAGTACATCTTTATCCTTACCGACCGGCAGCAGGTGGAGGTGTACAACAGCCAGGGTCAGCTCCAGGGCAGTATCCCGGTGGAGGCCGGTGTTGCCGCCATCGACATCGCCCCCCAAGGGGAACTCCTCTACCTCATTGACAACGACCAGAAGAGTTTCACCGCTGTCGCCATCTCCTTCGTGGTTCAAGTTGACACCAATGGCGCGCCGATACTCGGCCCGGCCGACGCCCCTGTGCGTATGGTGCTGTTCACCGACTTCGAGTGCCCCTATTGCCGCAATATCGGCCCTCTGATCGAACAGGTGCTGCACCGAAACCCAAAGACGGTGAATCTGGTCTTTAAAAACATGCCGCTGAAATTCCACAAAATGGCCGAACCAAGCGCCCGTGCCGCCCTCGCCGCCCACGAACAGGGAAAATTCTGGGAATACCATGACCGCCTCTTTGCCGCCAGCAAACTGACCGATGAACTGCTGACCAGGACCGCCAGCGAGCTTGGTCTTGATATGGCGCGCTTCGAACAGGATATGGCCTCACCCACCATCCGGGCAAAAATCCAGAAGGATCTTATCGATGCCCAGAAGGCCGGAGTGACCGGTACCCCGACGATCTTCATCAACGGCCGGGTACCGAAACAGCGGAGTGTGGAGGGCTTTCAGGCAATAATAGACGACGAGTTGACTAAACTTGGTAAAAAATAACCAGGCCATGCAGCCGGATCTTGCCCGCCGGGATCTCAGCTTTGCCAACAACGGCCACGCTTCTCTGCTGTATGGCGAGTTCAACCGCAACCTCCAAGCGCTGGAGAAGAGTGCCGGCGTGTCGATCAACGCCCGGGGCAGCGAACTCCGCCTCACCGGGTCGGCCCACGATGTCGAACTGGCGGCGGAACTGCTGAACCAGCTCTACGGGCTGGTCAGCCGGGGCTACCCGATATACAGCACCGATTTCGCCTTTGGCCTGCGAATTCTCTCGGCAACCCCGCAGGCCCGACTGGACAAGATTTTTCTCGACAAGGTCTTTGTGACCACCCAAAACCGGGTGGTCTCCCCGAAGACCGCCAACCAGAAGATCTATATCGAGGCAATCCGCAACAGCGATATCGTCTTTGGCATCGGCCCCGCCGGTACCGGTAAGACCTATCTGGCGGTGGCGATGGCGGTCTCGGCCCTGACCAGCGGTGCGGTTCGCTCGATCATCCTCACCCGGCCGGCCGTGGAGGCGGGAGAAAAACTCGGCTTCCTCCCCGGTGATGTGGCCCAGAAGGTCAACCCCTACCTCCGACCGCTGCACGATGCCCTCAACGACCTGCTCGGTCCGGAACGGACGCAGGAACTGATCCAGCAGGAGGTGATTGAAATCGCCCCCCTCGCCTTCATGCGCGGCCGTACCCTGAGCAATGCCTTTATCATCCTGGACGAGGCCCAGAACACCACCCGTGAGCAGATGAAGATGTTTCTCACCCGCATGGGCTTTGACTCCCAGGTGGTGGTTACCGGTGACACCACCCAGGTTGACCTGCCAATGAAGCAGCATTCTGGCCTTCTCCAGGCGAAAAAGATTCTCCACGATGTCGCGGGTATCGCCTTCTGCAGCTTTTCCAAGGCCGACGTGGTCCGCCACCCGCTGGTACAGCAGATCATCAACGCCTACGAAAAGCTCTCCCGCCCATGAATGGCGTCGGGACCGGAGAGTAGAGGGAGACAGAACCGTGCCCACCGCTTTCAGCTGCCAATACCCACCCGGACTACAGGCCGATGTCGGCCGGCGCCTGCAGAAAGAGGCAAACTGGCTGCTCCGCGAGTGCGGGGTGGCCGACCACCACCTGGCAGTCCGGCTGGTCGACGATGCCGAAATGAGCCGGCTGAACGGCCTCTACCGACACCAGGCAAAACCCACCAACGTCCTGGCCTTTCCCCTTGTCGACTGGGCCGACAGCGCCGCCGGCAACGCCGATGCCACCGCCACCCTGGCCGGTCTGCCGCTGCGGGAACTGGGTGATATCGTCATCTCCACTGATACCGCCCGGCGTGAGGCTGCCGAGTTGGGGGAGAACCCTGGCCGGCGGCTGAGCCGGCTGCTGACCCATGGCCTGCTCCACCTGCTCGGCTACGACCACGAGCGTTCAAGGGAAGATGAGGAGGAGATGCTCGGCAGGGAAGAGGCCCTGCTGGGCCGACTGAACCAGTACCGGAGAACCATGATGACCACACTTGCCGTCAACGTCGACCACATCGCCACTATCCGCCAGGCCCGGGGAGGGCGGGAACCGGATCCGGTGGCCGCCGCCGCGATCTGCGAACTCGCCGGGGCCGCCGGCATCGTCGTCCACCTGCGTGAAGACCGCCGCCACATCCAGGACCGGGATGTCCACCTCCTCCGCCAGACCATCAAGAGCCGCTTGAATCTCGAGATGGGGGCGAACCGGGAGATTATCGCCATCGCCCTCGATCTGCAGCCGGATATTGTCACCCTGGTGCCGGAAAAAAGGGAAGAGCTCACCACCGAGGGCGGCCTTGATGTCGCTGGACAGAAAAAGAAGATTGGCAAGGTGGTTGAGAAGATGGGCAAGGCAGGCATCCCGGTGTCGATCTTCGCCGACCCGGAGGAAGGGCAACTGCGTGCGGCCAGGGACATCGGCGCGACCTTTGTCGAACTGCACACCGGCCACTACAGTGATGCCGGCAATGAAGAGGGACAGCTGCACGAGCTGCGGCTCATTGCCGAGGCGGCCCGGATGGCCGGCGAACTCGGTCTGCGGGTCTACGCCGGCCACGGTCTCAACTACCGCAACACCGCCGCGGTCGCCGCCCTGGAGGGTATCGAGGAACTCTCCATCGGCCATGCCATCATCGCCCACGCCGCCTTCGTCGGCCTCGACCAGGCGGTCCGCGAGATGCTGGCCATCGTCCGCCACGGCTCACTGAGCCTCTGAGCCAGCACAGGGCAGCCGGTACAGGGCGGTCACAGCCATCCCGGCGCTGACCGCCTGCTTGGCAATTGACAAGGACAAAACCGGTATGGTAGAGTCGGCGGCAGTGCCTGGATGGCGGAATTGGTAGACGCCCGAGACTTAAAATCTCGTGGGCCCTCGTGCCCGTGCGAGTTCGATCCTCGCTCTAGGCACCACCGAGCACTCTCCCTATAGCCCATTTTCCATTTGGCCGGCGCAGTTGTCCCCACCGCCGGCTTCGACGTTGCCGGGCTTCTGGGTTATGGGCAGCATCCTGAGCAGCCCTTTTTGGGGTGCCCTATTTGGGGTGCCCTATTTGGGATGGCCCTATTTGGGATGGCCCTTTTAAGATTGCCCTTTTGGCTGAGCCTTTTGGCGTTAGTCTTTTCGGGTTTTCGGGTGGCAATCCGCATAACCTTCTGAAAAAAATAGAAAAAAACTTCGAAATCTATTTTGTAAGCCATTTGCAAGTTATTTTGCAAGCAAATTGAAAAGGGAATGCCCCGGCACTGCGCCCAAGGGCGAAGAAAGGGCATGGAAGAGTACCAAGGGCTCAAGTTTTCCTGCCGACAGAGCCGGATGGCCCTGCCCGACGACCTTCGGCTCCCCCGCCTTAACCACTGGGCCTGGCTCTTCGCCCAGCTCGGACTTGCCCCCGCCCATCCCGCTGGTGCCTACGGTAATCTCTCCTGCCGGAGCGAGGCCGACTCTTTTCTGATCACCCGGGCCGGAATGGCCCCGGCTGCCGACTTCATCCCGGACAACTTCTGCCAGATTCAGGGTTTCGACCAGGCGGACAGCTCTTTTCTCTACGCGGGCAAGCACCCCCCCTCATCGGAGAGCTACCTCCACTACCGGCTCTACCAAGCCCTGCCGGCCACCGCCGCCATCTTCCACGGCCACTGCCCCCTCTTCCATGAATTTGCCTCGGCCCTGGACATTCCTGAAACTGCCGCCTTCCACCCCTACGGCACCAGAGAGCTGGCCGAGTCCGCCCTCACCTTGGTGGCAGAGTGCCGGCCTCACTTCTTTCTCCTCCGCGAACACGGTTTTGTCGCCCTGGGCGACGATGTCGACACCGCCGGCCGGCTGACCCTTGACTGGCTCGGCAGACTTCTTAAACTACTCTGACCGACGGCCTTTTTCTTTCTCAGCAACCATCTCCGGAGGAGCAAATATGAAAAAATTATGTACCGGCCTGGTCTTTTCCCTGCTGATCGCGGGGACGGTTCAGGCGCAAAGTGTGCAGGAAGAGGTGATTGGCAGCCTGACCACCGCCGAGCAGCTGGTCACCACCGGCAAGTACAGCAAGGCGATCGAGGAGATCAACTACGCCCTGGCCAAGATCAACGAACTGACCGCCGAGGAGATGCTCAAATACATCCCGGCGGCGCCCCAAGGCTATGCCCTGGTCAACAAGCAGTCCCAGGGGGTAGGCGCCGCAGCTGCCATGGTGGGCACCGCTGGGGCCAGTGCCCAATACAGTGACGGGGCGACATCGACCATAGACCTGAACATCGCCATCGGGGGGATGAGCGGCAAAATGGCCGGCTTTGCCGCCCTCGGCTCGATGTTCGCCGCTCTCGGCCAGGACAGCGGTGCCGGGCAGAGCCGCCAGGTGCGGGTCCAGGGATACACCGGCACCGAGACCTTCAACGCCGCCCAGAAGAGCGGATCCCTCACCTTTCAGATCGGCGACAAGACCTCGGTGACCATAGAGGGGACGGGTATTGCCTCGGCTGATATTCTCATGCAACTGGCCAAGGGTATCGATATGGCCGGAATCAACAATAATTTCTAATATTTGCATCCATCCACCGGCTATTCCCGGTGGATGGTTCCTCTCCTCTCCTACCCGTCCCAGCCACCCTGTCAGAAGCTCTCCACCGCGTACAACGAGCAAACCTGAGCCCCCCGAAAATACGGCTCTGCCCGCCGCAGCGACCGTTGACTGTCCCCGGTGTGAACGAAAAATTTATACGACGAGGTGACCTGATTCGTTTGACACGAGAATTTTTTTTTTGTAGATGTTGCAGGCCATCGTAACAAGATACCTCTGCCAGCGCTGGCAGAAGGCCACTTTTCACAGGAGCAGTAGATGGAAAAAAAGAGTTCCATACCACCAGCCAACCGACAGGAAGAGGGTTTGAAACCCCCTCCCCTGATGCGGCGCACCCATCTGCAACACGACACCTACCTCAGCTGCTGGTGCCCCCATTGCGGGGTCGGTCTCAACGAGGGGGACAGGGCTGTTTTCGAGATTACCAACAACGAGGGGGAAGTCGGGGTGAGCAGAGTCGCCGCCTACCTGAATGTGCTGGAACAGGAAAGCACGTTGCACGTAGACGATGATGAGGAACTGGCCGATGTACGCTGCCCCCACTGCCGTGTCTCGCTGATCGAACCGGGCCAGCTCTGCCGGGAGGACGGCTGCAAACTGGTGGGCATCGAGGTGTCGATTTCCAACTCGAAAAGGTTAAGACTGATCAGCTGTATCCGCCGTTCCTGCCGCTGGTACACGATGAGCGAAGAGGACAATGAACGGCTGATTTTACGGGATAGTCATGAGTGGTAATCTTCCGGACCGACAGAACTGGACCCCTGCGCTGACCGTTGTCCTCCTGCTGGCCATTGCCGCAGCCGCAGTCGGCTACATGGTCGACGGCAACGCCACCGGCACGGATCGCCTCTATCTGCAGAACACAGCCGGACCGGTGCTTTTTGACCATGCGGCCCACAGCCAGCAGGCCGAATCCTGCGCCGTGTGCCATCACCCCCTCTACAGTGCGGCAGAGGCGGTCTCCTGTGCAGAATGCCATGGCGAACGGCCGGAAACGGATCAGGCCGACCATCGCCGTATCCAGGAAATGCACGGTGGTGACTGCAGCCTCTGCCACCAGGAGACGCAGGGCGAGGCAAGCTCCTGCCGGCAATGCCATCCCAGCCGGCAGGAAGAGGAAACCTCGACAGTCGCCTGCACCACCTGCCACGATGACGGGTACTCTGCCGAAATGCTCAGCCATGACGAGTACCAGGACATCGCCGAACATTCCTGTCTCGGCTGCCATGCCCCTCAGGCCCTCGCCGACATCTACCATAGTAACTGTTCCGGCTGTCACCTGCAGCAAGCACCGCAGAGATTCTCTCAGGCCGGTGACGAGGTGCGGTGTGGGGCTTGCCACGTACCTTGAGAAAACCACCATGAGCCTCTTTGCACAGCTGTTCAGCAGCAGACCGATATTGCCCGCCGTACCGGACTATGACCCGGTTATCCGCCAGGTCGAGGAACCGGATATGGTGGTGATCCCCCTGGATTACCCACGACATATCAACTATCTGCCGACAGTCGAGGCCGGAGAGAAGGTCCGCCGGGGCGGGGTGATCGGCCGCTCTCGTCTGGGCAACTGCAAGTTGGCCAGTATCAGTGGCAAGGTGCGGGAGATCACCACCGTCTGGACCGCCCAGAGTGTCCACTCCCCCGCCATCGTCATCGAAAACGACGGTGGCGAGGGGCTCTCCCCGGAAGAGATATTCACCGATCAGCTCCCCCCCGACAACCCCGTCGCCGCCCTTGCCAGAATCCGCAGTGCCGGGGTGAACCCGCCCTGGCGCTTGTCCGGGCGTGATTACGGCGAGGAGGATATCTCCGGCCTGCCACCGCTGGAGGCTGTGGTCGTCACCGGCATCCAGGAAGAACCGACTATCCTCACCTCCCAACTCCTTCTTGCCCAGAACCCCGACAAGGTGGCGGAGGGGCTGCGACGGATCGGCCGGCTGTTGCCGGAGACCCCGCTCTGGCTCACCGTCCCGGAGAAAGAACTTGCCTGGGCGGAGAAGCATTTTGCCGGCCTGGCACGCATCGCGGCCGTGCCGGCGCAATACCACGGCCGCCTGGAGCGGGAGCTGGTCGCCCGGCTGCTGGGGCGGCGGATCCCCAACCGGAACAGTTTCATCAGCCACGGCATCGTGGTGCAGGATGTCGAGTACCTGCTGGCCATGGTCGATGCCCTGGACGGGACCTCCCCGTTTCTCGACAAATGCCTGACGATCAGTGGCACAACCCTGGCGAAAGCGATCACCGTCCGCTTTCCCCTGGGCAGTTCCCTGCGGCATGTCCTCGCCAGCCAGGGGTTGCAGGTAGCCGATTTCACCCGGCCGGTGGTCGGTGGCCCGATGAAGGGAGTAGCCCAGTATTCGGACCTCACCCCCCTCACCTATGACAGCGGCATCTATCTGGTCAGCGAAGATCTCACCCCATTTGATCCGATTGCCCCCTGTATCTTCTGTGGTCGCTGTACCCGGGTCTGCCCCGCCCGTATTCAGGTACACCTGATCAATCGGATGATCGAATTCGGGCAGATCGAATCGACCGGAAGCCTCCACCCGGAGGCCTGCCACGAATGCGGGCTATGCGCCCATGTCTGCCCGGCGGAACGCCCGATCGTGCAACTCCTCCACTTCTGCAACCGGGAAATGACCCACGGCGAGCGGTACAGTTGGCCGGAAAGAGGCAAACAATGAAAGAGTTGAAGATGTTCCAGCCGGCCCGGGCAACGGATCCGGGAATGCTCGACGTGGCGGTCGGCCCCCACTGCCGGCTGGGTACCGGTCTGGCCCGGGTGCAGCAGCGCTGGGTTCTCGCCCTGCTGCCGGCCATTGCCGGCAGCCTCTACCTCCTCGGCCCTGCCGCCCTGCGTGTCTTCGGGCTGTCGGTGCTCTTTGCCCTGCTCTTTGATCTGGTTGCCGAACGGCTGGCCCCCTCACGTGATCTCACCTCCAACTGGAGCAGTGTCTCCCTGGCCCTGCTGCTCGCCTTCATGCTGCCGCTTAACGCACCCTGGTGGCTGATCATGATGGGGTGTTTTTTCATGGTGGTCGTCGGCAAGAAACTGTTCGGCGGGGTTGGCGCCTACCCGGCCCAGCCGGCAGTTCTCGGGGTGGCGATTCTGCAGCTCTCCTGGCCGGGGCGAATGGACAACACCGCCGCCATGCTGCATATGGACTGGCAGGTGACCATGATCGAGCCGCTGCGGTTGCTGAAGTCGATGGGCGGCACCGCCGAATCGCATTACCAGTGGACCGATCTCCTCCTCGGCCGGCAGGTGGCCGGCACCGCTGACGGGATGGTGCTTCTTCTCCTCCTCGGCGGGCTCTTTCTTCTGCTGCTCCGCGAGATCCAGTGGCAGCTGCCGGTCGGTTTCCTCATCGGTCTGTTGACCACCGCCACCCTGCTGCACCTCGCCAACCCGGAGGCCTTCGCCTCGCCCCTCTTCTATCTGCTCAGTGGCGGGACGGTGTTCATGGCCCTCTTTCTGATTACCGACCACACCACCTCTCCGGTGAACAGGGTTCCGATGCTCCTATCGGGCATATTGGCCGGCGTCCTGCTCATGCTTATCAGGGGGTATGCAAAACACCCCGACGGCCTCGTCTATGCCGTTCTCCTGGTCAATCTCTGTTCGCCGCTGCTGGATATGATCAAGCCGCAAGTAAAGGGGGCGAAAGATGTCTGAAATTGTCCGCATGGTCGTGGTGCTTTCCCTGATTGCGGCGATCTGCTCGGCGGTCCTCACCTTCGCCCATCAGGGCCTGGGGCCGCGGATTGACCAGCAAACCGACCTCTATGTGCGCGGCCCGGCGTTGGAGCGGCTTTTCGGCAAACCGGCGACGGAGGTTTTGCACAACAAGGTGGTGATCGCCGTCGGCGACCAGGCCATTCCGGTCTTTTTTGCCCGGGAGGGGGATAGGGTCTCGACCATTGCCGTGGAGGCAACCGGCAAGGGCGGCTTCGGCGGTGACCTCAAGCTGATGGTGGGCGTTGACCTCGACGCCGGACAACAGACGGGGATGGAGGTGGTCAGCCACAGCGAAACCCCGGGACTTGGCGCCCGGATCGACGAGATCAGCTTTCGCCGTCAGTGGCAGGGGTTGCCCACCGATACCCCGGTGGCCCTCACCAAGGATGGCGGGAAAATCGACGCCATCAGTGGCGCAACCACCACCTCGCTGGCCGCCGTCGGCGGAACCAACGAGGTAATCCGGTTTCTGCGTGACCACAAAGAAGAGATTGTCCAGGCAATCGCCAAACGTGAGGCTGGCTCATGAGCAAGGGAAAACTGGGGGCAACACTGACGGCCGGTCTGTGGAAACGATTACCCCCCTTCCGTCTGGTTCTCGGACTCTGCCCGTCACTGGCGGTGACCACCTCGGCGGAAAACGGGCTCGGCATGGGGATCGCTCTGGCCCTGGTGGTAACCATGTCCAACGGCATCATCTCCGCCCTGCGGAAACTGATTCCGGCCAAGGTGCGCATCGCCTCGTACATCGTCATCATCGCCACCCTGGTCTCCATTGTCGAAACGCTCATGAAGGCCTACTTCTTTCCGCTGTCTGAGCAACTTGGTATCTACATCCCGCTGATCGTGGTGAACTGCATCGTTCTCGGTCGGGCTGAAGGCTTCGCCGCCAAAAATCCCCCCCTTCTCTCCATGGCGGACGGCCTGAGCGTCGGCATCGGCTACACCCTCTCCCTCACCCTGATCGGCTCGATACGGGAAATTCTCGGGGTCGGTTCGTGGTTTGGCCTCCCTGTCTTCGGGGCCGCCTTCGAGCCCCTGGCCTTTCTCGTCCTGGCACCGGGAGCCTTCATCACCATCGGCATCCTCCTCGGCATACAGAATCTCTTCTCCCGCTGGCGCGGGGAAAAATTCGTTCAAGGGTAGAAAACATTCATGGATCTATTGTACCTGGCCATCTCGGCAACCTTCGTCAACAACATCCTTCTTGCCCAGTATCTCGGCCACTGCCCGTTCCTCGGGGTGTCGAAACGGATTGAAACCGCCCTCGGCATGGCGGCGGCAATCATCTTCGTCACCATCCTCTCGGCTATCTTCACCTGGACGGTGCTCACCTACGCCCTGATTCCTTACGGCCTCGAATTTCTGCAGACCCTCACCTTCATTCTCATCATCGCTTCCCTGGTCCAACTGGTCGAGATACTGATGAAGAAAAAGAGCCGCAGCCTCTACAACGCGCTGGGGGTCTATCTTGCCCTGATCACCACCAACTGCGCCGTGATGGGCGTGGCCCTGCTCGTCGCCCGCGAGGAACTGGGCTTTATCGAGATGCTGGTCTTTGCCACCGCCAGTTCCTTCGGCTACGCCCTGGCCCTGCTGCTCTTTGCCGGCCACCGTGAACGTCTGCAGATCTCAGCCATCCCGAAAAGCATGCAGGGTACGGCCATTGCCCTGGTAACCGCCGGCATCATGTCTCTGGCCTTTATCGGCTTTCAGGGAATGGCCAGTTAAGCAACAAGGAGAGTTGTCGTGATCACCCCCATTTTACTGCTCACCGGAATCGCCTTTGTCGCGGCCATAGTTCTCGGCATATCGGCTCGGGTCTTTTTTGTCGACGAAGACCCGAGAATTGAGGCTGTCGCCAACCTCCTCCCCGGCGCCAACTGCGGCGGTTGCGGCCAGGCCGGCTGCAACGCTGCCGCCGAATCGATAGTCAAGCGCAAAAGTGAGGTCAATATCTGCGTGGTCGGTGGCATCGAAACGGCCGAATCCATCGGCGCTTACCTCGGCTACGATGTCCGCGGCGCCGAGCCGATGCTGGCCTGCTCCACCTGTGAGGGAGGATACCGGGCCGCTCGCAAATACCACTACACGGGATTGCAGGACTGTCGGGCCGCCCTGCAGCTCTTTCATGGCTTCATCCGCTGTGAAAACGGCTGCCTCGGCCTCGGTTCTTGCCAGCGGGCCTGCCGCTTTTCGGCGATCCGGATGGATCCCGACAGCGGTCTGCCGGTTTTCGACCCGGACCGCTGCGTCGGCTGTGGCAGTTGCATCGCCGCCTGCCCCAAGGGGATAATTTCCCTGGCCAACGAAAACACGAAAATACTCCACTGGAACCAGTATACCCAGTGTCTCTCGCCCTGTCGGCAGCGCTGCCCGGCCCAGATCGACATCCCCAAATATCTCGCCCAGGCCAGGCGTGGCGAGTATGGCGCCGCCCTGATGACCATCAAGGACAAGAACCCGTTGCCGGTGGCAACAGGCCGGGTCTGTCCCGAATTGTGTGCTACCCAGTGCCGGCGGAACCTCAAGGATGACCCGCTGGCCATCAATTCGGTAAAACGCTTTGTCTCCGACTGGGAACGAAGCAACAAAGTGCGGATGCCGGTGGCGGTGGCCCCCGATACCGGCCTCCGGGTTGCCGTGGTCGGCGGTGGCCCGTCCGGGCTCTCCGCCGCCTACTACCTGCGAAGACTCGGCCACGCCGTCGAGATTTTTGAAATGATGCCGAAACTGGGCGGTATGCCCCGCTACGGAATTCCTGACTACCGTCTCTCCGACGAGCAGCTCGACTGGGACGTTGATGGCGTCCTGGAACTTGGCGTGCAAGCCCATACCAATGTCACCCTCGGCAAGGATTTCACTATCCAGTTCCTGCGTTCGAACGGTTTTGACGCGGTCTATCTGGCCATCGGCGCCTGGCACGGCCGACTCCTCCCCCTGGAGGGCAAGGAGTTGACCGGTATCTACAGCGGCATAGATTACCTCCGCCGGTTCCATACCGACGAGGAGAAGATTACCGGCAAACGCTTTGTGGTGATCGGTGCCGGCAATGTGGCAATGGATTGTGCCCGCTCGGCCCTCAGGGCCGGAGCGGAGAGTGTCCTCTTGATTTTCCGTTTCTCCCGCGACCTGATGGAGGCCAACGCCCATGAAATCAACGATGCCGAGAGCGAAGGGGTGGTCATGCGCTGCCTCGTTTCACCGGTTCGTTTTCTCGGTGAGGAAGGGCGGCTGAACAGCATCGAGGTGCAGCAGGTGACCCTGCGCCATTCTGCCGGTGGTGGGCTCCCGGATGTTATCCCGGTTGAGGGGAGCAACGAGGTGCTCCCCTGTGATGTGGTTATTCAGGCAGTCGGCCAGGCCGCCGATCTCGCCGCCATCGTCGCCGCTGATGGACTGGCAAAGACCCGTTACCACACCATCGATGCCGACGAGGAGACGCTGCAGACATCAATCCCCGGCGTATTTGCCGGCGGCGACTGTTACACCGGGCCACGCCTTCTGGTCGAGGCGGTCGCCTCCGGCAGGTTTGCGGCCCGATCGATCCATTACTACATGACCACCGGCGAGATTCCGGCAATCAAGGAGAGACAACGCGAGATGATGGCGCCGGCCCTGATTGATGACCTGACCAATGTGGTGCCGATACCAACCATGGCCATAAAACCGATGGTACCCGTCGAGGAGCGGATGGCCTCCTTCCGCGAAGTTGAAGGAACCATCAACGAAGATCAGTGCCGCCTGGAGGCGACACGCTGTCTGAACTGCGGCATCTACTGCTACGATCAGGATGATCTGCCGGCGGAACTCATGCGCAAGGCCATCTCCTGCCCCAACGAACCACATCTCGTGGCGGAGGAGGAGAGGGAGAAGGAACCGGCTCTCTGAGTTGAAGTTCCACAGCCAACCCTTTTCCTTCTCGCCCTCCACCAGCCCCCGGCGTGCTCTCCGGCAGAGCCGGGGCTGACGCCAGGCCGCAGACGCTGCCTGCCTTCGTGGCGGGACAACTCTTCCGGCAGGATCACTCTGTGGCCTTGCCGTCTCCCGGGCCGCTGATCTCGATGAAATCGACAAAGGAGACCGCCGCCTCACCGGTGTTGTCGGAATCGTTCATGATCGCCAGAGAGGCCAACGGCGGCGGCGGTTCCCCGAACAGGCGCAGGTAGTCGGCAAGGATGTTCACCGACTCCTCCTGCCAACGACCGAGCTTTTCCGGGCCGGACTGGATCGGCACCATCATCGCCCTCTCGGTAAACGGATTGGCCACCGACTCGCGCTCCTCGGCCCGATTGGCCCAGATGTAGTTGATACTGCTGTGCGGCGGGTAGGTTCCATAGAGGGTCTTGGCCAGGCGGTATTTGAGCCTGGTGGCAAGATCGGCACGGTCCGGGTCGTAGGCAAAGATCACATAGACCCGCAAGGGGTAATCATCGCCATCCTTGCGCCGATAGTCGCCACCGGCGTAGAGCTTGTCCACCCGCCAACGCCAGCGGAGGTGCGGGTAGTCGGCCACCGAAAAACGCATCCTGCCAATCAGCGCCGAGGCGCTCGCCTTGCTCTTGGCAACCAGTACCGACCCCTCACCGAGATCGGCAACGCTGTACTCGCTATGGCGATCAATCCCCCGAAAATAAAAGGGCTCCCAGCCATCAAGGGTGTCGAACTCCTCACGCAGCAGGATCTCGGTGGCGCCGCTGCCACCGGCGGCAGCCAGCAAGGTGGACGCCAGCAGGCTGGTCATGAGAAGCAGAGTCGCCGGCCAGGGCAGGCGGCCAGGGCGAGCGGGAGAGCGGCAACAGTTTTTCCTTGAAAGCTCTTTGTGCATGTCTCTCTCTCTACCAGAAACCGCACCGGGGCGCCAGCAGGCAATCGACCTGCAGCTCAGCCCGGTGCCGGCCGTCCATGTCTGGAACAACACCACCCTTACCATCTACCCCCATACCATCTACCCCTTTACACCTTACCGCGACCTCCATTGACGACAAACACCTGCCCTTGCCACAGTCATCCAGGCTCAGTAGGAGCGCCGCATGCAGCGGGCGGTCTTGTCGATTCCCTCGGCATAGGGGGTGGCGGCAAAGAAGCGGCTGGAGAATTTGCTGCTGTCGATTAGATAGGGGCGCTGGTGCTGGTAGAGCATTTCCGTCGTCTCCCGGACCGTGACATTGAACAGGCCAGCCACCTTCACCATGCCTGCTCCCAGAAGGCGATAGGTCGGTTTGCTGTTGAAGGCCCTGGCGACCATGGTGATAAACTGCCTGCCGGTGGGAGGGTCGGGGTGGACCGGCAGGTGCCAGACCTGGCCATAGGCATCCTCGGTATTGCCGAGCAGGGCGGTGGCACGGGCGGCATCGGGGGTGAAGAGCATAGCGTGCGGTACCTCGCTGTTGCCAAGCCAGGATGCTTTCTTCCCGTCGCGGAGCAACTCGAAGACCATCGGATGGACAAAGGTATTGGTCGCATCAGGACCATAAAAATCGGCGGCACGGGCAATGAGCCCGCAAAGGTTGCCGGCTCGGATCTCTCCCATTAGCATGTCGGCGATACGGGCCCGCACCTCCCCTTTACGGCTGCAGGGGTTGACCGGGGTCTCTTCGCTCATCGCCCCCTCGACGTAGCCATACAGGTAGACATTGTCGAAAAAGACCAGGCGGACCTGGTGCCTTGCGCAGGCGGCGATGACGTTTCGCATGATCACTGGCCACTGGCTCTGCCACACCGCCGTCCGATAGGGCAGACCGGCGACCAGATAGGCGACGGCCGACCCGCGGACGGCATCGGCTACCTGCCCGGGATCGAGGAGGTCGGCGGCACGGGCTTCGATGCCGGCCGCAGCTGGCGGCTGCGGCTGGCGGCGCACCAGGCGGATATGGTCGGTGTAGGCGGCCAGTTCACGCACCAGCTCGCGGCCGATGACACCGCCCGCCCCGAGGATGGTGTGGAGATTGTTGCTCATAGCTTTTCTGATACCATAAGGTTGTGGGTTATTCGTCACTCTTGCCACTTTTTACTGATTGGGACAACGCTCTTTTTGGCAAAGGCAATTGCCACTCCGGCCAGGCGCCTTTCCATCGCCCCAATCACCTCACTGCCGCCGTTAATGATGCCGATATCGGTATTGATCTGCAAGGCGACGGTCACCCCATGTTCCTGATAGTAGCGCAGGCTGGAACTGTAGCCCGGTATCCAGCCCCCATGACCGTAGACCGGGCCGTAAGGGCCGTTGCGGAAGATAGCAACGCCCGCACCGTACTCGATGGCGTCGCTCTCCAGGCTGATCGGCACGGCACTCAGCATCTCGGCCAGCGCCTCCTCCAACAGCACCCTGCCGCCAAAAAGTGCCGCGCCCCAGCGGGCAAGATCCCGGGAGGTACTCAGCCAGCCTCCCCCAGTCCATTCAAGGCCGGGGTGCCACAGCAGGGCGCCGTTTGCGGCGGTGGTTTTCTCTGGAAAACCAAACGGGTTGTCGGCCGCTATATATCCAGCGGCAAGCCCCGGCAGATCGCGGCGATTGGCTGGAATGGTCTCAGTCAAACCCAGGGGAACCAAAAAGCGCTCGGTGATCTCTTGAAAACAGTCCCTCCCGGTGGCGGCTTCAATGACCAGACCGGCAAGGACATAGCCGCTGTCGGAGTAGGCCCAGCCCCTGCCTGCGGCAAACAGCGGCAGTGTATCCAGGCTGTACTCGATCAGAGCTAATGGGGGAAACGGGTTGTCCGGCTCCCGCCAACGTTGAGCGACCTCGGCGATGAATCGCTTCGAATAGACGTGGTCGGCAAGGCCGGAGCTGTGAGTGAGCAGGTGCCGCAAGGTGATCTCACGATGGTTGGGCAAACGGCTGAACCACGGCTGATCGCCAAGCCAGAAGGAAACCGGCAGATCAAGGTTAAGCCGGCCTTCACCGGCCAGGGCCACCGCGGCGGCGGCGAGATAGGTTTTACCGATGCTTGCCGACAGCAGCCGCGACCGGGGAGTCATCACAGTCGCGGTCTCGCTGTCGGCAAACCCGGTCGCAGCCTCCCCGACAGTACCATCCGCCAGGACATAGGCTGCGGTGGCACCGGGAAAACCGTACTCGTGGCGAAGGCTGTCCAGTTCGGCCTGAAATGCTTCGCTCCGGGTCAGGCCGGCGCCGTTACCGGCGGCAAGGCCGAAGATCACCAATAAAAGACAGAAGGCAAGCAGAACTCTGGCAGTTCCGTTCATCGACTCATTCTCCCCTGGGGTTGGGGAATCACTTCAGTTACCGCCCCTTGCCTGGTAAGCATCGCTTCTCGGTTGAACCAGACAACACCGGCGGCGACGACGATCAACATCCAGGTGTCATAGGGCTGGGCATCGGGAAAGATCGGGTTCATCAAGTTGAAATGAAACACCGCCGGCAAGAGGATACTGCCGCCTGAGGCGTTGAACAACTGTGTGACGAGAACGCTTATGGCAATGCAGCCGAGCAAAAACGGAGCAAATGACCACTCACTCTGTTGGGTGCCGCTGAGCAGGAAGGCCGGCAGATGCCAGAACCCCCATATTCCCCCCAGAATCAACCCGGCCGCAAGGGGGGTGACCATTCGCTGCAACAACGGCAGCGCCAGGCCGCGCCAGCCGAACTCCTCCACCGGCCCCTTTATGGCGGCAAAAAACAGCGCCACCAGCCCTGCCTGCCAGGAGGAAAAGGGCAGCGGCTCGGAGAAGAGGTTCCCGGTATACCAGGAGCCGGCAAGAAAGAGGAGCGGGATACCGATGAGCAGAAAGGCCCACCAGCCAGGCGAGCACCGCCAGAGCAGGGCACGGGAGAGATAACGCCGAAAGCCGCCTGGTCCGGCGTGGCGGGCGACGATGATCCAGGCGGCAATCGCCGGTGCATAGACCGCCAGGAAAAAGAGGGGGTGCCGGCCGGAGAGCTGACCAAAGAGCCCGGTCATCTGCTCGGGAAGAAAGAGGAACAGGGCAAGTACCCCCCAGGCGAGAGCGAAGGTGATCAGCAAAAAGGGCAGCAGAGCACGAGGAGAAAGCGATTCCGCCTCGCGAGGGGCAATGGCATCGACGGTTGCTGTGTTGATATTCATCATATTTTCCTGTTTTTTTGATTTTTTTCTCAATTCCAGCGCACCCTGTGCAGCCAGGCTAAAACGCTACCGATCGTTTCGTGGTCCATCACCTCACGCAACCACCACTGATGGCTGGTCAGCACCGGTACCAATCGTTCAGCGGTGCACATCGCCCATCAGCTGTTGCATTTCGTCAGCACTTCAGGTTCGACTACTCAGAAGCGATAGGTCAGGCCAAGGCCGCAGGCCAGGGATTCGCTGTCGTAGAAGGTCTGACTGGCCTCTCCCCGGCTGTACCCGACAATTGCCAGCAGGCCGACCGATTCAATGCCGAAAAGCCCGTCATACTTCACGGCCAGATTGGCCCCGAAGCCATGTTCGTTTCGGGTTGCGGCAAATATCGGATCCCTTTCATCGTGCTCTTTGTAGCTGTAGGAGAGGCTCGATTTGAGTGAGTACCGCCCGGCCAGGTAGAGACCGGATATCTCCCCCTTGACTTTGGCAAAGGAACTGCTCTCGCCATCGTATTCCCCCTTGAGCACCGTCACCCTGGGAGTAAGGGAAAATGGCTCACCGGCAAAAAGCTGATACCTGAGGCTGGCGGCAAAAATCTTCCCGTCGCGGGCCAGCTCCGGAAAGATTTGGGCGAGCAGATCATTGTCGACATCTTCCCGCATATAGGCGACATCGAGAGAGAATTCCGAGTCGAAAATTTCATTCGCGGCAATATGGGCGCCGAAGACGGTGACATCGGTCTCGTTCCGCGGCCGGTTGAGGAGATAGGGGTTCTCCCACACTTCGGCAAAGGGAACGGCAAAAAAACCGGCCACCAGGGTGGCGAAACCGGGGTGGGTGTACTTGAGGCCGGTGGTGAGGGCGAATTCACCTGCCTCCTCAAGCGGCGCTTTTGTCTTGAAGTACCAGGCAAACCTACGCTCGGCGCCGAACTGCCAAGTGACCTCGGGCAGCAGAACAGGGATGGTGGTAAGCTTTTTTTCCGCCGATTTGCCAAGGGTACTAATGGTCCGCGACGAACCGCCGGGATCGAGGTTGTCGGCACTGTTCAGGAACAGCACCCCTGCCGACACCTCGCCGCTCAGACTGCTGTCGGCAGTATCCTGGCTGAAGAGGAGGGTCGGCGGCAGAAGAATCGGGATGAGGAGTGAGAAAAGGAGTGTTTTTTTCATCTGTTAACCTTTGTTTTAAAAATTTGCTTTGACGGCTGTCCGGTCCGGTCAACGCTACCGGGTCGGGCAGGGCTGGATTGGTGAGGAGTGAGAGTACCCTTTCCCCACTCTCTAAGCACAGCCCGTGCCAGCATCGTAAAAAAGAATTAATTGTTCGAAATAACTATATAAAATATTTACATAGAACCAATCCGACGAACGAACGGTCGCTGATTTACGAAATATCGTTGCGAATATCCGCCATCATCGCTATCCTGGTCGGAACTATCCTGGCCAGCGGCAGTTCCTGCGCCACCACCTCGGCTCGGAACCGGCCGAATGGGGAGGCCGGGGGGGGGCGGGGGGACCGGTGGCAAGCGCCGACGTTCGATGCAAGGGGGCTGGAGGAGTGAGGGGGGGAAATGCAGGCAGCGAAACCGCCGGGACGACACCAGGGCACCATTCTGGTGGTGGATGATAAGCCGGCCAACATCAAACTGCTCTTTGCCGCCCTGCAGGGGACCGGCTACCGGACCCTGGCCGCCCTGGACGGGGAGAGTGCGGTGCGCCAGGCGACTCTTGCCAGCCCGGATCTGATTCTGCTGGATGTGATGATGCCGGGGATCGATGGCTTCGAGACCTGCCGGCGGCTGAAGGCCGAACCGGCCACCAGCAACATTCCGGTGCTCTTCATGACCGCCCTGGCCGGCACCGCCGACAAGCTGCGCGGCTTCAGGGCGGGTGGGGTCGATTACCTCACCAAGCCCCTGCAGCATGACGAGGTGCTGGCCCGAATCGACGCGCAGATGAGCCGGCACCGCCTCTGGGCCGATATCGGCAGGTACAGCGCGCTCCTGCTGGCAATCGGTGCCGCCGACGCAACGGCCGGGGCGTGGGAAGCCGTTGCCAGTCTGACCGAGAGTCAGCCGGGCATCGCCGGAGTGGCCTTCTGGCAGGCAGGTACGCAGGGGCTGACCCTCCAGCATAACTACGGTTTCACCCATGGTGGGCCGGCCGGCTGGCTGCGGGGGGAGGGTGACTTTCGCTTCATGCCATTCACCGATCCCCTGCTGGGCAAGGTCTACAGGCAGAGACGACAGCTGGCCCTGGCCGAACCGGGGGATTGGCAGCCCTATCCCGAATGGGCCGAGGCGACGGGGCTCCGGGAGCTGATCCTCAGCCCGGTATTCTGCCGGGAGAACTGTTACGGTGTCCTGGGGGTGATGTCCGACGCCCCGGCCGGTTTTGCCTTTGCCGAGCGGCAGCGCTGGCAGCAGATCCTTGCCCAGAGCCTGGGGAACGCCCTTTTTCAGGCCGACTCCCTGGCCGCTATTCGCCGGTTGAGCGAGCAGTTGCGCCAGGAAAACGAGGGCTTGCGAGCCGAGGTGAGCAAACCGGAAAGCTCCGAACACCTTCTCGGCGACAGCCCCCCTTTCCGCCGGGTGATTGAACAGGTGGAACTGGTCGCCCCCACCGAGGCGGCAGTGCTTATTTTCGGTGAGTCGGGGACCGGTAAGGAACTATTGGCCGAAAAAATCCACCGGGCCAGCCGGCGGCGGGAGGCACCAATCATCCGCGTCAACTGCGCCGCCATCCCCCGGGAACTGTTCGAGAGTGAATTTTTCGGCCACGTCCAGGGGGCGTTCACCGGTGCGGTCAAAGACCGTGCCGGCCGTTTCGAACTGGCCGATGGCGGCACTCTCTTCCTCGACGAGGTGGGGGAGATTCCTCTGGAGCTGCAGGGCAAGCTGCTGCGGGTGCTGCAGGAGGGGAGCTTTGAACGGGTTGGTGAGGTGAAAACCCGCCAGGTCAATGTGCGCATCGTCGCCGCCACCAATCGTGACCTGCAGCAGGCGGTTACCGCCGGCCAATTCCGTCAGGATCTCTATTATCGGCTGAGTGTTTTCCCGCTCACCCTCCCTCCTCTCCGCCAGCGACGCGAGGACATCCCCTTGCTGAGCCGCCATTTTGCCGCCCGCACCGCCCGGAAAATGGGTATGCAGGCACCGACCATCAGCGACGGCATGCTCAGCCACTATCTGGCCTACGACTGGCCCGGCAATATCCGTGAATTGCACAACGAGATCGAACGGGCAATGATCCTTTCCCGAGGTGGGCCGTTGAACCTGACCGCCCCGGCCTCCACCGTCAACCAAAGGCCAGAGGCCATGCCGGCTACGGCAAAGGGCCTGATTACCGAGGCGGAGTGGCAGGCATTGCAGCGCGACAACATCCTTGGCGCTCTGCATACGACCGCCTGGCGGGTAGACGGGCCCGGCGGCGCCGCCGAACTGCTCGGGCTGCGCCCCACCACCCTGCGCTCTCGGATGAAAGCAATGGCGATCAGCCGTCCCCTTTGATTTCTTGCCCGTCCGGCTGCCGCCCATCTGCCGGCAACAGTCGCTGCAGGGCCGGAATATCGAACTCGGCGGCAAGCCGGGACAAGCAGTCAAGAAAGGCGTCGTGCTCCGGCAGCCTTGTCCGCAACAGCACGATCTCCTGGACAATTGTCTCGATATCACCAATCCCGGCCGCCAGGCAGAGAGGGCCGTACGCCTCCGGTAGCGGCTGGGGAAGCGGAGCGGCAACCCCGCCCCACTCCTCCGCCGGGTGCTCCGCCTCCCCGACCGCCACAGGGGGCTGGGCCGCCTCCGCCCGCGACTGGAACGCCGTGGACGGCTTTTCAGGAAGCACACAGGGCAGCTCCAGGGAAAAGGTGCTCCCCTGCCCAGGACTGCTCTGCACCAGCACATCGCCTCCCATCTGCCGGGCTATGGTCCGGCAGATGGCCAGGCCGAGGCCGGCACCCTCGCTGCCGGCCTGGCTGGACACCTGTTGAAAGGGGGCGAAAATGGCCTCGAGATGCTCGGAGGCTATGCCTATGCCGCTATCGATAACCTGAAAGAGCAGTTTTCCCTCCCTGCAGCCCACCACCAGCCGTACCTCTCCCTTATCGGTGTAGCGGACCGCATTGCCAAGGAGATTGAGAAGCAACTGCCGCAAGCGCTTTTCGTCGCTCAGAACCACCCGGGGCAGATCGTCGTCGACCTGGCAGTGGAAATGCAGTTGACCCTCCCTGGCCCGAGGCCTGACCATTTCGACAACACCCCCGATCAGGGCCGGCAGTTCCACCGCCGCCGACTGTACCGTCAATTTTCCCGCCTCGATTCGTGAGATATCGAGAATATCGTTGATCAGCAGGAGCAGGTGTTCACCGCTCTGCCGGATAATCCCGGCCCCCTCGCGGTGCGTGCCGTTCAGGCGGCGGTCACGCTCAAAGAGCTGGGCATAGCCGAGAATGGCGTTCAGGGGGGTGCGCAAATCATGGGACATATTGGCCAGGAATTGGCTTTTCGCCTGGCTGGCCTCCTCGGCGGCCCGGGTGGCCAGCCGGAGTTCCGCCGTCCGTTCCTCAACCAGTTCCTCCAGATACTGCTGCTGCCGCTGCAGGGCATCGGCCTGCCGGCGAAGCTGAATCTGCGCCTCACCGGCGGCCCGCTCCTGCCCGACAGCCAAGGCGACTATCAGGGCCAGCGCCCCCCAGGGGTACAACTCCGTCTCGAGGGTGAAGGGTAAGAAGGCCACCGCAATATCGACCAGACCGGCCAGAGAAAAGATCAGCACCCCCAGGGCGGTGAGGCTGGTCTGTCTCTTCCTGAGATGACGCCACCCCTCACCGACGCCGACCAACAGCTGGAGGGCCAGCGCCCCGTTGCCGAGAAGTTGGCCAGCCGTTCCGAAGGGGGTCCAGCCAACCACATCGGGAACCCAGAGAACGAGCACCACGACGATCTGCAGCTGCCAGCAGCGGCGGATCAGTTTCCCCCAGCCGGCACCCAAGGAGATCTCGACAAACCGCCAGAGGCCGATGGGAAAGAGCAGCACCGCCAGCAGCCCGGCATGGTAATACCACTCGGCGCCATCATGGCTCAGGAACAGCAGGTTGCCGGCAAAGAGCTGCGAAAGCCCCAGGCTGATGGCCAAAAAACCGAACCAGGGGGAGAAGGAGAGGCCGTAGCGGCGCCGGACAAGGTGGGCGACCAGGGCATAGATGCCAACAAAGAGAAAGAGCGAGCCAAACGCCTGTCTGTACCAGGCATCGGCCAGCAAGGCCTCGGTCAGGCTCGACTGTGGGGCGTAGAGGAGAATCGGCTCCGCCGGCGGCAGCAACTCCGGCCGGTTGCTGTGGAGGAGGAGTTGCAGAAGCTTGCCACCGGCATCACTGGGCAGCGGCACCCAGTGCAGACGGTTGGCGGGGCGACGGACAGAGAACCCGGGCTGAAACGAGCCACTGGCATAGAGTTGCCTGCCATCCAGAAAGACCGCCAGCGCATCACACTGCAGGTTGGCGATGAGCAGCGATTTATCAGGTTGGGCCATTTCCGGCAAAACCCGACTCAACCAGAGCCGGCCGGCACCAGCGCTGTTGGCCGCCGGCTGGTGCCAGTCCCAGGGCTGCCAACGTGAACTGTCGGCCGGCGGAACCTCTCCCGGCGGGGTGGAGAGTGGGCCAACTTCGTCGCCTTCGTCGCTGTCTTCGTACACGTACGACCAGCCGCGGCGCAGGCCAATAAAGGCACCCTCGCCGCGCTCGGCGGCAAGCCATAAGCGCTCGACCTCCTTCGGAGTATGGGCGGCCGGAGCCCTCTCCACCGCCAGCCCAAGACTGAACAGAAAAGAGATGAGCAGAAGGAGAAATCTCATCGATACCACTCCAGCAGAAGACAACAACTGCTCCCTGAAAAATCCCAGCAACTGGAACTCGCCGATATTGACGCAACGTGCCCGCAGCGGTAGGTTAGCAGGATGAGAAGAGCAAATCCAGAAGAACATGGCAACATGACGGGCGTGCGCCTTGGCTGAGAAGAACCCGGCCGCAGGCCGCCGGGCTGTCGCCGGAATCCTCATCGCCCTGATGGCCACCACCGCCATCGGCAACGGGTTCACCCCGGAGATACCCTCCTGGCTGGCCGGCACCTTTGCCTGGGCCGCCGGCGGCCTGCTCATCTGGCAGGTTTCCCGGGCCCAACTGCTGCAGATCAGCTTTCTGCTGCTGCTCAGTTCCGCGGTGTTCGGCACCGCTTTGGCCCTTGGCGACCACCCCTCCTGGCTTCGCCTGCTCGACTCCACCACCGGTTTGCTGGCCATGTTGGCGGCAGTCAGTTTTCTTCGCCTGGTGGCGATGGGTGGCAGCACCGGCGAAGAGAGCCCGCCACAGGGGATGATCGCCTTTCGCCAAACCATGCTGGTAGTGGCCCTGTTCGGCAGTTTTATCAATATCTCGGCTGCCGTGCTGGTTGCCGACCGTCTCTCCCGCACCAGGCCGCTCAGCCCCTTTGCGGCCCAGTCAATCATCCGGGTCTTTACCGGCGGTGCCGCCTGGTCCCCCTTTTTCGCCGGCATGGCGGTGGTCCTCACCTATATTGCCGAGGCCAGACTGTTGTCGGTGATGGTGGTCGGCCTCCCCTTTGCCGCCATCGGCCTGCTCCTGGTGCTGGCCGAGGCTCACTGGCGCTATCGCCCGGAACTGGCCGGCTTCGAGGGGTACCCGGTAACCTTCGCCAGCCTCTGGGTGCCGCTGAGCCTCACCTTCGCCGTGGTAAGTGGCCATGCCGCCCTTCCCAAGGTACCGATCCTGGCCATTATCGCCCTGTCGGCCGTGGCGGTCAGCGTCCTTTTTCTTACCTTTCGCCATGGGCCGAGCGGTGCCTGCCGGTACCTCCTCGACCACATCCTCCATGGCCTGCCGGGAATGGTCGGTGAACTTCTGCTCTTTCTCTCCGCCGGCATGCTGGTAGTGGGGCTGCAGGCACTGGTGGCGGCGGAACACTTTCAGCTGCCGGCCATCGCCAATTTCACGGCCATAAACGCCGCCCTTCTCCTGGCCGCCATGGTGGCCGCCTCGGCGGTCGGGGTTCACCCGATCATCTCCATCGCCCTGGCCACGCCGCTGCTCACCCCAAGCGAGCCGGCACCCCTGCTGCTGGCGATGTGCTATGTCTTTGCCTGGAGTCTGGGGACCTGTGCCGGCCCGCTCTCCGGCATCAATCTGACCATGCAGGGGCGGTATGGCATAGAAAGCTTCCGAGGCGCCACCCGCAACTGGCCCTATGTGGCGGCGATGTACGGGGTTGGGGTTGTTCTCCTCTTTCTGGTCGACCGGCTGGCCGGATAAACAGGGCCGGAAGAAGCATCGCTGCAAAGTATCGCCATCCAGTACAGTGCCTTGTAAAAGGTCGGCGCTACAGCTGATGACATAGACTTGGCCAAAAAAGTAATGAGAAGAGGAAAAATGGAGGTCCCCAGGCCGATCAGCTCTGCCACTGACCGACGCCCAAAGGCCCCAGCCGGGTCAGCGTCCTTTCGCCTGCTCGATAAGCCGGTTGTTACGCTCGACCAGCTGCTGTCGGCCGCCGGCGAGGCTGTTTGATTTCAGCCCGAACTGCGCCGCCTGCCGGTACTCACCCTGGCCGTACTTGATCCGGGCGAGCGTATGCCAGTAGTGGGCGTTGCGCGGCTCGATCCGCAAGGCTCGTTCGAGAAACATCTCCGCCCTGTCCCACTGCCCGGCGGCAAGGGCCTTCACCCCATCGTGATAGAGCCCCGCCGCCGGCCCGGTCTCGGCGACATAAGGCTGAGGTACCGCCAGCGGGGCCGGCCTGCTGACGGGTGGCGAGGAGGTTGATGGCGAGGTGGGCGGCGGGGAAAAGATCTGTCGCCCGGGGGCACAGCTGTTGAGCAGCAAGGTGACGGCAATGATCGCAAAAAGAGGGAAAGCAGATGGTCGCATACGGCTCCTGGCTGGCGCGGCAAGCAATCTTGCCGGCCCTACTGGGTGGAGAGGGTCTGCCGCAGCAGCCCCCGGATGGAATCGATCAGCCCCTTGCCGGGGGCCGGCGGCGGTCTAGACCGCTCCGGTTGCGGCAGACCCTCGACGGCCGGCACCTGGGTCGGGGCGGCGACAACCGGCAGCAGCAGGCTGTCACCCAGGATCACCGGGCGGAGAGTTTGCCGGTTAAACCGCTGCCAGGTGATCCCAGGTGGTTCGGTGAGGACCAGGGGTGCGCTCTGGATCGCCGCCAGAACCTTCATCCACACGGCCAGGGCACCCCCGGCGCCGGTCAGGTCGATGGGGCGGTTGTCGTCCCGTCCCAGCCAGACGACCGCAAGGTGCTCGCCGGTAAAACCGGCGAACCAGCTGTCCCGCAGCTCGTTGGTGGTCCCGGTCTTGCCGGCCGGGCGCAGGCCGGCCAAGGGGGAAGCAAGGACCGCCCGGCCGGTTCCCTCGTCCATCACCCGTTGCAGGGCGTAGTTGAGCAAAAAAATGGCCTCCGACGGAAAACGCTGCTCGACGGAAAGGCCGTAACGGCTCAAGGTGGTCTTGTCCGCCGCCTGCACCGCGTTGATCGCCCGGAGCGGGGTGTAAAAGCCGTCCGCCGCCAGGGTCTGGTAGATCTGGGTCACCTCGAAGGGAGTCATCGCCACCGCGCCAAGCAGCAACGAGGGTAGCTGGGGAATCTCCTCTGGAAAGCCAAGCTGTTGCAGGGTTTCGGTTACCGCCGCCAACCCCAGTGCCAGGCCGAGTTGGACCGTGGCGAGATTATAGGAGTTGGCCAGAGCGGCATAGAGGGCAACGGTGCCGTGCTCACGACGGTCGTAATTCTGCGGCTGCCACGCCTGACCATTCTCACCGGTGAGGGTGACCTGGGTGTCGTTTACCGGCGAGGCCAGGCCGTAGCCATGGGCAAGGGCGGCGAGATAGACCGCCGGCTTGACCAGGGAACCAATCGGCCGGCGGGCCTGCAGCGCCCGATTAAAGGTGCCCTGCTGCGGAACCCGGCCGCCAACCAGGGCGAGTACCTCGCCATTGTCGCGATTGCTGAGGACCATCGCCCCCTCGAGTTGCTCCCGCCGGCCTTCCGCTTCGAGCTGGCCGATCGTCTCGAGCAGGTTTCGTTCCGCCTCGAACTGGAGGCGGGGGTCGAGGGTGGTCAGCACCTGCAGCCCATCGGTTTTCAGGTCGACCTCCTGATATTCCACCGCCAGCTGCTGCCGCACCAGATCGAGAAAGGCCGGAAAGCGGTTGAAGCCGCCCGACTGCCCCGCGCTGTCAAGGAGCGGCGCGGCAGTGGCGGCATGGAAGGTCTCCTGGTCGATCAACCCGGCATCCGCCATCCGGGCAAGGACCAGCTGGCGACGCTGGCGGCACCCTTCCGGGTTGCGCCGGGGGTCGTACAGGCTGGGCCCCTTCACCATCCCGACAAGCATGGCGATCTGGGCGGGGCTCAAGTCGTTCAGGGCCCGGCGGAAATAGTGCTGCCCGGCGAGGGCAAAACCGTGGATTGCCCGGTTGCCGTCCTGCCCGAGAAAGACCTCGTTGAGATAGGTTGTGAGGATCTCCTCCTTGCTGTAGCGCCAGTCAAGAACCACCGCCATCAGCGCCTCCTTGATCTTTCGGCTCAGGGTCCGCTCGGGGGTGAGGAAGAGGTTTTTGACCAGCTGCTGGGTGATGGTGCTTCCCCCCTGCACCCGGCTCCCAGCCCGGATATTGGCGAGCAGGGCCCGGACGATGGCCAGCGGGGCGATCCCGAAATGGCGATAGAAATTCTGGTCTTCTACTACCAGAAGGCTCTGGCGCAACAGGGGGGGGATTTCCTGCGACTCGAGGACAATCCGGTCCTCGTGGACGATGGGGTGGAAACTGCCGATCCGGGCGGGATCGATCCTCGCCAGGGAGAGTTCCTCGCCGCTCCGGCCATCGCTCAGGGCGCTGACGGAGTCCGCGGAAAAACGCAGCCTGAGGTGGCGCGAGGGTTCAAACCCGGAAGGGAAGTGGAAGCCGCGGCTGATCAGCTCGATTAACCCGCCATCGCGGCTGTAGCTTCCCTCCCCTTGCAGTTGCAATCCCTGGCGGTAGCCGGAGAGGAGCAGTTCCTCCTCGACCATCGCCGCGGAGAGCCTCTGCCCGAGATAGAGCTCCAGAGGGCGGGCGTACACCGTAGCCGGCAGAGACCAGCGTTTCCCCTCGAACCGAAGGCTGATCTCGTCGTCGAGACGAGTAGCGTACCAGAAGAGCAGAGAAAAGCCGGCAAGGAGGAGCAGGACGATGCCGCCGGCAAAGTAGATGGTTTTGCGCATTTTTCCTCTCGCGCCCTTACCGGCTGCGCAGTTCGATGAATTCGAGATACGAGGTGGCCGCCTCGCCGGTGTTGTCGGATTCGTTCAGAATCGCAGGGAGGCGACCAGCTGCGGCGGCTGGACAAAAACCAGAGGCGGCGGGGCCCCGATATTGACAGTAAAATCGACCGAAACCTGCGCTGGTGCCAGTCGGGATAAGGACAGGAACAGAGCAAACACGGCCACGGTTGTTGTCTTCTGTATGGCACAACTCCTTTGCTGGAGAGGACACGAACCGCCGGCGTGCCCCAAATTATAACCATTTTCGGCCCGCCTGGGGGTGATCTCTCCGATATTCAGGGTAGCCAAGGGATTCTCCCCTGTCAACTTCTCGTTGACGCTTGGGAGACTATGGAGCATCATGCAGCGGGGAAAAGCTCGGGCAGGCGAAGCGAGGACCTGCACCCCGTCACCAAACCACCACAGCGAAGGGGAACACCACCATGAAAGTAGTCGCATTCAACGGCAGCCCCAACAAGGAAGGCAATACCTGGCACGCCATCAAGATGGTCAGCGAGGAACTGGACAAGGCGGGCATCGCCACCGAGATCGTCCACGTCGGCAACAAGGCAATCCGTGGCTGTCTGGCCTGCGGCCAGTGCATCAAGATGATGAACGAGCAGTGCATCCAGGGCGACGATCCAGTCAACGAGTGGATCCAGAAGATGAAGGCGGCCGACGGGATCATCATCGGCTCACCGGTCCATTTTTCGGCCATCGCCGGCACGATGAAATCCTTTCTCGACCGGGCCTTTTACGTCTCGGGGGTCAACAACTCCCTGCTCCGCCACAAGGTGGGGGCGGCGGTGGTGGCTGTCCGCCGTTCCGGCGGCCTGCCGACCGTCAATCAACTCTACAACTTTCTCTGCTATACCGAGATGCTCCTGCCCACCGCCAACTACTGGAACGTCATCCACGGCACCAGGCCGGGCGAGGCCACCGGCGACGCGGAAGGGGTACAGATCATGCGGACCCTGGGGAAAAACATGGCCTGGCTGATGCGGCTGGTGGAACACGGCAAGGGGGCAATCACCCCGCCGGAGCGAGAAAACAAGATCAGGATGAATTTCATCCGCTAGGCCAAGGACGCCTCTTTGCTGCCGGGGAATTCCCACTTCAGCGGCATCCGCATCGAGGCGCTGCGCTAGGCTGCCAACACCAGACCGTCCCGGACCAGGATGGCGCACGCGACCGGAATTTCGCTGTTCATCTGAGACAAAAACCACTCACATCACAAAAATGTAAGTGGTTGATTTTGATGGAGCCAGCAAGCGGGATCGAACCGCTGGCCTGCGCTTTACGAGAGCGCCGCTCTACCGACTGAGCTATGCTGGCTTGGCAGGTGAGAGGTGCTGACCCCTCTCCAGGCTGCCTGTATAGCAGGAAATTGTTGAAAGTTCAAGGTCAATGCATTATACCCCCTCCATGATTGGAAGGCGAAGTGAACAAGGGAGATCGGTGGGCCACTCGACCTCTGCCGCCACGGTGGTCACCAGGCTGTTCTTGCCTGCTCTGCTTCTCCCGGCACTCCTCCTCTTTCTCGCCGGCTGCCAGGAGGGCGGGCCACCAACTAAGACAAGCCCTCAAAACTGCCTCGACTGCCACGCAGTCGCGCTGGATCCGCCCCACAACCTTGCCTGCACCAGTTGCCACCGGGGCGAAGAGCCAGCTGAGAGCGCCGACACCGCCCACCAAGGGCTGATCGCCCGTCCCGCCCACCCCGATCATCTGACGGCCAGCTGCGGCCCCTGCCACCGGCAGGAGGTGGCGGCAGTCAGTGCCAGCAGCCACTTCACCCTGCCCCGCACCACCAATCTCACCCGTGCCGCCTTCGGCGCAGAGGAGTGGCTCAGCAGCTATCGCCTCACCCCGGTGGCGGAGAATCCGGAAAGTGTCCTCGACCTGGCCGACGATCTCCTCCGCCGCCGCTGCTTCCACTGCCACCCGGCCAGTTCCGGTGAGGCCTATGCCGCTGTTCAGCGCGGTACCGGCTGCGCCGCCTGCCACCTGCCGTTCGGCGACGGCCGGCTGCTCTCGCACCGCTTCACCGCACCGGCGGATGGCCGCTGCCTCGCCTGCCACTACGGCAACTACGTCGGCTTTGATTACTACGGCCGCTTCGAACACGATTTCAACCACGAGTACCGCACCCCCTACCTTGCCCCGGGCAGCACGCCGGCGGCACCCTACCCCCCCCGCCCCTACGGGGTGGAGTACCGGCAACTGCAGCCGGATATCCACCAGCAGGCCGGGATGGCCTGTATCGACTGCCACGGTGGCGACGAACTGATGCGGGGGGGAAGCAGCCCCACCTGCCAGGGCTGCCACCTCCCGGGCGAGCAGCCTGGCCCGCCGCCACCCCGGGTAGACACCGGTCCGAGCGGAGCACGCCACCTCGGTGTCGACGGCCGGGAACGACCGATTCCGCCGGCCAGCCACCCGGCCCACCGGCGCAACCCGGAGAGCAGCTGCCAGGCCTGCCATGCCCAGTGGGCGGTCTCCGACCTCGGCCGGCATTTCCTTCGCCAGGACAGCGACGATCTGGACGACTGGTGGGCCTTGGCGGTCCAGGGGAGCAGGGAGGTGGAGGAGTTGATCAGCACCAACACCAACTTTCTGCGGGCGGAACTGCCGGTGGTTATGAGCGATGGACTGAGCGGTGAAAAACGGCCCGGGATCTGGCTGCAAGGCTTTACCAGCCGCCGCTGGGAGATGGTAGAACTGGGCCGCAACCGGCAGGGGCTGATCAGCCCGATGCGGCCGATCCTCGACCTCAGCCTCTCCTGGCTTGACGAGGAGGAGGTGGTTCGCTTCGACGCCGTCCCGGCGGAGAGTGCCGGAGCAAACAAGGGACTGCGCCCCTACACCCCCCACACCACCGGCCCGGCCGGCCTCTTTGCCGAGGAACGGATCGCCGCCTTTCTCCGCCGGGAGGAGGCGGCACGGCAGCTTCCACCTGGAGAAGGTGGCGGGCCATGAAGAAAAATATGAAACGGCGACGACCCCTCCACCTGGCCACCCTGCTGCTCGCCGCCCTCTCTCTGCCGCCGCTGGTGGACATCGAAATGGCCGAGGCCCGGCCGCGTACCCAGCTGCCCTATGTGATCAACAGCCGGCAGTACTACCCGATCCCCTCGGCGAGGGGCTTTCGGGAAGAGGGCATCGCCTCCTGGTACGGCCCCAGTTTCCACGGTCGACGGACCTCCAACGGCGAGATCTACGACATGCACGGGATGACCGCCGCCCACAAGATTCTGCCCATGAACACCATGCTGCAGGTGAAGAACCTGGAAAACGGGCGCAGTACCGTGGTCCGGGTCAACGACCGCGGCCCCTTTATCCGTGGCCGGGTGATCGATCTCAGTCTCCAGGCGGCCAAGAGCCTGGCCATTGTCCGCAACGGCACCGCCCGGGTGGAGGTCGTCGCCCTGGCCGAGGGGCATGCCGGTGGCCCTGGCCAGCCACCCATCCTCCACTACCGCGACCTCTTAAGCGGCGAATTTTATGTACAGATCGGCGCCTTTGCCAAACAAGAGAACGCCACCAGGCTGCAACGGCGGTTCACCGAGACCGGCCACACCACGGTGATCCAGCAATACCTGGGCAGCACCGCCCCCCTGTACCGGGTGCAGGTCTACGCCGGCAGGAACCTCTCCGAGGCCAGGCGCGCCGAGCAATCCCTGCTGGCCCGCGGCTACCAGGGGGCCTTTATCATTGCCCGCTAAAGCTGCGCAACCGGCCAGGGTCACCTGGCCCACCTGACTCACCTCGGCTGGTTGAGCCACCAGGGCCACCAAGCCAATCGAACCAATCGAGCCAACCGAACCAATCGGGCCAACCAGATCAACCGAGCCATCGGCTCAACCAGACCCTCAGTCCGGCGATGAGGAGGGGGGGAGAGCCGGCAGAGCGGCAAAAAAGGCCCGGAGGAGATCGTGGTCCTTGACCCCCGGCCGTTGCTCCACTGCCGAGTTGACATCGACGGCATAGGGACGTATGGCCCTGATCGCTGCGGCGACATTGGCCGACGAGAGTCCACCGGCCAGCAGGAAGGGACGGCGGAGGGAAAGGGTGGCGATCAGCGACCAGTCAAAGACCTGGCCGGTGCCGCCCCTGGTACCGGCGACAAAGGTATCGAGAAGAAAGGCGTCCACCAGCGGCTGGTAGGGGGAAAAATCGGCCGGCTGACTCAGGATACCGACCCGGAAGGCCTTGAAAAGGGTGCAGTGGGGCAGGGCCCGACGAAGCTGGCGGCAGTAGTCGCTCGACTCCCGGCCGTGCAGCTGGATGGCGCTGAGACCGACGGCGGCGGTGGCCACCACCTCGCTCAAGGGGGCGTCGACGAAGACCCCGACCCGGTGCACCAAGGGCGGCAATTCGGCGATGATCGCCGCCGCCGCCGCCGGCTGGAGAGCGCGCGGGCTGCCGGCAAAGAAAATAAAACCAACGGCATCGGCACCACAATCAACGGCAAGGCGGGCATCTTCGGCCCGGGTGATGCCGCACACTTTCACCCGGGTCCGAGCGCCGCCGACCACCTCCCTGCCCTGGCCACCGTCGACCATCAGCCGGCCTCCCCCGCCGCCCGCAGAGTCTGCAGGAGAGGGCTGTCGGCCCCGGCCCGCATCAGGGTCTCCCCAACCAGGGCGGCGGCAACACCGGCGGCCCGCAGCCGTTGGAAATCGTCGGCACTGCGCAGGCCAGACTCGCTCACCACCGGGATATCGGCCGGGATCAGTTTTTTCAAGCGAAAGGTGGTGGAAAGATCCATGGAAAAATCGTTCAGGTTGCGGTTGTTGATACCAATCAACCGGGCCCCCGCCGCCAGGGCCAGTTCGGTTTCCGCTTCGTTGTGGACCTCCACCAGGCTGTCCATCCCCAGTTCCGCGGCCCGGGCCTGAAAATCGCTGAGCTGGTGCCGGTCGAGAATGGCGGCGATCAACAGCACCGCGTCGGCACCGTGGGCCCCTGCCTGGTCGATCTGCAGCGGGTCGATGAGAAAATCTTTGCGCAATACCGGCAACTGCACCGCCGCCCGCACCGCCATGAGGTCAGCAAGTGAGCCTTGAAAAAAATCGTGGTCGGTGAGCACCGAAATCGCCCGCGCCCCCTGCCGCTGGTAGTTGGCGGCGATGGCCACCGGCCGGAAATCGGCGCTGATCACCCCCTTTGATGGCGACGCCTTCTTCACTTCGGCAATCACCGCCACCCCCGGGCCGCTGATCAAGGCGCCGGTAAAGCCCCGGGGCGGTGGCACCGGCCCTTCCTGAAACGCCGCCGGAAGGACGATACCCTGGCGGCGGAGCTGGGCCACCTCTTCCCGCTTACGGGCTACTATCCGGTCAAGAATCATCCTCGTATCTCTTTATTGCCGCTATCGACGGTGCAGGAAAAGGCGATGAGGCGGGCAAGCCGGTCGGCGGCGGCACCGGAGGCGATCAACTCCCGAGCCAGGGCCACCCCCTCGCCAATGGTCGCCACCCGGTCGGCGACGCAGAGGGCGGCACCGGCGTTGAGCAGCACCATATCCAGGCGGGCTCCCGGTTCGCCGGCCAGGACCGCCCGCATCTGCACCGCCGATTCGGCCGGGTCGTCTCCGCCGCGGATATCGGCAAGGGTCGCCCGGGGCAGGCCGAACTGCTCCGGGGTGAGGGTGTAGCACTCCACCCGGCCATCCCGGCCACCCTGGCCACCCCGACCATCAGCGACATGACTGGTACCGGTGACGGTCAACTCGTCCATGTTCCCCTCCCCCCAGACCACCATGGTGCGGCGGACGCCGAGACGTACGAGAACCTCGGCCAGCACCCCCGTCAGTTCCCGGGCAAAGACCCCGGTTACCTGCACGTTGGCCTGGGCAGGGTTGGTGAGTGGGCCGAGGACGTTGAAGATCGAGCGGATGCCGATCTCCCGGCGCGGGCCAATGGCGTACTTCATCGCCGCATGCAGCATCGGCGCAAAGAGAAAGCCGATGCCCACCTTCCGTACTGCCTCGGCGACCCTCTCCGGCGACAGGCGAAGATTCACCCCGAGGGCCTCAAGGACATCGGCGGCGCCGCACTTGGAGGAGACCGCCCGGTTCCCGTGTTTGGCCACCGGTATCCCGGCCGCAGCCACCACGAAGGCGCTGGTGGTGGAGACGTTGAAGGTGCCGGCGCCATCACCGCCGGTGCCGACAATATCGAGCAGCACTTCGCCGCCGGCGGTGTCGATGCCGGTATCGACAAAGGTCGCCTTCTCCCGCATCACCCGCACCGCCCCGACGATTTCGTCGATGCTCTCCCCCTTCATCCTCAGGGCGGTGATAAAGGCGGCGATCTGCGCATCGGTGGCCTCTCCACCCATGATCTCGGTCATCACCGCGACCATCTCCGCCTCGCTGAGGCCCTGCCCTATGACCACCCGGCCAATGGCTTCCCTGATCGTCATCCTCTTGTGCTCCCTGTTAGCCGGCTCCCCCGTTGCCCGCAAGGGAGAAGGTCCGGGTAGTTGTCGGCCATAAAGTTGCTCAGCAGGGCAACCCCGGCCGGGGTCATGATCGACTCCGGGTGGAACTGCACCCCCTCGAGGGCGTATTGCCGGTGGCGCAGCCCCATCAGTTCACCGGTATCGGACCGGCAGGTGATCTCCAGGCAGGCGGGCAGATCCTCTTCCCGCACCACCAAAGAGTGGTAGCGCATGCCGGCAAAGGGGTTGGGCAGACCGGTGAAAACGCCCTTGCCGTCATGGTGCATCGGGCTGGTCTTGCCGTGCATGATCCGCCCGGCCCGCACCACCGTGCCGCCGAAGGCCTCACCAATGGCCTGGTGCCCGAGGCAGACCCCCAGTATCGGCAGGCGACCGGCAAAGGCGCTGATGGCGGCGATGGAGATTCCCGCCTCCTTCGGGGTGCAGGGGCCGGGGGAGATCAGCAACCGGTCCGGGGCCAGGGCCTCGATCTCGGCGATGGTGATCCGGTCGTTGCGAACCACCCGGATATCCTCCTGCCGCCCCTCCGCCAGGGCCAGACCGGCAATGGTCTGGACGATATTGTAGGTGAACGAGTCGTAATTGTCGATCAAGAGCAGCATGGCGCAGGTCCCAGGTTAAAAGCCCGTTTCGGCAAGGGCCACCGCCCGGCGCAAGGCCTTGGCCTTGTTGACCGTCTCGGCAAACTCCAGTGCCGGGTCGGAGTCGGCGACAATTCCCGCCCCGGCCTGCAGCCAGAGATCCCGGCCCCGCATGATGAAGGTGCGGATGGTGATACAGAAATCCATGTTTCCGGAGAAGCCGAAATAGCCCACCGCCCCGGCATAGGGGCCGCGGCGGTCCGGTTCCAGTTCGTCGATGATCTGCATGGCCCTGATCTTCGGCGCCCCACTCACCGTGCCGGCCGGGAAACAGGCGGCGAGGACATCGAACTGGTCCTTCCCCTCTTCGATCACCCCGTGCACGCCGGAGACGATGTGCATGACGTGGCTGTAGCGCTCGATCACCAGGAGGTCGTCGACCCGGACCTGGCCGCCCCGGGCCACCCGGCCAACATCGTTGCGCCCCAGATCGACCAGCATCAGATGTTCGGCTGTCTCCTTCGGGTCGGCGAGAAGCTCTTTTTCGAGGGCGAGGTCCTCCGCCCTGTCCACCCCCCGCCGCCTGGTCCCGGCAATGGGCCGCAGTTCGATGTCATCCCCCTCCTTGCGCACCAGGATCTCCGGCGAGGAACCGATCTGAACCAGCCCATCCAACTGGAGGTAGAAGAGGTAAGGGCTGGGGTTGATGTGGCGCAAAGCCCGGTAGAGGACCAGTGGCGTCAGGCTGGTGGTGGTGTGAAAACGCTGGGAAAGGACCACCTGGATAATATCCCCGGCGAGGATATACTCCTTGGCCCGGCCAACCATGGCCAGAAAGTGCTCCCTCTCCATGTTGGCGGTGAATTCGTGGCCCTCCGGCACCCCGGCGCTGCTGGCGACAGCAAGGGAGGGGGGCACCGGTCCTCTGATCCGGGCCACCACCGCTTCGATCTCGGCCACCGCCTGGCGGTACAACTCTTCGCCGCCACCATCGGCACTGCGTTGCCAGCAGAGGACGGTGACGGTCTGGCGGAAGCTGTCGTGGACCAGGACGATCTTCGGTACCATAAAGGCCGAATCGGGGAGGTCGCCGCCTGCCCGCTGATCGGGCAGCTCCTCGATGAAGCGGACCATGTCGTAGCCGAGAAAGCCGACCAGACCACCGGAAAAACGGGGCAGATGGGGATATGCCGCCGCCTCGCAGGTGGCGAGGAGATTTTTCAGCACCGACAGGGGATTGCCCTCCTCGCGACGGGAAAGCAGTCTGTTCTGATGGAACTCGCAGATGGTGGCGGTACTGCCGGTCGAGGAGAAGGTGAGGAGCGGTTCAAAGCCGATGAAGGAGAAGCGTCCCCACTTCTCCCCTCCCTCCATGCTCTCGAAGAGAAAGGCGTGCGACTGCCCTTCGGCAACCTTGGCGTAGAGCGTCAAGGGGGTGTCGAGGTCGGCGACAATCTCCCGGGATACCGGCACCAGGCGATGGTGGCCGACGTCCCGGCTAAAGGTCTCTGGATCCGGCAGATAATCGGGCATGGTTGGCAGCTGGCAGTCAGCCAGCGGCGGCAACGCTCCGCCGCTGGCGTAGGGTTAGAGGGTTCGAGGGCCAGGGGTGGGGGAAAGGCCCGACACTGCGGCCGGAAGTATCACCCATACCAGAAGATAACAGCACCTGAACATAACACAAAAGGCCATGAAATCGATTTCGATTCCATGGCCTTGCAACAACAGCCGGGGTCAACTGCAAAAGAGCCGGCGGAACTCAGGCGACCATGGCGTTGACCCGCTTGGTGAGGCGGGAAATTTTCCGCGAGGCGGTCCTTTTATGGATGGTACCCTTCGTCGCGGTCTTGGCAATCACCGAGGTGGCCTGACGAAGGACCTCCCGGGCGGTTTCGGCGGAACCGGCGGCCAGTGCTTCGTCCACCTTCCGAACCATGGTCTTCATTTTGTTCTTATTCATCCGGTTACGCAGACGCCGGACCTGAGCCTGACGGTTTCGCTTCTCTGCCGATTTGTGATTAGCCACCTGCTTCCTCTCTAGGAACGCGCCCCGGCCGGGGCGGCGTCTGAATATCATCTGTTTCCCTTTTCCGGCACCTCCTTCCCTCGCTTCCAGAGCCCCCCTGCAAGAGGAGAGGGAGAACGAAAAACTGGGAGAACGGCGACCGGATCTTTTTTTCCGTAAAAGAAGTTGTTTTTACCGCGCCCGGCAGGAAAAGTCAACAGATATCCTTGTCGCGTCAAGGCCGGCGGAATCCAGGTTTGACAGGGCGAAGTCTGATCGGCTATGCTGTGACGTCTGGCAGAAAATCCCGGCGGTTTGCCAGCTCCTCCCACCGCCTGACCCCGGTTCCATGCTCCTGTGTCGAACCGGTTGACAACCGCCCACAGGTAGCGAGGTTTCCCTGCATGAGTTTTCCCAAAGTGGTCTTCCGGATCGTTGAAAACCGCCACTGTCCGCTCTACGCCTTCGCCGACAGCATCAAGCTCTCCGGAATCGCCATTGCCCTGAACAACGAAGAGGAGAACAGCTTCATCACCACCTCGGTGGTCAGCTATCCCACCGGCAAGCAGGTGTGCAAGATCCTCGACGGCGACCTCAACCGGCTCCTCGCCCAGTACGAACGGGTCGACAAGATCCCGGTCTGTCTGATCAGCTGCAGCGGCTGCACCGGCACCATCCGCCTGGAGAACAGCCCGGACAACAGTATGCTGCAGAAACGGGACAACAGCCTTTCCGACGAACTCGGCTCCATGGTCCACCTGCTGAGCAGCTTTGCCTTTTTCAAGAATATTGACGGCAAGCACCTCGACACGGTGATCAGTTATTTCGAGCTGAGCAACCACCGCAAGGGGGAGATCGTCCTCCGCAAAGGGGATCCCGGCGGCAGATTCCACATCATCGCCTCCGGCAGCGTCAACGTCTTGAACGAGGGGGGGCTGATCATCTCCACCCTCGACCGGGGTGAGGTCTTCGGCGAAATGAGCCTGATCTGCAATGACCGGGTCAACGCCACCATCCAGGTCCGCGAGGAGACCGCCCTGCTCTCCATCGACCAGCACAACTTCAAGAAGATTCTCGATCTCTACCCGGCAATCCAGCTCTACTTCTCTCGGCTGATGGCCAAACGGCTCAACCGCTCAAACCGAATCCGCGCCGAAGATCTCAGTTCGGGGATTAACGGCAACCTCAGCGAGATCCCCCCGGAAGCGCTCTTTCAGACCCTGAACGCCAACAACAAGACCGGTATCCTGACCATTTCCGACCTGCCCAGAGGGACGGCCCGCTTCTCCTTTCGCCACGGTGCCCTGATCAAGGCCAAATACGGTAGCGATACCGGCGATATGGCCTTCTATCAGATCCTCAAGGAGAACTCCGGTCGCTTCCGCTTCACTCCGGGGATCGCCCCCGAGGATTTCAGCACTCCGGAAATCGGCTTCTTCATGAAGCTGCTGATGGAAGGGATGCGCCGCCTGGACGAGGGAAAGAGCCAGAGCGCCAACTGACCATCCCTGCCGACAACAAGCCTATTCCAGCCTGCCCAGGTAGTTGAAGGTGGCCAGTTTGCCGTAGCGGCCGCTGTTGTCGAGCCGTTCGCCCAGTTCCTGCAACTCCCGTCGGCCACTGCCGCCACTGATATCAATAACCGCATAGTCGAGGCCCAGGGCCCGCAGTTCAGCGAGATAGGGGAGGAGCGAAAAGGGGCGTTGCGGCCGGGTACGGCTGCCGCCGGCCACCTTCTCGAGGCGATAGGCTTCCCCCCGCGGGCTGTAGAGCTGGCGGTCGGCCGGCAGCGGTGCCAGCCGGGCGGTGTACAGGGCGGGGGCGGCGTAGACGGTGAGGCCAAGGCGGATCCCACCTCTTCCCTGCCCGCCTCCGGCGGCCCCCCCCAATCCCCGGCAGGCGGCGAGCAGATCGGCCAGAGCGGCACGGTCCAGTTCGATGGAGGCCTGGGCCGCTTCGATGCCAAGACCGGCTAGCAGGGCAACCGCCTGGTGGTTGACGAGGCTGACGGTGTAGTCGCTCTGCAGGTGGACCTTCTCGCCAGTGAAGAGGCGCTGCTGGCTGAGATGGCCGAGTTGGAAGCTGCGGAAGCCGGAACGGAGAAGCTGCCCGAGCTGGCGGCGCCAGAGGGGGAGATCCTGCTCAAGGATCACCGGCGGCAGGGCCCAGGTGACCAGCCGCGTGTGCTTGCCGAGAAGGGCCTTGAGCCGGCCGACCTGCGCGAGCAGCTGGCGGTCGCAGGGGAGAAGGTAGCGGGCCGGGGTAAAGGGCAGACCGGCCTGGAGCGGCTTGAGCGAGTCGAGCCGCAACCACAGTTCCGGCCGGGCCCTGCCGCTGCCCTTGGCGGGCTGGTTGCGCCCCGGGGCAGCGGCCACCTGGGCTGTGGGGCGGCCGGACTGCTCGGGTCGTTCGGGCAGCACCGGCAGGTTGGCAACCAGACGGGCCACCGTGACCGAGAGCCGCCTCTCCGCCCGGGCAACCTGCTCCCGGGCCGCCGGCAGCCGTGCCGCAATCGGCCCGTTTGCCCCTTCCCGGCCGGCACCATCCACCCGGTAGACCTCGACGGACTCTCCGGGCAAAAGGGTAAAACCGGCTGGCAGGCTGATGGAAACCCGGCTCCCCGCCGGCGCCCGCTCCTGGGCCTCGCCGCCGACGAAGAGGGTCTGCAGACGGAAAGCGACCCGCTCGCCGGAAGGTTCGCGGTGCAACCGCAAACGGTCTCCCACCGCCAGCGGCCCCTTGACCACAAAACGGCAGGTGCTCTCGCCGCCAACCGGTTTGAGGGTGGAAAAACGACCGAGATGGCTGCCCATATTGCCGGAGTGGTGGGCAGTGATCGCCTCCGCCGGTTGCGGCGAAAAAAAATAGCCGGAGGAGGTCTTCCGGCTCATCGCCTGATCGATCAGCTGCCGGGCCTCGGCCAGGGCGGTATCGCTCTCCCCGGCAGGGGCATCAAGGAGCCGACGGTAGGCGCTGACCACACAGTGGACATAGTGGGCCGAACGGAGCCGCCCTTCGATTTTCAGCGAACTGATCCCCATTTCGCTTAAAGGCGGCAGGGCCTCGAGCCCACTGAGATCGTTCATCGAGAAGAGGTACCTCGCCGACTCGCCGGCGCGACCCCGCCCCTTTTCCCCCGGCGGCGCGCTGCTGTAGGCCCGCCGACAGGGCTGGACGCAATTGCCGCGCAGGCCGCTCTTGCCGCCAAGATAGGAAGAAAAAAGGCAGAGGCCGGAGTAGGCAAAACACATCGCCCCGTGGACGAAGACCTCCAGTTCAACCTCTCCCCGCCGGGCAGCGACCTCGGCGATCTCGCGAAGGGTGAGTTCCCGGGCCAGCACCACCCGCCGACAGCCAAGGCTGGCCAGCAACTCCACGCCGTCGCCGTTGTGGGCGGCCATCAGGGTGGAGCCGTGCAGGGTGAGGCTGGGAAAGTGGCGGCGCACCAGGGGAGGGAGACCAAGATCCTGGACGATCAGGCCGTCGGGTGCCAGCTCTTCGATGAGGGCCAGCTGGCGGAGCAGTGCCGGCAGTTCCCGTTCCAGGACCAGGCTGTTGGCGGCGATATAGAGCCTTCTGCCCAGATCGCGGCTCAGGGCACGCATCGCCGCCAGCTCCTCCAGGCTCAGCTCTCTGGCCGGGTTGCGGGCGTTGAAGCCGGGTGCCCCGACGTAGATGGCATCGGCACCGGCGTCAAGGGCCGCCTGAAAGCTCTCCAGGCTGCCGGCCGGGGCAAGCAGTTCCGGGCGGGCCATCAGCCGGCGGCGACCACCGTCGCCCTCCCGGCCGGGGGCCAAGCCGGGCCGTTCACCGCCCCACCCGTTCCCAGAAGAACTCTCTGCCCAGTTCGCCGACCCGGTTGATCGCCTCCGGATAGGCCTCGCACTCCACGGCGAAGACCTTGTCGGCGACGGCGTCGACGTCATCATCGTAGCTCAGTTCCACTGCCTTCTGGAGGATGATCGGCCCTTGGTCGTAGCAGTCGTCGGCAAAGTGGACGGTACAGCCGCTCAGCATGCACCCCCGGGCCAGGACCGCCTGATGGACCCGGTGGCCGAAGAAGCCGTCGCCGCAGAAACTGGGGATCAGCGAGGGGTGGATGTTGAGCACCGCCCGGGCCAGTTCCGGCGGTGGGGCAAAAAGCTTCAGGAAACCGGCCAGGCAGACGATGTCCACCTGATAATCGGCCAGGATCCGGTTGATCTGGCTGCCGTCGGCGGCAAAATAGGCGGGGTAGCCGTAGTGCACCGCCTTCTTCAGCCCCAGCGCCCCTTCGACGTTGGCCACCACCACCTCGATGGAGGCCTGCAGACGGCCGTCCTCAATGCGCTCGTGGAAATTATCCAGGGTCCGGCCGCTTCCCGATAGCAAAACCGCCATCCGTAACATGGGCTACTCCGCCGAAGTGGGGCCGGACTGCCGGGCAAGCCAGTTGCTGATGGCTGTGTCGTAGGCCGCAGTAAGGGCAAACACCTTTTGCATCAGGTAGAAACGGGTCGCCGGCAGGGTATTGCCGCCGGCACGAAGCTCGGCCAGCACCTGCGGGTAATCGGCGGGGTCGACCACCACGGTGACGTCGTTGAAGTTCTTGGCCGCGGCCCGCAGCAGGGTCGGGCCACCGATATCGATGTTTTCGATGGCATCGACAAGGCTGCAATCGGGGTTGACCACCGTCTTTTCAAAGGCATAGAGGTTGACCACCACCAGATCGATGGGCAAGAGGCCGTGCGCGGCGCACTGCCTCCGGTGCTCCGGATTGCCCCGCTGGTGGAGGATGCCGCCATGGACCCTGGGGTGGAGGGTCTTCACCCGGCCGTCCAGCATTTCCGGAAAGCCGGTGAACTCGGCGACATCGGTTACCGCCAGGCCGGCCGCCCGCAGTTTTGCCGCCGTCCCGCCGGTGGAGAGCAGTTCGATGCCCAAGTCGGCCAGGGCGGTGGCAAACTCTTCAATACCTGATTTGTCGGTGAGGCTGATCAGCGCTCTGCTTATTTTTTCCATGATCGTTTCGCAGTTGACGTTACTCTTTTCTGGTGAAGGATCTGATCTTCCGCCGATCCCGCTTGCCAGGCTTCCCCTCCGGAGGGGTAAAGCCGCTTCCGGCCAGCCGTCGGAGTTCCCGAGCCTCCTCCCGCTTGCGAACGCTCTCCGCCGCCTCTTCGTAGCAGAGCCTCGCCGCTGCCGCCGGGCCCCGGCGTTCCACCACCGCCAGCACGGTGATCTGGTACTCGTCGGTACCGATGGTGATCCGCAATCGGTCACCGGCGTTGACGGTGCGGGCGGCCTTCACCCGGTTGCCGTTGTGGTGCACCCGGCCACCGTTGACCGCCTCCGCCGCCAGCCCGCGGGTCTTGAAAAAACGGGCCGCCCAGAGCCACTTGTCGAGCCGGACACCTTCCCGGGGTGTATCCATTCCCGCATCCCCCCGCTGCCGGCAACTCTTTCTGTCGCCGGTCGACGCAGCCTGTCACTCCGGCCTACACTCCGGCCTATCATCAGCCAGTCAGCCAGTCAGCCTGGCCATCCCGCTTAAGCCGGCCTGCCGCCGATCTTTAACCAATCATCAATTTCCCACCAGCGCTGCCGGCAGAGGGTCAGAATACACCGAATCGCCCCGAAGCGCATGGAAAAATATCCCCTGCCACCGGCACCTCCCACAGCAGCGGCCGGCACAACAGGAGAGGAAAAATAGCCCATCCGGCAGCAGGCCAATCGGTTCTGCCTGCTGCTGCAGCGCCTTTATGACAGAAGGGATGGCGAACCAGGGTCGCCGGTTTGCCGGCTTGCCGGCAGGGGTATCGGCAGTCGGCGGTCAGGGCAAAAAAGATGGCCTCTCTGCCGGCCTTACCGGCTGGTTGATCAGGCAGAGGAACAGCAACCGCAGGTGCAGCCGGCCAGCCTTTGGATTCAAGGAGTTCCAGCACAAAAAACGGATTGTCGAAAAGGGGCAAACAAGGTAAGGAGGGCTGGGAAGGTGGGAAAGAAGAGACCCGGAACGGGCCGACCGGAGCAAACTGCCCACCGGCTGGCAGGCGGCAAGGTCGAGAGGCAAAAGACAAAAGGCAAGAGGCGGCAGGCTGACTGATAACGGCACTACGGCATTTCGGCAGCGGGAGAGAACATGGCTCGAGCAACGAGTACTCCAGCCGGGGCATATGCTGGCAGGGGGATGCAGATCCAGACAGTCGGTCTGCGTGGCCTGAAGACCCCGGTACGGGTACGGGAAAAGGGGGGCCGGCTCCAGCACACCATCGCCGAGATCGCCATGCGGGCCGCCCTCTCCGAGGGCTCGCGGGACAACTGCGTCGAGATTCTCACCGCCGTCCTCAACGAGCACATCGACGCCCTGTCGGTGACCAGCTTCCGCTTCATCCTCAGCCGCCTGCAGGATGCCCTGCAGGCGAAAAGCGTCCGCCTGGAGATGACCTTCCCCTACTTCATCGACAAGAGGGCGCCGGTGAGCGACACCCACAGCCTGATGGAGTACTCCTGCACCTTCTCAGGCGGCATCGGCGACGACGACGGCTTCATCCTCGCGGTGGCGGTGCCGGTGACCACCCTCTGTCCCTGTTCCAAAGAGATCAGTGCCGGCGGTGCCCACAACCAGCGGGCCGAGGTGACCCTGCGGGTGAAATTCCGCAACTTCATCTGGGTGGAGGATCTGATCAGTCTGGTGGAGAGTTCCGCATCCTGCGAGGTGTACGCCCTGCTCAAGCGGCCGGATGAGAAGTATGTCACCGAAAAGGCCTTCAACAACCCGATGTTTGTCGAGGATGTGGTCCGCAAGGTAGCGGTGTCAGCCCTGGCCGACCCCAATATCACCTGGTTTTCCGCCGGGGTGGAGAGCTTTGAGTCGATCCACAAGCACAGCGCCTACGCCTACGTCGACAGCCGCGAACTGAGCTGACCCCTTTCTCCCGGCGCCGGGCTTAGCCCCGCCGCCCACCGCTTCCGGGGCCGGTACGACCACTGCCGGCCGGCGACTCGGTACCCTTCTGGCCGTCGAGCATCCGGCGCAGCAATCGCCACTCCTCCTCGGCCGCTCGCAAGGGGGCGGCGAGGGAGCGCCTCTCTCCCTCCGGGGCAGCGGCAACCGCCTGGCGCAGTGCATCCAGACGCTGTTGGGCTTGGTACAATTCCCGGGCCAGAACCCGTATCGACATGGTCTTTCTCCTTTCCGCCAGGCCTGCTCTTTCTCCTGCTCTCAGCCCGTCCGTCCCGCTGCCGCCTTCTCCAGGGCCGTCCGGATGATCCGGAAGACCTCACGGTTGTGGCTGTGCAGCCGGGTCCGCACGTACTGGTAGACCGCGCCGCGCAGTTCCCCGGCCTCGAGCGGGTACCGTGCCACCACCGCCGCCAGTTCCTCCCCAGGCCAGTCCGGCTCCCACACCTCACCGACCTGGAGTGCCTCCTGCTGCCAGGCAATCGCCTCGTTGATCACCACGTCACGAAGCCGTTCCGCCTCGCGCAGCAACTGTTCCCCTTTCCGCTTCGAACCCTTGCGGGCAACAAGAAAATCAAGTATCGCCGGGCCATTGTCGAGACGCAACAACTTGGCCAGATACTTCACCTGCCGTTTGCGTGCGCCACCCTGCAAGCCCCGGCAGGCGGCTATCACCTCCTTCAGTTCCTCGCCGGCCGGCAGCACCTGGAGATCTCTGGCGGTGAGCAGGGCCAGTTCGCCGGCTACCTGCTCATCCTCTTTAAAGCGCCGCTTGAGCGCTGATTTGCTGATTGTTTCATTCATCCTGGTACTCCCTTTAAGGAAGGCGAAGACGCAGCAGGGATGGTTCGTACTCCGCCGGTGGGGTGAAGCCAAGCAGGGTGCAGAGGGTGGCGGCGACGTTGGCCAGGCCGGGTCTCTCCACCCCGCTCAGGGCAAAGCTGTTGGCCCCATCCCCGCTATAGTCCTTGACCAGGCAGGGCACCGGGTTGAGGGTATGGGCAACCATCGGCACGATGGCGCCGTTTTTCTCGGTCCACATACAGTCGGCATTGCCATGGTCGGCGGTGATCAGGGCCACCCCGCCGGCCTTGCGCACCGCCCGCAGAACCCGCTGCAGACAGAGATCGACGGTGGCCACGGCGATACGGATCGCCGGGACCACCCCGGTATGGCCGACCATGTCGCCGTTGGCGAAATTGAGTCGGATGAACTTGTGCCGACCAAGGGCGATTTGCGCCACCACCCGGTCGGTAATCTCCGCCGCCTTCATCCACGGCCGGAGGTCGAAGGCCAACCGGTCGGAGGGGATTTCTTCGTAGAGTTCCAGCTCTGCGTCGATGTAGCCGGAGCGGTTGCCGTTCCAGAAATAGGTGACATGGCCGAACTTCTGGGTCTCGGCAATGGCGTAGGAGGTGACCCCGGCGGCACAGAGGTACTGACCGAGAGTTCCGGAAATGGCCGGTGGTTCCACCAGGAAGTTTTTCGGAATCAGGGCATCGCCATCGTACTGCATGATCCCGGCAAAGAAGACCTGCGGCCAGCGGCCACGCTCGAACTCGGCAAAACCCTCCTCCTCGAAGGCCCGGGATATCTGGATGGCCCGGTCGCCGCGGAAGTTAAAGAGCACCACTGCATCGCCATCCTCGATGGTCCCCACCGGCCCGGCGGCATCGGCCACCACGAAGGGCGGCATGTACTGGTCGGTCATCTCCGGGTCTTCGGCATAGAAGACGGTCACAGCGGCGGCGGCCGACGGGAAGGGGCGCCCCTCGCCGAGGACATGGGCCCGCCACCCCCGTTCGACCACCCGCCAGTCGGCGTTGTAGCGGTCCATGGTGGTGACCATCCGCCCGCCACCGGAGGCAATCCGGTAGTCATGGCCGACACCGGCCAGGGCGGCCAGTTCCTCTTCCAGCCGGTCGAGGTAGTGCAGAGCGCTGCGCTGCGCCACATCACGGCCATCGAGCAGGGTGTGCAGCCGGACCCTGGCCACTCCCGCTAGCGCACAGCCCCGCAGGAGGGCAAAAAGCTGATCGATATGGCTATGGACGTTGCCATCGGAGAGCAGGCCGAGAAAATGCACCGTCCCACCGGCCCCGGCCCGGGCAAGCACCTGCTGCCAGGCCGCCCCCCGGAACACCGCCCCGGAGGCCAGCGCCTCGTTCACCAGCCTTGCCCCCTGGGCAAAGACCCGGCCGCCCCCCAGGGCATTGTGGCCAACCTCGGAGTTGCCCATGTCACCATCATCGGGCAGCCCCACCGCCAGGCCATGCGCCTGCAGCTGACACTGCAGGGGTTCGTCAGCCAGGCTGTCGAGCACCGGGGTGTAGGCGCTGTGAACACCGTCCCGTTCGTCCCGGGAACCAATTCCCATCCCGTCCATGATGATCGCCACCACCGGCCCGGGAAAGGGGCGATAGCCTTCGAGCGGGGTCATCCTGTAGTCTGTCATCTTTTGTCCTTTCTGGAAGTCTGGGCAACGATCCCGGCGTTTTTTTACTCTCATTCCGGGGTAAACCTGGTATATTGCGGTGCTGGCAGTAGCCGGGCGGGCCGTCTGCTGGCCATCTTCGCCGGGCAAGACCAGATTGCCGGTCGATCTGTCCGCCTGCCTGCTGGCAGAGGGCTGGCGACTGCCACCAGCCGAAAATACGACCAGGAAGCGCCAGGCAAGAGAATGAAACAGCAACCTGACCATATGCCCGACGACTTGCCCACCACCAAGGCCAGCAATCGGTCCATCGCTCGGTCCATCGCTCGGTCCAACAAGGCGCCCGGCGAACAGCCTCACGATGGGTCCACCGATTTGCACCTGACCGTCAAGGCAGAGGCACTGCCTCTTTTTACCACTCTTTTGCAGTCGGGGATAGAGCTAAACGCCACCAGTGGCCAGCCCCTCGCCCTCCTCCTCCACAGCCTGCCGGGTTTTACCGCCGACTATCTGGCCGAACGGGTGCAGACCATCTTCCTCGACGGCACCGCCATCGACGACCTGACCACCCCCCTGCAGCGCCAGTGGCAGGTGGTCGCCCTCTCGGCGGCGATGCCGGGCCTGGCCGGGGCGATATTCCGCCGCAACAGCTTCCACGCCGCCCTGCGCACCGCCACCGGCACCCCGGGGAGAGGTAGTGGTGGCGGCGAGATCACCGTCCGCCTCAAGCTGTTCAACAGCATCGCCCGGGAGCGTGGGCCGGAACTGCTTCATCTCGGGGTGAGGGTGGCCGCCAGCGCCCTGGTCGATTTTTTTGCCCTGCGGCCAGGACTGCTTTCCACCATTGACCGGGCCTGCCTGGCCGGCAGGGAGGTTTCACCCCCCTCCCTTACCGACTTCCTTGCCGTGCGCCGGACTGCCGGCCACTCCCCTGCCGTTTCGGCCGACCTCATCAACCTGCAGATTGTCCAAGCCGATGACTGAGCCCCGTGCCACTCTCGATATGCTTGGCCGCAGCGCGCTGATTTCGGTGCCGGCCGCCCAGCAAATTCTTCTCGACCACCTTGCCGGCAGCACCGTCGACGTTTGCTCTCTCCCCCTGGCGGAGGCCTTCGACCGAGTCCTAGCCCAGCCGGTGGCCGCCCCGGAAGACCTGCCGGCCCAGGCCCGTTCGACCATGGACGGTTTTGCCGTCCGCGCCGCCGACACCTTCGGGGCAAGCGAGTCAATGCCCTGCTACCTGAGCATCACTGGCGAGGTGGCCATGGGCACCGCCCCGACCCTCTCCGTTGACAGGGGCTGCTGCCTGCGCATCCCCACCGGCGGCCTGCTGCCGGCCGGTGCCGACGCGGTGGTGATGCTCGAACACACCGTGCCGGTGGACGAGAGCCTGGTGGAGATGGTCAAAGGGGTCGGGGCAGGCAGCAATCTCATCCAGCGGGGGGAGGATATCCGTGCCGGCGACCAGGCCCTGCCCGCCGGCCGGCTGCTTCGCCCCCAGGATATCGGCCTGCTTGCCGGCCTCGGAATTGCCACGGTGACGGTGTACCGCCGGCCCCGGGTGGCCATCCTGGCCACCGGCGACGAGATCATCCCCCACGAAGGGAAGCCGCAACCGGGGCAGATCCGCAACATCAACAGCCTCACCCTGGCCGGCCTGGTCCGGCGGGCCGGGGGGCTGGCGGTTGACTGCGGCATCGTCTCCGACCGCCGAGACCTCTTTCTGCCGGCCATCACCCGAGCGGTGGCCGAGCACGACATGGTCCTCTTCTCCGGCGGCAGTTCAGTGGGGGCCCGCGACCTGGGCGAGGAGGTGATCGCCGCCCTCGGCCCCCCTGGCATCCTGGTGCACGGGGTTACTTTGAAACCGGGCAAGCCGGTGCTGATCGGGATGAGCGGCACCACCCCGGTCTTCGGCCTGCCCGGCCACCCGGTTTCAGCGATGGTCTGTTTCGACTACTTCGTCGCCCCGGCGCTCCACCGGCTCGCCGGCCGAGAGGTGCCGCCGCCGCTGCCGGAGACCTCTCTGCCGGCCCGCCTCAGCCGGAACACCAACTCCGCTGCCGGCCGCCGTGATGTGGTGCGGGTCCGCCTCGTTGCCGATGGCGATGGCTGGCTGGCTGAACCGGTTCCCGGCAAGTCCGGCTCCATCTCCACCCTCTCGCGGGCACACGGTTATTTCGAGATCGACGAGGCCAGCCAGGGAGTACCGGAAAATTCAACTGTCAAGGTTTTCCTCTACCGATGAACCAGCGCGATATTTACCTCCAAAACATGCCTCTCAGCGAGGCCCGGCAACTCTGGGCGGCAACCCTGCGGCAGCGGGGTTTCCTTGGCCCGGTGAAGGTCGAGCGGATCGCCGTCGACGAAAGCCTTGGCCGGATAACCGCCAGACCGGTCTTCGCCACCACCTCGTCGCCCTCCTACAACGCCGCGGCGATGGACGGCATCGCCGTCGATTTTGCCGACCTGCAGGGGGCCAGCGAGGCGGCCCCGGTCCGCCTGGGCAGCGACCGCTTCCGGCCGGTGAACACCGGCAACGCCATCCCGGAGGGTTGCAACGCGGTGGTGATGATCGAGGATGTCCATTATCTGAGCGAGGCGGAGGTGGAACTGCAGCAGCCGGCCACCCCCTGGCAGCATGTGCGCACCATCGGTGAGGACATCGTCGCCACGGAACTGATCCTCCCCGAGGGGCACCGCATCCGGCCCATCGACCAGGGGGCGATGCTGGCCACCGGGGTAATCGAGGTGGCGGTGGTCCGGCCACCCAGGGCCCACGTGATCCCCAGCGGCAGCGAGCTGATCCAGCCTGGCCGACCGGCCAAACCGGGCCAGATCATCGAGTTCAACTCCCGGATTCTGGCCGGCTACCTCAGCGACTGGGGGGCGGTGGCCAGCCGCGGCATGCCGGTCGCCGACGACCCCGGCCGTCTCCGCGAGGCCCTGCTCGCCGCGGCGGCGGCCAACGACCTCGTGGTCCTGAACGCCGGTGCCTCGGCGGGGACGCGGGACTACAGTGCCCAGGTGCTGGCCGAGGTGGGCGAGGTCATCGTCCACGGGGTGGCGATCAAGCCAGGCAAACCGGTGATCCTGGCGATGATGGGCAACACCCCGGTAATCGGCCTGCCCGGCTATCCGGTCTCCGCCCTGCTCACCATGCGCCTCTTCGTCCGGGAGATGATCGCCGCCTGCCTCGGCCAGGGGGCACCGGTCGAAGAGTTTGTCGAAGCGACCCTCTCCCGCCCCCTCCACTCGGCGATGGGGGTGGACCAGTTTGTCCGGATCACCCTCGGCCGGGTGGGCAGCCGGCTGATGGCCACCCCCTCCGGCAAGGGGGCCGGGGCGGTGATGTCCCTGGTCCGCGCCGACGGCCTGCTCACCGTTCCCTCAGGTTGCGAGGGGATCGGTGCCGGCGAGCAGGTCCAGGTGGAGCTGCTCCGACCGCAGACCGAGGTGGATGCTACCCTGGTCTGCATCGGCAGCCACGACAACATCCTCGACCTGATCGCCAACCACCTCCACCGGCGGCGGCCCATCGTGCGCATCTCCTCGGCCCATGTCGGTTCCATGGGCGGCATCATGGCAATCCGCCGGGGCGAGGCCCATATCGCCGGCAGCCACCTCCTCGACGAGGCGAGCAGCGAATACAACATCCCCTTTATCAAGCGTTTTCTGGCCGGCACCCCACTCCAGCTGATCAACCTCTGCTACCGCCGCCAGGGGCTGCTGGTGGCTCCGGGCAACCCGAAGAGAATCAGGGATTTTCATGACATCGCCGGCAACGGCTGGACCTTTATCAACCGCCAGAAGGGGGCCGGCACCCGTCTGCTCACCGACAAAGTGCTGGCCGATGCCGGGATTGCCGCCGCCACCATCATCGGCTACGAGCATGAGGAGTACACCCACATGAGTGTCGCCGCGGCGGTGGCCAGCGGCAGCGTCGACTGCGGGATGGGAATTCTTGCCGCCGCCAACGCCCTGGGGGTGGACTTTGTGCCGGTGGCCGAAGAGCGCTACGATCTCATTGTCCCCGCCGAACATCTTGAGGACCACCGGGTGGCGGCCCTCTTGGCCCTGATCCGTGAGGAGGGCCCCCTGCGCCAGGCCATCCTCGCCCTCGGCGGCTACGATTTGCGCGACTGCGGCCGGGTGCTCTACGAGCAGTAGCTGGTCGACCCCGACCCGGCCAGGTCGGCCCCCGGCCCCCGGTCCCAGTCAGCCCACTCGGCCCCACCCGGCCTTGCCTGGGATGACCGTGACTCCCCAACTGGTTGGAAGTCACGACGAGAAATGAAAAAAGTTGCAGCCAGGTGGCAGACTGCTCGGGTTTGCCCCCGACTGCATCGTTTAAGGCCCGGCGGGGCGGTAAACCAGGCCCGCGGGGTTTGCCGATAGCCACAGCAAACTCAACCAACAAGGAGACCTAGCATGGCCGATTCAATTTTTCGCGTCAATATGAGCACCCTCAGTTGCACCGTCGAAGATGTTCCCGCCGCCTGGGCCGGCCACGGCGGCCGCGGCCTCACCAGCACCATTATTGCCGCCGAGGTGGAACCCACCTGCCACCCCCTGGGGGAAAAGAACAAACTGGTCCTCGCCCCCGGTCTCCTCTCCGGGACAGTGGCGGCCAGCTCCGGCCGGCTTTCCATCGGCGCCAAGAGCCCGCTCACCGGCACCATCAAGGAGTCCAATGCCGGCGGCACCGCCGCCCAGCTTCTCGCCCGCACCGGCTGCAAGGCACTGATCATCGAAGGGCTGCCGAAGGAGGACCGTTGGTACCGGCTGCTGGTCTCTCAGCAGGGGGTGAAGATCGAGGAGGAGAGTGAACTGGTCGGCAAGGGCAATTTCGCCGTAGTCGAGGCCCATGGCCAACGCTACCCCGGCAAGATCGGCCTGATCACCATCGGCCCGGCCGGCGAGATGAAAATGGCCGGGGCCAACATCTCGGTCAAGGACCCGGACGGCAGTGTCCGCTCCTCCGGCCGGGGCGGCCTGGGGGCGGTGATGGGCGCCAAGCGGGTGAAGTTCATCAGCATCGACCCAGGTGATGGGAAGGTGGCCATTGCCGAGCCGGAGAAGTTCAAGGAGGCCAACCGGGCCTTCAGCAAGGCCCTGGTCGACCACCCGGTGAGCCAGGCCCTCGGCCAGTACGGCACCAACATCCTGATCAACATCATCAACGAATCAGGGGGGCTCCCGACGAAAAACTTCACCTCCGGTCAATTTGCCGGCCACGAGAAGATCAGTGGCGAAACGATGTACGACACCATTGTCCAGCGCCAGGGCAAACCGAAGCACAACTGCCATCCCGGCTGTGTCATCCAATGTTCCCAGGTCTATACCGACACCGCCGGCAAGAAAATCACCTCGGGCTTCGAATACGAATCGATCTGGGCGATGGGGGCCGACTGCTGTGTCGACAACCTCGACCACATCGCCGAGGCCGACCGGCTGATGGACGATATCGGCATCGACACCATCGAGACCTCGGTGGCCATGGGCGTGGCCATGGAGGCGGGTGTGCTCCCCTTCGGCGACGGCACCGGGGTCTGCCGCATCCTCAAGGAGGAGGTAGGAAATGGGACCCCGCTGGGGCGGATTATCGGCAACGGCGCCGGTTCGGTGGGCCGGGCCTTCGGGGTGACCCGGGTGCCGGTGGTGAAAAACCAGGCGATCCCGGCCTACGACCCGCGGGCAATCAAGGGGATCGGCATCACCTACGCCACCTCCACCCAGGGTGCCGACCACACCATGGGCTACACCATCGCCACCAATATCCTCAAGGTCGGCGGCTCGGTGGACCCCCTTACCAAGGAAGGGCAGGTGGAACTGTCGCGCAACCTGCAGATCGCCACCGCCGCCATCGACTCCACCGGCATGTGCCTCTTTATTGCCTTTGCCGCCCTGGACAACCAGGAGTGCCTGCCGGCGCTGATCGACCTGATCAACGCCCGCTACGGGATCTCCCTCACCGGTGACGATGTGGTCAATCTCGGCAAGTATATCCTCAAGACCGAACGGGCCTTCAACACCGCCGCCGGCTTCACCGCCGTCGACGACCGGCTGCCGGAGTTCTTTTACAGCGAGCCGCTGGCACCGCACAACGTGGTGTTCGATTTCACCGGCGAGGAGATTGACACCTTCTGGAACTTTTAAATGCGGCTCACCGTCAAACTGTTCGCCTATTTCCGTGACCACCGTTTCAGCCTGGCGGAAGAGGAGTATCCGCCAGGCACCACGGTGGGTGACATCGTCGACGGCCTGGGCATCGACCGCGAAGAGGTGGGTGTACTGATGCGCAACTCCCGCCACTGCGACTTCTCCCTGATTCCGGAAGATGGCGATGTGCTCGCCATCTTTCCGGTGATCGGCGGAGGCTGAGGCCGACAGCGGCCACGGCAATCTGCCGGCACTGTGCCGGCCGGGGGAAAAAACGATGCCCGCACTGCTGGAAATAGACGACCTCAGCCTCTGGTTCACCAGATACGACGAACTGGGCGAATGGGTGGAGGAACAGGTCCTCCACCACGTCTCCCTGGACCTTGCGGCCGGCGAAACCGTGGCCCTGGTGGGGGAGTCCGGCTCCGGGAAATCAGTCACCGCCCTGGCCATACTCCGGCTCCTTGAAGAGAGCAGCACCATCCGCCAGGAGGGTTCAATCCGCTTTGCCGGCGAGGAGGTTCTCAGCCTGACGCCGGCGGAACTGCGCCGTATCCGTGGCAACCGCGTCGGCATGGTCTTTCAGGAGCCGATGACCTCCCTCAACCCGGTCTACACTGTCGGCAGCCAGTTGCTCGAACCGCTCCGCCTGCACCGCCGGATGGGCCATGCGGAAGCGTTTCGGGAGGCCATCAGCCTCCTGACGCGGACCGGCCTTGATGATCCGGAGGGGCGGATGCGCGCCTTTCCGCACCAACTTTCCGGCGGCCAGCGACAACGGGTGATGATTGCCATGGCCCTTGCCTGCCGGCCCGCCCTGCTGATCGCCGACGAGCCGACCACCGCTCTCGACGTCACCATTCAGGCGCAGATCCTCGACCTGCTCGACGAGATACGGCAGGAGTACGGGATGGCGGTGCTCTTTATCACCCACGACCTGCAGATCGTCCGCCAGCGGGCGGAGCGGATCTGCATCATGCACCGGGGACGGATTGTCGAAAGCGGCCCGACCGGGAAAATCTTTGCCGCCCCCGCCGAGGCCTACACCCGCACCCTGCTGGCGGCCATCCCCGGGCCGGGGCGGACCATCGACCAGAGCAGCGCCCCGGTCCTCCTCGCGGTCGACAAACTCAACTGCCATTTCCGGGTCGCTAGCGGCTGGGTCCACCCCTTCAAGCGCCGCTGGAAGAGCATCCGTGCCGTTGACGAGGTGAGCCTGGAGTTCCGTCGCGGCACCACCTGCGGGGTGGTGGGCGAATCGGGTTCGGGCAAGACCACCCTCGGCATGGCGATCCTCAGACTGGTCCGCAGCACCGGCCGGATCCTCTTTGCCGGCGAGGAGATCCAGGACTGGAGCCAACGCCGCCTCCGCCCGCTGCGCAGCGACATCCAGGTGGTCTTTCAGGACCCCTTCTCCTCCCTCTCCCCCCGCCTCACCGTCCACCAGATCGTTGAGGAGGGGCTCTTGGTGCACAGCCCGGAGGCCGACCGCCGGGAGCGGCACCGCCGAGTACTGCAGGGGCTGGCCGAGGTGGGGCTGAGCGAGGAGATGGCCTTCCGCTTCCCGCACGAATTTTCCGGCGGCCAACGCCAGCGGATCGCCATTGCCCGGGCGATCGTGCTGAAACCGAAGTTTCTCATCCTCGACGAACCCACCTCCGCTCTCGATGTCACCATCCAGGCCCAGATCATCGAACTCCTTCTCGACCTGCAGGAGCGGTACCGGCTCAGCTACCTGTTCATCTCCCACGACCTGCGCACCGTCCGGGCCCTCGCCGATTACCTGGCGGTGATGCGCCAGGGTCGGATCGTCGAGGCCGGCCCGGCGGCAGAGATCTTCGCCGCGCCGCGCCGGGAGTACACCCGTACCCTCTTCCGTGCCGCCCTCGGCTGATTTCCTCTCAAGGAACACCATGCTGCCGGAGACCACCCTCGCCGCCGCCCCGCACGCCCCGGGGGTCTATCTGATGCGGGACGGCCAGGATGGGGTGCTCTACGTCGGCAAGGCCAAGGATCTCCACAAGCGGCTCGCCTCCTACGCCCGCTTCAGCGGCAGCGAGCACTCGAAGACCACGGTGATGCTGGCCGGGGTCCGCCGGGTGGAGACGATCATCACCGCCACCGAAAAGGAAGCGCTGATCCTCGAGGCCTCGCTGATCAAGGAGCACAAGCCGAAGTACAACATCATCCTCCGCGACGACAAAAACTACCCCTATATCAAGGTAACCGTGGCCGAGGAGTGGCCACGGGTAGGCATGGCCAGGCGGAAGAGCGCCGACAAGGCCCGCTATTTCGGCCCCTACTCCTCGGCCAGCGCCATGTGGGCCACCCTGCGGCTGATCGCCGGCCTCTTCCCGCTGCGCAATTGCAAGGGGAACCGGCTGAAACCGCGGCCACGCCCCTGCCTCAACCAGCAGATCGGCCGCTGCCTCGCCCCCTGCGCCGGCCTGGCCGACCGCCGGCTCTATCTGGAAAATGTCGAGAAGATCATCATGCTGCTGGAAGGACGGGGCAAGGCCCTGCAGGCAAACCTGGAGGAGCAGATGCACCAGGCCGCCGAAACCCTTGCCTTCGAACGGGCCGCCCAGCTTCGCGACCAGCTGGCCGACCTGCGCCGCACCCTGGAAAAACAGGTGGTCTCGGCAGCGCACAGCAAAGACCAGGACATCTTCGGCCTGGCCAGGCAGGATGCCGCGGTCACCATCGCCATCCTGCAGATCCGCCACGGCCTGCTCAACGGCAGCCGGACCTTTTTCCTCACCGACCCCTACGGCGACGACCAGGCGATCCTGGCGCAGGTCCTCACCCAGTTCTACCAGCCGGAGACCCCGCTGCCCGGGGAAATCCTCCTCCCCTGCCCGCTGGCCGACCAGCCCCTCTATGAAGAATTTCTCCAGCAGCGAAGCGGCAATCGGGTCAGCCTGAAATTTCCCCAGCGGGGCGATGGCCGACAGCTGCTGCACATGGCCAACGCCAACGCCCGGCAACTCTTTGCCGAACGGGAGCAGCAGCACCGTTCCTGGCAGAGCCTCGCCGAGGCCCTGGTGAAGACCCTCCGCCTGCAGCGGCCACCGGAACGGATCGAATGCCTCGATATCAGCAATATCAGCGGCCAGCTGGCGGTGGGGGCCCTGGTCTGTTTCCGGCAGGGGGAGCCGGACAAGGGCAACTACCGCCACTACCGGATCAGGACGGTCGACGGACCGGACGACTACGCCATGATGCGGGAGAGTCTCCAGCGCCGTCTGCGCCGTGGCCGGGATGAGGGGAACCTCCCCGACCTGCTGCTGGTTGATGGTGGCAAGGGACAGTTGGGCATGGCCCTGGCAGTGGCCGGCGAACTGGGGATCAGCGACGACCTGGACTGGGTGGGGATCGCCAAGGAGCGGGGTGACGAGGGAGAAAAGCTCTACCGGCGGGGGCAGAAAAACCCGCTGCTCCTCCCGGCCCACAGCCCGGTTCTCCTCTATCTGATGCGGATCCGCGACGAGGCCCACCGCTACGGCATCACCTTCCACCGCCGGCTCCGGCAGCGTTCGACCCTAGCCTCCGAACTGCAGGGGATCAGCGGCATCGGCAAAGAGAAGAAGGAGCAGCTGCTCCGCCACCTCGGCAGCTTGAAGCGGGTCAGGGAGGCCAGCCAGGCAGATCTGCGCACCGTTCCGGGGATCGGCCCGGAACTGGCCGGCGTGATCTATCGCCACTTTCACCCGCCGGCAGCATCGACCACGACCGGTGAGATCCTTGACACCCCCGGGAAAAAAGAATAGGTATTGGAGGAAACGGGCAAAGCAGACGAGCGACGGCGGCAAAATGGGGCAGGAAATGAAGGGCGGCACTATCCTGGGGATTGATATCGGTTCGGTGGCGGCGGGCCTGGTGGCCATCGACCGCAACCGACGGATCCTCCGGCGGGGCTACCTTTTTCACCATGGCGACATCCCGGCAACCCTCGGCAAACTGCTGGCGGTGGTGCAGCCGGAGGAGGTCAGCCACGTCGCCGCCACCACCTCCACCCCTCTCCTGGTCGCGGCGCCACGGCGCTATGACAACCAACTGGCGGTAACCGCCAGTGCCCGGCTCTTCCACCCACGGATGGCGGCCCTGCTCACCGTCGGCGGCGAGCGCTTCAGCCTGGCCACCTTCGACGCCGATGGCAACTACCTCAGCTGTACCGCCAACACCGGCTGTGCCGCCGGCACCGGCAGTTTCCTCGACCAGCAGGCCGGCCGGCTGCAGCTGACGGGAATTGCCGATCTCGCCGCGCTGGCCGACAGCTGCACCGGGACCCCGCCCCGGATCGCCTCCCGCTGTGCGGTCTTCGCCAAGACCGACCTGATCCATGCCCAGCAGGAAGGGTACCGGTTGGACGAGATCTGCCAGGGCCTTTGCCGCGGGCTGGCCAGAAACATTGCCGATACCCTCTTTACCGGCCGCCACCGCCCCCGCGGCGAGGTGGTTTTCTGCGGTGGGGTCGGCAAAAACCGGGCGGTGGTCAACCAGCTCAGCCAAGGTACCGGCCTGAAGCTGCTGGTGCCTGCCGACGGCCACCTCTACGGCGCCCTGGGGGCTGCCCTCCTCCTTTTGGAGGAGCTCGAGGGAACGACCACCGTCTCACCGCCGCCCCTGCCGGGGGGGAGCAGCGGATTGCTGGCCGGCCGGCCGAGCACCCCCAGGGAGTACTTCTACCCCCCTCTGCAACTGCGCTATTCCAGCTACCCCGATTTTACCTGCGCCGAACAGTACACGACCCGCCGGGGAGAGGGGCCGGAGGTGGAGGTGGATCTCCACCGGCTGCCGGCGGATGGGGAAGGCCTCGACCTCTATCTCGGCATCGATATCGGCTCGACCAGCTCCAAGGCGGTGTTGCTGGATACGGCCGGCGAGGTGTTCGCCGGCCTCTACACCCGCACCGCCGGTCGACCCCTGCAGGCGGTGCAGGACATCTTCTGGGCCATTGACGGGCTTGCCGGCCGCCGCGCCCTTCGCCTCAACATCATCGGCTGCGGGACCACCGGCTCCGGCCGCAAGCTGATCGGCCGGCTGATCTCCGCCGACAGCGTCGTCGACGAGATCACCGCCCATGCCCGCGCCGCCTGCCAGCTCAACCCGGAGGTGGATACGATCATCGAGATCGGCGGCCAAGACGCCAAATTCACCACCCTGCGGAACGGCCAGGTCACCTTCTCCACCATGAACAAGGTGTGCGCCGCCGGGACCGGCTCCTTTATCGAGGAGCAGGCGGAGCGGCTCGGCTGCCCCATCGGCGACTATGCCCGGCGGACCGAGGGAGTTGCGGCGCCGATGAGCAGCGACCGCTGCACGGTCTTCATGGAACGGGACATCAACCATTACCTCAGCGAGGGCTACAGCGTCGAGGAGGTGCTTGCCGCCGCCCTCCACTCGGTACGGGAAAACTATCTGCTGAAGGTGGCCAACGAACGGCTGATCGGCAAGACCGTCCTCTTCCAGGGGGCCACCGCCCGCAACAGGGCCCTGGTCGCCGCCTTCGAACAGCGCCTGCAGCAGCCGATCCTGGTGTCCAAATTCTGTCACCTCACCGGCGCCCTCGGGGTCGCCCTGCTCCTCGCCGACGAGGGGCGGCGCCAGTCAGCCTTTGCCGGTCTCGGCCTGCACCGAAAAGCCATTCCGCTGCGCAGCGAGGTGTGCGACCTCTGTGCCAACCACTGCAAACTGACCATCGCCGACATTGGCGGGGAGACGGTGGCCTACGGCTTTCTCTGCGACCGGGACTACCAGGGCACCGCCCCGGTGCCGCGCCGAACCGGGGCCAACGACCTGCTTGGCGAACGGCGCCGGCTCTGTAGAGTGCCGGCCACCGCCACTCCGGGCGGGCCGGTGATCGGCCTGCCGGCCGCCGTTCACCTGCTGGATGAACTGCACCTCTGGCGAAAATTTTTCGACCTGCTCGGTCTTGCCACCCGCAGCAGCGAGGAGTGTTCGGAGGCGGTCAGCGAGGGGAAGAAACTGTGCGGGGCCGAGTTCTGCGCGCCGATCACCGCCATGCACGGCCATGCCCACTGGCTGCTCTCCCGCTGCGACTATCTCTTCTTGCCGGTCTACCTGGAAAACAAGAGCAAAAATCTCCGCCGGCACTACTGCTACTACACCCAGTTCGTCGCCGCCCTTGTCGCCAGCAACCAGGACGCCGACGGTGCGCGGTTTCTCCGGCCGGTACTGCGCTATCTCTATACCCCGTTCCACACCAAGATCCAGCTCTACCGGATGTTGCAGCGGATCGACCGGAACCGTTGGGGATTTCTCGAGGTCGCCTCGGCCTACGACCAGGCCCTGGCCTTTGACCGTGACTACCGCCGGCAGCTGCAGGAACTCCACCGCCGCCGTGAAAAGAAGAAGAACGATATCGGCGTGCTCCTTCTCGGCCGCCCCTACACCATCCTCGCCGCCGGCCGGAACGGCAATATTTTAGGGATCTTCAGAGAACTGGGAATCAACACCGCCTTCCAGGACATGCTCGACTACCACCCCGCCGAGGTGGAAAGAATTGCCCCTCTGCTCGCCGAGATCCACTGGGAGCATGCCGCCAAAATCCTCGAGGCGGCGGAGGTGAGCGGCAGCCGTCAGGGGCTGTACCCGGTCTTCGTCACCTCGTTCAAATGTTCGCCCGACTCTTTTGCCGTCGACTATTTCAAGGCGATCATGGAGCACCACGGCAAGCCCTACCTCATCCTCGAACTGGACGAGCACGACTCCAGTGTCGGCTACGAGACCCGGATCGAGGCGGCGATCCGTACCTTTCGCAACCACGCCCGGGCGGCGGCAGCCGGCCAGGCCCGGAGTGGCGGCACCGGCCGTTCCCTTACCCCCCGCCATGCCGACAGCCTGGCCGGCAGACAGGTCTTCTTCCCCAACTGGGATGAGATCACCTGTGCCCTCCTCGCCGCCAGCCTGCGCCGGGAAGGCTACCCCACCCGACTGCTCGAGGAGACCGAGGGTACCATCCGGGCGAGCCTGAAGCACAACAGCGGTCAGTGCATCCCCCTCAACACGGTGGCAGAGGGCTACATGGCGGCGATCAGAAGCGGCGGCTATGACCCGGCCGACTGCGTCCTCTGGCTGAACCGCTCCTACCTGGCCTGCAATATCCGCCTCTACCCCTTCCAGATCGAACAGATCCTCGACGAACATGGGCTGGGCCGGGCGGCGGTCTACCAGGGGAACATGACCTTCTCGGACATCTCCATGCGAGCGGCGAAAAACGCCTATTTTGCCTATATGATCGGCGGCCTGCTCCACAAGGTGGGGTGCCGTATCCGTCCCTACGAGGTGGAGAAGGGGCGCACCGACCGGATTCTTGACAAAAGTGTGCAGATTCTCGCCGATGCCTTTGCCGGTAAACGCCCTCTGGAGAGCTGTCTGGAAGAGGTGATCTCCCGCTTCCAGTGGATCGAAACCAGGCCGGAGGTCCGCCCGAAGGTGGCGATTTTCGGCGATCTCTACTCCCGCGACAACCGGGTGCTGAATCAGGATCTGATCCGCTTCATCGAGGCCAACGGCGGCGAAGTAGTCACCACCCCGTACAACGAATACGCCAAGATGGTTGCCACCAGTTACTTCCGCAAGTGGTTCAACGAGGGCAAGTATCTCGACCTGCTCACCGGCCGGGCCCTGCTGGCCGCCATGACCACCCTGGAAAGAGGCTACGCCAGGATCTTCCAGCGCATCCTCGACCAGCCGGTCCACCAGTACGACGACGACCCGGCGGCAATTCTCGGCCGCTTCCTGGTCTCGGTGGAGAACAGCGGTGAGACCACCGACAACCTGCTCAAGATCCACTACATCCTCAAACACTACCCGGACGTCTCCCTGCTGGTCCAGGCCAGCCCGGCCCTCTGCTGCGCCTCCCTGATCACCGAAGCGATGCGGGGACGGATTGAAGAGAGCACCGGAGTGCCGGTGGTCTCAATCACCTACGACGGGACCGGTGGCGGCAAGAACGAGGTGATCATCCCCTACCTGAAGTACCCCCGTCGCCGTTCGACGACGGCACTCGCCTCCCAGCGCCTTTTTGCCAACCGCTCTGCGACAGTCGGCAAGTAATCCTTGCCGACTCCTGACCGACCTGCTACAGGAGAGGTCTAAACGATTACGGCCACGGCGAAACGACAACCGCCGGTAACGACAAGATGCGACAGGGAGCACAACCATGACCAGTGAACTGACTGATTTTATCGGGCTGCAGGGGCTGTTGACCGACGAGGAGCGGCTGGTCCGCCAGACCGCCAGGGATTTTGTCAATCGCGAGGTGATCCCGATTATTGACAGCTATGCCCAGGAGGAGAAATTTCCCGGCCACCTGGTGCAAACCATGGGCAGCCTCGGCTTCCTCGGCCCGAATCTGCCGGAAGAGTACGGCTGTGCCGGCCTCTCCAGTGTTGCCTACGGCATCCTCATGTACGAGCTGGAAAGAGGAGATTCGGCGATTCGCAGCTTTGCCTCGGTACAGGGCTCGCTGGTGATGTACCCGATATTCGCCTACGGCAGCGCCGCCCAGAAGGAGTACTGGTTGCCGAAGATGGCGGCCGGCGAGGCGATCGGCTGCTTCGGCCTCACCGAGCCGGATTTCGGCTCCAACCCGGGCGGCATGCGCACCCGGGCAAAGAACAACGGCGACGGCACCTGGACCCTGAACGGTACCAAGATGTGGATCACCAACGGCAGTATCGCCGATGTCGCCATCGTCTGGGCGAGAACCGATGACGGGGTGCGCGGCTTTCTGGTGGAGAAGGAGACCCCCGGCTTCTCCAGCCGCCGGATGAAAGGGAAATGGAGCCTGCGGGCCTCGGTAACCAGCGAACTGATCCTGGAAAATGTGGTGGTTGACGAGGCGAAAAGCCTTCTTCCCGACGGCAAGGGGCTGAAGGCGCCCCTCGGCTGCCTGAACCAGGCCCGCTACGGCATCGCCTGGGGAGCCCTCGGGGCCGCCGACAACTGTTACCAGACTGCCCTTGAGTACGCCTTGCAGCGGGTCCAGTTCGACAAACCGATCGCCGCCTTCCAGCTGCAGCAGAGAAAACTGGCAGAGATGGTCACCGAGCTGACCAAGGGGCAGCTGCTGGTCCTCCAGCTCGGTCGGCTGAAGGATCAGGGGCTGGCCACACCGGCCCAGGTCTCAATGGCCAAGATGAACAACGTCCAGGTCGCCCTGGATATCGCCCGGAAGGCGCGGCCCATGCTCGGTGCCAACGGCATCATGGGTGAATACCCGCTGATGCGCCACGCCAACAACCTCGAGTCGGTCTACACCTACGAGGGGACGCACGACATGCACCTGCTGATCATCGGCGAGGCGGTAACCGGCATTGCCGCCTACCGCTAATCTGCCGGCAAAAGGCGCAATTCCCGCAGGGCGCTGACCCGGGCGTGCAGGGCGACCACCGCGGTGTCGACCTTGAGGATCCGCTCCCCGAGGGAGCAGCTGAGAAAACCGAGCCGGCTGAAGGCCGCCACCTCATCGTCCAGCCAACCCCCTTCCGGACCGACGGCCAGAACCAGGCGGCCGGGCTGGTGGTCGATGATCGCCCCCAGCGGGCTGCCTCCCGGGTGGGCGATCAGCAGGTGGCGGTAGCCGGCGGCGGCAAGGGTAAGGGTCTCGTCCAGAAAGCGGCGGAGCCGGCGGTGGCAGAAGAGCTCCGGCAGACGGGTATCCACCGCCTGCTCAAGCCCCTGCAGCAGGTGGGGGCGGTACTCTTCCGGCTGAAGGATGCCCGCCTCCCAGAAACTCTTTTCCACCCGGCCGGCATTGACCAGATCAATTCTGCCAACCCCGAGGGCGGCGGCCTGGCTGAGTATCCGCCGGAGCATGATCGGTCGGGGCAGGGCGAGAATCAGATCAATGGGCGGCATAGGGGGTGGCCCTGTGTCGCCGACGACGAAATCGACGGCCAGCTCAACCAGGAAGGGAAACTTCTTTTTGATTGAGGTGATCCGGCCCCGGCCGGATGGGCCGTTGACCAGGCCGACTCGCAGCAGGTCACCGGCCTCGGCGCGGAGCACCTTGACGATATGCTCCGCCCGGCGGTCGCCCAGGCTGAGCCGGCCCCCCTGGAGCTCGGATTCTTCCGCCAGGACGATGTTCATGCCGTCGCCACCGCCCAGCCAGGACCGGTAGGGCCTGCTGGTGCCGGACAGTGTTGCTCGTTGTGCCTTCCAGGCATGGGTGGTATGCTGGCAGCCATGCTCCTCCTCTACAACCTTCTCCAACTGCTGCTGCTGCCGTTGCTGCTGGTGTTCCTCGGCTGCCTGTTCTGCCGGGGCAAGTACCGCCGGCGCCTGCCGGCCCGACTTGGCCTCATGGGGTACCCCCTTGCCGATTCCGGACCGGCCCTGCCGCCAGGCCAGAGCTTACCACCCTCGGCCGGAAAAGCGAAGACCTTCTGGCTGCATGCCCTCTCGGTGGGCGAGGTGACCTCGGCTGCCCCTCTGCTTGCCGCCATCCGGGAGAGTTGGCCGGATGGGCGGCTGATCGTTTCGGTAACCACCGCCAGCGGCCGCCTGGTGGCCGAGCGGCTCTTCGATGGACTGGCCGACCGGGTCATCGACGGGCCTATCGATCTGTTGCCGGTGGTCGACCACTTTATCGAGGAGATCGGGGCGGATATCTATATCCTGGTGGAGACCGACTTCTGGCCCAACCTGCTGGGCCGTTTACGGCAGCGGGGGGTTGCCACCGTTCTGGTCAACGGCCGGGTCTCCGCCTCCTCCCGGGCCGGCTATCGCCGCCTGGCCCTCTTTTTTCGACCGCTCTTCGCCGGCTTTTCCTGCCTTTGCCTGCAGACCGAAGAGGACCGCCAGGCCATGGCCCGCCTCGGCGTACCGCCAGAACGCCTCCATTGTCCCGGTAACCTGAAATACGCAACCCGGACCAGGCTTGCCGACCAGAGCGAGAAGATCCGCCTGCTTCCCAGCGGCCGCCTCCTCCTCCTGGCCGGCTCCACGCACCGCGGCGAAGAGGAACTGCTCCTGCGCGGCTGCCTGGAACTGCGGGCCAACCACCCGGAGCTTTTTCTCCTGCTCGCCCCACGCGACCCCGGGCGGGCAGACGAGATTGCCAAGCTGGCCGGCCGGCTGGGCTGGCAGCACGCCCGGCGCAGTGAAAATCGGCCGGCAACGGCGGACCTGCTGCTGATCGACACCATCGGTGAGCTGATCGATTTTTACGCCCTGGCCGATATCGCCTTCGTCGGCGGCAGCCTGGTTCCCTGCGGCGGCCACAACCCCCTGGAGCCGGCCGCCCTCGGGGTACCGGTACTCTTTGGCCGGTTCATGGAGGATTTCAGTGAGATCGCCGCCGAACTGGTCGCCGCCGGTGGTGCCACCCAGGTGGCCGATGCCGCCGGCCTGAGCCGGGCCCTTACCACCCTGGCCGACTCGCCGGCCGAGCGGGCCCGCCAGGGTGAGGCGGCCCGCCAGGCGGTGGCGAAGGTTGGCGGGGTGGTGGTGGACCGGCATATCCAGCTGCTCCGCGGTCTGCTGTGAAGCTGCTTGCCACCATCAGCAGCAATCTCCTGGCGACGGTCGCCTTCGCCTTTGCCCTCGGCATCGCCCTCGCCCACAGCTTTAGCCTGACCAGCGGCGCTCTGGCGATCTTCACCGCCGCCCTGCTTGTTCTCGCCCTCCTCCTCCTCACCCTCCACCTCAGCCGGCGCCGGAACGCCTCCCTCTGGCTCCTCCCCCCCCTGTTCGTCGCCGCCGGCTGCTGGTACGGCCAACTCCATCTCGCCCCGCCGCCGGCGGATTCCCTCTACCGGCAGATCGAGACAAAGAGCGAGACCCTGCTGGTCGGCACCCTGGCGGCGATGGTGGAGTTTGACGGCACCTTCAGCCGACTCCGCCTCAACTGTGAGCAGTACCAGCGACGCGACGACCCGGCCCTTCTCTTTTGTCGGGAAAAGGTGCTGCTGCGGCTGCCGGGAAGCTGGCCGGAGCGGTTCCGGCCCGGGGAGAGGCTGGCCATCCGGGCCGAATTGCGCCGACCGGAGGGGTACCGCAGCCCGGGCAGCTTCGATCTCGCCGCCCACTATGCCCGGCAGGGGATCACCGTCACCGGCTTTATCCGCTCGCCTCTTTTTATCGCCCATCTCGATCCACCGCCCGGCTGGTGGCAGAGAGTGCGTTTTTTCCCCGAACAGCTGCGCAGCGAAATTGGCCGTGCCATCGACCGGACCCTCTCCGACCCGGAGCGGAGCGCGATGTATCGGGCCATCCTGCTCGGCGACCGCAGCCGCCTTTCTCCAGCCGTTCTTGAAGACTTCAAGGCCAGCGGCACCTTCCATATTCTGGCCATATCGGGACTGCACATCGGCATTCTTTCGGTACTGCTCTTTACCCTCTTCTACCAGCTGCTCTGCCGCTCGGAGTGGTTGCTCCTGCGCTGGCCGGCCCGCAAGCTGGCCGCCTTCTGCACGCTGCCGGTGCTCCTTGTCTACGCCCTCCTGGCCGGCCTGAACACCCCGGTCGCCCGGGCCGTGCTGATGGCCTCTCTGGTGCTGCTTGCCATCTGCCTGGACCGCCAGAGATCCCCCGCCGCCATCCTTGCCTTTGCCGCCCTCACCATTCTCCTCGCCGACCCGCTCCAACTCGCCACCACCTCCTTCCAGCTCTCCTTTACGGCGGTGGCCGCCCTCCTCTTCCTGCTCCCACAGCTACAGCGGCTCCTCTCTCCCAGCAAGCCGCCCAACCAATCGATGCCACTGCTCAGCCGGGCCTCTACCTGGCTGCTGGCCGCCCTCCTCGTCTCCCTGGTCGCCACCCTGGCCACCGCCCCCATCGCCATCCATGCCTTTCACCGTTTTTCTCTGGTCGGCCCGCTGGCCAATCTGCTCGTCGAGCCCCTCCTCTGCCTGTGGAGCCTGCCGGCCGGTTTTTTCGCCCTGCCGCTCCTCTCCCTGCAGCCGGAGGCGGCAGCACTGCTCCTCCGTTTCGGCGCCCATGGCCTCGATGCCGCCTTGGCCGCCGCCGCCTTCTTTGCCGCCCTCCCCTTTGCCGACATCCGTCTGCCGCCACCGCCACTCTGGCTTATTGCCGGCTACTACGTGGCCTTGCTCCTGCTTACCGGCAGAACCGGCCCGGGCCTCCTCCTGCCGGCACTCGCCTGCCTGCTGGCTCTCCTCCTCCTCCACCCCCTCTACTCCCAAGAGAAGAGCCACCGCACCGGGCTGCAGCTGAGTTATCTCGATGTCGGCCAGGGGAGTGCCGGTCTGGTCGAACTCCCCTCCGGCTACCGCCTGTTGATTGATGGCGGAACCGCCGGCACCGGCAGCGGCGATATCGGTGAGCGGGTGATTGCCCCCTATCTCTGGCAGCGCGGCATCCAGCGGCTGGATGCGGTCGCCCTCACCCACCCCGATGCCGACCACTGCAACGGCCTCTCCTTCATCCTCCGCCATTTTTCCCCGACCGTACTCTGGTTGCGCGAGGCTGGCGACGATTCCGCCTGCAGGGAACTTCTCCGGGTGGCGGCAAAGAGGGGGGTGGCCACGGTGGTTCCGGCAGATGGGCAGCGGCTGGGAGATGCCTCCGGCTATGTGGAAAATGTCGCCAACAGCTGGCGACTCCCGGGCGTGGGGAACGGCCGGCGAGGGAACAGCGGCCTGGTGCTGAAGGTCTGTATCGAGGAGGGGTGTGCCTTGTTTCCCGGCGATATCGAAAAAGGGGACGAGCAGAGTCTGGTAGGCCGGGGCTACGATCTCGCTGCGACCATCCTCCTCGCCCCCCACCACGGCTCGAACACCTCCAGTTCCCCGGCCTTTTTTGCTGCCGTGCAGCCTGACTACCTGGTGGTCTCGGCT
>JAABSV010000017.1 GCA_011390165.1 Desulfobulbaceae bacterium
CAGCATACCCGCCCCATCACGAAAAAGTGAACGACCGACATGGCCTGCCCGGCTCCGTCCACCTTACTGCACCGAGCAGAGAACGGCCCCCTTGGCCACCGTATCACCGCTGGCGAAACGGACCCCACGCACCACTCCGGCACAGGGGGCGGTGAGGGCGTTTTCCATCTTCATCGCCTCGAGAACCACCACCGCATCTCCCTTCTGCACCTTCTCCCCTTCCTGCTTCAGGTAGCGGACGATCATCCCCGGCATCGGGGCAAGGAGCACCGTCCCTTCAGCGGCGGACGGAGCCGGCGCTGGAGTTGGGGCGGCAAGGGGGGCGGCCGGGGTGACCGCCGGGGCGGGCTGGGGGGCGGCCGGCGCCGGTCTGGCAGCGGGCACCAGTTGTGGTTCGCCGGTGGAGTCAACCTCGACGTGAAAGTACTCGTTGTCGACAAAGACGTTAAAGGTGCGAATCGCCGGTGACTTGGGCGGCTGGTCGTCACGCACCTCGACCATCTTCCCGGCCAGGGCCTTTTTCACCAGGGCCTCCCGTTTTCGTACCTCCTCCATGGTGATCGGCCTGACGCTGGCCGGCGGCTCACTCAGGCCGTACTTCCATTCGAGGAATTTTCGGCCGGTGACCGGGAACTGGGCATAGAGAATGAGATCCTCCTGGTCCCTGGCAAGATCACCGATCTCCGCCTTCGCCTTGGCCAGTTCCGGTTCGAGAACCTCGGCCGGTCGGCAGGTGATGGGGGTCTCGCCGCGGGAGTACCCTTTCAGGGCCTTGGCCTGAACCTCCGGATTGATTGGCACGGCGGTCTTGCCGTAGAGGCCGTAGCAGAGGTCCTTCACCTGGCCGGTGATCATCGTGTAGCGTTCCTCGGGGGTATCGTGGAGGACGTTGTTCACCGTCTGCACACCGACTATCTGGCTGGTCGGGGTGACCAGGGGGATCTGGCCGAGATCCCGCCGTACCCGGGGCAGCTCAAGGTACACCTCGTCGATCCGGTCGAGGGCATCCATCTCGCGCAGCTGGTTGACCAGGTTGGAGAGCATCCCCCCCGGGGTCTGGTGGAGGAGGACGTTGATGTCGATGATCGATACCTTGGAGTCGTCAAGAAGGTGGCGGTACTTCGGCAGCACCTCCCGCTCAAGGATATCGTTGATCTTGGCCAGAATCTTGATGTCGAAACCGGTATCGCGATTGGTCCCGAGCAGAGACATCACCAGCGGCTCAACGGCGGCATGGGAGGTACGGTAGGCATAGGGGGTCATGCAGCAGTCGACGATGTCGACGCCGGCCTCAACCGCCTTCAGTTGGGTCATCGGCGACATCCCGGAGGTGAAGTGGCTGTGCAGGTGGATCGGCACCTTCACCGCCTTCTTCAGGGCCTTGATCAACGGGTAGGCGTCATAGGGGGCAAGCAGCCCGGCCATGTCCTTGATGCAGATGGAGTCGGCCCCCATATCGGCCAGGGCCTTGGCTTTGCTGGTGTAGTAGTCGAGGTTGTACACCTCGCCACCAAGACGCGGCTCGGTGAGGGTGTAACAGATGCACCCCTGGAAGTGCTTGCCGCACTTCTTGATCTCCCTGACCACCGTCTCAAAATTGCGGTAGTCGTTCAAGGCGTCGAAGGTCCGGAAGATATCCATACCGTTATCCGCCGCCCGCTCGACGAAGGCCTCGGCCAGATCATCGGCGTAGTTACGGTAGCCGACCAGGTTCTGCGCCCTGAGCAGCATGGAAAAGGGGGTCTTGCGGATATACCGTTTGAGGGTGCGCAGCCGTTCCCAGGGATCTTCGTTGAGAAAGCGGTGCATGGTATCAAAGGTCGCCCCACCCCAGGTCTCGATGGCCCAGAAACCGACCTCGTCCATCAATTCGGCCACCGGCAGCATATCCTCGGTACGCCCGCGGGTGGCAAACAGCGACTGGTGCCCGTCACGGATCGACAGGTCCATGACCTTGAGCGGATTTTTTGCCTTCGGCCGATCGGCCTCGTAGGACATGGTGGTCATCTTCACTTGATCGCTCATCGTCTTCTTCTCTCCTTGTACCGGGACTGGTCGATTGCCCTGCTGGAGCGTCCAGTTCCGAGGTTGACCGCATCCACCCGGCTGAGCGGGCTGCGGCAGCTGTCGGTTATTGCCTTTCGTGTCGGCGGGAGGGGTGGGCCGGCCCGGTGGCTCTGCCGGACCGGCCACAGGCGGAACCCCTAGAGCCGGGGGAAAACCCGTAACTGGAGGAGCCGGCGCATCGCCATCATCTCCTGGCGGGCGCTCTGTCCCCAGGGGCTGCACTCGGCATGGCCACTGGCCAGCGACGGTGTCTGTTCGCCAGCGGCGGCGACAGCCTCATCCTGCAGATAGAGGGTCACCGCCGCCAGGGCGGCGGCCATCTTTTTTTTTCTTCCAGCCTTGCTCAACTCAGCCATTCTTTCTCCGTCAGGTCAGCTGTTTTCGGCATTCATTGGCCGGGGAAGGTATCCACCTCCGGCCCCACCCCGGCTCTACAGCGGGATATTGCCGTGTTTTTTCATCGGATTGGTGTCACGCTTGTGGCGCAGCAGGGAGAGGGCCCGAACGATACGCACACGGGTGTCGGCCGGATCAATGATGTCATCGATATAGCCCCGCTGGGCGGCAACGTAGGGGTTGGCCACAGTCTCCTGGTACTCCTTCTCCTTCTGGGCGAGGAAGGCGGCCGGATCCTCCTGTTTCGCCGCCTCACGGCCGTAGAGGACCCCCACCGCCCCCTTGGCGCCCATCACCGCAATTTCCGCAGTGGGCCAGGCGTAGTTGATATCGCCCCGGAGATGCTTCGACGACATGACGCAATAGGCGCCACCATAGGCCTTGCGGGTGATTACCGTGACCTTCGGCACCGTCGCCTCGGCAAAGGCGTAGAGGATCTTGGCGCCGTTCCGGATCACCCCGCCGTACTCCTGGGCGGTACCGGGCAGAAAACCGGGCACGTCGACGAAGGTGACCACCGGGATGTTGAAGCAGTCGCAGAAGCGGACAAAGCGGGCCCCCTTCACCGAGGAGTCGATATCGAGAACCCCGGAAAGGTGGCTCGGCTGGTTGGCGACGATCCCCACACTGGTCCCGTCGTAGCGGGCAAAACCGACAATCAGGTTGGGGGCGAAATTCTGTTTGACCTCGAAAAAATCATGGCTGTCGACGGTCTGCAGAATCACCTCCTTCATGTCGTAGGGGGCGTTGGGGTTCTCCGGGATAATCCCGTTCAGGGCCGGGGTGCGGCGGTGTCCGGGGTCGGCGGAGGCCACCACCGGCGGGTCAACCATGTTGTTCTGGGGGAGAAAGGAGAGAAGACGGCGGATATAGTCGACCGCGTCGGCTCCGGAGGTGGCCGGGTAATCGACCACCCCGCTGCGGCTGGCATGCATCGCCGCGCCCCCGAGGGTCTCTTCGTTGACATCCTCGTGGGTCACCGACTTGACCACCTTGGGGCCGGTGAGAAACATGTAGGACTGTTTCTGCACCATGATCACAAAATCGGTGAGGGCCGGCGAGTAGACCGCGCCACCGGCACAGGGGCCGAAGATCGCCGAGATCTGCGGCACCACCCCGGAGGCCATGACGTTACGCTGAAAGATCTCCGAGTAGCCGGCAAGGCTTTCGATCCCCTCCTGGATCCGTGCCCCCCCGGAGTCGTTGAGACCGATTACCGGGGCGCCGTTTTTCATGGCCAGATCCATGATCTTGCAGATCTTTTCGGCAAATGTCTCGGACAGCGAGCCGCCGAGAACGGTGAAATCCTGGGCAAAAACGTAGACGGTCCGGCCATCCACCTGGCCATGGCCGGTGACCACCCCATCGCCGGGATAGACCTGTTTGTCCATGCCGAAATCACGGCAGCGGTGGGTCTTGAACATATCAAACTCTTCAAAGGTGCCGGGGTCGAGGAGAAGATCGATCCTTTCCCTGGCGGTCATGCAGCCCTTGGCATGCTGTTTGTCGATACGCACCTGCCCTCCACCGAGGCGGGCCTCGGCCCGGAGTTTCTGCAGGTGTTCGAGTCGGTCCTTGCTGTTCATTGGCTCTCCTTGCGCAACGTCACCACCGGCCTGGCCGACGGCCGATATATTTTAATGGAACACCTCACGGCACAGCAGACCAAGGCTGCCCAGGTCACGGCAGACATGGATTCCCGACGCCTCCATGGCGGTGATCTTGGCGCCGGCAGTACCCTGGCCGCCACTGACGATCGCCCCGGCATGACCCATCCGTCGCCCGGGCGGGGCAGTCAGCCCGGCAATAAAGCCGACCACCGGCTTGGCCATGTTCGCCTTGATCCAGGCGGCGGCCTCCTCTTCGGCACTGCCACCGATCTCCCCGACCATCACCACCGCCGCGGTCTCCGGGTCGGCGTTAAAGGCCTGCAGGCAGTCGATGAAGCCGGTACCGTTGACCGGGTCACCACCGATGCCGACACAGGTACTCTGGCCAAGACCCACCCCGGTCAACTGGTGCACCACCTCATAGGTGAGGGTGCCGGAGCGGGAGACCACTCCCACCGGCCCCCCCGGGGTATGGATCGCCCCGGGCATGATGCCGATCTTGCACTGCCCCGGGGTGATGATTCCCGGGCAGTTGGGACCGATCAGCCGGCTACCGGCGAAGGCGAGACTGTTCTTCACCCGCAGCATATCGAGCACCGGAACCCCTTCGGTAATACAGACCACCAGTTCGATCCCGGCATCCACCGCCTCGAGAATGGCATCAGCGGCAAAGGCCGGCGGGACGAAAATCATCGAGGCATTGGCACCGGTCGCCCTCCTGGCCTCGGCAACGGTGTTGAATACCGGTACCCCATCCACCTCCTGACCACCCTTGCCGGGGGTCACTCCGGCCACCACCCTGGTGCCGTAGGCGATGCACTGCTGGGTATGGAACCGCCCTTCCCGGCCGGTGATTCCCTGCACCAGCAGTCGTGTTGTACTGTCGACAAAAATACTCATGGTTGTCCCTTGTGCGTTAAAGTCAGCCCAATCCGTTCCAATCAGGCAACGATCTCCGCCACTTTCCGGGCGGCGTCGGCCAGGTCGGCGGCATTGATCAATTTCAGACCCGAGTCACTGAGAATCCGCCGCCCCTCTTCAACATTGGTCCCCTCCATCCGCACCACCACCGGCACGGAAAGGTTGACCTTCTCGGCCGCCTGCACAACTCCCTGGGCGAGAACGTCACAGCGGAGGATGCCGCCGAAAATATTGATCAGAATCCCCTTCACCTTGGGGTCACGGAGAATGAGACGGAAACCGTTTTCCACCATCTCGGCGCTGGCCCCACCACCAACATCAAGAAAATTGGCCGGCTCGGCACCCGCCTGTTTGATGATGTCCATGGTGGCCATGGCCAGACCTGCCCCATTGACCATATTGCCGACATTGCCGTCGAGGTTGATATAGTTGAGATGGAACCTGGCCGCCTCCGCCTCGATGGGGTCGTCCTCAAAGGGGTCGTGCAATGTCTGCAGTTCCGGGTGGCGGAAAAGGGCATTGCCGTCGATATCGATTTTGGCGTCCAGGGCGATGATCTGCTGGTCGGCGGTGATGATCAGCGGGTTGATCTCGACCAGCGAACAGTCGCAGTCGACAAAGAGCTGATAGAGGCCTTTGAGGAGGGCGGCAAACTGTTTGTGCAGTGCCGGGTCGAGTTGGAGCCCGAAGGCCATCTGCCGGAAGTGGAAGGGTTGCGGGCCGGTGAGTGGGTTCACCGCCACCTTGATGATCCGCTCCGGGGTGGCGGCGGCCACCTCCTCAATATCCATCCCCCCATCCTGGCTGGCGACGAACATGATCGTCGCGCTGCCCCGGTCGGGGATCAGCGACAGGTAAAGTTCCTTTTCAATTGCTACTCCCTTCTCCACCAGAACCTTCCGCACCAGCCGCCCTTCCGGGCCGGTCTGCCTGGTCACCAGGGTCATGCCGAGGATTGCCGCCGCTGCCTGGTTCGCCTCCTCGTTGGTCCGGGCAAGGCGCACCCCACCACCCTTGCCCCGGCCACCGGCGTGGATCTGGGCCTTGACCACCACCGGCAGACCAAGAGAGGCGACCACCTCGGCAATTTCCTCCAGGCTCTCACCGACCCCACCTTCCGGGGTCGGTACCCGGTATTTGCGAAACAGCTCTTTTGCCTGATATTCGTGAATCTTCATGTCCTGTCGTCCGTTAACTTGCGGGACGGCCGTGGCCGCCCCTGGGGGTGAAAACTACCGCGCTGGCGACCAGTGTCAGCCGCCGCCGCACACTCAGCTCTCCTTCTTGCCGTACCCCATCTGCAGCAGGGCGTCGGTGATCTCCCCGAGGATGGCCGGATCATCGATGGTCGACGGAGTTCGGTATTCCTTGCTGTTGGCTATCGACCGCATGGTACCGCGCAGTATCTTTCCGGAACGGGTCTTGGGCAGACGGGCCACCTGGCGGGCATCACGGAAACAGGCGATGGGGCCGATGGTCTCACGAACCATCTTCACCAGTTCGGCGGCAATTTCACCGCCGTCACGGCTCACCCCAGCCTTGACCACGAAGAGACCAACCGGCAGCTGCCCTTTCAACTGGTCGTCGGCGCCGAACACGGCACACTCGGCGACATCGGGGTGGTTGGCGATAATCTCCTCCATGGCGCCGGTGGAGAGGCGATGGCCGGCGATGTTGATCACGTCGTCCATCCGCCCCATGACGTAGAGATAGCCATCGGCATCCATGTAGCCGCCGTCACTGGTCTCGTAATAGCCTGGGAATCTCGTCATATAGGATTTGACAAAGCGCTCATCGTTGCGCCAGAGGGTGACCAGGGTCCCCGGCGGCAGGGGAAGCTTCACCACGATATTGCCTTCCTGCCCCCTTGCCACCTCCTTACCGCCGTCATCCACCACCCGCACATCCCAGCCCGGCAACGGTTTTGTCGGCGAGCCCTCTTTCACCGGCAACTCTTCGATACCACGGCAATTGCCGACAATCGCCCAGCCGGTTTCGGTCTGCCACCAGTGGTCGATCACCGGCACCTGCAGCTTGTTTTCAGCCCAGTGCAGTGTATCCGGATCGGTACGCTCGCCGGCGAGGTAGAGGCAGGCAAAAGAGGAGAGATCGTAGTCGGCCAGCCGCTCGCCGTTCGGGTCCTCTTTCTTGATTGCCCGGAAGGCGGTCGGGGCGGTGAACAGGGCCTTGACCCGATGTTCGGAAATCACCCGCCAGAAGGCACCGGCATCGGGCGTCCCCACTGGTTTGCCTTCGTAGAGGACGGTCGTAGACCCCTGCAGCAGGGGGGCGTAGACGATGTAGGAGTGGCCGACCACCCAGCCGACATCGGAGGCCGACCACCACACCTCGCCGGGATTGATATCGTAGAGATTCTTCATGGTCCAGTGCAGGGCAACGGCATGGCCGCCATTGTCGCGCAGCACCCCTTTCGGCATACCGGTGGTGCCGGAGGTATAGAGAATATAGAGGGGATCGGTGGCCAGCACCGGGGTGCAGCCCACCGGTTCGCTTTTCGCCACCAACGCCTGCCAGTCGTGGTCACGGCCGGCCTGCAGTTCGGCGGTGACGAAGTCGCGCTGAAAGACCACCACCCCGTCCACCCGGTGGGTGGACTGCTCGATGGCGGTATCCACCATCGGTTTGTAGGCCAGTACCTTTTTCCCCTCGATGGCCCCGGAGGCGGTCACCAGCACCTTCGGCTGGGCATGGTCGATGCGAATGGCCAACTCGTGCGGGGCGAATCCGCCAAAAACCACGGAATGGACCGCCCCCAGGCGGGCGCAGGCCAGCATGGCCACCGCCGCCTCAGGGATCATCGGCATGTAAATGACCACGGTATCCCCTTTACCCACCCCGAGACTGGCCAGGGCCCCGGCAAAAGTGGCGACCTGCCCCTGCAGTTCTCCGTAACTGATCCGACGGACGGTGCTGGTTACCGGACTGTCATAGATGATGGCGGTCTGTTCGGCCCGCCCTCCTTCCACATGACGGTCCACTGCATTGTAACAGGTGTTCAGGGTGCCGCCGGGAAACCAGCGGTAAAAGGGTGGGTTGGAGGCGTCAAGAACCTTCTCCCAGGGGCTGTACCAGCTGATTCCTTTTGCTGCATCTGCCCAGAATTGTTCAGGATTGTCCACACTTTTCTGAAAAACCGCTGCGTATTCGCCCATGCTCGCTCCTTTTGTCTGAGTTCTCCTGCGGCACCGCTCTCCACCCGCCCTGTATACCGTATCACCGGAGACAGTTCAACAACTAAATCAAACATTGTTACACAGAAACCACAACCGATTCCCCAATCCGGCCGGGGAACGGCCGTTCGAGCCCAAGTCAAAGTGGCCCTGGCAGGCCCTGTATTGACCGCACTGTTGGCCGAATACTATATTTTATATTTTTTTTATCAATATGTTATAAATATTGATGGGAACCCTGAACACAGTCGTCATCGGCCGTAGAATGCGGCGATATGCTGCAATAACATTGTTACACGCCAACCGCAAAAAAAAGACGAGCTGATTACTTGTATCAACGGGAATGAATCGACAGGGGCGCCCGTGGCAGGGATGCCGACCCGGCAGCGAAAGAGATTGTACTCCCGCCCAGCCTCGGCTACACTGGTCTTGATTGGTACCCGTCCACCAATACCCCATTTTCGCCCGGTCAGGCCAGCGCACAGAATACACTCTCGCTTGGCACCTGCCTGAACGAACCTGGAGGACTGGCTGAACGACCTCAGATCCGGGTTCCGCAACGTTTTCTGCAGACCGGTGAACGATTACAATTTTTTCTTTTTATAGAACAGAGCGCAGCGGTATTGCCAACAGGGATTGGAAGGAGCGGAAAATGCCAAACAGCCAGTACTGGGCGGATGCCTATCTGGACAAACGGATGACGGCGGAGAAGGCCATCGGCCTGATCCGCTCCGGTCAGCGGGTTTTTATCGGTTCCGGCTGCGGCGAACCACAGGCCCTGGTCCAGACCTTGGTCAATAAAACAAATGACTTCAGCGGCCTGGAGATTGTCCGGCTGCTCGGTCGGGAGACTGTCTCCCTCACCGCCATCGCCGACAAGACCCGTGACACCAACCTCAACATCCGCTCCATCTACCTCGGCTCCACCCGTTCCGAGGTGCTCGCCCGGCAACGCCGCTTCATCACCCCGATGAACATGTCCGACGTGCCCAGCCTCTTTCTGACCCGCAGGATGCCGCTGAACGTGGCGCTCATCCAGGTTTCTCCGGTGGACGATTTCGGCTGGATGAGCCTTGGCATCTCCGTCGATGTGACCCTGGCGGCGGCTCGCTCCGCCGACCTGGTGATCGCCCAGGTCAACCCGATGATGCCCCGGGTGATGGGGCAGGGTTTTATCCACGTCAACGACATTGACGTGATCGTCGAACATGAGGAAGATTTGCTCTCTGTCCCCCACTCGACCCTCTTTTCCCAGGCGGCGATTCAGATCGGCAAGCATATCGCCCGACTGATCGAGGACGGCTCTACCCTGCAACTCGGTCTTGACGCCGCCTCTCAGGCCACCATACAGGCCCTTTCCAACAAGAACGATCTCGGTGTGCACTCGCAGTTCCTCACCGACGATATCATGCACCTCTACTCCACCGGCAACATCAACAACAAGAAAAAGGGGCTCAACGACGGCAAGATGGTCGCCTCACTGGCCATCGGCAGCCACAACCTCTATGAATTTCTCAACAACAATCCGGCCATCGACTTCCATCCCTCCGACTACGTCAACGACCCCTTCGTCATCTCCCGCCATAACCGCATGGTCTCCCTGAACGTGGCCAGAATCATGGATATCACCGGCCAAGTCTCCGCCGAGGCCTCCGAGGCCACCCGCTTTGCCGGGGTCTCCGGTATCCCCGACTTCGTCCGTGGTGCCCGCCGCTCCCCCGGTGGCAAATCGATTCTGATGCTCCCCTCCACCAGTGACGACGAACAGGGACGCCACTCCAACATTGTGCCGCGACTGATCGACCATGTGGTGGTGGTCCCCCGCGGCGATGTGCACTACGTGGTCTCCGAATACGGGGCGGTCAACCTGTTCGGCAAAAGCCTGCAGGAGCGGGTCATGGCGATGATCAGCATCGCCCACCCGGATTTCCGTGAAGACCTCTTCCAGGCAGCCAAGGAGGCACACTATATCGGCGCCGAACGGAGCCTTGGCGAGGCGGCGCGGGCGGTCTACCCGATCCAGTTGGAGGAGACCCTGGTCATCGACGGCGAGAAGGTGATCATCCGGCCTTCAAAACCGGTGGACGAGCGGCGGATCCAGGAGCACTATTACAGCCTCTCCAAAGAGGATATCCTCACCAGATTCTTCTGCCAGAAGACGATCTTTGCCCGCCCGGAGATGGAGAGCCGTTCCCAGGTCGACTACGTCAACGATATCACCCTCGTGGCGGTGGTCGGCGAATTCGGTTTCGGCAAGGTGGTAGCGGTGGCGGAGAGCATGAAACTGGAGAAGGAGAACCTCGCCGAGGTCGCCTTCTCGGTGAGCGAAGAGTACCAGGGCAAGGGGCTCGGCACCTTTTTCCTGAAAAAACTGGCGGCGGTGGCGCGGGAAAACGGCATCGGTGGCCTTCTCGCCTACACCTTCCCGAGCAACAAGGCGATGATCGCCCTGTTCAAGACCCTCCCCTATAAGGTGAAAACGGTCTACGAGGATGGTGATTTGGTACTGAGCTGCCGCTTCAACGAACTTGCCGGCTAGGCCGGGCGACCCATTCCATCCCTTGCGCAGCCGGCATCCCCGCGGCAGCGCTTGCCTCAACTGGTCAGCAGGCGGTACATTTCAGCCATCCGCGCCGGCAGGCTGAGAACGTTGTCGACAAAGATATAGTTGCCGCGGCCGAACATATGGCCAAGGTACTCCTGGGCCTGCCGGTCGATGGTGATGCAGAAGGGGTAGATTCCGCAGCCCCTGGCCTCGAGGAGAGCGCGGCGGGTATCTTCGATGGCGTAGTCACCCCGGTAGTCATCGTAATCCTCCGGCTTGCCGTCGGAGATCACCACCAGCAGCCGCACCCGACCCGGCATCTCCGCCAGCCGTCGGGTGAGGTGGCGCAGGGGCGGGCCCATCCGGGTGTACTCGCGCGGGGAGATGGCGGCAATCCGGTGGCGAACCAACGTCCCGTAAGGCTCGGCGGGATCCTTGATCAGAAAGAGATCGCTGCGCGACCGCCGCATGCCGGAGAATCCGTACATGCCATAGCGGTCACCGACCACTTCCAGCGACTCGGCAAGCAGCACCAGGGCCTCCTTCATCGCCAGCCCCACCCAGCCCTCGGTGGAGTTGGACATGTCGATGAGGAAAAGGGCGGTAATGTCCCGTTCGTCGCGCAGCTGGCGGAAAAAGAGGCGGTCGGAGGGCTGCCGGCCAGCCGCCCGGTCACCCAGGGCCTCGATCAGGGCATCAAGATCGATCTCATCGCCATACCGGCGCCGGCGGACGAGGCGCCGGCTGGTCCGCAGCATCTCAAACTGCCGGCGCAGCCGCCGCAGCTGGGGCCGGTATTTCTCCAGAGTGGCGCTGACGAAGGTGGATTGCACCGGCGAAAGCGGTTTCTCGTAAAGGGTGCACCAGTGGTGCCGGTAGCCACCGCGACGAAAATCCCATTCGTCGTAGGGGTAGGCGCAGCCCCCTGCCGGCGGGGCCTCGGCATCTGCCGTCCCGCCCTCGCCATCGCCGCGCTGCGGCCCCGCCCCGGCCGACATGCCCACCGCAGCCTGAAGGTAATTGGCCGGCACGGCACCAAACTCTTTACTCAATTCGGCAATCAGGGCGGCAAGTTCGGCCGGCAGTTCGGTACCCTCGTTCTCCAGACGGCGGTGTTGCTGCCGCCGCTTTGTCGCTGTCGTCTCAGTCAGGAGAAGAAGGGCGGCATCCTGATCGGCAGTGGCGACCGCTGCCGGTGCGTCAGGGGTTTCGGCGGCCGTCTGCCGGTGCAGAAAGGCTGCCGCCATCCTGACAAAGCGGTTTTTCTGCTCTTCCCGCCGCTGGCGGATCACCTCACCGGCCCGGACAAAGTCGAAGCTGCCGAGGAGCAGGGCACAGGGGCCGAGCCGGTAGCTGCCGGGCAGAGGGGAGAACCGGGCATAGCAGGTGGCCAGCTCGGCGAGCCGGTCACCGGCACAATCGCTGGCCGGTCGTGGCGGCACCACCTCGCTGAGCAAGCGCCGCAGGGCATGACAGCGGTCCGGCGGTCCCTCACTGGCCAGTTCAGCAATGAGCCGCCGAACGAGGCCGGTGGCTGCCCGGGCAAGGCCTGGCAGAGTTTCGCTAAGAGTGGCAGAGACCGTTTGGAAACGGAGGACGGCAAAGAGATCCCGGGCCGTTGTCGGCTCGGGAAAGTGGGCAAAGGGATCGCCGCCGGCCAGAGCCAGTTCGGTGAACAGGGGAGAACCGGCGTGCAGCCACTGGAGGGAGACCAGCAGTTTATAGAGGAGGATATTCTCCGCCTTTTCCGGCAGCAGGTCGATGGTTTCAGGAAGGTATATGGTCCTGCCGTCGGTGGCCGGCAGCGGCCCGGTGGCCAGTTCCAGGGGGCGGCCGGCAACCCCTTGGATATACGAGCGCAACAGCGGCGCCAGGGCAGAAAAGGCTACCCCCGCCTCACCCCGCAGCGGGCCGAGAAAGAGCCGGTCAACCGCCGCCATGAACTCCCGCGCGCCATAAAGCCCCCGACTTTCATAGGCGGCAAGCAGCTGCCGGACCCACTCCGGCAACAGCTGCCGGGGAAGCAGGGGCATGGCCTGCGGGGCGTCACTGAGGAAGGCGTAGCAGAGGCTGTGGCTGACCGGCCAGATGGCCGGAACCTGCCCGAGCAGCAGTTCCCGGCTCTCACTGTCCAGTTCGGCCAGGCCGGCAAAAAGTTCATCAACCTCCCACTCGTTGGGGCGTGACGGGGAGACCACCCGGTAGAAGGCCGCCTTCTGTTCAGCAAGCGTTGGCATCGACTTCAAAACAGGGCAAAGATCATCTCATCGAGGGCAGCCAGCAGTTCCGGGTCATCGCTGAGGCTCTCCACCATCCCTGCCCGGCAGGCATCCACCACCGGGATGCCGGCCCTGACCAGGGCTATGGTCTGGATGATCAGGCGGGTGGAGGCCCCTTCGGCCAGGCCGGAATCCTTCAACCCCCGGGTCATCACCGCCAGCTGAACCATCCGACGGGCCAACTCGGGGTCGGCGCCACTCTCGCGGATGACAATCTCTTCCTCCATATCCGCTGGCGGATAGGTGAAGTTCAATGAGACAAAACGCTGTCTGGTGGAGGGTTTCAGGTCTTTCAGGACACTCTGGTAGCCGGGGTTGTAGGAGACCGCCAGCATGAACTCGGGCGGAGCCCTGTACAGCCGCCCCTGCTTCTCCACCGGCAGTTCCCGACGGTCATCAGTCAAGGGGTGGAGCACCACGATGGTGTCCTTGCGGGCCTCGACAACCTCGTCGAGATAGCAGATCGCCCCGGCCCGCACCGCCATGGTCAGTGGGCCATCCTGCCAGACCGCTTCGCTGCCCTGTACCAGATAGCGGCCGACCAGGTCGGAGGTGGAGAGGTCGTCGTGGCAGGATACCGTCACCAAGGGCCTGGCCAGCCGCCAGGCGAGATAGCGCATGAAGCGGCTCTTGCCGCAACCGGTGGGGCCTTTCAGCAGCAGCGGCAGACCGTTGGCATAGGCGGCCAGGGCGATATCGATCTCCATGCCGCGGGAGAGGAAAAAGGGTTCCACCTCGATGCGGTGCTGGTCAATACGACAGGCGAGAGGCTCCCGGCTGCCAATATCCTCTTCCTGACTTTTTCGTTGAGCCACTGCCCACCTCCTCACCTCTCTCTTCATTCAACTTTTCATCTCTGTTGCCAACTGGTGCCGAAGACGATAGGACAGCCGGAGGAGAAGGACAAGGGAGCGATGGCACCGCTTTTTTCTGCCACTCAGCGTTCCTTTCTTGACATCATCAGCAGGAGCCTGTATTTTTCTTCTCTTTTGAGTTCCGAGGCCTGCTGGCCATACTCCCCTCCCCTGACTGCACCGGAAGAGGGGGAAGAGCATGGCGTAAGCCATGTAAACCGGCCCCTGCGAACCGCCGGCAACCGATCGATATTCGCCTCTCGGCCCGCCTTCCGGCCCGCGCCCTGAGGTCAGGCGGTGCCGTCAGCCCGGCCCTGGCTTTTGCCTCAGCCGGAGAAGAGGCGTGGGCGGCGCAGGGGTAGAGGTGAACCCGGCGGCCGACAGCTGACAGGGCGGCAGACAGCATAACTATTGAGTACATTAAGATATTTTAATTATATATTTAATTAAATAGCTCAATTAGACAGTTCAATAACGCAGAGAACAGTCAGCAAAAAATGTTTGAAAACTTGACCGACAGGCTGGAGGGAGTCTTCAAAAGGCTCCGGGGCCACGGCAGACTGACCGAGGAGAACATCGGCGAGGCCATGGAGGAGGTGCGCACCGCCCTCCTGGAGGCCGATGTCAACTTCAAGGTGGCCAGGTCTTTTGTCACTGCCGTCACCGAGAAGGCCATCGGCAGAGAAGTTGCCAAAAGCCTCTCGCCCGGCCAGCAGGTGATCAAGATCGTCCACGAGGAGCTGGTCGAACTGCTGGGCGGCACTGCCCGACCGATCGAACTGGACGGCCGGCAGCCGGTGGTGATCATGATGGCCGGCCTGCAGGGCTCGGGCAAGACCACCACCGCCGGCAAGCTGGCCAAAATATTACAGGGGCGCGGGCGCAAGCCCTATCTGGTCCCGGCCGACATTTACCGCCCGGCAGCCATCGAACAGCTGCAGATCCTCGGTGACCGGCTGGCGATCCCGGTCCACCCCTCCACCGCTGCGACACGGCCGGTGGACATCTGCCGTCAGGCGCTCAACGCCGCCACGACCCACGGCTACGACACGCTGATCATCGACACCGCCGGCCGACTCCATGTCGACGAGGTGCTGATGGGCGAATTGCAGGCGATCCAGGCGGCGGTGCCCCTCTCGGAAATTCTCTTCGTCGCCGACGCAATGACCGGCCAGGATGCGGTCAGCGTCGCCGAAAAGTTCAACCAGGACCTGCAGATCTCCGGGGTTGTGCTCACCAAGATGGAGGGCGACGCCCGGGGTGGCGCGGCGCTGTCGATCAAGAGTGTCACCGGCAAGCCGATAAAGTTTGTCGGCATCGGCGAGGGGCTGGACGACATTGAGGTGTTCCACCCGGAACGGGTGGCCTCACGGATCCTCGGCATGGGGGATATCCTCACCCTGATCGAAAAGGCCGAGTCGGTGGTCGACAGGCAGGAGGCCGACCGGCTGGCCAGGAAACTGCAGCAGAACCAGTTCACCCTGGAAGACTTCCTCGAGCAGATCCAACAGATCAAAAAGATGGGGAGCCTGGAACAGATTCTCGACATGGTTCCCGGCATCAACAAATTAAAACAGTTGAAGGACTCCCCCAAACCGGACGAGAAGGAACTGCGGAAGACCGAAGCGATCATCCGTTCGATGACCAGAAAGGAACGGCAGAACCACCTGATCATCAACCCGGCCCGTCGGACGAGGATCGCCGCCGGCTCGGGCACGGCCCTCGGCGATGTCAACCGGGTGCTGAAAAGCTACTCCGAGATGTTGAAGATGATGAAGAAGATCCGTGGCAAGCCGGGGGTGTTTTCCGGCATCAAACGGCGCAAGATCCCCAAGGGAATGAAGAGAAAATAGCTCCCCCCTCGATCAGCGAGGAGAAGCGCATCCCACCAATTTTTATTGAAGGAATAACCGGAATGGCTGTACGTATTCGATTGACCCGCCTTGGCAGAAAGAAAAAACCCTTCTACCGGATTATCGTCGCCGACAGCGAATGCAAGCGAGACGGCCGTTTCCTCGATGTGGTCGGCACCTACGACCCCCTGCAGGATCCGGCCAGGATCACCATCGACGCCGAAAAACTGGAAAACTGGCTGGGTAAGGGGGCGCAACCGTCCACCACCGTCCAGAGCCTGATCAAAAAGGCTGCGGCCGACACCCAGCAGTAATGGAAGAGTTGGTTGCCACGGTGGCCAGGTCACTGGTCGACCAGCCGGAGCAGGTGCAGGTCAGGCGGATTGACGAAGAGGATACGGTGGCCATCGAACTGGCAGTGGCTACCGAGGACCTCGGCAAGGTGATCGGCAAACAGGGGCGGACGGCCCGGGCCCTGCGCACCCTGCTCGCCGCCGCGGCAGGACGGCAGGAAAAAAAATCACGGCTGGAAATAGTCGAATAGGCTCTATTCATCGCCGATGGCTGTCGACCACCCATACCCCGCCGACCGATACCTGTTGATTGGCAAAGTGGATAAGGCCCATGGGCTGCGAGGAGAGATACGGCTGCACTGCTTTTCCGGCGATGCTGAGGCCATCGGCAGCTACCCTGCCCTGGTCCTCTCTGCCCGGGATGGCCAGTTGAGCCCGCCCCTCGAACTCCTCACCTGCCGGCCGTACGCCAAGGGGGCGGTGGTTCGCCTGGCCTCGGTGGCGAGCCGCGACGCCGCCGAGAGGCTAATCGGGCAGATGGTTCTCGTCGCTCGGGAACATCTGCCGGCGGCAGGCGAAGACGAGTATTACTGGCATGAACTGATCGGCATTCAGGTGGTCACCGTTGATGGCCGGGAGGTTGGCCGGGTGAGCCGCCTCTTCTCCAACAAAGCCCAGGATATGCTGGTGGTTGAGACAGACACTGGCGAGGTGTTCGTGCCCATGGTCAGGGAGATTGTGGTCGAACAGCAACCGGGACTGCTGCGTATCGACCCACCACCGGGCCTGCTTGAACTGAATCTGGCTGCCGATAAATCGGGCCACAGGTGAGCCGCTGATGGTCTTTGCGATCATCTCCATCTTTCCGGAGCTGCTGGTTTCCCCCTTGGCCGAGGGGATCATCAACAGGGCCCGACAGCGAGGTCAGATCGACATCAGGCTGGTCAACCTCCGCGATTTTGCCGATGGCCCGCATGCGGTCACCGACGATCGGCCCTTTGGTGGTGGTGAGGGGATGGTGATGAAGCCGGAGCCGCTGACAGCGGCTGTGGAGGCGCAGAAAAGAGCCTGGCCCAAGGCACCGGTGATTCTACTCACCCCCCAGGGCAGGCTGTACAACCAGAAGATTGCCACCGAGTTGGCCCGCCATGAGCAGCTGGTTCTGGTCTGTGGCCGTTATGAAGGGGTTGATGAGCGGTTCCGTGCCGCCTCCGTTGACGACGAGATTTCGGTGGGTGACTATATACTCAGCGGCGGTGAGCTGGCGGCGATGCTGGTGGTTGACTCGGTCACCCGGCTGCTTCCAGGAGTGCTTGGCTGTGCCGGCTCGGCAGAAAACGACACCTTCAGCCGAAACCTGCTCAAGCACCCTCACTATACGCGGCCACGGCTCTTTCGTGACCAAGAGGTACCGGCAGAGTTGCTGAGCGGCAACCACCGGCAGATTGCCGAGTATCGCTTTCTCGCCTCGGTAACCCGCACCCTGGAACGGCGCCCCGATTTGTTGGCCCGCGAGGTTTTCAGCGCCGCCGAGATGACGCTGCTCCGCCGGAATCACCTGTACCGACAGGTACTGGCGGTACAGAGAGAGGAAAAACGTGCCGATTGACCAGGTGGCAAAGAACCTCAATCTAGCCCTGGTGCACCACCCGGTGGTGAACAGGCTGGGGGAGAGTATCGGCTCGGCGGTGACCAACCTCGACGTGCACGATATCGCCCGAACAGCGAAAACCTACGGCTTGGCGCGCTACTTTATCACCACCCCGTACGCCGACCAGCACCAGTTGCTGCGGGAACTGCTCGACCACTGGCAGACCGGCCACGGCTCGCGGTCCAACCCGGCACGCGGTGAGGCACTGGCCATTGTCCGGCTGGCTCAATCCCCTCTTGAGGTGGTGGCCGGCCTGACCGAACTATACGGGGTCAGACCACTGGTGGTCGTAACCAGCGCTCAGGCCCGGCCGAACCAGGTGAGCTACCAGGAGCTTGGCCGAACAATCCGGGAGGCCGTTCCGGTGCTGCTCCTCTTCGGCACCGCCCATGGCCTGGCCCCGGAACTGATTGAACAGAGTGATTACAGCCTCCCTCCGATTTGCGGGGGAAACGGGTACAACCACCTCTCGGTACGCTCGGCAGCGTCGATCATCATTGACCGACTGCTCGGATCCTGAGGGAAAACAAGCAGTATTACCTTTAACTAAAGTGTACACGACATGAGCATACTCATTGAGCGAATCAACCAGGAACAGATGCGGCAGGACATCCCTGAATTCCGCCCCGGCGACAGCGTCAAGGTTTCCATCCGTATCGTCGAGGGGAACAAGGAGCGGGTACAGCTCTTCCAGGGGGTGGTGATCAAGCGCAAGCGCGGCACCATGAACGCCACCTATACCGTCCGCAAGATATCCCACGGTGTCGGGGTAGAGAAGACCTTTTCCCTGCACAACCCGCGGATCGAGAAGATTGAGCCGGTAACCCGAGGTCGGGTCCGCCGCTCCCGCCTCTACTACCTCCGCAACCGGACCGGTAAGGCGGCACGGATTCGCGAGCGCGGTCTTACCCGCTAAGAGGGGTGTCACCCCATTCTCATCCGGTGTCCTGGCCTCGGGCCCCTGGTGTCCTCGGCCAGCCCCTGGTCCTGTGTGCCCCGGACACCGCCAGTGCCAAGGAAAGGCCGCTCCCCCTCACCTTCCCAGAACCTGCCGCCAGGCCTGGAGAAGAAGAACTCGAGGGGTGGTTGCTGGCCAGGGGCTTGCGTCTAGGCGGCTGTGACGAGGCGGGCCGTGGCCCCTTGGCCGGACCAGTGGTAGCGGCCTGTGTCATCCTCCCTTCCCCACAGCCAGCCGATGGCGGTATAGGCCGCTACGTCGACTCGAAAAGTATCGGCCCCCGCCGCCGCCGGCAACTTGCCGGGCAGCTCCGTGCCTCCGGGGCCGCCATCGGCCTCGGGGTGGTCGATCCGGCCACCATTGACCGGATCAACATCCTGCAGGCCTCCCTGCTCGCCATGCAGCGGGCGGTGGCCGCCATCGGCAATCCGCCAGATTTCTTGCTGATCGACGGCACCGTCCCGATCCCCAGTACCATTCCCCAACTGACTCTGATCAGGGGGGAAGGGAAGAGCCAGGCCATCGCCGCCGCCAGTATCATCGCCAAGGTGGAACGGGACCGGCTGATGGAGGCGCTCCACCAGCACTATCCCGACTACAACTTTGCCGGCCACAAGGGCTACCCGACCCGAGAGCACCGCCGGGCCCTTGCCCTGCACGGCCCCTGCCCGGCCCATCGCCTCAGTTTCCGTGGGGTGCGCCAGGATGAGCGTTGAGCGCCAACAACTTGGACAAGATGGTGAGGATCTGGCCGTTGCCGAATTGCGCCGGCGCGGTTACCGGATACTGACCAGGAACTACCGCTGCCGCTACGGCGAGATCGACATCATCGCCGCCGATGGCGAGACGGTGGTGTTCATCGAGGTGAAGGCGCGTCGCAGCACCGGCTTCGGTGGCCCCGCCGCAGCGGTGACCACCAGAAAACAGCGGCAGATCGGCAGGGTGGCCCAGTACTATCTTGGCCAGCAGCGACAAAACGACCAGCCGGCCCGTTTTGACGTGGTGGCCATTGCTTATGCCGGCAGCGATCCGCCGCGACTGGAGTTGATCGTCGATGCCTTCGATTTTGCCGGCTGAGCCGGTGCTTGGTGGTACGCCACCCTTTGCAGAAACTGCCGAACTGCAGTAGAATGGTCGCCATGAGCCCCATAGCCCCCAGCCCGACCAGCCCCGACAGTTCCACCCCCACCTGCCCCGTCAGTTCCAGCCCCATCAGCCAAGACACGCTCGCCACACCCAGCCGACACCGCACCATTATCGGTATCACCATGGGTTGCCCGGTCGGCATCGGGCCGGAGATCATTCTCCGCCTCTTTCAGCAACAACGGCACCTTCTCTTTCCGCACGGAGAGCAATCGCCGTACCAGGCTGTGGTCCTCGGCGATATCGGCATCCTCACCGCCTGCGGCCGGCACCTCGACCTCCCCGCTCCCTGCCATCCCTGGCAGCCCGGGGAAGCGTTGCCGGAGGGAAGTATCCCGGTCCTCCCCCTTTCCGCCCTGCCTGCAGACTCGCTCCGCTACGGCCGGCCGGACCGAGAAACCGGCCGGGCAATGGCTCGGTATATCAGCGAAGGGGTGGCTCTGGTCAACAAGGGACTGCTCGACGGCCTCACCACCTGCCCGATCTCGAAAAGTACCTTGAATGCTGCCGGCTATGACTACCCAGGCCACACCGAGATGCTGGCCGACCTCAGCGGCTGCCGGGAGTACGCCATGATGATGGCCGGAAGCAGATTGAAAGTCACTCTGGCCACCATCCACTGCCCGTTACGGGAGGTGGCCGAGGCCCTGAACAGCGACCGGCTCTGCCGGCTGATCCGGCTCACCCATAGCTCGCTTTGCACCGACTTTGCCATTGCCGACCCGAAAATTGCCGTCGCCGGGTTCAATCCCCACGCCGGCGAAGAGCAGATGTTCGGTCGTGAAGAGGTGGAGATACTCGCCCCGGCGGTGGCACAATGCCGCAGCGAAGGGTTGAACGTCACCGGCCCCTTCCCGCCGGACACCGTTTTTCACCGTGCCGCCGGTGGTGCCTATGCCGCGGTGGTGGCGATGTACCACGACCAGGGATTGATTCCCTTCAAACTCCTCCATTTCCACGACGGGGTAAACGTCACCATCGGCCTGCCCCTGGTCCGCACCTCGGTCGACCACGGTACCGCCTACGATATCGCCGGTAAGGGCCTGGCCAACCCGCAAAGCCTTGCCGAGGCGGTACGCCTGGCGGCAAGTATCTGCCGGAACCGGGCGGCCGCCCGGAAGAGCCGGCTGCAGACCCGGGAGGAACAATGAACGGCCTGCTGATTGTCTTCGAAGGGACCGACGGCAGTGGCAAATCGACCCAGCTGCAGCTGCTCGCCGCCCATCTTAGCCGCCGGGGTCTGCCGGTTCTGACCACCCGTGAGCCGACCGATGGGCCATACGGCCAAAAGATCCGCGCCCTTTATAGCGACCGCACCGCCTGCAGCCCGGCCGAGGAGCTGGCCCTCTTTCTCGCCGATCGCCGGGAACATGTCAGGGAACTGCTCCTGCCGGCCCTGGCCGCCGGGCAAATCGTCCTCTCCGACCGCTATTACCTCTCCACCGTCGCCTATCAGGGGGCGCGGGGGATGATGCCGGCTGAGATTCTCGCCGCCAACAGCTTTGCCCCGCCCCCCGACCTTGCCCTGCTCTTCGAACTTTCCCCGCAGCAGGGGTTGGCCCGAATTACCGAAAAGCGCGGCGAGGTGCCGAACGCCTTCGAGCAATTGCAGGAGCTGGAACGGGTGGCGGCAATCTTTGCCGGCCTCGACCTCCCCTATGTCCGCCGAATCGCCGCCGACGGTTCGGTCGATGCCGTGCACAGACTGATCCGTAACGAGGTGGAGCCGCTCCTGCAAAACCATTGCCACCAGCTGAAGGCGCGACCATGAAGAGCTGCTGCCGCCTTCTGCTCCTCTGCTGGCTCCTCGCCCTTACCGCCTGCGGGATCCCCCTGCCCGCCGGCGGGCCAGTGGCCGAGGAGGATCCGGCGGACCCCGGCTGCTCCTATTTCTACTTTCTCTGGGGAAGCCACGCCGAGGCCAACCGTTTTTTCCCTGAAGCCCTGGAGGCCTACCAGAAGGCGCTGATCTGCGATCCGCAGTCAGCATACATCAAGGAGAAGATCCCCCTTCTGCTGCTCAAGATGGAGGAGTACGGCAAGGCCATCGACTGGCTGAACGAGGCCCTGAGTGAGGAGCCTAACAACCTGACCTACCATCTCTTGCAGGCCAATCTCTACATCCGCCAGAACAAGTATCCCGAAGCGATACGCCATTACGGCAAGGCGGAACAGATCGACCCGGACAACCCGGAGGTGCTCCTCCGGCTGGGGCTGCTGTACGGTTACAACGGGCAATTCCGTGAGTCGGAGCGGCTATTCCGGCGTATTCTCCGCCAGCAGGATGGGTTCTATGCCGCCCATCTCGCCTTGGCCCGGCTGCTCCGACAGACCGAACGAACCAGCGAGGCGGCGGCCTCCTACGAGCAGGCCCTGCGCCTCAACTGGTCGAAAGAGCTCGCCTACGAGTTGGCCCAACTGTATCGCAGCGAAGGTTTTCTGGCCGAGGCCCTACGGGTGTACACCACCATCACCGACAACGACCACCTGGACGAACGGGCGGCTCTCAGCCGGATTCAGACGCTCCTCGATCTGGGTGATAACAGCCAGGCCCTGCGGGAGCTCCGCAATCTGCGCGGTTTCACCAGAACTCCCGACCAGATCGATATCATCACCAGCAAGGTTCTGCTCCGCCTGGAAAGGCCGGCTCCGGCCCGGGAGCTGCTTAAGGAGGTGACCCGGCGCGGTGCGAGCAGCGAAGCCCGCTACATGCTTGCCCTGCTCGCCTTTCAGGAGGGTGACCAACCGACCGCCCTCGACTGGCTGCAGCAGATTGCGGCCGATTCCGCCGAGTTTGAAGAGGCTCTCTATCTGCAGGTACGGATTCTCGAGGAAATGAAGCAGCACGACCGGGCCATCGCTCTACTCGAGGGCCATCTCCGCCAGACCGAGGGGCGACGGCCGATCCTCTACAGCCTGCTCGCCGCCCTGCGGCAGCGGCAGGGCAAAGGCGCGGCCGCCATCGCCCTGCTGGCCGAGGCAGTGGCCGGCAACCCGGACAACCCACGCCTCCTTTTCGACTACGGCATGGCCCTGGAGAGACAGGGGCTGTCGACGTCGGCCGTGGCCATGATGGAACGGGTGCTGCAAAGTCAGCCGGACCACCCGGAGGCCCTCAACTTCATCGGCTACACCTGGGCCGACGAGGGTGTGAACCTGCAGCAGGCCAGAGAGTATATTGAGCGGGCCAACCGGCTGCGCCCGGACAACGGCTTCATCATCGACAGTCTCGGCTGGGTCTACTACCGCCTCGGCCGGCTGGCGGACGCGGCCCGGGAACTGGAACGGGCCCAGACCCTGGTCCCCGATGATCCAAACATCCACGACCACCTGGGCGATGTCTACCGCTCCCTCGGCCGCCACCAGGAGGCCCTGGCCGCCTACCGGCAGGCACTGCTGCTGTTCAGCGAAGCGGAAAAGAAGGCCGCCATGCAGGAGAAGATTGATGCCCTCCCCAGGCGCTGAACGGGGCTTGACCGGGCGCTGCCTCTCTCTGCCCCCTTGCCGGATCGCCCTGCCGCCGGCAGTTCTCCTCCTCGGCCTCTTCCTCGCCCTGCTGCTCAACGGCTGCGCCGCCAGACCCTGGGGAGACAGCCTGTCGGAGGGCCAGCTGCCGGGGGTGGTCAAAGTGGTGGAGACGATACGGCTTCGTGATGCCGCCTGCCCGCCGACCCTGGCCGGCGACCTCGCCCTCTTTTTCCAGAGCCCCCTTGACTCCCAGGCAATACAAGGCTTCCTGCAATTTTCCCTGCCTGACAACTACCGCTTCGTGGTCAGCAACCCCCTTGGCCAGCCCCTCTTTCTGCTTGCCGGCAACCAGCAGGAGTTTCAGGCGATCAACACCAGTAGAAGACAGTATCTGGCCGGCAGCCTGCTCTCCTTTGGTCGGCGGCATAACATTCCGGAATTCCTGCTGCATGGGGACTGGGGGAACTGGCTCACTGCCAGGCTCGACCTGCCGACGGCGCAGATCACCGACCTCTACGCCGACCGGCAAGGGCGGGGTGTGTGGCTGCGCTACCCGACCGGCAGCGGCGGCACCGAGGCTGCCACCCTCCTGCTGGTGGACCTGACGGAGGAGGTGCTTCTCTCCAGAATCGTCGAGGATCAAGAGGGCAAAGAACTTGCCGTGATCTCCTACCGCAAGCAGCTGGCCGCAGAACTCTGCCGGCAGCCGCAGGAGATAGAAATCAAAGGCCTGGAGTACGGCGTCGACCTCCGTCTCCGCCTCTCTGCGGTCTCTTTCAGTGCCGACGAAGAGCACTACACCCTGCCCATCCCGCCCGGCTACCTCCGCCAGTACCATCCCTGATCCGGGGTGAACGACCGACCTTGCGGCTGGGGTAACCGCCCTTGCGGCTGACGCGAAGGGCCTTTTGGCCGCTCAGCCCTCGGCAGGACCGCGAGGGCCGCAACCTGCCGGGTCAAGCAGGGCGCAAATAGGGGGTTCAATTGGGGCTGAACAGGGGCTCAAACTGGGATGCGGCGCTTCACGGGAGCTTCATGAGCGCTTTCATTGGCGCTTCGTTGGCGCTTCATTGGCACTCTGACCACCGTATGTTGACTGGGCGTCGAACTCGCCTGGGGCCAGTTCATTGATGATCAGGACAAAGAGGTTGTCGTTTTTGAAGAAGACCTGTTGCAAATCGTAATCCCGGTCAGGTGAGAGATCGATCACCACCCGGATCTTATCCGGGGCGGTGTGTCTGGCGGTCCGGATCTGTTTGACATGGCGACCATTGGCGGCAATGGTTTTCTCGACCCCATCACCCAGAACCGTATCGACAAAATCACAGAGCACCCGCGGATTCTCTTTTTCGATGGCAGCAACGGTAGGTGGATAGAAGTCGTTCAGATGAAAGAGTACCATCTCTCCCCGGTTGGAGGAGTCGTCAAAGGAGATCTTGAGCAGTTTGGCAGTACCCCCGCTGCCGGCCGGCCGCCTGTCCACTCCGGGTTCGGCGGGGCCTTCCTCCTCCGATGACAGCGCCGCCGGCGAGGGCAGCTCAGTAACCAGTACCCCCTCTGCCGGAGAGGGTGCCGCCGCCGAAGAGGGGTCGGTAGGAGCCGGTTCGGGGGTTGTAGCGGCCGTTTCGGGGGTCGAAGAAGTCGGTTCGGAGGCCGTAGGAGCCGGTTCGGGGGTCGAAGAAGTCGGTTCGGAGGCCGTAGGAGCCGGTTCGGGGAACGTGGCGGCCAAGCGAACCAGCAGCCGGCGACCATCCTCCAGGTACTCGTGGCTGTGCCGTACCTCTACTCCAGGCAGGAGATCGACTACAATCCGGGTCTTCTGCTTCGGCTCACGGTGGAAACCGGTACGAATGGCGGTAGCCAGACTCGCCCCGCTGAGGGGCTGATACTCTTTGCCGGCATAGGTGGAGTCGGGAAAATCGAGCACCAGTCGCGGCTTCTCCCCGGACAGGGTGAAAATCTTCGCGGCGACCGGTTCAGTGAGGACAATCTCCAGTCCCTCTTCGCCGGTACGATCGGGAAGATAGGCTATTGACGAGATTTCCGCTGCCCGCACCAGCGGGACAACGGTAGCCACAGAGCACAGAAACAGCAGGACGGCAACGCCGGCGAGGAGAAATGCGGGCCATTTCATGGTAAAAATCCTTTTTGGCTGAAGGCAAAAAAACAGGCGACCAGAGGTCAGAAAGGCTTGCCGCCAGCCGGTTTCGCCACGTTTCAGCCCCTTCCAGCCTCCATTCTGCATACCTCATCAGCACTTGAAAAGTCAAATAAATTTCAGTAAAGGAATGACTTGGCCAGTGCAGGCCGCAGACTCCTCAGGCAGAGAAAGGGCAGAACAATGACCAGCCAGCGCACGCACTACCCCGGAGTCAGCCGCCCCGGCCGCTACCTCGGGCAGGAATTCAACAGCTGCAACAAGGGTTGGCAGCAGGCCAAGGCCCGTTTCGCGCTGATCTTCCCCGACCTCTACGAAATCGGTATGTCCCACCAGGGACTGCAGATTCTCTACCACCTGCTCAACCGCCAGGATGGCTGGCTGGCCGAACGCTGCTACTGTCCCGACCTCGACCTGGAAAAGGTGCTCCGGGAGAGGGGAGTGCCCCTGACCACCCTCGAATCGAACCGGCCGCTGCGCCAGTTCGACGTTCTCGGCATCACCCTCCCTTACGAACTCTGTGCAAGCAATATCCTCACCGTCCTCTCTTTAGCCGGAATTCCCTTCCGGGCCCGGGAACGGGGCGGCAGTTTTCCCCTCCTCCTCGGCGGCGGTGCCGGCTCGTTCAACCCGGAACCGGTGGCCGATTTTTTCGACGCCATTCTCCTTGGCGACGGGGAGGAGGCGATCGGCGAGATCGCTGCGGCAGTTGCCGACAACCGCCAGGCCGGGGGAAACAGGGAAAGTCTGCTGGCCCGCCTGGAGCAGATTGCCGGCCTCTACCTGCCGAGCCACTTCACCCCCCGCCACGATACCGCCGGCCGCCTGTTGGCCGTCGATGGTCCGGAGGGTCAAGACGGGGTCCGGCGCCGGGTGGTCGCCGATCTCGAGGATATCGACCATCTGCGCCGACCGCTGGTCCCCAACGCCCGGATCGTCCACGACCGGCTGGCCGTCGAGGTGGCCAGGGGCTGCACCCGGGGCTGCCGCTTCTGCCAGGCAGGGATCACCTATCGACCGGTGCGGGAGAGGAGCCCCGCCAAGATTCTCGAGCTGGCCGCCGACGCCCTCAACAACTCGGGATTCGAGGAGTTGGCCCTCCTCTCCCTCTCCACCGGCGACTACTCCTGCCTGGAGGAGATCCTCCCCCAGCTGATGGATCGCCAGTCGGCGGAGCGGGTCTCGGTCTCCATGCCCTCCCTGCGAGTCGGCACCCTCACCCCGGCCATCATGGAACAGGTGAGGCGGGTGCGGAAAAGCGGCTTCACCCTCGCCCCGGAAGCGGGCAGCGAACGGCTGCGGCGGGTGATCAACAAGGGGATCAGCGAGGGGGCGCTCCTCACCACCTGCCAGGAGGCCTTTGCCCTCGGTTGGCAACTGATCAAACTGTACTTCATGGTCGGTCTGCCCACCGAGACCGACGAGGATATCGACGAGATCGCCAAACTGGTCGGCAAGGTCCTGGCCACCCGCGGAACTGGCCCGGCCAAGGGCAAGCGGCAGATCAACGTCAGCGTCGGCACCTTTGTCCCCAAGCCACACACCCCCTTCCAATGGGACCGGCAACTGAGCATCGCCGAAAGCAGCCGTCGCCTGCAGCGGCTGCGGGAACGCCTCCCCGGCAAAGGCTGCAACTTCAAGTACCATAACCCGGCGACCAGTTATCTCGAGGGGGTCTTCTCCCGCGGCGACCGGCCCCTTTCCCGGCTGATCGAGGCCGCCTGGACGAAGGGGGCACGGCTGGATGGCTGGGATGAGCATTTCAACCTTGGAATCTGGCAGGAAGCGGCTAAAGAGTGCGGAATCGACCTCGACCACTACCTGCGGGAACGGGAGATGGACGAGGTGCTCCCCTGGGCCCATCTCCACACCGGTGTCGATGAGGCCTTTCTCCGGGAGGAGCGGGACAAGGCGGCCAATGAGGCCTACACCCCCGACTGCCGCTTCCATGCCTGTCAGGGCTGCGGCCTCTGCGACTTCAGCAGCCTGCAGCCACAGGTCCACAACCCCGAACAACAGCCGCCGCCGGCCAGGATCACCGGAAGCCAGCCGGAGCCGCCGGCCGAGGGGCACCACAAATATCTGGTCTGCTACCAGCGGACCGGCGACATCTGCCAGCTCGGCCATCTCGAGATCCTTCAGGTAGTTTTCCGCAGCCTGCGCCGGGCCGGGATGCCCACCAACTACAGCCAGGGGTTCAACCCCTCACCGAAGGTCTCCTTCAGCCCGGCCCTGGCCAGCGGTTGTGAAAGCCTGGCGGAATATTTTATCATCGATCTGCAGCGCCCCCTCGCCGACCTCGCCGGCACCGCCGCCACCTTGAACGCCAGCTTGCCACCAGGTCTGACGGTGACCGCCATCACCCCGCACCACGGCACCATCCCGCAGCGGGTTGCCACCACCTACCGGCTGACCCTGCCAAGAGCGCTGACCAGCGCCGAAGGTGAGGCGATCACCGCCTTCAGGGCGGCTGGCTCCCTGGTCATTGCCAGAAGCCGCAAGGGGAAGAGCCGGGAGATTGATATCCGGCCTCTGGTCGACACCATTGCCGTCGATGGCGTCGCCAGCGTCACCCTGGAGATGGTCAGTGCCACTGCCGAGGCTGGGATCAAACCGGTTGAGGCCCTGACCGCCATTCTCGCCCTCGACCAGACAAGCGCCGAGGGGATCAGGGTGCTGAAGACCGCCTGGCGGCCTCTGCCCCTGTGAGGCCACCAGCCACCCCACTCGGCCATTGGCCGGGCCGACGGGCCGGCAGCGGCGCCATTACCAGGTGGCTGGCGCTGGCCGCACTCCTCCTGCTTCTGGCCGCCCCCCTGCCCCTCTGCGGCGAGACCCTTCTGCCACCCGAGGCCGCCGGCCGGCAGAAGGCCGGCGCGGCCCGGCTGATCAGCAATGGCGGTTATCTCCTTGCCGGCCCGGCCGGGGCCTACGGCTACCGTCAGGACGAGCTGTTTGTCCCCGCCTCGACAATCAAGATTCTCACCAGCCTGGCCGCCCTGGAGATTCTCGGCGACAACTACCGCTTCCACACCGAGTTCTTTCTTGACCAGCAGCAAAACCTCTACCTGCGTGGCAACGGTGACCCTCTGCTCACTTCGGCAATGGTCCGACAGATCGCCCAACGCCTGCATCAGGGGGGGCTGCAACAGGTAAGGGACCTGGTCCTCGACGACACAGCCTGGACTGCGGTTGGCAGCCCTCCGGGGGCCGGCACCTCCAGCAACCCCTACGACGCCCCCAACGGTGCCCTGGCGGTCAACTTCAATGCCCTGCCCCTGGTCATCAGTGCCACAGGCGATCTCAGCTCCGGCGAGGCGGAGACCCCCCTGCTGCCGATGATGGCCACTGCCGCCACCGGCCTCCCCCCCGGCCGCTACCGTTTGAACATCGCCGGGGTGGCCGGGAGGAGGGGTCTCACCCCACCTCTCAGCTATGTCGGCGAACTCTTTACGGCGATGCTGGTCGAGGCGGGCATTACCGTTACCGGCAGTTGCCGGCCCGGACAGGTCCCGGCAGGGCTGCCTCCTCTTCTCCATCACCTGAGCCCGGAGCCGCTCAGCGAAACGGTGCGGGCCTGCCTGGAGTACTCCAGTAATTTTATCGCCAACCAACTCTTCCTCAGCTGCGGCGCTGAGCAATTCGGCCCCACTGCCGACTGGCAGAAAGGGCAGCGCAGTCTGACCGCCTTTGCCACCGAACGGCTTGGCCTGCGCGGGGAGGATCTGCAACTGGTCGAGGGCTCCGGTCTTGCCCGGGCGAACCGGATCACCGCCACCGCCCTGATCAAGGTCCTTGAGCACTTCCGCCCCCATGCGGCACTTCTCCCCCGCCGGCAGGGCCTGTCGTTGAAGAGTGGTACCCTCAGTGACGTCTTCTCCTACGCCGGCTACCTGGCGGACGGCAGCCCCTTCGCCATCCTCCTCAACCAGCCGGAAAACCGCCGGGACGAGGTACTGGCCGCTCTTCTTGCCACCCACCGTGGCCCGGTGGCGCCGTAAGGGAGCCGGAAGGCGGTGCCGTACGCCCCTCCCGGCATGTACCGCCCAGGCGACGGGCGGCCCGAGCGACCCGAGCGGTACAGCCATTTTTCTCTTGCCATTTTTCCTCGCCATCTCTACTTTTGAGGGCGAAATCGTACAGGCAGCCCCCCTCTATCCCATCAGCACCAGGCAGACCCAGGAGAATCCGATGCAACCTCGACACCTCGTCCCCTCCCGTTTCACTGCCTTTGCCTCTCTTTTCCTCGTTCTCCTGGCCAGCGGCTGCGGCCAAACACCGGAAGGAAACCACGAAGAGGGGCAGCGATGGTATCTTATGCACAACTGCCAGTCCTGTCACGGACCCCAGGGCAACGATGGCCGGGCGGTGGCCATCGCCCCGCTTGATCTCAGTTACACCGCCTTTGTCCGCCGGCTGCGGACCAAAGAGAGCCCTATCATGCCCTACTATCCGGAAGACAAAATCTCCGACCAGGATGCCGCCGATATCCATACCTTTCTGAAAGGGACACGCTGACCACCCTGGCCGGAAATTAAAGAAAAAAACGGCTGCCAAAGAAAGAGGGGCCACATCTCCACCACCAGTGATTAGCATGTGGCAAAAGCGGCGACGGAGCGGTTCATCCCTGCCGACAGCCCGGTCGCCGGCTGTATCGAGCAAACCCAACCCTTCAAGGAGCTGATCATGGTAGAGAGTCTCTATACCTTTCTGGCCGCAGTCGGTTTTACCCATCCCCTCCACCCGATGCTCACCCATCTGCCAATGGGCATGATCATCGCCATGGTGGTCTTCTCCTCTCTGGCCCTCTTTCTGCAAAAGGCCATCTTCGCCCAGACCGCCTTCCACTGTGCGGTTCTTGCCCTGCTCGGGGTGGTACCGGTCATCGCCACCGGAACCCTTGACTGGCTGTACTTCCAGGGCGGCGAGTGGAACGTCTACATCATCGTCAAGATGGTTCTCGGACCGCTCCTCACCCTGCTCCTGGCCATTGCCGTGGTCCAAAAGAGACGGGGGGCCAGCGACGGGCGGATGTTCCTCCTCTACCTGCTCTGCCTGGCCTGTGCCGGCGGGCTCGGCTATTCCGGCGGAGAACTGGTCTACGGCTGAGGGCCACCCTCCACCAGCAGTCCATTCCCGCTCGGCCAAGGCCACCCCATAGAGCCAGCACCAGCAGGCCGGCCGGATTGGTGGGGCATTGGATGAATCGGTACGGATTCGACTGCAGCACCCGTTTTGCTGCCTACCGGTACATGATTACGGCGGCGAGGGTCCTGTTGGGCCGTCGTCGCGATGGATATCACGGTGGCTGAGGCGACAGTCGACGCCGGCAGCCGAGAGCAGGGCGGCAAGTCGGGCACTGACCGCCACTGAGCGGTGCCGGCCGCCGGTGCAGCCCAGCGCCACCCGCAGCACTTTGTCGCTCCCGGCGCAGGCTCCGACCAGGAAGAGGATAAGAGATTGGAGATGGTCGACCAGTTCCACCCCTGCCGGGCTCTTTAGGACATAGGCGGCAACCAGCGGGTCAAGACCGGTTCCGGGGCGGAGTTCTTCAACCCAGTACGGGTTGGGGAGAAAGCGAAGATCCAGTACCAGTGCGGCATCGCCCGGGGGACCGTATTTGAAACCGAACGAGAAGAGAACCAACTGCTTGTTGTACGCCGCCATCTTCCCTGTCCCTTCTTTTTAGATTTCGTCAGCGTTGACAATGCGATCTTTGCCCGGCCCTCCGGCCTTTGCACCAACCGACAGAGCTCTTCTGCCAAAACGGTACCGTCAGGTGCTGCAGGTCTGTCTGCCACTGATGCTCAGCCTGTCGGCGACAACTCTGATGGAGTTCACCGACCGGATATTTCTTGCCAACTACTCCATTGAGGCCATCTCTGCCGCCCTGCCGGCGGGGATCACCTCCTACCTCTTCATCGCCTTTTTCGGCGGGGTGGGTGGCTACGCCGGGGTCTTCATCGCCCAGTACACCGGCCGCGGGAGCCACGCCGAAATCGGCGCGGTCCTCTGGCAGGGTATCTATTTCACCCTCGGTTCCGGCCTGCTTCTCTGGCTGCTGGCCCTCTTTGCCACCGCGCCCATTTTCACTCTCGCCGGACACAGCCCGGCGGTGCGCGAACTGGAAGAAATCTATTTCTCCATCCTCTGCAAGGGCGGGGTGCTCCACGTGGCGATGAACACCCTCGCCACCTTCTTCACCGGCCGCGGCCTGACCCGGCCGGTGATGTGCATCACCGGCCTCGGCGTGTTGCTCAACATCCCCCTCGACTACGCCCTCATCTACGGCCACTGGGGGCTGCCGGAACTGGGTATCCGCGGTGCCGCCATCGCCACCGTCGCCGCCTGGATGGTCAATGTCCTCTGCCTTGCCGCCCTCATCTTCACCCGGGACCACAACCAGCGCTTCAAGGTCTTCAGCAACTACCGCTTCGACCGGCTGATCTTTCTGCGGATGCTCCGTTTCGGCATCCCCGGTTCACTGCAGTTCACCATCGACATCCTCGGCTTCACCATGTTCATCCTCCTGGTGGGTCGGATCGGCACCGCCGAACTCGCCGCCACCAATATCGTCATGTCGATCAACGCCCTGGCCTATATGCCGTCGATGGGGGTCTCGCAGGGGGTCAGCGTCCTGGTCGGCCAGGCCCTCGGCCGGCGGAAACCACAGTTGGCGACCGCCTATACCGGCGCCGCCGCCCGCTTGCTGCTCGGCTATATCCTGGTCGTTGACCTCTTCTTCATCTTCGCCCCGGACCTCACCCTCAGCCTCTTTCTAGAGGGCAACAACAGCGGCGATTATGCCGCAGTCCTAGGCCACAGCCGGGTCCTCCTGCAGATCGTCGCCGCCTACATCTTTTTCGACGCCCTTTACATGGTCTACAGCGGCGCCCTGCGCGGCGCCGGTGACACCCGTTTCATGATGCTGGCAATCACCGCCGCCACCCCCTGCTGCCTCATCCTGCCGGTCTCTATCGGTATCGCCTACTGGCAGATCGGCATCGCCACCGCCTGGCTCTGGGTTCTCCTCTTCATCACCGTCCTCTTCCTCCTGGCCGTCCTGCGCTATCGCCACGGTGCCTGGCGAGAGATGCTGGTAATTGGTCGGCAGCCACCCCCCTGATGCATCCCTGACAGCTTTGTCCTCCCTACTCCACGTACCCCACCTACCCTACCTCACCTACGAGGCACCCTGCCGGTTGACTGCGGCACGGAGAAAGAGGGTACAGAGCAGGGCGAGGAAAATCATCACCAGCAGCTGGGCGACAAAGGCTTGCCAGCCAAAGTACTGAAACACCGCCCCGGGCAGGAAGGAGCCGAGGGTGCCACCGGTATAGTACAGGGAGATGTAGAGCCCGTTGGCCATCGCCCTGTTCTCCCTGGCCAGGGTATTGACCAGCCCGGAGAGGAGGGAGTGGGCGGTGAACAGGCCGGCACAGAAGACGAACATGCCAAGAAACATCACGCTGTACACCTCCACCAGAAAAAAGAGGGTCCCCAGCCCGTACACCACAATACCGGCGGTAATCGCCTGGCCGGGGCCACCGCTAAGAAGGGTGATTCGCCGGGCATTGAGGGTAACCACAAACCCCATGCTGTAGCCCAGATAGAGAAGGCCAATACCGGTGGCGCCGGCGTCGGGATCGATCCGCTTCAACTCGAAGGGGAGAAAGTTCATCAACCCGGCAAAAACGAAAAAGAGGCAGAAGATGGCGGCATAGCTCCAGAAAAAACGGCCATCGCGGAGAAGGAGAAGGATCTCCGCCAGCCGCGGTCGGGCGTAGTGGAGTTTGGCGTCTTTGACCATCACCCGCAGTTGCCCGGCGTTCCAGAGCAGAAAGAGGCCAAGGAGAAAAAAGAAAAACCGCCAGCCAAAGAGATCGGTGCAGAGCCCGGAGAGAAAGCGGCCGAGAAAGCCGCCGGTAATGGTGGCGGCAATATAGAGCGACACTGCCTGCTGCATCCGCTCCTGCGGGGTGGTGTAGCTGATGTAGCTCATCAGCGAGGTAATGATCGCCGGCACCATCAAACCCTGCACCGCCCGGATCACCAGCAGGGTGAGATAATTGTCGGCAAAGGCGAAGAGGAGTTCCAGCACCCCGAGAACCAGCAGGGCCCCCCGCACCATCCGTCGAGCGGAGTAGGACTCGAGGAGATAACCGTAAAGGAGGGGGGCGATCCCCAGAGGGGCCATCATCAGGGTGGTGAAGAGGATTGCCTGAAAGTTGCTCAGCTGAAATTCGCTCTGAAAAAGTGGCTGAATCGGCTGGGCCGCGTAGATTGAGCAGAAGGTGACGACGGTGGCGAAAAAGATCCGTCGATCAATCGGTGCCATCGGCGAACTCACAGAGAGAGAGGTGTCGACAGGGAAGCTCTACAGAGAGGCGAGCATGCTTTCGAAGGCGGCAAGGTCGAAGGGCTTGGCGATGGCCCCGACAAAACCATAGTCGCGGTGGTTGACCATGATCGGATCGGTGGAATAGCCGCTGGCGACAAAGACTCTGGCGGCCGGATTGAGGGCGAGAATCTCGCCGACCGTCTCCCGGCCACCCATGCCGCCGGGGATGGTCAGGTCCATGATTACCGCCGCAAAGGTTTCACCCCGCTGCTGGTGGTGGGTGTACATATCCAACGCCTGCCGCCCGCCGGTAACCCACACTGCACCATAGCCAAGAAAACCAAGGAGGTGGCAGGCAATCTCACCAACCATCTCTTCATCGTCCATGATCAGGATTTTCTTTCGCTTCTCGGAATCAGCCATACGCCCTCTCCCTGCCGGAAAGATCTCCCTCTCCCTGTCCACAGTCACGACCACACCCAGTGCCAGTATGCCAAAGATCGACGGGCAGAGTCAAGCACTTCATGCGAGGTTTCCGGATGGCCGCCAGGCGGCGATCCGCTGCTGCTGGTCGACCAGATCGGCGATCTCCCGCTGCCAGTACTCCCGCGAGCCGAAACCCTCCACCGCCCTGGTGAGGCCATCCCCGGCCACCTGGTGGGCACACCAAGCCATGTAGTGGACAAAACGCATCGCCCGCAGCGGCTCCACCAGCCGTAGGCTCCGGCGGGGGAAGGGGCGAAAGGTCTCATACCCCTCGAGGAGCAGTTCCAGTTCGTAGCCGGCCGCGTCCAGATCGCCGGGCAGCAGCATCCACATGTCCTGGACCGCCGGCCCCATGGCCATATCGTCGAAATCGATGAGGAAAAGAGATTCTCCGGGTCGATGGATGAGGTTGGAAAAATGGCAGTCACCGTGGATACGGATACACTCCGCACCGGCAAAAAGGGGGGTGATCTCGTCGATGATGGCCAGCACCGTCTTCTGCAGCACCCCCTGTAAATCCTTGGGCACCACCGGCGAATCGGCGAGATAGCGCAGCTGTTCGCGGGTGGCGCGCTGGGGCAGCATGGTCACCCGCCGGTCGGCGCCGGCCATGGCCCCGACCTGGTGGACCCGGCCAAGGAGACGACCGAGCTGTAGCCACTGTTCCTCGGTGAACTCGTCGACACTGCGGCCGCCACACTTCGGGAAGAGGGCATAGTGGAGATGGTCCCGGCGGCCAAGGGTGGTCCCGGAGAGAAGCGGCAGTGGCGCTACCACCGGAATCTCCGCTGCGGCGAGTTCACCGAGAAAGCGGTGCTCTTCGGCGATCGCCTCGCCGCTCCACCGTCCCGGCCGGTAGAGCTTGATCACCAGGCGGTGCCGATCGACGGTCTCCACCTCGAAGACCCGGTTGATATAGCTGTTCAGCGGGCGAAAGAGGTTGTTGCAGCGCACCCCCAGCCCCTCTTCGACCAGCCCGAGCACCCATTCCGGGGTGAGTTGGCCGAAGGACTCTTCTGTCGTGACGGTACCGTCTTCTTGCTGCTGCATGCCCTTCTCCTCAACAAAGCCTGGACGTCGGACCACCCCGAGCGAGGAGAGGACGACAGAATGTGCGAAAAACCGGCGACAGTGGCCGGCGATGGGGTATACTCGGGGGTATACTAGGCCGGTTATACTCAATGGTCATACTCTACACCTCTTGCCCGCCGGTTGTCGAGCAGTGGTTGTGGTCGGGGAACAATGGAGCGGCCCATGCCGGAATCAGCAACCAACTCTCTCCAGCCTGCCCGGCAGCTGCTGCCCGCTGACCACATCGATTCGGATGGGGCACAGGCCACCGCCGCCTCCGGCGGCTACTGCCGCCGATGCCGCCGGGTGCACCTGCTGCCGGCCGGCGGGGCTGCTCCTGCCGCCCGGCAGTTGATGGCACAACTGGCCGAGCACCGCCGACTCGATTTCTTGGCCGAAGAGGGCGAGGGTAGCGGCGCCCTGGGTACTGAACCACTCTTCGGGCCGGCCGGTGGGAAGATGTTCGGGGTCCTGGAGGCGGTCGACCGGCGCGGTGGCAGAATCTTTCTGCGCGCCTTTTCCGGCTCGTACCAGGGGCGCTGGCAGGTCCCCGGCTGGGCCCCGCCCCTCTTTGACCTCGCCGAATTCCTCGCCCTCACCACCCCTTGCGAAGAGCGGATCAAGGCCCTTGGCGCGGCCATCGACGCAGCCGTTGCCGCCGGCGACGAGCACCGGCAACTGCTCCGGCAGCGGCGCCAGCTCTCTCAGACCCTGATGCGGGATATCCACCGCCTCTATCGGCTGCCCGACTGCCGGGGGAACAGCAACTCCCTCGAAGAGGCCTTTCTCGGCGGCGGCAGGATGCCCAGCGGCACCGGCGACTGCTGCGCCCCGAAGCTCATTGCCACAGCCCTCAACCAGCGCCTCCGCCCGCTGAGCCTGGCCGAATTTTACTGGGGCCGTGCCGGGGCGGCCGGGCTGCGGCAACACGGCCACTTCTATCCGGCCTGTGCCGGCAAGTGCACCCCCATTCTCGGCAGCATGCTCTGCGGCGGCGAGCGATGAACGACCTGCCCTACAAGCCGCCACCGCCGGGCGAGGGCCTCGAACTGCTCCATGTCGACCCGGCAATCGTGGTGGTGGTCAAGGCCAGCGGCCTGCTCGCCGTCCCCGGCCGGGGAGAGGCCAAACAGGACTGCGCCACGGCCAGGGTCCGCCGGCTCTTTCCGGTAATGATCCCCCAGCCGGCGGTGCACCGTCTGGACATGGCCACCTCCGGGCTCCTCCTCCTGGCGGTCACCGCCGAGGCCCACCGTCTGCTGAGTGAACAGTTTGCCACCCGTCAGGTGGAAAAGGGCTATATCTCTCTGGTGGAAGGGGAGATCGGCGGCCATGCTGGGGAAATCACCCTGCCCCTGCGCCTCGACCTCGACAACCGCCCCCGGCAGATTCATGACCCGGAACGGGGCAAAGCGGCCTGCAGCCGTTGGCAGCTCATCGGCCGAGAGGGGGGGCGAAGCAGAATTGCCTGGCAACCGGTGACCGGTCGCACCCATCAGCTGCGGCTACACGCCGCCCATCCGCTGGGGCTGAACGCACCCATCGTCGGCGACTGCCTCTACGGCCGGGGCAGTGAGGGAGAGGCGATGCTCCTCCACGCCACCAGCCTGCGCTTTCGCCACCCGCAGAGCGGCAGGGTGGTCAGCTTTCACAGCCCGGCCCCCTTTTAAGAGCCGGCTGAGAACGTCGCGCCGGGCCGCCCTCAGCCCTCAGCTCTCAGCCATCACCTCTTAGCCCCGCGGCGCCCACAACCGCCGGCCAGACGAAGATGCCAAAGATCTCCGGGCACCCAGTCACCCCGCTCTTTGCGGAGCCGGCTCTCCTGCCGGGCAAGCACCAACCATCCGGTGGCCGCCGCCAGCTCCTCGATATAGCTGGCGGCATGGGCGAAACGACCGGTTTCGCGGAGCAGAAAGCGGCCTTCGGCCAGCGACTCGGTGGAAAAGAGCAAGACCGCCCCGGGCCGGGCCCGCTGCCGCAGCAGGGCAAAGATCTGGCGCAGTTCACCCAGATAGACGAAGACATCGGTGGCCAGAAAGAGGTCGTACCGAGCACCGTTCTCGGCCAGGAAGGGGGCGATCCCCCGTTGGTGCAGCTGCCGATAGAGCCCCTTGCCGGCGGCCAGGGCAATCATCTTTGCCGATAGATCAAGCCCATCCAGGCGGTGGCAGCAGTCGGCAAAGGCCTGACCGCCAAGGCCGGTGCCACAGCCAAGGTCGAGGCCGTGGCCGTGGCGGCATGGAGCGGAGTCTACCCGACTCTGCTCATAGAGAACGCGCAGCTTCTCCGGCACACAGTACTCCAACTCCGCCAGCAGGCTTTGTTCAAAATAGGCGGAGTAGTTGTCAAACACCTCCCGGACATAGGCTTCCGGGGGGGTGTCGGCCGGCCAGCCACTCAGGGCGGCCAGCATATGGCCGGCGGCGATGTGGTCCGGACGCAACTCCACCACCCGCCGATAGGCGCAGAGCGCCTCCTCCCGCTGACCGAGGCGGTGGAGAAGATAGGCCAGATTACTGAGGGCCTGATAGTGCTCGGGGGCCCGCGCCAGCACCTGCCGGTAGGTGGCCACCGCCGCCGGGAGCTCGCCGCTGTCCTGGAGACAACCGGCAAGATTGTAGAGGGAATCGATACAGTCCGGGGATGACTGGAGCAGTTGCCGGAAGCAGGTGATCGCCCCGGCAAGTTCGCCACAGCGCTTTCGACTGAGGGCCAGGTTGAAGAGGATATCACCATCACCCGGCTGCAGTTCCGCCGCCCTGGTGAAGCGGCGACAGGCCTCCTCATACCGCTCCAGACTGTAGTCGATCAGGCCGAGGTTGTAATGGAGCACCGGCAACTCGGCAAAAGAGTCGAGGAGCTGGAGGTAGACGGCCTCAGCGGCAGCGAGGCGGCCCTCCTGGTGATCGGTACAGGCGCTGACTAAGAGCTCTTGCAGCTGCTGATGAAAGTCGTCCAGTGGCTTGTGCATGGTAAAATAATGTCGTGTTGTTTCTTGCCCGGGACAAGGCCCGCTGTGCCAGAGCGCTCGCCGGCTCGCGCCGGCCTCACTGCCGGGCGGGCAGAAGAGATAAAAGGACAAGGCAAGGGGGGGTGACTACTTCAGACTGATCCCCCGGTCCCGGGCGGCGTCGGCAATCCGCCGCACGAAGATTTCGGCAAACTGGTCGTTGTCGCCAAGACCGCTGATCACCGCCTCCACCGCAAAGCCCTCGGCACGGAGCAGCGAACGCCAGGAATCCTCGCCCTCCCCGACCATGTCGTTGACCGCATGGTCGCCGGCAACGATCATGAAGGGCTTGAGCAGCACCTTCTTGCGGCCATCGGCGTGGAGCTGGGGGAGAATCTCGGCCAGCGACGGGTACCCCTCGACCACCCCGACAAAGGCCGCCACTTCTGGATAAAGCCGGCGGATGGTGGCGGCGGTTTCGGCGTAGACCCCGGAAGACCAGTGGGCATTGCCGTGGCCCATGTAGAGCAGCATCGCCCCGCTCTGCCTGGCCTGGGCGACGTCCGCCGCCAGGGTGGCGACAACCTCTTCGATGTCGGCCGGGTAGGGGTAGCGCTCACCGGGCATCCCCAGAGCCGGCCGCCCCATGACAATCTGCTCGAAGGGGCGCCAGCGCTCCTTCATCGTGCGGATGGAACCGAGGGCGTTGACGTACTGCTGCAGGTCGTGGGACTGTTCCATGTAGAACATGTGGGTCGGCTGGACGACGATGGTGCTGTAGCCATCCTCCAGCAGGTCGCCAACGGTGGCGATGAGGTTCTTCTGCCGGAAGAACTCCTCCGGCACCCCCTGATCGAGCCAGGCCTGCATCTCCGGCCGCCGCTTCTTCCATACCCCGCGGATGATGTTGGAGGTGAAGGTGGTCCGCACCTCAACCCCGGGATAGGCGGCCCGCACCGTTCTGTTTATCCTTGCCAGGGCCGAAACACCCGAAGGTACGGTAGTGCCGAAGTGGGCGAGGAGAATTGCCGTCCGTCCCCCCCGGGCGGTGGTGCTGCTGTCGCTGCCCCAGGCCGGGCAGCCCCAGGCGACGAGGAGGAGGGCCGCCAGCAGGGAGGCGGCAAGCAGGGTAAGGGTTTCCTGATGGAACATGGTTTCTCCTTGTTGGCACATGGCTTCACCTTGTCGATGTCGGCCGGGGAGACAAAAAAAATCCCGGACCAATGGTATGGATCCGGGGATGCCCGTTCTCCTCGTCTCGACTCATGGAGTTCCACCCTCTCCACGGGGGGAAACGCCGTACACCATTTTCAGCAGGTCTTCTGACTCCCGGATCAGCCCATCGGCCGCCTCTTCCCACCCCCGACAGAACAGGGACAATGATCTTTTGCGGCCTTGGTCCCCGGTTACAGCAGCGGGCCCGTCCCTGAATCACCCAGGGGGTTTTTTTCCCTCTCCGGTGGAGCACCTGAAAGTGAGCAAAGGAGAGCCGATGGGCGGCAAAAAGTCAAGGCCAAAATGGCCCCGCCAGGAGGGCTGCAGGTGAAGAGATACTCCCATCCGGCCCGGATCGTCGTCAAACCAAGGGGCGATCATTTGCCGACAATACGTTGAAAATCTTCGCCAAGCCTTGTAGTCTACCCTAAATCGACAGACTTTCTACCCAGAACAGACAGGTTCCAACGCATGGGCATCGCCACCGATATCATCATTCTCGTCCTCGTCTCCTTTGTCTTCGGGCTACTCATGCAGCGGCTGCACCAGCCACTGATCCTCGGCTACATCCTCGCCGGGGTGGTGGTCGGGCCACACACCGGCGGTGTGACCATCTCCGAGACCCACAACATCGAACTGCTCGCCGAGATCGGCGTCGCCCTGCTCCTCTTCGCCCTTGGCCTGGAGTTCTCCCTGAAGGATCTGCAGCCGGTTCGACGGATCGCCCTCATCGGCACGCCGATCCAGATGCTTGCCTGTATCGGTCTTGGGCTGGCCATCGGCCGGCTTTTCGGCTGGGAGTGGCTCACCGCCCTCTGGTTCGGTGCCCTAATCTCCCTCTCCTCCACCATGGTTCTCCTCAAAACCCTGATGAATCAGGGCTGGCTGGGTACCCTCTCCAGCAAGGTGATGATCGGCATGCTGATCGTCCAGGACTTGGCGGTGGTGCCGCTGATGATCATCCTGCCGCAACTCGGCGACCCCGCCACCGGCCTCGGCATCCTCGGCCTGGCGGTGGTCAAGGCGGCGCTCTTTCTGAGCGGCATGTTTTTCCTCGGCACCAGGCTTCTCCCCTATCTGCTCAAGGTGATCGCCCGGCTCGGCTCACGGGAGCTCTTTCTCCTGGCCATCACCACCATCGGCCTCGGCATCGGCTATCTCACCTACCTGGTCGGCCTCTCCTTCGCCTTTGGCGCCTTCATCGCCGGGATGGTCCTCAGCGAGTCGGACTACGGCCACCAGGCCTTAAGCGACATCATTCCCCTGCGCGACCTGTTCAGCCTGCTCTTCTTCGCCTCGGTGGGGATGATGCTCGACCCGGCCTACCTGTTCAACAATCTCGGTCTGATTCTGCTGCTGGTCCTCGTGGTGAGCCTCGGCAAGGGGCTGATCTTCGCCAGCCTCTCCTGGCTGTTCAACTACCGCAATGTCATCCCGCTGGCGGTGGGGCTGGGGCTGTTCCAGATCGGTGAGTTTTCCTTCGTCCTCGCCAGAATCGGAGTGACCAGCGGCTCGATCACCACTGACTTCTACAATATGTTCCTCACCACGGCGGTGGTGACCATGGTTCTCACCCCTTTCATCTCCTCGCAAACCGCCCGACTCTACTCCCTGAAAAAACGGTATTTCCGCCATGAGCCCCTGGAGTCACTGAACTTTCCGGAAGAGGAACTGCGCGGCCACGTGGTCATCGCCGGCGCCGGCCGGATCGGTTCGCAGATCGCCACCGTCCTGCAGCGCCTGGGAATCCCCTTCGTCCTCGCCGAGATAGACCAGCAACGGGTGGAACGGGCCAAGGAGATCGGCTACCCGGTGGTCTACGGCGACAGCAGCCAGGAGATCGTCCTCGAGGCGCTGCGCATCCGCCAGGCCGGCCTGCTGGTGGTGACCATACCGGGCATCGTCGTCGCCCGGGCGATCATCAGCCACTGCCGCACCGCCAGCCCGGAACTGCGGGTGGTGGCCCGCATCTCCGACCCGGAGTTTTTCGATGTCTTCCGGGAACTGGCGGTGTACGACCTGGTCTACCCGGAATTTGAGGCCGGGCTGGAGATGATCCGCCAGGTCCTCCTCCACCTGCGCATTCCGGTTCCGGAGATCCAGCACCACACCGAGACTCTGCGCCAGGAACTGCTCGATACGGTGATCGCCCCCGGCAGCCGCTACTCGACCCTCGGCCAGATGCGCGCCGCCGAGCAACAGTTCGATCTGCAGTGGGTACAACTCACCGCCGGCAACCCCCTCGCCGGGGTGAGCATCGCCGAGGCCGGTCTCCGCAAGACCACCGGCGTTTCGGTGGTGGGGATTATCCGCCTTGGCAATCTGGAGACCAACCCCCCTGCCGACTACCGTTTTAAACGGGATGATCTGGTGGCGATCATCGGCTCGGCGGCGGCGCGTCAGAAGTTCCACTGCCTGATCGACCCAAGCGCAGAAAACTGCCTCCGACCCCTTGAGGCGGCTCTTCCCCAGCCATCCCCCCAGACAGTGGCCTGAACATGGCTCAAGCGGAGCATGAACGGCAGCCCCCACCCTGGCGCCACCAGCAGCTGGTCGACCTGGAATATTTCTGCCACCTGGACCGCGACCTGCCGGAGGAGGAACTGCACCGGCGCGACCGGGAGATCTTCCGGCAGATTCCAGCGCAGCAGCAGTCGGCAAACGGCGCGGAGAGCGAACAACTTCTCCGCCACTGGCTGGCCCGGCGGCTGCATGCCGAATTTCCCCGCCCTGAAGAGAAGAGCCCGGGCACGGTCTTTGCCGAAGTGCTCCGCCTGACCAGGTGGCTGGCGTTGGCGGGCGGGGGGCTGTTCGGCCTGTTGGCCGGCTTCTCTTTTTTCAACTACAGCGGCACCACCCCGATCAACGTCTTCCACTTCCTCCTGATCTTCGTCGTTTCCCAGCACGCCCTGCTCGCCGCCGTCGCCATCGCCCGGGCCCTACACCGGCTCTTCCCGGACAACTCCCCCCCCTCCCTTTTCACCCTTCTCAGCCGAAGCCTCCTGCGCCGACTGGTCCGCTTCTGGCACCGCCACTGGCTGCGGGCCACCGACGCCGGAAAACGGGCAGCAATGGAACATGCCCTAGGTGTGGTAAACATCCATTCCAACCGCTACGGCGGGCTCTTTTACTGGCTGCTCTTCGGGCTCAACCAGCTCTTCGCAGTGGGGGCCAACCTTGGCCTGCTGTTGGCCACCCTGCTCAAGCTGGCCACCAGCGACCTCGCCTTCGGTTGGCAGTCAACCATCTCTCTGAGCGCGGCGGCCCTTGAACAGACCGTCCGCTTCCTTGCCCTTCCCTGGTCCTGGCTGCTCACCGCCACCCCGACCCTCAGCGAAATTGAGGGGAGCCGGATAATTCTGAAAGACGGCATTGAACACCTGGCCAGCCAGGATCTAATCGCCTGGTGGCCCTTTCTTCTCCTTTGCCTGCTCGTCTATGGCCTTTTCCCCCGCCTTCTCCTCCTCGCCCTCAGCCGTTTGGGCGAACGGCAGCGGCTGCTTCGGCTGCCCAGCCTCCCCTGCCAGCCCCTGCTCCGCCGACTACGCACCCCCCTGCTGCGCAGCCAGGCCCCGGCGGAAGAGGCGTCGGCCCGCCACCCTGCCAGCCCGTCGCCCGCCACCCCCGGCCAAGGCGCGTCCCCGGCAACCGGCCAGCCTCTGGTGCTGCTGCAGGCCGACGATCTCTATCCCCTCTACCGGCAAGAGCAGCTGACCGCCCTGCTGGCCGCGCAGCACCTCCTGCCCCGGGAGTGGCACCCTTTTCTCCGCGACTACGATGCGGACCAGGAACTTCTCGGGCAATTGGCCGAGCGCCACTGGCAGCCGGAGGAAGGGCTGGTGATGGTGGTGGAGGGGTGGATGCCCCCCCTGACCGACTTTCTTAGCTATATCAAGAGGCTTCGGCAGGCCTTGCCGGCTGACACCACCATCCATCTGGCCCTTCTCGGCCGGCCGGCCGAGGATGGTCCAAGCCCGCTGGCGGCCGCGGACTGGCAGATCTGGCAGCAGAAGACCGGCGGTCTCGGCGACCCCTTTCTCCACCTCCTCTCCCTCAGCCCCTGACCTGGAGTCTTTCATGGTCCCGGAATTTGCCATTATCGGCCACCCCAACGAGGGGAAATCCTCGGTACTCTCGACTCTCGCCGAGGACGACTCGGTCCGGGTCAGTCCAACCCCTGGAGAGACCAGGGAGTGCCGGGTCTTCCCGGTGGTGATCGACGGCCGGGAGGTGCTCCGCTTCACCGACACCCCCGGTTTCCAGAATCCCGGCCGGGTGCTCAGCGAGTTGAAAAGGTTGAGCGGCATAGCGTCCGACCCCTTTGTCACCTTCCGCTCGGCCAGCGCCGGCGACCCTGAGCTGCACGACGACCGGGAACTTCTCGGCCCGGTGGTCCGTGGTGCCGGGATCATCTATGTGGTCGACGGTTCCCGGCCATTGCGCAATGTTGACCGGGCCGAAATGGAGATCCTCCGTATCAGTGCCAGGCCACGACTGGCAATCATCAACAGCAAGCAGGCAGACGAGCGCCATCTCGAGGCCTGGAAAAACGAGTTCCGCCAGCACTTCAATTCCTTTCGGATCTTCAACGCCCATCGGGCCACCTATGCCGAACGGATTCTGCTCCTCGAGGCACTCCAGGCCATCGACCAGGACTGGCAGCAACCCCTTGCCGAGGTGATCGCCGCCTTCCGCCGGGACTGGGCCAGCCGCAACCAGCGCTGCACCGAGATCATCGCCGACCTGCTGGCTGCCGCCCTGTCCCTGCGTCTGGAGGGGAAACTGGCGGCCGGGGATGACGAAGAGCCGTGTCGCCAGCGCCTTTTTGCCGACTACCAGCGGCAACTGGCCCAGCTGGAAAATGGTGCCCACCGACAGATCCAAACTCTTTTCAAACACAACATCTTCCGCAGCCAACTCCCTCCCCACTCCCTGCTCCATGAGGAGATTTTTTCGGCGCGGAGTTGGCAACTGCTCGGCCTCACCCGGAGACAGGTGGTGCTGGTCGGCGGCCTGGGCGGTGCTGCCATCGGGGCCGGGATCGATGTGGCCGCCCTTGGCCACGGCCTCGGGCTGTTCACCCTCTTCGGCACTCTCGCCGGTGGTGCCGGGGCCTTTTTCGGCGGCAAAAATCTCTCCAGCCGGGCCCGCTTCCTTGGCCAGCCCCTGGGGGGGGAGAGTCTGCAGATCGGCCCGGCCAAAAGCCTCGACCTGCTCTTTGTCCTCCTCAACCGGGCCCTGCTTTTCTACCGGCACACCATCAACTGGGCCCATGGCCGGCGGGAGGGAGCGACTCCCGAAGGGGTGGTGCTCTGGGCGGGTGAGAACTTCACCCACCACTGGTCGGCCGGCAAGATCCGCACATGCCGCGACTTTTTTCTTCTTGCCAGTGGCGGCAAGGGTGACGAAGAAAGCGAAGAACGACAGCAATTGCAGACCATGCTCGCTGATACCCTGACAGAAATTTCCACCAGCGAAGGGCCCCACCGCCAGTGATGGCAAGAGCTGCCGGAGAACAATGGCGCCACCGGCTGTAGCCCGTTCAGCGGAGGGGCAGAGGCCAGCACTGGTACCGGCTGGCCGCCTATGGTACGCTGACCAGGCGCAGGCCGCAGAGCTAGAGTTTGCTCTCTGAGGTGGCCTGACCGGGCGAAAATGGTGCCGCACTGAACGGTTACATTTTTTATAGGCTGGCCTTTAATGGAGCACGGCAACAGGGAGGAAGGATATGGCCAGGGTGATCAGAGGCGTTTTCCCGGAAAGTGCCGTGAAGGACAAGAAACGGGAACCGGTAGCCAGCTACCTTCTCCACATCTCGATCATGTTTTCCGACCCCTTGATCTGGCGGCGAATCCAGGTACCGGGGGAGTATACCCTGGCCCGACTGCACGAGGTGATCCAGCGGGTGATGGGCTGGGACGACAACCACATACACCAGTTTCTGGTCGGCAAGATCAGCTACGAAGCAACCCTGCGCGGCGGGGTGCCGCTGCGCGAGGCGAGGCGGTTCGATGAACACCTTCATGCCCTGCACACCCTCGAGGAGGGGATGGGCTTTCTCTTCACCTACCTCTACGGTGCCGGCGAAGGGTGGGAACACGAGATCAGGCTGGAGGAGGTTTTGCCGCCAGACAGACCGCTCAACCAACCGCTCCTCCTTTCCGGTGCCGGGGCCTGTCCACCGGAGGCGGTGGCCGATATCCACGAGTACCAGGCCCTGCTTGCCGGCAGGGATGGACGGGAACTGACTGAACTGGCCGGCCGGCCAGACTTCGAGCCGAGCCACTTCGACATTGACGCCGCCAGGAAACGGCTCGCCGCCCTGGCCTGAACCGCCAACGCTGCCCGGAAAGCACCATGCCCAACTGCAACCACAGCGAGAAAAGGCCGATCCGCTACTGGCTCGACCAGCCTGACCCGGACACCTGGCAGCAGGCGAAAAACCTGGCCAACCACCCCTTTGTCCGCCACCATGTGGCCCTGATGGCCGACGCCCACCTTGGCTACGGGATGCCCATCGGCGGGGTGGCGGCAACCGATGGGGTGGTGCTCCCCAACGCGGTGGGGGTGGACATCGGCTGCGGGGTCTGTGCGCTGGAGACCAGCCTCTCCACACTCGACCGCCCCGGGCTGAAAAAACTGCTTGCCGCCATCCGCCGGGAGATCCCTGTCGGCTTCAACCACCAGGCCAGCCCCTGCCCCATGACGGCAATGCCACCGCTGCCCGCCGATCCGGCCGATCTGCCGGTGGTCAGCCGCGAATTTGCTGCCGCCAGACGACAGTTGGGCAGCCTCGGCGGCGGCAACCACTTCATCGAGATCCAACAGGGTGAGCGGTTGTGGCTGATGGTCCACTCCGGCAGCCGCAACCTCGGCCACCAGGTGGCCAGCCACTACCAGCGCCTGGCGGCCGCCTGGAACAGCGGCCATGGCCGTCTGGTACCGGCCGCCTGGCAGCTCGACTACCTGCCGCTCATGAGCCGGGAAGGGGCCACCTACCTCGAGGAGATGCGCTACTGCGTCGCCTTTGCGGCCGCCAACCGTCGGGCCATGCTGCAGGTGGTCTGCCGGCTGCTGGCCGAGCTGGAACCAGCCGTCGACTTTGCCGAACCGCTCGATATCGCCCACAACTACGCCGCCAGAGAAGAGCATTTCGGCGAGACCCTGGTGGTCCACCGGAAAGGGGCGATCCGCCTGGAGAAGGGGCAGATGGGGATCATCCCCGGATCGCAGGGGAGTGCCAGCTTTATCGTCGCCGGTCTCGGCAACCGACAAAGTTATCTCTCCTGCTCGCACGGGGCCGGCCGGAAACTGGGGCGCAAGCAGGCACAGCGCCAACTGGATATGGCTGCAGAGATCAATCATCTGGAAAAAAAAGGGATCCTCCACAGCCTCCGCCATCGACGTGATCTGGACGAGGCGACTGGAGCCTACAAGGATATCGATACGGTGATCGCCGCTCAGGCCGATCTGGTGCGGGTGGTCAGCAGGTTGCTGCCGCTGGCGGTGGTAAAAGGATAGAGGATAGAGAACAGAGGCCCTTGGCCGGAAGGACAAGGGCCTGGGGGTCAGGGGGCAAGCCGGGTGATGCTCCAGGAGGAGTGCGGGACAGAGTCGGTAGGCGTATCGGCAGTCTGGCGCCGGTAGAGAAAACGATCGTGCAGCCGGTTCTGCCCACCCTGCCAGAACTCCACCTCTTCCGGCTCCACCCGGTAGCCGCCCCAGAATGTGGGGAAGGGGACCTGGCCGGCACCGATCTTGCTTTTCATCTCCTGAAACTTCTGCAGCAGCATCTGCTTCGAGGTGAGCGGCCGGCTCTGGCTGGAGACCCAGGCAGCCATCTGGCTCTCCTTCGGCCGGCTGAGAAAATAGCGGGCCGAATCAGCGGCGGAGATCTTGCCGGCGACTCCGCTGACCATCACCTGGCGTTCCAGATCGAGCCAGACGAAGAGCAGGCTTACCCGGGGGTTACCGGCGATCTCGGTCGCCTTCCTGCTCCCATAGTTGGTGAAAAAGACAAAGCCCTGCCGGTCGAAGTACTTGAGCAGAACTGTCCGCTGGCTCGGGCAGCCGCCGGCCCCGACGGTGGCCAGTACCATCGCCGTTGGATCGGCGATCTCGGTACTGCGCGCCTGCTCGAACCAGCGGCTGAACTGGACTGTCGGGTCGGGATCAAGATCCTGGCGAGACAGCCCCCCCTTCAGATATTCCCGACGGAACTGACTGAGATCCACCCTGCCGCCCTCCCCTCAACCTTCGCTGATCCCTTCCAGTCGCCACTCCTGGGTTCCCACCGGCCGGGCCCAGGTCCACTCCTCGCGAAACTTCACCGGGGTGGTGTTACTACCGTCAATGATCGCCCCACTGCTGTCATCAACGGTGTAGTCAAGGAGATTGGCGGTAAAGAGGACGGTGACAAAGTCTTCGCCGCCATCACTGCCGGCGGCAACGATGGCGACGTTGCGGACGGCGATCGACTCGAGTTTGTTGGTCTGCCCGAGTTGGCGCATCTCGGCGAACTTTTCACCGTACTGTGCCGCCAGTTCCGCTCCGAGAAGGTGGCGGTAACTCTCCAGGTCACGGCGCATCCAACCGGCCTGCACCTGGAAGAAGACATCGGAGGCCACTTCCAGGAAGTGGTTGGGGTCAAAATGGCGGTCGTTTTGCCGAATCTGCGCCAGGCCGTCGGCAAGAAGGTTGCCGCCGATTTCCGGGGTCGGCTCGGACTGTGCGGAAAGCCCCCCGGCCCCACTCACCCCACCGGCAGCGCCAAAGGGACTTGGTGCCCCGCCGCTGCGAAGAGAAGGAAGGGGCTGCTGGGAACCGGTCGACCGGGAGCCGGCAAAGCGGCGATAGAGGAAATAGGCTGCCCCGGCGAGGAGAAGAAGAGGCAGAATCCCCATGCCACTCCCCCCCATCCCGAACATCGAGCCGAGCAACAGGCCGCCGAGGGCACCGCCGATCAGTCCGCCGGCCAGGCCCCGCCCGACCCCGCTCTGGTTGGCAGTGGACGGCTTGACGGTCTGGGTGGGGGCCGATCTTGGGGCCATCTGGAAGGAGCGTCCTCCCTTCATCGAGCGGGCCTCGGCCGACTCGAGGCAGAAGCCACCGGTGAGCAGGGCACCGGTCATCAACAGGACAAGGAAGAGGGTCAGGTTTCTACCGAACGGGCGCATGGTCTGGATCCTTTACATTGAGGTGAGGGGGAAAATGTGTTTCTCTGGGTAAATGAGGCAACAGTATAGTACACCTGCGCCAGGACGCCAGAAAAACCGCCACCCCGGTCGCCGATATTTGCCCGTCAGCCGGTTTGCCACCACCGCGAAAACCTTGCCTGCCGGGCCTTTGCCCGCCGGTGGACTGACGAACGACTGGAGAGCGAGTGACGGTGGACCACCCCACCGCCGCAGCACAAACAGGAGAACAGCCGATGCTGCTGCTCAACCCGCCGCTCTGTAAACCGGCCGAACCACCCGCCGCCCTTGCCGCTCTTGCCGCCGCCCTTCGTGCCGAGGGCCACCCCTGTACAGTCTGCGACCTGAGTATTGAGGCCCTGCACCATCTCTTTGCCACCACCGCCCCAGACGGCGAGACCTGGTCGAAACGGGCCTTTCGCAACCTTGCCGACAACCTCGCCTCCCTGCGCAGCCCCTCTCTGTACGCCAGCCCCGGCCGCTACCGCCGGGCAGTGGCTGATATCGACCGGGTGGTGGCGGTCGCCGGCCGCAGGCACCAACTGCGCCTCTCCCTCGGCAACTACCTCGATCCGGCCCTCTCCCCCCTGAAAAGTTCGCACCTGCGTCGGGCGGCGACCACCTGCCGGCAGAACATCTTCTTCCCTTTTTTTCAGCGCCGTCTCGACCAGCTGCTTGCCGACACCGCCACCCCCTTCGTCGGCCTTTCCCTCAACTATCTCAGCCAGGCGCTGACCACCTTCGCCATCATCGGCTATCTGCGGCAGCACCACCCAGAACGGCGCATTGTCCTCGGCGGTGGCCTGGTCACCACCTGGCTGAGCGGTTGTCGCTCCGACCAGCTCTTTGCCGGCGACACAGGTCTGGCTGGCCTGGCTGACCTGGTAGACCACTGGGTGAGCGGCCGGGGGGAAGAGCCCCTGCTCGCTCTTCTCGCCGACGGTGGCGACAGCAGCGGCGGCGGCAGGGTGCGCCACCTCACCCCCGACTACAGTGATCTCCGCGACAACGACTACCTCTCCCCGGGTTTTATCCTCCCCTACGCCGCCTCCACCGGCTGCTTCTGGCGGCGATGCACCTTCTGCCCGGAAAAAAGCGAGAACAACCCCTACCTGCCGGTTCCACCGGCAAAGGTGGTCGCCGACCTCATCGCGCTGGTGGCGACACACCAGCCACGCCTCATCCACCTGCTCGACAACGCCATCAGCCCGGCTACCCTGCGCGCCCTGGCGGTGGAACCGCCCGGTGCCCCCTGGTACGGGTTCGCCCGGATCGACGCGGCCCTGGCCGATCTGGAGTTCTGCCACCGTCTGCGGAAGGCTGGCTGCCAGATGCTGAAACTCGGTCTGGAATCGGGGGATCAGGGGGTTCTCGACCGACTGGACAAAGGGATCGATCTGCAACTGGCCGGTCAGGTCCTGGACAATCTGGCCGCAGCCGGGATCAGCAGTTATCTCTATCTCCTTTTCGGTACCCCGGCCGAAACCGCCGCGGCGGCGGCCAGGACCCTTGACTTTGTGGTCGAGCGAGAGGCGGTGATCGGCTACCTCAATCTGGCGATCTTCAACCTGCCGGCCAACAGCCCCGAGGCGGCCGAGCTGGCCACCAGTGCCTTTTACGCCGGCGATCTGGCCATCTACCGGGAGTTCCACCACCCGCAGGGCTGGCAGCGGGACCAGGTGCGCCGCTATCTCGACAAGAGCTTCAAACGGCAGCCGGCGGTGGCCGCCATTCTCGCCCGCGACCCGCCCATCTTCACCTCCAACCACGCCCCCCTGTTCAGCAGGCCGGTGGCGAAAAGAAAATAGTGCGTGCAAATTGGCCACGGCGGCGCTATGGTAGGCGGCTTTTTCTGCCCACCACCGATGGCTCCGATGACCCCGATGACCAGCGGCAGGTCTGAACAACCGTCGGTAACCCTCGTCAACCGTCAGCAACCGTCGCGACTCCTGGCAACCCACAGCACCTGTTGGCGACCCAGGCAACTGTTCAATCATTGGCGATCATCAGCGACCATCAGTAACGAGCCGGAAAATGATACAGCCCAGCGGTATGGTGACAGCAATCCTCGCCGCCCTGTTCATGGGGACGATGGGGTTCTTTTCGCGGATGACCGGCCTCGACCCGGCGGTGATCACCTTTTTCCGCCTCTTCCTCGGCGCCGGTTTCCTCTGTCTGCTCCTCGTCGCCACCGGCCGAAGCAGACTGCTCTTCGGCCGTCCCTCCTGGCCGGTGCTGCTCAGCGGCACCATGCTCGGCGGCTTCATTCTCCTCTATGTCCAGGCGATGCAGTACACCACCATGGCCAATGCGATCATGGTCCTCTATCTGGCCCCTCTGGCCGCCTCCCTCTACGCCCACCTTTTCCTGAACGAACGGCTCACGGCAAGCAGCGGTCTGCTCATCGCCCTGGCCCTGTTCGGTTTTGCCATGATGCTCGAGTTCCGTCTGCAATTCTCCGGCGACCACCTCCGCGGCCTGGGCTGGGCAAGCCTGGCCCTGCTCTGTTACACCGCCTTTATCCTCCTCAACCGGACCACCAGCGGCAGGAGCCACCTCTACACCCGGACCTTGCACCAGCTGCTGGCCGGTGCCGCCTGCATGCTGCCACTGGTTTTCGTCGGTCTGCCGGCGGCCGGCCTGAACGGCAGCGACTGGCTGTGGCTGCTGGCCACCGGGCTGATCCCCGGTTTTCTCGGCATCCTCTGCGCCGTCTCCGCCCTCGAGCAGCTGCCGGCGGCAACCTACGGTACCCTTGCCTATTTCGAACCCATTTTCGTGGTACTGATCGGCTGGCTGCTCTTTCAGGAGAGCCTCAGCCCCCTGCAAGGGGCCGGCAGCCTGCTGATCATCGCCAGTGGCGCGGCAAAAGGATACCTGGCGCGGTACCGACAGCGGTAGCAGAAGCAGCACGGCACCATGCAAAGCGGGCAGGGTTGCCGGCCCAGTTCCTGCCGGCCGTCTGGAAACGGATCGGCCGGGCAGGAAGGGCAGCTTGGCGGGGGAAGGGGTCAGGAGGTGGTGCAGCCCACCAGTTCGATGGCGAAGGTGAGTTCCTCGCCGGCCAGGGGCGGATTGGCATCAAGGGTGATGTGGGTCTCGGTCAGCTCGGTGACCACCACCCGGAGAATCTCGCCATTGGCCCCGCCCATCTCCAGCTGCATCCCCACCTCCGGGTTGAGATCGGCAGGAATCTGGTTGACCGGAGCCTGCAGGACCAGCTCGTCGTTGCGCTCACCGTAGGCCTTCTCGACCGGAATGCGGACGGTTTTTGCCTCTCCGGGTTGCATCCCCAGTACCGCCTCGTCAAACCCGGCAATCACCTGGCCACTGCCGACCGCAAAGGATAAGGGTTCCTTGCCCTGGGAACTGTCAAACACCGAACCGTCATCCAGGGTACCGGTGTAGTGGACCTGTACCCTGTCACCTCTCTTTACCACTGTCATATCCCTCCTTTCGGCCCTCGGCCTGGGAAAAAAGTTGCTGTATGCTAGCAAAGCGCCTCCGGCACAACTGCCTTCAACCCCACCACAGGTAAAGCATCATCGACCAATCTTCAACCGTAAAGGGGGGCGTCTTACCGCCCTTTTGCCCTTTTCCTTTGCCGGTGGGTGGTGTAGGTTCAGCCGGTAACCAGTGTGCAGCAGGCCAGGCGGTCAGACGACCACGCCGCCCCGGGACCAACCGCCAACCACCCACGAAACCGGTGCGACAAAGCACCACCATTACCTCATCGCCCATGAATAAGACGAAAATCATCGCCACCCTTGGCCCCGGCACCACCAGCAGCGCCCAACTCATTGCCCTGATCCGGGCCGGGATGAACGTCGCCCGGATCAACCTCTCCCACGGCGACCGCCAAAGCCACAGCCGCAGTATCGATCTGGTCAAAGAGGCTCGGGCGGCCACCGGGGGCTTCACCGCCATCCTCTTCGACACCCGGGGACCGGAAATCCGGGTGAACGACCTGCCCGCCCCACTGGTCCTCCAGCCGGGCGAAGAACTCTGCATCGTCCCGGCCGATGGCAGTGCCGCAGTGGCCGGGATCAGCGTCAACTATCCCGGCCTGGCCACCGACCTCAGCCCCGGGGTGCGCATCCTCCTCGACGACGGCAAACTCGCCCTGCGGGTGGAGGCCATTGACGACGGGGTGGTCTACACCACGGTTCTCGTCGGTGGCTGGCTGAGCAGCCGGAAACGGGTCAGCCTGCCGGATTGTGTGGTCAACCTGCCCTCTCTCGCCGCCGAGGATGTCGACGATATCGCCTTCGCTGTCGCCCAAGATATCGATTTCATAGCCGTTTCCTTTGTTCGCAAGGCCGAGGATGTCCTGGCGGTCCGGCAGATCATTGAGGCCCATGGCGGTAGCCAGGCGGTGATCGCCAAGATCGAGACCCGGCAGGGGGTGGAGAACCTGGAGGAGATCCTTCAGGCCGCCGACGGCCTGATGGTGGCCCGTGGTGACCTTGGGGTGGAGATGCCGGCGGAGGAGGTGCCGGTAATCCAAAAACGGATTATCCGTGCCGCCAACCAGGTCGGCAAGCCGGTGATCACCGCCACCCAGATGCTCGAGTCGATGATCACCAGCCCAACCCCCACCCGGGCCGAAGCCAGCGATGTCACCAACGCCATTTACGATGGTACCGATGCCGTCATGCTCTCGGCGGAGACGGCGGTGGGCAGCTACCCGGTGGAGGCGATCCGCTTCCTCGCCCGCTGCGCGGAGATCTCCGAAGCCTCTCTGGACTACGAGGCGATTCTGGCCACCGGCCTCCGGCACCGCCGGCCGACGGTCACCGACTCGATCTCCTATGCCTCCTGTGCCACCGCTGCCGACCTCTGCGCAGCGGCGATCATCACCGCCACCTCGTCCGGCTCCACCGCCAGGATGGTCGCCCGCTACCGGCCCAGGGCACCGATCATTGCCGTCAGCGCCAACCTTGCCGCCCTCCGCCGCCTCCAGCTGATCCGCGGGGTGACCACCCTGCGGGCCGATTGTGCCACCAGCATGGACGAACAGATCGACATGTCGACCATGGCTGCCCGGGAGGCCGGGCTGATCGGTAACGGCGACCTGGTGGTGATCACCGCCGGGATGCCCATCGGTACCACCGGGACCACCAACATGCTCAAGGTCCGTACCGTCGCCAATGTCTGCTTCCGCGGGCAAGGGGGCCGTGGCGGCGTGGCCGCCGGCCAGATCCGGGTCATCCGCCGCAACGCCGACTGGCAGGCCCTGCCGGAGAAGACCATCGTCGTGCTGGAGAGTCTCGATACCGGCATGCTGCCGGCCCTTGCCCAGGCCCAGGGGGTCATTATCGCCGAGCCACTCCCGGCCGGCAGCCAGGCCAGCCAGTTGGCAGTGACTCTGCCCATCCCGGTGGTGGCCGATATCCGGGGGGCGACCAGCCTCTTTGAAAACGGCCGCACCGTCACCATCGACGGGGACACCGGCCACATCACCTACGGCACTACCTGCCTGGCATGAGCCCCGGGCGATCCATCGTCATCGGTGGCGGTGCCGCCGGCCTGATGGCGGCCGGCCGGGCCGCCGAACTGGGTGCCGAGGTTCTCCTACTGGAGAAGATGGGCCAGACCGGTCGGAAGATCGGGATCAGTGGCAAGGGCCGCTGCAATCTCACCAACACCGCTGAACTGCCCGAATTTCTCGCCCGTTTCGGTGCCAACGGCCCATTTCTCCGCCAATGCTTCCAGCACTTTTTCCATCCCGAGCTGTGCCGCTTTCTGGTCGATAAGGGGCTGCCGCTGGTAACCGAACGGGGTGGCCGGGTCTTTCCGGCCAGCGGCCGGGCCCTGGAGGTGGTGCGGCTGTTCAACGACTGGCTGACAGGGCTGGGGGTTGAGGTCCGCCGCAATCTGCCGGCGACGGCCATCGTCACCAACGGGCAGGGGGTGTGCGGGGTGGTTGCCGGCGGCCGGACCCTGCCGGCCGACAACGTCATCCTGGCCACCGGTGGCCGCTCCTATCCAAGGACAGGCTCCAGCGGCGACGGCTACCGCCTTGCCGCCGCCCTCGGCCACCGTATCGTCACGCCGCGACCGGCCCTGGTTCCCCTGGAGTGCGCCGACCGGCGACTGCACCAGCTCGCCGGTCTGGAACTGCGCAACGTGCAGGTGCGGCTTTTCCTCGACCGGAAACGGCAGGCCCAGCAGTTCGGCGAAATGGCCTTCACCGCCACCGGCCTGGCCGGGCCGGTGGTGCTCACCCTGAGCGGGGCGGTGGTCGCCGCCCTCGACCAGGGACGGCAGGTGGAGCTGGCCATCGACCTCAAGCCGGCCCTCGACGAGAAGAAGCTGTCGGCACGGATAGTCCGTGATCTCGAGCAACGCCGGGGCGAGGCGCTTGCCAGCCTGCTGGGTGGCTTGCTCCCCCGCCCTCTTATCCCCATCTGCCTGGCCTGCTGCGACCTCGACCCGGCGATGGAGAGCCGCCACCTGCCCGCTTCCGCCCGGCGGCGACTGGTTGGCTGGTTGAAGGAATGGCGGATCGCTGTCAGCGGTTACCGCTCCTGGGAAGAGGCGATCATCACCGCCGGCGGGGTGGCCCTGGAGGAAGTGGACCCGCGACGGATGGCCTCCAGATTGGTGCCGGGGCTCTATCTGGTCGGTGAACTCCTCGACCTGCAGGCCGACACCGGCGGCTACAACCTCCAGGCCGCCTTCTCCACCGGCCGGCTGGCCGCCTCCTCGCTGCGCTGACCACCCCTTGCCGACTGTCGTGCCCCTCAGCACTCCAGAGCCAGAGCACGGTACATTCGCCAGCACCTTTTTTTCGTGCGCTCAGGCCACCCCGCCTGGCCACCCCGCTCAGACCACCCCGCCTAGCCACCCTGCCTCACCACCCTGCCTCGGCACCGCAGCCCGGCGGCCTGCCTTTAAAAACCTGAAGCAGTGGACAAGGGGTAGAGATTCGGCTGAGGCACTCTGCGGCACTCCCCTCCGGTGCACGCTTTTGCCGTGCTGCACCGGACGGCTTGAGGAGAAGCTGCCGCGGCCGGCCGTTCAGTAGAGGGTGGCGCTGAACTCCTCAAAGACCGTCTCGATGGGGATGGCAAAGCCAATCCCCTCGATGGGGGTAGAAACGGCCTGTGCTCTGCTCCCCCCCCGCAGCACCAGGGTATTCACCCCGTGCACGTAGCCCCGCTCGTCGATCAGAGGGCCACCGCTGTTGCCGGGGTTGATGGCCGCATCGGTCTGCAGGAAGGTGGGGGACCCCTCCCCCAGGCGGCGGGAACCGGAAAAGACCCCGGAGGTGACAGTATCCCGCAAGCCCACCGGGCTGCCGACGGTGTAGACCCTGTCCCCCTGGCGCAGGGGAAGGTTGGCCGGGGCCTTCTCCAGGTAGTCCCACTCACCGGAAAAGAGCGACATCAGGGCGAGATCATGGTTGTCGCTGAGGAGGATGAAGTTGGCGACATGCTCGCTGCCATCGGTGAAGACTATCTTGAAATCGCTGGGCTGGTAGCTGCCGGTGAGGAGTTGCAGGCGGCGCTGGTTTTCCACATGCTGCTCCAGTATTTTTTTCAGAACACCGGTCAGATGATTTATATTAATGGCAATAATGTCCTTATCCGGACCGACCGCAACCCGGCTGTAGTCCTGCTGCAGTTGGGTGATTTTTTTCTTCGTGGTGTCAACCAGCTGCCGGCCTTCTTCCACCACCCGGCGAAGCTCTTCCACCTTTACAGGGTCGATATCGACCACATGACGGTTGGTGACCAGGTAGTGGCGGTTGATAAAAAAACCGGAACCAGCCCCCCAAGGGGTGACGATGGAGACCGTCGCCCGGCGGGCCCGATCAATGGCATTCGCCCCGGACAGCGGCGCCGACTCTGCGGCGGGGAGGGGCGGCCCTGCCACCTGCCTTGCTACGGGGGAAGCGGCTGGAGCAACTGGGGCGGCCTGGGCAGGGGCCGCGTTGGCGGCAGCCGATGAACCAACCGGCGACGTAAGCGGCGAGGAGGCCTTGCCGGCCAGCTCATCGGCCAGGAAGTATCTGGTCAGGGCGTAGGTCGCCCCGGCCACCACCAGCACCAGCAGCAATGGCGGCAGGAACCTGCCCAGCCTTCTCCGCCCCACCGCCTGGGCGGCCGCCTCGCGGGCCTTGTTTCGCTCCTGGGCCTGGCGGTATTTTTCAAAAATGATCCCGCAGGCGGCACACTCGTAGCTGTTATGTTGTTCGTGCTGGCATTTCGGGCAACGCATCGGCTTCACCTGGCAAAAAGTGGCTGAAGGAAGTATCGTGCTCGGGAAGCGGTCGCACCCTGACAACGGCGGCCAGAGCGGCGAGACTGTTTCCGGCTGACAGGCCAGGTATTGTACCAGGCACGGCAGGACTGTTCAATGAGGCAAAAAAATCCCCCCTCCCCGCCTCTGCCGGATCACCGCGATGGACACCGGCTGGAAGGAGAAGACGATGCACAAACCGATGCACAAACTGGCGGCCAACCTCACCCTGCTCTTTGCCGAGCTCCCTTTTCTCGACCGTTTCCAGGCCGCCGCCGCGGCCGGATTCCCGGGGGTGGAGTACCACTTCCCCTATGCCTGGGAGGCGGCCCTACTGAGGGAGCGGCTGGCCGCCAACGGCCTCAGCCAGGTGCTCTTCAACCTGCCGGCCGGCGACTGGCAGGGGGGCGAGCGCGGTATTGCCTGTGACCCGGGACGAGTGGCGGAGTTCCGCACCGGGGTCGCCCTGGCGATCAGCTACGCCCGGGTGCTGGGCAACCGCCGCATCAACTGTCTGGCCGGAATTCCCCCGCCCGGGAGCAGCGCCGCCGAGGCCCATGCCACCCTGGTGGCCAATCTGCGCTTCGCCTGCCGGGAGTTCCGGACGGCCGGCCTGCAACTGCTCATCGAGGCGATCAACAGCCGTGACATCCCCGGTTTTTTCCTCACCACCACCAGGCAGGCGGAGTCGATCCGCCGCGAGGTTGCCGCCGACAACCTCCTCCTCCAGTACGATGTCTACCACATGCAGATCATGGAGGGGGATCTGGCCCACACCATCGCCCACCATCTGCCCCATATCGGCCACATTCAGCTGGCAGACACCCCTGGCCGGCACGAGCCGGGCAGCGGTGAGATCAACTTTCGCTTTCTCTTCCGCTTCCTGGCCGAGAAGGGCTACCAGGGGTGGCTCGGCTGCGAGTACCTGCCAGCCACCACCACCGTCGCCGGCCTCTCCTGGCTGGCCGAGCATGGCCTCAGGGCGTGACCCTGTCCCCCGGGGTGTGGCCGGGCGCTCTAAAGTAGCCACCGGCAACCCAGCCGAATCTAGCCGGCAAAGCCCTTTTCCCCGGCAGGCTCGGAGGGCTGTTGTGGGCCCAGATCGGAGATCTGCTCACTCCTCCCCTTTGACTCTGCCGCGCAGTGCCTTGGCGGCCCCTCTTTTACCCTTGCCGAGCAGACGACGTTCGCGGGAAGCACGAGTCGGCCTGGTCGGCCGACGAGGCCTGGGAGGGACGGCCACCCGGGCAATGAGCAGTTCCAGACGGTGCAGGGCATCCTGACGATTCTTCTCCTGGCTGCGGTAGCTCTGCGCCTTGATGAGCACACAGCCATCTTTGCTGATCCGCTGATCGGCAAGGGCCAGCAGCCGCTCTTTCCAGGGCCCGGGCAGTGACGAGGCGACAATATCGAAACGGAGTTGGATAGAGGTGGCCACCTTGTTGACATTCTGGCCGCCGGGTCCCTGCGCCCTGATGGCGGTCAGCTCGATCTCGGATTCCGCAATTGTTGTCGAGCCGACTCGAAGCATGGACACACCGTCGGGAAAGGTTGGCTGGTACAGGCCGCCGTCAGGATGGTGCTGGAAGGTGGTGGGACAGGCCGGCAAGAGGACAGTATGCCACTTCTGAGGGTACTAATGCAAGCTGAGAAAAAAGGAAGCGTGCGCCTGGGAATGTGTAAAAAGGTTGCCAAATCGATACGGGGCGGGTATAAGGACCGCTCATCAGTGTCGGACCAGGACGGGAATTTTTTTCACTGCAGAATTTGCGCAATACTGGGCAGACACGCATAATCGGCCACGGTAAGCCAGGCTTTTCAGGCTTCACCGGAATGGGGGCCGATTTTTTCTTTCCAGGCTGGCTTAGCGCAACAAGTTCTTCTTTGGAAGTAATTCTTTTCCGTAAAAAGGTCTCCCTATGTCCGAAATCAATGCTGCCGACACACTCCCTGAAATCCTCTCCTTTTCCCTGTTGGGCCTGAACGGCCCGATTCTCCAGGCAGTAGACGAGGCCGGCTACGAAACCCCGACCCCGATCCAGCAGGAGATGATCCCGCTGGTACTGGCCGGCCGCGATGTGGTCGGCCAGGCCCAGACCGGTACCGGCAAAACCGCCGCCTTCGCCCTGCCACTGCTCTGTCGGCTGGCCGCCACCGGTGGCAAAAAAAGCTCTCCGGAAATTCTGGTCCTCGCCCCAACCCGCGAACTGGCCATTCAGGTGGCCGAATCCTTTGCTGAATACGGACGGTATCTGGCTAACTTCCAGGTGCTGGCCATCTTTGGCGGTCAGGAGTACGGCATCCAGCTGAAACGGCTGCAGGAGGGTCCGCGGGTGGTGGTGGGCACCCCCGGCCGGGTGATGGACCATATCCGTCGTGGCACCCTCAAGACCGACGGGATCCACAGCCTGGTCCTCGACGAGGCCGACGAGATGTTGAAAATGGGCTTTATCGACGATGTCGAATGGGTCCTCGGGCAACTGCCCAACCGCCGCCAGACGGCCCTCTTTTCCGCCACCATGCCCCAGTCGATCCGGGCCATTGCCGCCAAATATCTGGTCAACCCGGAACAGGTCACTATCCGCAGCAAGACCGTCTCCGCCCCGACCATCAACCAGCGCTATCTGATCACCGGCGGTTTCGCCGCCAAGATTGAGGCCCTGCAGCGGCTCCTGGAGGTGGAGAGCTTTGAAGGGATGCTGGTCTTTGTCCGTACCAAACTGCAGACGGTGGAGATCGCCGAGCAGCTTGCCACCGCCGGCTACTCCGTTGCCCCCTTGAATGGCGATATCCCCCAGAGCCAGCGGTTGCGGACGGTGGAACAGCTGAAGGCCGGAAAGGTGGACATTGTCGTGGCCACCGATGTCGCCGCCCGCGGCCTGGACGTGGAGCGGATCAGCCATGTGGTCAACTTCGATGTCCCCTTCGATACCGAAGCCTATATCCACCGGATCGGCCGCACGGGCCGGGCCGGCCGCACCGGCAGCGCCATCCTCTTTGTCGGCCGGCGCGAGCAGAGCATGCTCAAGGCGATTGAACGGGCGACCAGGCAGAAGATCACCGCCATGCCGCTGCCCGGCATCACCGAAATCAACCAGCTGCGGCGGGAACGGTTCAAGGAGAAAATCAGCACCGCCCTGCAGGCCGACACCAGCCTCTACCGGCAACTGCTCGGCGAGTTCCTCCGCGACAACCCGGTCCCGGCCGAGGAGGTGGCAGCCGCCCTGGCCTTCATTGCCCAGGGGAACAGCCCGTTGCTCCTGCCCGAGGAACAGGAACGGCCAAGGGCGGAGAGTTTTGCCGATGGCCACCGGGAACAGCAGCGGCCATCCGGCCGACACCTCCGGGAGGCACCGGCGAGAAGAACGGCCGGCATGGCCCTGCAACTGCCGCCGGAGGAAGGAATGGAACGGTTTCGCATCGAACTTGGCCGGGAACACCAGGTGAAACCGGGCAACATCGTCGGTGCGATCGCCAACGAGGCCGAGATCAACAGCAGGTATATCGGTCGGATCTCGATTTACGACAACTATTCCACCGTTGATCTCCCTCACGGTATGCCGGAGGAGACCCTCAGGCTGCTCCAGCGTGTGCGCATCGGCTCCCGGACCCTGAGACTGCAGAAGGTCTCCGAGGCTCTTGCCTCGCCACCATCAGCCGTACCGGTTGGAATTACACGGTCGGCGAAGACGGCCAGAGCAGGAAAATTCCCCCCCCGCACAGGCCCCAGCCGCAAGAGTGCCCCCGGGCGGAACGACGGATAGCAGGGGGAGGGCATTTCACCTTGCCGGCATCGGCAGAGGGCTGTATGCTGGCGTGAAATCGGGACGCCGAAATTGCGAACCCAAGGCGGGGGGGCAACATCCCGCCTGAACCCTCACATCCGGCTACATACCCAGTTCCATCCGACCACATTGGAGAGAGGCCCCCCCACGGCTGGCTGCCTGGGTCGCCCTGCGACAACAGCCGTGGCAAGAGCAAAGGCCGCTTAGACTTCCAGCACCATCCCCTCGCGAGCAAAAAACACCTCGGTTTCCCCATTCTTGGCGGGCTGACAGTAGATCTTCGCCAGTTCGTCCAGGCGGGCATCGCTGCGGTCGGGATCGTGGTGGAAAAGGGCCAGCCGTTTCACCCCGGCCCGGTTGGCGGCGGCTATGGCATATTCGATGGTGGTGTGGCCCCAGTTGCGGCGGTTGACATACTCCGCCTCGGTGTACTGGGCATCACAGACCAGCAGGTCGGCACCGGCATAGAACTGCTCGATCGCCAGATTCTGCTCCACCGCCACCACCTCCCCTTCCACCGCCATCGCCTCGTCATAGGCGGGATCGCTCGGGTCGGTAATGAAGAGGTTGCGAAACGGCTCGGTATCATAACAGGTGCAGATCGACCGCCCCTGGTACTCAAAGCGGTAACCGAGGGCGGTGATCGGGTGGTTGAGCACTTTGGTGATCAGGCGAAGCCCGTCGCCAAGGTCGATACCGGGGTCCTCCTTCAGGCGGATATACTCGACCTCCGAGGCCAACTCGCCCAGATTGATCGGGAAGTAGCGGTATTTCATCTGCCCGCCCACCACCTCTTCGAGCGGGTCATCCTCGAAGGAGACCGGCCCGTGCACCCGCAGTCTGCTGCCGGGAATATAGATCGGGGTGAAGAAGGGATAGCCCATGATATGGTCCCAATGGGTATGGGAGAGGAATATATCCGCCCTCAGGGGGCCCTTGGGCAGATCGCTGGCCATCATGAAATTGCCGAGAGAACGGATTCCGGAACCGGCATCGACGATCAGCAGCCGCTCCTCCTCCCCTACCCGGATCTCGATACAGGCAGTGTTGCCACCGTACTTCTGGGTGGTCGGGCCCGGACTGGGAATGGAGCCGCGTACGCCCCAAAAACGCAATTTCATGGCCATTCAAATCTGCAGAAAGATTTTTGCCTTGTCGATCTCGTCCACCACCCGCAGGCCGATGGCGCCAAACTCCCTGCCGCTGATGCCGGCACTGGCCAGCAGCGGGCCGATTTCCTCCTCCCGTGGGAAAGGGTTGCCGGCATAGCCATGGTCGACGATGTTGGTATAGATATCAGCCAGCGCCACCAGGGCAAGCTGCCGCTCCTGCGACGAACCGGGTACGGGGGGGTGATGGTGCTCGCTGATGCACTGGCTGATCACCGTATTGAGTTTCCACTTTTCGGCAATCATCAAACCGACTTCCTGGTGGTCGATGCCCATCATCGACTGCTCCACCTCGTGCAGGGGACGCTGTTCGAAACTGGCGGCATTGAGCACCTCTGAGTATTCGTCACCGAAGGGGACCTTGCCAAGGTCATGAAGAAGACCGGAGAGAAACAGTTCCTCACGCTCCATCACCTGGATACCGGCTGCTTCACCGAGCAGTTTGGCACTGACCCCGGTTCCAATGGAGTGGGCCCAGAATTTGGTGGTGGGGAGGGCTTTGGACTTTTTTGCCCCGGCGACAGTGCGGATGATCGCCGTACTCAGGGCCATGTTCTTGACCGTATTCATTCCGAGCATGGTGATTGCCCGGGTCAGGGAGGTGACCTTGTTGACCAGGGAATAGTAAGCGGAATTGATCAGCTTCAGCACCTGACCGGTGAGCACCGGGTCAAGGGAGATCACCTTGTTCAACTCATTGGGCGAGGCATCGGTGCGGCTGCAGATCTCCATCACCTTGCCGACGGTGGTCGACAGGCTGGGCATCCGGCCGATGAACCTCTCGATCTCCCGACGATGGTGGTCCTTGTCGATAGTCATTCCTGGAAAACTTGCAAGAAGTCCCTGAAGAAAGATAAAAATCAATCGGTTAAGGGGAGCACTGGTGAATATGCCAGGACACCATTGTAGCGGAATACCGGTCCCGGGTCAAGCTATCCCGGCGGCTAATTTGTCGTACCTGGAGGAGGAGGAGAAGGGGTATCGGCAGGAGTGCCGGCGGACCGACCTCTCCCCTCCTCCCGAATGAAGGCCAGGACTGCCTGGTAGGGGAGGCTGCCGCCAAAAAGGTCGAGGGCCGAGCCGATGGTGGCGTCGAGGCGGCCGGCACCGGCATCTTCGATCAGCTTCAGGTCGGCGAGGTCACGAATCCCGCCGGCATAGGTGGTGGGAATGGGCGACCAGCGACCGAGTCTTTCCACCAGATCCAGTTCAACCCCGGCACACTGCCCTTCGACATCGGCGGCATGGACGAGAAATTCAGCACAGAATTGGGCGAGGGTGTCGAGGGTGGCCGGAGAGATGGCCTCGTCGGTAAATTTCTGCCAGCGATCGGTGACAATCCAGTAGTTCTCAGCACGCCGCCGGCAACTCAGATCAAGAACCAGCCGCTGCCGCCCGACCGCTGTCACCAGCCGCTGCAACCGCGACCAGTCGATCCGGCCGGCGGAAAAAACCGCTGAGGTGACAATCACATGGGATGCTCCCCGGTCCAGCCAGAGGGGGGCGGTGTCGGCATCGATGCCGCCGCCAACTTGCAGCCCTCCCGGCCAGGCGGCCAGGGCCGCACTGGCGGCGGCGTCGTTTCCGGGGCCAAGTTTGATCACATGGCCACCGTGCAGAGCATCGCGGCGGTAGAGCCCGGCAAACCAAGCCGGCGATTTTTCGGCGACGAAATTGGTCCGCAGGGCGGCGGGGTCGCCATCCACCAGGCTGCCACCGACGATCTGCTTGACCACGCCGTCGTGGAGATCTATGCAGGGCCGGAAACGCACGCATTCTCCCCTGGATCAAGTTCAGCGCCCACTTTTGTCGGCAACGGCGCCGAAGGCTCAGAACTCAGACCCTGTTGACTCAGACCTTCTTGATCAGCAGCGTCGAGGGGTCAAGGAGCAGGGTTGTGCCGGGGTCGAGGGAGCACTCCTCGCACTTGAGAATGTCGAGATTGACATTCTCTCCGTCCGGACGAATGAACAGCACCGTGTCGAAGAGATCACCCACCTCATGGCAGGGGGCCGGTACCCCGTCCCGACTCACCCGGGTATCCTCCCGGTGGCTGAGCGCCGAAAACCAGATCATCTTCAGCCCCCGGTCATGCATGAAGCTGCGCAACTCCTCCAGGGACTGTTTATCGTTGCTGGCAAAATCGTAGCCATCGATGATCAGGCACTCCGGCCGGTAGATGTTCTGCTGGACCAGATCGTCGAGGCGTTCCTCCAGCAGTGCCCGGCTGAAGGAACTCTCCTTGAAAGTCATGATCATCCGGTTCTTCATCACCTCGGGAATATCCTCCACCTTCTCGCCGTCGGTGAGCAGAGAGAGGATATCGTCATACCAGACCCGGGTCTTATCCAGCCCCTCGCCAATGGCCACGTGCAGCACCTTGTTGCCGAGCAGCATGCAGTCGAGGGCGAACTGGACCAGGATGGCGGTCTTGCCGAGACCGGCCCTGGACATCACCAGCCCCATCATCGACTGCAGTTTCCCCCCCACCTTCTCTTCGAGACCAAGCGCCCGCAGAGGATTATTTCCAATCAATTCATTTCCCATGGCAGTTCACCTTTTTCCATTCCTGTTCCGCCCGCAGCAGCGCTGTGGCTGTCTCTTCGGCAGCCGGCTGTGTGTGTCAGCCGTCTGCCGGGACATTATTATCTTGTCGCCTCTCCCGGGGCCTTTTTCAACTGTTTTTTCGCTCATCCTGATATTTCTTGATCAGTTGTTCGCTGACATTTTTCGGCACCGGCTTGAAGGTGGCAAATTCCATGGTGAATTCCGCCTTGCCCTGGGTGAGGGAACGGAGGGTGGTGGAGTAGCCGAACATCTCTGAAAGAGGCACCTCCGCCTCGACGACGGAATAGGCACCCTCTTCGGCGGTACCGATGATCATCCCCCGCCGCTGATTGATCGACCCCATCACCGGCCCTTGAAATTCGGTCGGCCCTTCCACCGCCACCTTCATGATCGGCTCGAGAATGATTGGTCTCGCCTTCAGGTATCCCTCGCGGAAGGCGCCAAGGCTGGCCTGCTGGAAGGCCATGTCAGAGGAGTCCACCGCATGGTAGGCGCCATCGTTGATCACCGCCCGGACCCCGGTGATCGGCGAGCCGCAGAGAGAGCCCTTTTCGACCCCCTTCTTGAAACCCTTGTCACAGGAGGTGATGAATTCACGGGGAATGACACCGCCGACGATGTTGTCGACAAACTCGTACTCACCCTCTTCCAGGGGTTCGAGGTAGCCGGCCACCCGCCCGTACTGGCCGGAACCACCGGTCTGTTTCTTATGGGTGTAGTTGAACTCGGCCCGTTGGGAGATGGTCTCGCGGTAGGCCACTTGCGGGGCACCCACCTCCACCACGGCGCTGTACTCCCGTTTCATCCGCTCGATATACACCTCGAGATGGAGTTCGCCCATTCCGGAGATGATGGTCTCACCGGTCTCGTGGTCAACGAAGGTTTTGAAGGTCGGGTCCTCTTTGGTGAAGCGGTTGAGGGCCTTGGACATGTTCATCTGCGACTTGTTGTCGGCCGGGATAACGGCCAGGGAGATGACCGGCTCGGGGATGTGCATCGAGGTCATCGAGCAGGAGATCTCTTCGGAGGTGAAGGTGTCGCCGGAGGCACAGTCGATGCCGAAGAGGGCGACGATATCACCGGAGCCGCAGCTGTCGATCTCCTCCATCTCACTGGCGTGCATCCGGCAGAGACGGCCGATCTTCACCTTCTTGCCGGTCCGGCTGTTGTACACCGTGTCCCCCTTGGCCAGTTTGCCCTGGTAGGTGCGGACGTAGGTGAGCTGCCCGTAGCGGCCATCTTCGAGTTTGAAGGCGAGCATGATCAGCGGGTCGTCCGGGTTGTTGCTGACCGGGAACTCCCGCTCGCTCTCTTTCAGGTCGAGAGCCATGTTGACTACATCGGTTGGGGAGGGCAGATAACGGGTGACCGCATCCAGCAGCGACTGGACCCCCTTGTTCTTATAGGCCGAGCCGAGAAGTACCGGGGTGAACTCCATGGCCAGAGTCCCCTTGCGGGCGGCGGCGTAGATCAGTTCCGTATCCACCGCCCCCCCTTCGAGAAGGGCCTCCATCAGCTCCTCGGAAAACATCGACAGCTCTTCCAGCAGGCTCTCCCGTTTCTCTTCGGCTGCCGCCAGGAGTTCGGCGGGGATGGTCTCCTCACGGATATCCTCACCGTTGTCGCCGTCGAAATAGACCGCCCGCATGGTGACCAGATCGACCACCCCTTTCAGATCGTTCTCCAGACCGATGGGAATCTGGAGAAGATGGGCATTCAGCTCCAGTTTGTCGCGGAGCTGGCGGGTGACCTTCTCCGGGTTGGCGCCGGTACGGTCACACTTGTTGATGAAGGCCAGCCGCGGGACGTTGTAGCGGGTCATCTGCCGGTTGACGGTGATCGACTGGGACTGCACCCCGCCCACCGAACAGAGCACCAGGATCGCGCCGTCGAGGACCCGCAGGGCCCGCTCCACCTCGACGGTGAAGTCAACGTGGCCGGGGGTGTCGATGATGTTGATGTTGGTATCCTTCCAGGTGCAGTAGGTGGCGGCGGACTGGATGGTGATGCCGCGCTCCTTTTCCAACTCCATGGAATCCATCTTCGCTCCGACGCCGTCCTTGCCGCGAACCTCATGGATGGCGTGGATCCTCTTGGTGTAGAAGAGAATCCGCTCGCTGAGAGTGGTCTTGCCCGAATCGATATGGGCACTGATGCCGATATTCCGTACTTTCGATAGGTCCTTACTCATGGCTGCTGTCCTCTACAACGTTGCCACCGGGCTTCCATCCGGCCTCGCTCATAACAAGCTGGGGAAAAGAAAAAAGTAAGGAGCCACAGCACGCTGCAACTCCTTACTCGACTGACTGAAACGGTGAACCACACCAGCTGCCGCCCCCGAGGGGGGCACTTAACCCGGGCCAGGGCGGCGGGGCGAAACTGGAACGATCCAGGGGTGGTGGTCGAGCCAGCCACCCTTGAAGCACTGACGAGAAACTGCACAAAATACTCGACGAAATGGAACATTGCGAGAAAAAAATTGCCGCCTCAGCGTTTTTCTCGCCACCTTGACGCCTGGAAAGCACGCTCCATCTCCCGGCGACAATCCGTTTTCCTGGAACGGCTGGGGCACTTGTCCAGATGCGTTTTACCGGCATTGACAGCGCCTCGCCACCCTGGAACCGGGTGAGGCTGCGGAGCAACGGCAATAGCTATTGACAGCCGGGCGGTCAGCGGGTAAATAGGAAGGATTCTTTTCTAGGAAGAACTACTGCACTGTGCCACCGGCACACCACCGATAACCACAACACCAGGAGGAATTCATGAGCAAGACCACGGAAAACCTGAAAGCGGCATTCTCCGGCGAATCGCAGGCCCGCAACAAGTACACCTTTTTCGCCGCAGTAGCCCGCAAGGAGGGCTTCCACTACATCGCCAGGATTTTCGAAGAGACGGCGATCAACGAGATGCGCCATGCCAAGGACCACTTCAACCTGCTGGGCGGTATCGGCGACACCGTCGCCAACCTCAAGGAGGCCGTTGAAGGCGAGGATTACGAGACCGTGACCATGTACCCCACCTTCGCCAAAGAGGCAGAGGCCGAGGGGAACATGGAGGCGGCAATGCTCTTCACCCAGATCGGCAAGATTGAAGCCCTGCACCGCGAACGCTACCGGCGGATGCTGGCGATGGTCGAGAACGGGACCGTTTTCAAACGGGATACCCCAATCAAGTGGAAATGCTCCCTTTGCGGCTACCAGCACACCGGCAGCGAGCCGCCGGTAAAATGCCCCAGCTGCAAACACCCCCAGGAGTACTACGAACCGGCCGACATGGATATCTGATCCGGTCCGCCCCGCCCCCCGGTCGCCTGCGACCGGGGGGCTTCCATTTGACCCCGGAGCCCCATGTCCGAGCGCCTCGCCCTGCCCCGACACGGGGAAGAGATTGTCCGCCATTTTCAGGCGACCTGCGCGGCGGCCGGCTTGAAGGTAACCCCGCAGCGTCTGGCCATCTACCGGGAACTGGTCCAGGCAGAAGACCACCCCAGTGCCGAAATGCTCTTTGGCCGGCTCCGCCCGGCAATGCCCAGCCTTTCCCTGGATACCGTCTACCGAACCCTTGCCACCCTCGAGAAGAACCGACTGATCCAACGGGTGCAGACGGTCCAGCCCCAGACCCGCTACGAGGCGGATATCTCCCGCCACCACCACTTCATCTGCCGGTGCTGTGCCCGGGTGGTCGACTTTGCCTGGCCGGCCCTGGACCAGTTGACCATGCCGGCGGAGGTGGACCTTTTCGGCCAGGTCCTCAGCCATACGGTGACGGTTACCGGGATCTGCCAGGCCTGCCGGACCACCGCCGCCAACGGCCCCGCCATCAAGGAGAACGAGCCATGCCAGCCCCACTGATCCCGCCCGCCCCTCGTCACTGCCGCTGCCGACTGTTCCTCCTGCTGGCCATCGCTGTCCTGTTCAGCGGCTGCGCTGTCGACCCGGGACAAACTGTTCTCTACCTGGCCCCGGTCCCCTCCGGGGAGGAGGCGGTACATGCGCCGGCATTCCTGGTCAAGGATGCGGAGCAGGCATACAACCGAATCGGCACCCCACTGGTCCGGGAGAAGCAGGATGGCAGCCTGGAGGTGGTGGTCGACCCGGAAAAGGCCAGCATCTACTACGAGACAGCCCGCTTCACCACCCCGCGTGGCGGCTACCGCAACCTGATCTACCGCATCCACTTTTCCGAGGTTCCCTTCGCTCTGACCAGCCCGAACCTCACTGCCGGTAAAAACCCCGGGATACTGATCATCTATACCCTTGATGCGCTGGACCGGCTGCTGCTGGTGACCACCGTCCACACCTGCGGCTGCTATCTCGCCTTCCTCCCCACCACCAACCTCGACCGGACCGCCTTCCCGCTGAACTGGCCGCGGGAAGGGCAGTCGGTCTACGGCTACCGTCTGCCGGCTTTGCTCCAGGCCCCCGAGACGGCCGGCCAGCGCCTGACCTTCGTCATCGAAAGCGAAAGCCACCGGATCGGCGACGTCCAACTCCTCGACGCCGCCGTTGACTCCGGCCTGCCCATCCACCTTGCCCCCTTGGGCAACCTGCATCGCCTGCCCCATGCCGGCGGCGAGTACTCATTTTTTGAGACGGAAGGGCCCCGCACCGGCTATGTCCGCAACAACCGCAAGCTTCTCGAGCGACTGCTGATCGGCTGGTGGGCCTTTGACTGGCGGGTGGGCGAGGATAAGGCCTTCGGCCACGACGACGACAGCCAGGTGGTCTTCTACACAAGCCTTAAATTCTGGGCCCGAGAGGAATCCAACCTGAAGAATTTCCCGGCATTTCTCAACTACTGGGGGTGGCGTCTGTAACCTCGAACAATTTTCTCTTGTTGAGCACTCCCCGGCGTGGAAGTATATTTATTGGGTTCTTGGTGGCGTGCCGCCGCCCCGCCTGCCCTTTTCTGTACCAAGGTGTGAATATGAACGACGTCTTGTTTGCCTTGGCCTTAACCCTCTTTGCCGGTTTGTCCACCGGCATCGGCAGCATCATCGCCTTCACGGTGAAACCGACCAACTACCGTTTTCTCTCGGTGGCCACCGGTTTTTCCGCCGGGGTGATGCTTTACGTCTCCTTCGTGGAGATCCTCGTCAAGGGGGAGGAGTACCTCGCCGGCCATTACGGCGAGGAACTTGGGGCATGGATCAACGTCGGCTCCTTTTTTGCCGGCATGCTGGTGATCGGCCTGATCGACAACCTTGTTCCGGCCGGCGAGAACCCGCATGAAACCCACTCGGTGGAGGAGTCCCTGCCCCTGCAGGACTCGACGGCGCCGGTGCCCAACTTCGCGGTAACGGTGGCCGACGAGAACCTGCCGGCAGGGGTGCACGACCACCGGGAACGAAACCCGAAACTGATGCGGATGGGGTTGTTCACCGCCCTGGCCATCGGCATCCACAATTTTCCGGAGGGGCTGGCCACCTTTCTTGCCGCCCTCGATGACCCCACCCTGGGGGTGGCCATCGCCATCGCCATCGCCCTGCACAACATTCCCGAAGGGGTGAGCGTCTCGGTACCCATCTATTACGCCACCGGCGACCGCAAAAAGGCCTTCCTCTACTCCCTTTCCAGCGGCCTGGCCGAACCGGTCGGGGCACTGTTTGCCTACCTGCTCATCATGGTGTTCTTAGGGGGCGGCGAAATCCCCACCCACTTCATGGGCCTTCTCTTTGGCGGCGTGGCCGGAACCATGGTCTATATCAGTGTCGACGAGCTCCTGCCTACCAGCCAGGCCTACGGCAAGGGGCACGACAGCATCTTCGGTCTGATTGGCGGCATGGTGGTGATGGCGATCAGCCTGCTGATCCTCTAACCTAATGGCTGCCTTGAAAAATTCGAATTTCCGTTCAAAATCAACGAGAAAGAAAACAATTTGCCGCAGGCATACAGTTGATATTCCGAGGACAAATTGTTTTCGTTCAACACCGAGATTGGGCGGAAATACCATTTTTCAAGGTGGCCTAATGACTGGATGGCACAACAAAGGATGAAAGTATTCGGCAAGACGGCAGTTTCGCCGATTGTCCCGGCGGCTGCATCGGCCAAGGCACGGCGGCAGGGCAAATCAGGCCCGAAGATGCCGCCTCCGCCGGGAAACCCCTTGCCCGGAGAGAACTGCAGGTCATGATTAAAGGCAGCAGCAGCCGGCAGTCCATGCCTTTACGGGCCACCCTGGCCTGCACCGCCCTCTGCTTTCTCTTTGGCGGCAACGCGGTGGCCATCAAGGTGAGCCTTACCGGGCTGGGCATCTTCACCAATAT
>JAABSV010000018.1 GCA_011390165.1 Desulfobulbaceae bacterium
TTCGTGAAACGAGTAACGTCTGTACATTCGACAAAGACGGGAAACAATACTTGCACGAGAAAGATTGCCAAAAAAAATACATGAAAAAATGATTTACTCTTGGATCAAAATAACGAGATAGGATGGGAGTTATCTTTTATCTACTTCTCCGGTCTCTACTCTTTGACGTGAGACACTATCACTGGTAGTCGCAATCTGCCTTACGCTGGCAAGGTTTGAGGCTATTCCTGAACACCCTCACGCTCGCCATTGTTTACCTCGCCGAACTCACCTCCCCACGCTCTCAGCCTTGTCCGGGTCGGCTATTCAGTGGTTATAAGCCGTCTTGCCCGGTACACGGCAATCGAGGCGCGCGTGCTACCGGCGCTGGTGCCGCACCGGAGCCTGGTGAGCAAGGTGTCTTCCCGGGGCCCCGTATGCCGATGGCGGAAGGATCAGCGATTGACGGGGCGGTCTTCGGAGGAATTCTGGATGAGCGGATAGCTCTTCTCCTCGCCGATAACGTTCTTCCCCTGAGAGAAAAGCGGCGCAGAGAGGAGATAGGCGGCAACCAGCGCGGCCACGCTGGTCAGGGAGTCGACATGGACCCGCTCATAGCCGTGGGAGGCGTCGAGTCCGTAGCAGATCAGCGCGGTCCTGATATCGTTGCCCGCTTCCAGGGCGGCTGCGGCATCGCTTCGGTAGTGGAGAAAAACATCGCGGCTGAACTTGATCTCCTGGTCCATGCAGAGCTGGAGGAGATGACCGGTCAGGTGCCGGTCAAACGGGCCGCTGGAATCTTTCATTGAGATGGTCACCCCGAACTCACTGGTGTTCTGGTCCGGTGCGACGATGCCGTTGTCGACCGAGACCATTTCGGCGACGGTGCCGCGCAGGATATGCGAGGCGCCAACGCCAACCTCCTCGGAGATGGTGAAGAGCAGCGAGCTGTCCAGCTCCGGCTTGGTCCCGCTTTCCATCAGTGCCCGTGCGGCGGCGAGGATTGCCGCAACCCCGGCCTTGTCGTCCAGGAAACGGGAATTGACAAAGCCGCTGTCGCTGATGGCCATCGCGGTGGAAAAGGAGATATAATCGCCGACCCGGATGCCAAGATCCCACAGGGTGTCGATGGAGGAACTGACTTCGTCGATGCGCACTTCCAGGTTCGACCAGGCCGACGGCTGTTGATCGACTTCCTCGTTATAACGGTGTCCCGAAGCCTTGAGCGGCAGGACCGTGCCGTCGACGATGCGCTCATTGTCACAATGGATACGCACTCGGGCGCCTTCGGCGAAACGGGCGGACCAGGTGCCGATAGGGACGATGGCCAGGCGGCCGTTTGGCTTCAAGCTCCTGACCATCCCGCCCAAGGTGTCGAGGTGGGCGACCACGGCGCGGCGTGGTTTCTTGACCCGGCCCGGCAGATGGGCCCGAATGGCGCCCCGGCGGGTTAATTCGTAGGCGATGGACAGGGTGTCGAGTTCGCTGCAGACGGTCCGGACGATGTCGTCGGTCATGCCGCTCGGGCTGGGAATGGCCAACAGACGGCTGAGGACGTCAAGCAGATAGTCTTGGTTGATAGGCGTAATCACGGAATATCAGGCAAAGATGTTTTTGGTTTGCGGAAAGAGCAGGTCGAGAAATTTTTCCACGGTGGGCTGCGGTTCGTGGTTGGCCAGTCCCGGTCGTTCGTTGGCCTCGATGATGACATACTCCTCCTGACCGACGTCGGGAACGAGAAAATCGAAACCGACCACCGGCATCCGCAAGACCTTGGCCGCGGTAACGGCCACCTCGCGCAGCGTGGGATGCAGGTCCGCCGTTACATCGTGAATAGTCCCACCGGTGTGCAGGTTTGCCGTTTTGCGGACCTGCAGTTCCTGGCCGGCGGGCAGGACATGATCCAGCGCGTATCCCTGATCATCGATGGTGCGCCGGGTCTCCTCGTCGATTGGGATGGTGCTTTCGCCGCCCGTGGCCGCCGCTCGCCGCCGGCTCTGTTTCTCGATGAGCTGCGCTATGGTCAACTCACCGTTGCCTCTGATCCGAGCCGGTTTGCGCACTGCGGCCGCAACTACCTCTTCGGCGATGACGATGATGCGCAGGTCGGCACCGGTGACGAATTCTTCCAGGATGACTTTGTCGCAGAGCCTTGCCGCCCGGCCAACCGCGGATTCGATTTCGGCCGGATTGGTCAGGTCGACGAAGACGCCGGCCCCCTGTTCGCCGCGGGCCGGTTTGACCACCACCCGGGGGTATGTTTTGGCAAAGGCCTTGATACTGTCGAGTCCGGCCGCGATCTCCTGGGCGGGGACGCGAAGACCGGCACCCTGCAGCATTGAGCGTGTGACGGCCTTGTCGTCGCACCAGCTCATGGCCACTGCCGAGGTGAGTTCGCTGAGCGATTCGCGGCAGGTGATGGTTCGGCCGCCGAGCGACAGCCGGAAATAGCCGTTTTCCGCATTGATGACCTCGACGCCGATACCGCGTCGGCGCGCTTCATCGGTGATGATCCTGGCGTAGATATTGAGTTGCTCTTCCGGGTCGGGACCGATAAACAACGGGGCGTTGATCGAGTTCTTCTTCTTGATGCAATAGACCGGCACCTGCTCGAAGCCGAGTTTGGCGTAGAGCGCGATCGCCTCCTTGTTGCTGTGCATGACTGACAGGTCGATGAATCGGCGGCCGTTTTCGATGCAGGCCACGATCAGTTCGCGAACGAGCGCTTCGCCGACCTTCGGGATCCGGCATTGCGGATCGACGGCCAGGGCCCAGAGGCTCGAGCCGTTATCAAGATCGTTGAACACCCGCTGATGGTCGACGCCGGTAACGGCGCCGATGATCTCGTCGACACTGTCGTCGACGGCGACAAAGATCTGCAAGCGTTCATCCCGGCAGGCCTTGGCATAGAACCCCTGGTATGCCGGGACCATGCCCCGGGCCTGGTATATCCTGTTGATGGCCGTTTCGCTGTCGCCGTCCTGCAGCGGCCGTACGGTCAGGCCGTCGAGACTGCACGGATGGGCCCGGTAATTGCGAAAATCGAGACGATAGGTCAGGGACGGGTCGAGAAACAACTCCTGCGGCGCATAGGACACCACGACATGGGGATCCCGTATATACATCGCGACATCGCGCCGCCCCCGCTGCTCATCGCGAAAACTTTTCGCCAGCTGGCGCGGGTCGTCATAGGTTTGGCCGAAGATCAGCCGGCCCCAACCGCAATCGACGGAAACATCGGCCGGCACGGTGCCGGATGCAGCATCTTTGAGCGGCTTTCCCCAATGTTTCAGGGAGCACATGCAGGTCGGGTCGAGCGGGTTCTTACAGGGCTGTTCCATGGGTCTTTCCTGTCGGCCTCAGATCTGGTTCGTTTGCAGCCACATTTCCAGGAGCGCCGCCTGCCAGAGTTTCGAGCCGCGCAGCGGCGTCAGGTGTGCCTGCGGTTCGGCGAGCAGCGACTCGATATAGTCCTGTTGATACAGACCGCGTTGCCGGGCCGTATCGTTGGTCAGATAGCGTCTGACCAAATCAAGGTACGGCCCGTCGATATGCTTGAGTGCGGGTACCGGGAAATATCCCTTCGGGCGATCGATAACAGTGTCCGGTACGACCTGTCGGGCCGCCTCTTTGAGGATCCATTTGCCCGATTTGCCGACCTTGATCTCTGGCGGCATGCGGGCGGCAAGTTCAACCAGTTCATGGTCGAGAAAGGGCACCCGGGCCTCGAGACTGGCGGCCATGGTCATGTTGTCCACCCGTTTGACCGGATCATCGACGAGCATCACCGTGGTATCGAGACGCAGCGCCTTGGCTACCGGGTGCGTGGCTCCGGGGCGGGCGAAAAAATCCGCGACGTAGGCGCGGCTGAAATCGTCGTGCACCAGATCACTGCGGACCATCCGGGAGAATTCATCGTGGTCGCGGTCGAAAAACGAGCGGCAGTAGTCATCGACCGGACTGGTGCTGTCCAGAAGTTCCCGGTACCAGTGGTAGCCGCCGAACACTTCGTCAGCCCCCTGGCCGCTCTGCACCACCTTGACATGCTTGGCAACTTCTTGGGAGAGCAGGTAGAAACCGATATTGTCGTAACTGACCATCGGCTCGGACATGGCCGCGATACATCCCGGCAGATTGTCGAGCAGTCGTGCGGACTTGACGAAAATCTGGTGATGGTCGGTGGCGAAGTGCTCGGCGATGATGTCTGAATAGAAGAATTCGTCGCCCTTTTCGCCGCCGGCCGATTCGAAGCCGACGGAAAAGGTGTTCAGGCCGTTCTGCCCTTCGTCGGCCAGCAGGCCGACCAGCAGGCTGGAGTCGACCCCGCCGGAGAGCAACACGCCGACCGGGACATCGGCGACCATCCGTCGCTTGACGGCGCGGCGCAACGTTTCGAGGAGCAGATCGGCCCATTGCGTGGTGGGCAGCGAGTTGTCCCGTTCGTCCGGTTCGATGGTGAGCTGCCAATAGGTGTGGTCCGTGCATCTGCCGTCGGGTTCGTAGGTGCGCAGCGTGGCCGGCGGCAGCTTGGTGATGCCGTTGAGGATGGTATGCGGCGCGGGTACGACGGCGTGCCAGTGCAGGTAATGGTGCAGGGCCTGCGGATTGATGCTGCGGTCGATCGACCGGTCGGTGAGCAAGGCCGGCAGGCTGGAGGCGAAACGGAGGCGCTGGCCGGTGACGGACAGATAGAGCGGTTTGATGCCGAGCCGGTCGCGGGCCAGCACCAACCGGCCGCTGTCCCGTTCGTGAATGGCAAAGGCAAACATGCCGTTGAAGCGTTGCAGGCAGTCGGTTCCCCAGGCATGATATGCCTTGAGGATGACCTCGGTGTCACCTTTGGAAAAAAAACGGTATCCGGCCTGCTCGAGTTCCGTCCGTAATTCACGGTAGTTGTAAATACAGCCGTTGAAGACGATGTCGAGGCCGAGAAAGGGATCGCTCAGGGGTTGTCGCGACTGTTCGCTGAGGTCGATGATCTTCAGCCGGCGATGGCCGAGAATTGTCTCGTTCGTCAGCAACGTACCGGCGGCGTCAGGGCCGCGCGGAATCATTGCCGCCATCATCCCCTCCATGGCCGCAAGCGATGCCTGTTGATGGTCAAAGCGAAATTCGCCAGCTATCCCACACATGGTAGATATCCCGTATATGAATTTGATAAGATTGATGAATAGAGGTACGGACCGGTTGTCGTACTCGCAGCGGTTGGCTCGGGTATATGGCGACACCGCATCCGCGGCTGTTCTCTGGCGCTAGGAGTGTAAAGCAAAAGATTCAGGCTGTCGGTGCGCTGGTTGCCGGAGAAAAAAGTTTGTACAAAACAATTTTACAAGATATCTTTTCTGCCGCGATTTGTCAAGAGAGCGGCAAGCAGCTTCTCCTCTCTTTCAAGGTTTCTCCTCAAGATTCTGGAGAACTGTACGTGAAAGGCCATATCCTGAAGGGGTCTCGGAAGCTGTGTGTCAATCGGTCACGCTAAACGATTTGATCGTGCCACCGCACCGATCACGGTCTTTTTTGCCAATGGACCAACTCTTGCGCCACTTGCTTGTCTTATGGCTCCAGCCTGCCGTTACCTGCAACAACAGTGAGTCTGCCTCAAAAGGTGGTCTGTAAAAAGGTTGGGTGTAGTTCATTTGCACAACCTGCGAGTTACCAGTTTTCAGAATGAATTAACGAGTCGTTATACCTGTCCATCGCCTTGAACTCAGTATCAGGCCAGCCGACCGGTACTATGGCAAAAGGGTATATTGCAGCGGGAATGGCAAAGAGTGTTCTCATTCCCTCCATACGGTCTTTGAGCGGATAAACCCCAACCCATACGGTGCCAAGCCCAAGATCTCTGGCCGCCAATAGCATATTTTGCAGCGCTGCCGAGCAGTCCTGCGGCCAAAAGTCGGGCCATTTCGTATGATTCGGGTCCCCGCAGACAACTATTGCTACAGGTGCAATTTTGAGCATTGACGCGTATGGATGAAATTCCGGCACCTTTGCCATCTTTTCCCGGTCTCGTGTGACAATGAAGTGCCATGGCTGTTGATTGCCGGCAGAAGGAGCCATCATTGCCGCCCTGATAATCTTATCTATCATTATCTCATTTACGTCTTTCTCCACGTAATTCCTGACACTTCTTCTTGTTGAAATAACATCGAATAATTCCATGTAAGCACCATGCGATAGATCTTTTTTGTCCGTATTCGGCGACTAAACCACACTGGCCCAGGGCATAATTGACGGCAATGCCCAGCAGGCTCCTTGGCACAACCTGGGTCGTTTTTTTTGCGTAGCCAGGTGAGGAAGCAGGTTAAGATTGGTTTGTCTTTTTCCCGGCGCAAGGCGAGCAGTTGGTCTGATGAAAGTTTCTTTTGTCTTGCCTCAGACTCGATTCGATAGACCATTCCGATATAGCTCTAGGCCACATCGGCACTTCCTGTTTTGCCAGACACCTTGCCGCTGCCTTTCTTTGCCTCGTCGAAGTTCCGCCGTACATGGGCCAGGCTGCCGGCATGGGTAATATCCGGCTGCCGGTCAGATAATCATAGCCGCCATTACCATCGGTCTGTACGATTCCGTAATAGCCGTCAAGCAACTCCTTGGCCAGCGTTGCCGAACGGCTCGAAGCGTAATGGTACAAGATTCGAGGTGTTGCGGGCGACCCTCCCCCTCTTCAACTTTCTCCTCTTCCGGCTCGATCTCAGCCGGACAATCATCCGTTTCAACTCTTCCGGGCATCGGGCAGGATGGTTTCGGCTTCAGCTCTCATGCCACAAACTTACTCCTATATCACGATCAATTCATTAATAATGAGTCGTTCCGGTTTTGAAAGGCTGGCCGGAAAGGACGAAAGGATGGGGGGGGGGCCGTCTCCTGTCGACACATGTGGAGGAATAAATATTGAGCCGTATGATGATGGGTGGCCAGAGTATGAGGAGCGCTTTGTTGATGTGCAAACATTGTGAGCTTGCATGGATCGGGCAAGTATTGTCACAGCAGAAAATTTGTAGAAATCCTGACATTCTGAGATGTTAATATTAATCAGTGATTTCTGTTTTATACGAATCAACCGATTGAAATATCCAGTGTGGAGGCGTGGCGGAAATGACAGTTGGCGGGTGTGATACACGAGTTGAGTTTTAACGAGAAAACCTTGCAAGATTGAGGTGGAACAGAGACGCTGAATGTCAAAAGTAGAGCAGTTATTGCCAGAGAGCGAGGAAAAATTTAAATGTATTTATCATCAATCGCCCATTGCCATTGAGATATTTGACGCCGAAGGAGTGCTGGTTGACGCGAATCCTCAATGCCTGGAAATCTTAAGCATAAACGATTTGAGCGAAGTGAAAGGCTTCAAACTATTCGATGACCCGAATCTGCCGCAGGTTGCAAAAGAAAATTTTCTCCAAGTTGTTTCGGTTTCTTATGCTCATGAATTTGATTCCTTGATCTTGAACGGAAATTCGAATATTTCAAGGAAGCCATCAAAGAGTACGGCCGGAACTGTGCAAAGGAGTCTGCACAGGCACAGCGGATTTTTTGGAAAAGAGAGCGGATGTTTTGTTGTCGTATGCCCTGCCGATGGCCGTCCGTGAGTGGATATGCCGCCTGCCGGGCAGTCCGGGTAAATTTCTTCTTGCTTGACGGGCTAGGGCGAAACGGGTAGTAGTGTTCCGTACCTGGGGGAGTCCTACGGACTGAGAGTTTCGCTGCCAGCGAACGACCCTTTGAACCTGATCCGGCTGATACCGGCGTAGGGAACGGACCGATTGAGCAGCTCCTCCGCGCAGCACTTCTCGCCCCCGCCCCTGCATTTTCCGTTTGCCGTTGACGATTTTTATCCGCCATTTTACGCAACTGAAGGGGTGTTCATGAAGACCCAGATGGAATACGCCCGTGCCGGCACGGTCACGGAAAAAATGCGCCTTGCCGCCCTCGAAGCGAGGATTGACCCTGATGAGCTTTGCCTGAATATTGCCAGTGGCAGTACCCTCATCTGCCACAACAACCGCCACAGCAACGGCAGACCGTTAGCCGTTGGCAAAGGGATCCGGACCCGGGTGAACGCCAATATCGGCACAAGCAGGGACGACACCTCCATAGAACGCGAACTGGCCAAAGCGCATACGGCGGTGCGGGCCGGCGCCGATGCCCTGATGGACCTCTCCACCGGTGGCCCCATCGACCAGATACGTCAGGCAATTATTCGGGAGATCCCGACCTGCATCGGTTCGGTTCCCCTCTATCAGGCGGCCTGTGAATGCGTTCGCCAGGGCAAACCAATCGTGGCAATGACGGTCGACGATATTTTTGCCGGAATCAAAAAACATCTCGACGACGGCGTTGATTTTATCACCGTCCATTGTGGGGTCACCCGCAGAACCCTTGAGATCATGGACCGGGAAGGGAGGGTCATGGAGGTGGTTTCCCGCGGCGGTTCCTTTACCTGTGCCTGGATGGAGCACAACAACCAGGAGAACCCGCTATACGAGCAGTTCGACCGCCTGCTTGACCTGGTTCGTCCGTATGACGCAACCCTCTCCCTCGGCGACGGTTTTCGGCCCGGCTCGATCTGTGATGCCACAGACCGCGCCCAGATTCATGAACTGATGCTTTTGGGTGAGCTGACTCAAAAGGCCTGGGAGAAAGATATCCAGGTAATGATAGAAGGCCCCGGCCATGTGCCCTTAAACCAGATACGGGCAAATATCGAGTTGCAGAAGAGGCTCTGCCATGGGGCACCCTTCTACGTCCTGGGCCCCCTGGTCACCGACATCGCGCCAGGCTATGACCATATCACCAGCGCAATTGGTGGGGCACTGGCCGCAGCGGCGGGAGCTGACTTCCTCTGTTATGTAACCCCCAGCGAGCACCTCTGCCTGCCAAACGAGGATGATGTCCACCAGGGCGTCATGGCAGCACGCATCGCCGCCCATGCGGCCGACATCGCCTTAGGTCTTCCAGGTGCGATGGCCTGGGATAAACAGATGTCAACCGCCCGCAAAGATCTTGACTGGCCGGCCCAGTACGCACTGGCCCTGGACCCGGAACTGGCGAGAGCCAGGCGGCAGGCCACGGCGGAAAAGGCCGACAGCCATGGTGGCTGCACGATGTGCGGAGAGTTCTGCGCCTACAAGTTGATGAACAAAAGAAAAGAGAATACCTGCTGATACTGTCATCGCAGCCATTGGCGCGATTCATGCGGCAAGCGCCAACCTGGTCTGATGTCCTGTATCCGAGCCCTGAGCCCCCTCACCGCCGCTGGATGCGGGCAACTATGGTGCCGGCAAGGTGCCGGAAAAATCGACGGAGCTTGACTCTCGGAGCGGCGGCTCCTATCGTGCTCTCGAGCTTCTCACCTGGGGAGCGTATTGAGGCCCCATCCGGTCGCGTTGAGGCGTGGCAGGTGGACGAAAAACCAAAGAGTGCAACGAGCTGAGGAACGAGGATGAGTGGAAAAGAAAATGTTGCCCAGGGCAACAGCAATGACCCGTTTTGGAAATGCGACAAATGTGGCCATACCCTCCGGACGGCAACCCCGCCGGAAACCTGTCCCAGTTGCCGGGAAAAATGTCTTTTCAAGGATGTTTCCTGCTATACGCCGGACTGCGGTGGGCCCGGGTCAATCGACCCCAGGCTCTGATAACAGTTGGATTTTTTCTCATTCATGCTATTTTAGCTGACATATGGTTGCTGTGCCGGTACTCTCTCTCCCCTTTACCGAAATGGCCTTATGTCCAGCATGCCGTCCACCCACGACCACTATCGTACGGTCAAGCCGGTTATTTCCCTGCCTGCCCGTCTGGCACCGAGTCTAATCTTCTATTGCCACCTGTTTTGCATCATCCTGCGGGCGAGCAGGGTAGCCAGGGCAGGCGGCTATTCCAGTGAGCAGTGGGTCAACAGCAGCCTTGCGGTGATCAGACAACTGGAAGAATGTGGTATGTGTCTGGATGTCGCCGGTATGGATCAGCTGCGTCAAATTAATGGACCGGTGGTTTTTATCGGCAACCATATGAGCATGATGGAAACCCTGGTTCTCCCCGCGATAATCGAGCCAATCAAGCCGGTGACCTTTGTGGTCAAGGAATCGCTGCTCTCCTACCCGGTGTTCAAGCATGTGATGCGGGCCCGTCAGCCGATCGCGGTGACGCGGACCAACCCACGGCAGGATCTGCAAACGGTTCTTGGCGAAGGGAGGGAAAAACTGGCCAGCGGTATCTCGATCATTGTCTTTCCCCAAACCACCAGGTCACACCACTTCGAGCCGACGCAAATGAGTTCGATCGGGGTGAAACTGGCGAAGAAGGCCGGAGTGCCCATTATCCCCCTGGCCCTGAAAACCGACAGCTGGCAAAATGGCCGCTGGTTCAAGGATTTTGGCCGGCTGGACGTCGGCAGAACAGCCTTTTTTGCCTTTGGCCCGCCCCTGTCGGCTGCCGACAAAGAGGGTCAGATGGCGGTCAACCGCTTTATCGAGGAGAAACTTTCCACCTGGCAGGGGGCTTCCTGCCAGGATTGATGAGAAACGAAGAAAGGGTCGGGGCAAGAGCGGGCGGATACCGGGGCGGGGTGGCTAAACTGTCTTAGAGTTCGTCGTCGAGGGTGGGATCGTCATCCTCGACCAGTTCGTCGTCGATTCCCTCATCGACCTCATCGACCTCATCTTCCACTTCTTCGTCCAGATCACTCCCCTCCTCGTCTTCCACTGGCTCGTCGATTTCCGGGTCGATTTCTTCTTGTTGCCGGATCGCCTTGGGAATTTTCGATTCGGGAAGGACCATTTCAGTGATTTTGGCCACCTCGTCCTTCAGGTCGGGGTCCTGCCGGCAGACCGGGCAAGAGCTGATATGCTGTTCCATGAAGGAAACCATACGGGCAGGGGCCATGGTCTCCTCTCGGACATGAAGATACCAGGACTTGATCATTTGTATCAATCTGTCACACTGCATGCTTTTCCGCTGTCGTCCTGCCAGGGTAAATGGTTACGGTCTTTGCCGGTTTTTTCCTCGTAACAGGCGGACCAATATAATAACTAGTTGTTTTCAAGGTCAACAAATATTAGTATAGTGCCAACCTTTTGAGGCCTGTCAAAGGGCAGGGGAAGTGGATAGGGCACTGGTGGCTCTCCCGGACTTCAAATCCGGTGTAGCGGGTTAATAGCCTGTTAGGTGGGTTCGATTCCCATGCACTTCCGCCAAGCTCAGGCCTTCTTCGGTCTCTTCTCCCAGCCCTCTCCCCAGCCCTTCACCCAGGCTTCTTTCGAACCTGCGGGCGTTACGGCGGTAAAGCCCACTCTCCTCTACTCCAGACCCTTTTCTCCCCCTCCCTGGCGCAACAGCGGGTGGCCCATACTCTGGCGCTGCTGAACGTAGCCCTCGGCCACCTTCCTGGCAATGTTGCGTATTCGGCCGATATACCTGGTGCGCTCGTTGACGCTGATCGCCTTCCGGGCGTCGAGCAGGTTAAAGGTATGGGAACATTTCAGGCAGTAATCGTAGGCCGGCAGGATAAGTCCCATCGCCACCAGACGGAGTGCCTCCTCTTCGTAACTATCGAAAAAGATCAAGAGCTTTTCGACATTTGCCGCTTCGAAATTGAAGGTGGAGAATTCCACCTCCGCCTGGTGAAAGATCTCGCCGTAACTTATTTCGTTGTTCCAGGCGATCTGGTAGACGCTGTCCACCCCCTGCAGGTACATGGCGATACGCTCCAGTCCGTAGGTGATCTCGACGGTGGTGGGGTGCAAATCAATGGATCCAGCCTGCTGGAAGTAGGTAAACTGGGTAATCTCCATGCCGTCCAGCCACACCTCCCAGCCGAGACCGGAGGCACCAAGGGTGGGCGATTCCCAGTCGTCCTCGACGAAACGGATATCATGCTCAAGCAGGTTGAGGCCGAAACGGCGAAGGCTGCCGAGGTAGAGTTCCTGGACATCAGGCGGGGAGGGTTTTATCACCACCTGATACTGGTAGTAGTGTTGCAGACGGTTGGGGTTTTCGCCGTAACGGCCATCGGTGGGGCGACGAGAGGGCTGCGGGTAGGCTGCCTTCCAGGGCTCCGGCCCGAGGGCCCGCAGGAGGGTAGCCGGATGGAAGGTGCCGGCACCGACCTCCATATCGTAAGGCTGCTGGACGACACAGCCCTGCTCAGCCCAGTAGCTGCTCAGTTGGAAGATGATCTCTTGAAAATTCATGCAGTGTCCCAGTCTCCTGTTGTCCTTCGCCGGCGTAGTATCCGGCGGGGAGGTATGCTTCCGGCGGAAAGGAGCCAGCCGGCCGGGGGCCGGCACCGCCCCTGCGATGCCCTGCTAGTATAGTTGCTCTCTTGACTTTTGTCCATGGGATCATAAAGTATCGCCGCACTTGTCCCCGGACCGGGGATGACCACCTCTCCCCCATTACCTTAAGATACCCATGCAACAACTTGCGGATATTCAACAGCAGGAAGCCATTCGGCAACTCCTCGGCGAGGCGCGATCCATTGCCATTGTCGGCCTCTCCCCCAAGGAGCAGAGGCCGAGCAACATGGTTGGCCGCTACCTGCTTGCCGCCGGTTACCGAATTTTTCCGGTCAACCCGGGCCAGGAGAGCATCTTCGATCTTCCCTGCTTTGCCGACCTGGCCTCGCTGCCCGAGCCGGTTGATATTGTCGATATCTTCCGTCGCAGCGAGGATATTCCGCAAATTGTCGAACAGGTCCTAGCCATGGCCCCGTTGCCCAGGGCAATCTGGATGCAGCAGGGCATTGTCCACCACGGGGCAGCCGAACTGGCCCGCCAACAGGGGCTGCTGGTGGTGATGGACCGTTGCCTGAAGGTAGACCATCAGAACCTCTCTGCCAGGTAACCGGTTCGCATGGAACCACAACTCCTCACCATCCGTGGCGCACGGATGCACAACCTGAAGAATATCGATGTCGATCTGCCCCGCAACCGGTTGGTGCTGTTCACCGGCCTCTCCGGGTCGGGTAAATCGACCCTTGCCTTTGATACCCTCTATGCCGAAGGGCAGCGACGCTATGTCGAGTCACTCTCCACCTATGCCCGCCAGTTTCTCGGCCAGATGGATAAACCCGATGTCGATGCCCTGGAGGGGCTGTCGCCGGCGGTTTCCATTGAACAGAAAACCACCAGCAAAAATCCCCGTTCCACGGTCGGCACGGTAACCGAAATTTACGACCACCTTCGTCTCCTCTACGCCCGCTGCGGCCGGCCGCACTGCCACCAGTGTGGCAATCCGATACAGGCCCAGTCCATTGAGGATATGGTCGACACCCTGCTTCGCCAGCCGGAGGGGCAGAAGGTGATCCTCTTGGCACCGCTGGTCACTGCCAGAAAGGGGCGGCACGAACAGCTGCTGGCCCGGTTGCGCAAGGAGGGTTTTGTCCGGGTGCGGGTCAACGGCGATATCCTCCATACCGACGATGTCATCAATCTCGACAAGAACAAAAAACACTCCATTCAAGTGGTGGTGGACCGTCTGCTGATCAAGGGAGACATCCGCCGCCGGCTCACCGATTCGGTGACCACCGCCGTGCAACTGGCCGAGGGGCTGCTCCAGGTCCTCTTCCCCGACGACGGCAGCGAGCAGCTGTTCAGTGAACATGCCGCCTGCCACAGTTGCGGTATCTCCTTGCCGCCGATCACCACCCAGCTCTTCTCCTTCAACAATCCGCAAGGGGCCTGTGTCGAGTGCGGCGGGCTTGGTGTGAAGCAGTTCTTTGACCAGGCCCTGGTGGTCCCGGATGGTGAAAAGGCGATTCGCGACGGCGCCATCGCCCCCTGGGGATGGCGTCGGGACGACTCCTATACCGGCCATCTGCTGGAGGCGGTGGCCAGACACTATAAGGTCTCCCTGACTACCCCCTTTCGCCGCCTCCCCCCGAAGGTTCAGGAGGTTATTCTCTATGGCTCCGGCCAAGAGGAGGTCACCTTCCACTATCGCAACGGCCAGCGTAGCACCAGGGCGGTGAAGCGCTTCGAAGGGGTGATCCCTCAGTTGGACCGCCGTTTTCGCGAAACCCAGTCACCCATGGTCCGGGAAGAGCTGAGTCGCTACATGAACGAGCAGCGCTGCCCCCTCTGTGCCGGGGCCAGGCTGAAGCCGGAGGCGCTGGCGGTCCGGGTCGGCAGCTGGTCAATCCATCAACTCACCTCATTTTCCATCCTCCGCTTGCTGGAGGAGCTGCCGTTGCTCCCCTTTACTCCCCGGGAAAGGAAGATCGGCGAACCGATTCTGAAAGAGATTGTCGACCGCCTCTCCTTTCTGGAAGATGTCGGCCTCGGCTATCTCACCCTGGAACGGCGGGCCGGCAGTCTCTCCGGGGGGGAGGCGCAGCGGATCCGCCTTGCCTCGCAGATCGGTTCACGCCTCGCCGGAGTCCTCTATATTCTCGACGAACCCAGTATCGGCCTGCACCAGCGGGACAACCACAAACTGATCAACACCCTGCTCGAACTTCGCGACCTCGGCAACAGTGTGATCGTCGTCGAACACGATACCGACACCATCCTCGCCGCCGACCATGTCCTCGACATGGGGCCCGGCGCCGGGATACACGGCGGCAGGGTGGTCTACAACGGCAATGTCGCCGGCTTGCTCGCCAGCCCGGACTCGGCCACCGGCGCCTACCTTTCCGGTCGTCTGGCCATAGCCACCCCGGCCCGTCGCCGAACGGTCAACCTGGCCGCCAGACAATGTCTGCTCCTCCACAACGCCCATACCAACAACCTCAAGCACCTTTCGGTCTCCTTTCCCCTGGGGGTGATGGTCTGCGTCACCGGGGTTTCCGGCTCAGGGAAAAGTTCTCTGGTCATGGAGACCCTCTACCGCCTGGCCCGCAGTGGCCTGAATACCCGGACGAACGAGGTACGCCAGGACGAGACGAGACTGAGCGGGCTCGCCCTGATCGACAAGATAATCGATATCGACCAGAGTCCCATCGGCCGCACCCCCCGCTCCAACCCGGCAACCTATACCGGGGTGTTCACCCCCATCCGCGACCTCTTCGCCCAGTTGCCGGAGTCGAGGTCGCGGGGGTACAAACCCGGTCGCTTCAGTTTCAATATCAAGGGAGGGCGTTGTGAGGCCTGTGAGGGTGAGGGGGTGAATCGCATCGTGATGCACTTTCTCCCCGATATCTACGTGGAGTGCGAGAGTTGCAAGGGGCGTCGCTACAACAGCGCCACCCTGGAAGTCAGTTATCGTGGCCGAAACATCCACCAGATCTTGGCGATGACCGTTGAGGAGGCGCTGGAGTTCTTCCAGAACATCCCGGTCATCAAAAATCGCCTGCAGACCCTTAACGATGTCGGCCTCGGCTACATCTCCCTGGGCCAGTCGTCGGTGACCCTTTCCGGCGGTGAGGCGCAGCGGGTGAAACTTGCCAAGGAACTGTCCGGACGAAGCAGCGGCAAGACCCTCTACATTCTCGACGAACCGACCACCGGCCTTCACCCCGCCGACATCCAGCATCTCCTCAATGTCCTCAACCGACTGGTGGATCAGGGCAACACGGTGGTGGTGATCGAGCACAATCTTGATGTGGTCAAGACCGCCGATTGGATCATTGATATCGGCCCGGAGGGTGGCGATGGCGGCGGAACCATTGTTGCCGTCGGCCCGCCGGAAAAAATTCGTCAGATGCCGGAGTCGCACACCGGCCAGTTTCTCGACCAGGTATTGCCTTGAACGGAGAAGGTTTCAGCCAGACTGACCGCAGATGGCTGGCGGTTACGGCTTGCTGCGAACCCTGGACTCTCCACCCCGATTCCAACCAGCCAACAAAGGAGTGTCATGGCCGAACAGAATGGTACCACCCCCCCGGCAAAGCCGGAGTTCCGCATGCAGAAGATGTATCTGAAGGATTTCTCCTTCGAAAACCCCAACGCGCCGGAGGTGTTCACTAACCAGCAGAAGAAGGAACCGGCAGTGGAGGTGAACCTTCAACTCAACCATCGGCAGATGGACCAGGATCACTGGGAGGTCAGCCTGGCTATCACCGCCAAGGTCTCCTCCCGGGAAGATGAAAAAATCCTCTTCATTCTCGAGATAGAGCATGCATCGGTGTTTCTTTTAAAAAATATCCCCGAAGAGCATATGTCCATGCTCCTGGCGGTGGATTGCCCGACCCTGCTTTTCCCCTTTACCCGGCAACTGGTCAGTCAGGTCTCCCTGGATGGGGGCTTTGTTCCTTTCCTGATGGAACCGGTAAATTTCATGGCCCTGTACCAGAACTCGCTGAAGAAAAAAGAGGCGGCTCAGACAAACTGAACCGCCCTTCGTCAGCAAAAAAAAACCCGTGTCCCGCAACTGCATGGGGGACACGGGCCGTTTCCTGCCCTTGACTGGCTTGTCTGTTACAGGCCGTGGCTCACAAAGCTGTTCATCAGGGTATCGACCCCTTTCTCAATGGCCAGATTAAAGAGGGTGTCGTACTGGTTGTCGGCAAAAATCGATTCCGGCGAAACCAGCACCCGTACCCGATTGGTCCAGATGACGTTGCCGGTGGTCGCCTCCTGCACCCATACCCGCATCTGCACAACTGCCTGGTCGACCTGGCCACTGCTCTTGGCGACATGGGCGAGCCCTGCCCCGGCAGCGGACCAGAATACGGTGTTGCCGCTGTTGTCGGCCATGCCGAGAAAGCTCTCGCCGTCATTCCACGGGAGAGTGGTGTAATTGTAGCCGATAATGCCGCCCAGCAGCATCCCGGCGAGCATTTCATTTCCGGTATCGTAGCTGTCAGAGCCGGCAAAGCCGTTGAATATCCGGCTGGTGCCACCGAAAACGACCGGCAGTATCCCTCTTTTCCAGGGGATCCAGGTAGCCTCCTGCCTGGTCTTGTATTCGAGAATCCGCCCGCGAACCACGTAGTCGGCATTGAAGCGCCGCCCCATTTTTGCCAAGACTCCCGGATCGATGGCGTGGGTGCCGGGGGCGCTGGTAACCTGATTGTTCAGGTTCTGTTGGTAGCCTCTGAGGATACCCTTCATCGTCGACGACCATTCGTTGCCCAATTCGGCAGCTATACTTTCCGAGACATTGCCGTCATAGGGGGTGGGGCTGACGATCTCTTCAGCCACCAGGTAGCCGAAGATATCCTCCTGCACGACCATACTGAAGCCATGGTCTACCAGGCGGTCGGTCAGGGCCTCGGTGATGGTCAGGTTGCGCCGGTAGGCACCGGCCAGGTCATCGGCGGCGGTGTAGTCGGCAAAGGGGAGGATGAGGATGGTCTGCCCCTTGCCGGTGGCAGCCGGGCTCGGGCGGTCGGCTATCTGCAGGGTTTCAACCACTGTCTGGCCGCAACTGCTGAGGATCATCGCTGCCAGGAGGCAGAGTAAGCATGTGAACTTCCGCATAGTGTTCTCCCTGAATGTTCTCGTTGTATCCCTGTGCAAGGTGTCCAGTTTCTCAGATGATCCGTGGTTGGAGCAGAATGATCAGCTCTCGCTTCCGTTCGGTTTTCTCTTCGTAACCAAAAAGGTATTTAAAGAAGGGGATTTTTTTCGTTCCGGGCAGGAAGGAACCGTCATTGGAGGAAGAATTGGATATCAATCCGCCAATAACCAGCATCTCTCCATTCTGGACCCTGACCGTGGTGCTCATCTCGCGGACATTGATGATCGGCAATCCCACTTCGCCCAGTCCGATCTGCCGGTATTGAATCGGTTCCACCAACTCGGAGGTGACCGGCACCAGGTTGAGGATGATTTCATTGTTGTCCAGAACGTTGGCGGTCAGAGCCAGGCCCACTCCGGAGAGGGCCCTAGCCGTTTCGGCGGTATAGGTCACCGTCCCGGTTGTGCCGTCGGTGTCGGAAGTGATGCTATCAATATAGGTGACGTTCCGGCCGACAGTCATCAGTGCCGGTTGGCCGTTCAGGACGCTCAGTTTGGGGTTTGACAGCAGCGTCGCCTCACCCTGCTCGTCCACGGCATTGATGAACGAATCGAAGCTGAAGGCGGCCAGGGAAAGCGCCCCGCCGATGCTGCCGGTAAAGCCCTCGGTGATGATGGTGGCGGCGGAGACCCCTGCTGCGGCAACTGAGCTGGCTACGTCACTGACCGCATTGGAGAGGGCGGTGGTGCCGTCACTGCCGCTGTCGGTGGTTGTGGTCGTGGTCGTGATGCCGCCAGCCAGGCTTTCACTGGAGGCGCTGTCAAAGTCGCTGTTGCTGGTTGTGGTGGTTGTTCTGGTGTTCGTTCGGTCACGGGAACTTCGGTTGGAACTGTCGCTGCTGTTGGTGTTGGTCTTGTTGTAGGTCTGGCCGAGGGCCGCCTGGCCGCCGGCTACGGAGAGATTTTCCAGCAGTCGGTTCCAGTTCAGACCGATGGCGGAATGGTCATCGATCTGCACCTCTATGATTTTCGCCTCAATGGATATCTGTTTGTAGAGTTCCCGCTTCAACGTCGCAAAGTAGCCGTCCAGCCTCTGCAGGATGGGGCGTGGGGCGGTGACGGTGATCAGCCCAATCGGTTTGTCGATGAAGTAGGCGTTACCGCCGGTGGAGCGCCGGTAGGTGGCGGTTGCCGGTGGGGCGGCGGGTGTTGCCGCACCACCCTGGGCGGGCGCTGCTGTCTCTGCAGGTGGGGGAGAAGCTGTTTCCACAGTGGACCATATGTTCAGGATCGCATTGAGATTGTTTTCGATACTGTTCCAGGTATTGAATTCGATCCCGCCGGCAGTCCCGTCGCGCAGGTTATTGATGGCAACCCCCTCGGTGGAAAGAGAGATTTCGCCTGCTACGTTGGTGTTCGCGTCACCGCCACTGCTGCCGCCGAGGACATCCCCACCGGTGTTGGTCTTGTAGGTCTGCTTGATAAACGGCATGGCAATATGGAATTGCCGAGTTTCCTTATATTTGACGACAATGGTCGAACCTTCCATCTCGTGGTAGTAATCCACCTGGCGGAGCAGGTTGTCCAGGGCCTGGTAAAAATCCTCGTTGGCGCTGATGTCCACATCGACCAGAACATTGCGGTCGACATCGCTGGCCCAGGAGACATTCATCCCTTTCAACGCCGCCAGTCTTTTGAGAATATCCCAGAGGGGTTGTGGGCCGCTGGTGGAACTGATCCGGGCGCCGACCTTGAGCACCGTCTCCTCAGCCAGGGCGATCTCCTCCTCCACTTCCTTGTCAACGAAGTAGGATGCGGACTGGTAGCGTACCGGCAGGGTAAGCGGGGCTGGTGGGGGAGGCGCCGGCTGGGTTGCACTCGGCTGTGCCGCTTCCGGAGTCAGGCTGGCCTCCTGCTTGACGTTTTTTCCGTCCGGGGTACAGGAGGTCGAGAGCAGCGCGAGCAGCAAGAGGCTACTGCAGAAAAAGAGTGTCTTCACGTACTTCATACCAACCTCTTGGAGGTAGAGTTTTGGGAAAGGCATGGTCGTATCCTCTGCCTATTGCTGAGCCGCCAGCCGCCCCTCGATATACTTGCGCAGATCCGGCCGCAACTGGAAACCGGAGGCGAGCACCGACCGGTACTGCCGGTTGGCCTCGACCTGTCGGTCCAGTTTGTCGAGCAGCCTGGCCTTGGCGACCATGGTGTCGACATCTTCACTGTAGTACTGGTGGTAGCTTTCAATCAGTTTCAGTGCCGGTTCGTTGAGGCCGTTGTTTTCACTGAAGGCGGCGTAGCTGAGCAGGGCCTCGCGCATCGGCGGCACGCCGCTGATCGCCTGGGTGAAGTACTCCTTGGCCTCCGCCAGCCGGTGCATGTTCGCCGCGGCGATGCCGGCGTAGAGGGCGGCCCGGTTGTCACCCGGGTCAAGACGCAGGCTCTCTTTGGCATAGAAGAGTGCCTTGGCATGCATGCCGAGGTCGGCCAGATAGATGGTGGCCAGCCGGTTGCTGATGCGGCTGTTTTCCGGCCAGAGTTTCAAGGCCTGCAGGTAGAGGTCAACCGCCTGTTCGTGTTCCTTCTTCTTCTCGAGGGCAGAGGCGCGGGCCATCAACTCCTTGGCCTGCATCACCTCCGGGGTATGGCTGGCGGTCTTTTCGATGACCAGGGTCTCTTCCTCCATTACGGCGATATCCGCCTCGAAGGCCAGGTTGTCTTCGGCCCGAGTCGGCCAGACAAATTCCTTTTTACTGGGGTAGATGACGATGGTGTTGAAACGCTCTTCCTTCTTCAGATCCATCAGATTCAAAATGATGTCCAGGGCAAAATCCCAGGGGACGTCGTTCAAGGCGAGGGTGAGCGAGCCTTTCACATCCTCGTCGACGATGATGTTGAGGTTGGTGATCTGGCGGAACAGCCGGAAGACGTTGTGGATGTCGATCTTGAAGAAGTCGACGCTGATCCGCTGTTTCTGGTACCCGGAGAAGGTGAAATCATCTTTCAGGGCGGCGGCCTTGCCAGCTGCGTCACTGGGCTGTGCTGGTTCCTGGTTGAGCAATTGCACCGTCGAATCAATCAGCTGGTCGAGGGTTGCATCGGTGGCGGCAGGTGCTGCAGCCGGTTTTACCGGGGCTGAGGAGCCTGCCACCTGCGGTGGGCCGGCCTCGTCAATCACCACATTAAGCCCTTCCGGGGAGGGGGCGACGGCGAACCGGAACATTTCGTCGCTGGCCGAATCGAAGACAATCCGCACCCCCGTGCCGCGCGGGGCGACCCGAATCTGTGCCACCGAAGCGCCAACTTTCTGTTCCCTGGCCAGTTCGTTACCGGCAACATTTTCGATGTCGATGTACATTCGTGGCGGACGCTCACCGTCGCCGTCGATGGTGTCGACGACGTAGTTGTCAATCCGTCGGTCGGCGATGATGCCGATGGTGGTGCTGTTGGGGGTGCTGGAAATCTTGTAGTCCTGCAGGGTCAACTGGTCCGCCGGCTTTGTCGTTGCGGGAGCCGCCACCCCGGCCGCTGGGAACATCTCAACGCGCAGACGGTTCGGCTCGACGCTGCTGACCCGGTAGTCATGGCTGTCGGCGAGGGTGAAGATAAAACGCATTGCCGGCGGCTCCTGCTTGCTGCGGTCGGTCACCTCAAGGGTGACAAAGCCATTCTCCGGCATTTTTGCACCCGCCACAGCGGGATCGGCGAAAAAGGCTCCGGCCACATCGACGACAATCCGAAACGGCGCAAAGCGCTCCGATACCGTATAGACCGGCTTGCTTGAACCGCTCAGAGTGTAGTTCAGGGTCTTATCGGCGAGGCTGATATCGATGTCGGAAATCCCGTAGGAGACTGCCGATTCCGCCCTCAGTGGCGCTGCCAGGAGGACGAACACAAAGCAAAATGCGCAGAAAACAGCTGCCTGTCGTATCTTTAGCCATTTTAGCATTGTTGGTTATTCTCCCTCTTTCTTGAGTGCCATCACCACCTCGGTGACGATCTTGTTGCCTGCTCGGGTCTCGGCAGTCTCTTCAATTATGACGTTGGTGCCGGTGATCTCTTTGACGACCCCTCGCCTGCCGATCTTGGTGCCTTCGTCGAGGGTATACCCCTTGCCGGTGAAGTCTTCGACCATGGCGATGCCCCGGGCCCCGCTCTGCAGAATGGCAACCAGGGTCAGCTGACCCGGTTCGAAAAGCTGCATGCCGGTAAGTGGCTCGTTCGGTTCGACAATCTCGTTCAGATCGGCGCTGGCGGTTGCGGCCTGTTCGTTGATAAAGGGCAGAAAGGGGTCGTTGCGATTGGCCAGCAGATACTCGAAGGCTACGGCGTCCTCCCCACTCCTTTCGCTGGTGGTGGCGAAGGCCTGGGGCGACGGAGCGGTAAGCAGCCAGACAAGGGCCGGGAGCAGAAGCAGGGCAGGTACGGCAACCAAGGCTGGGAGGTGGCGGGCTGGGGGGGCGGTAAGGCGGCTCATGGCGTCATTTCTTTTTCGGCTCTTTGGGGAGCTCGACATTGGTGAATCGGTACGTTACCAGCCGGCAATCGGAGTTGAGAAACATCTCCGAGCCCTCTCTTTTCGGGGCACTCATCCGGACATTAGAGACCGATACAATCCGTTCCAGTTTGCTGACCTGGTCGAAGAAGTAACCGACGTTGTGGTAGGGCCCTCTGACATTGATGGTAACCGGTATTTCGGCGTAGAAATCCCTGGGGATGTCAGCCAGCGGGGTGAAGGTGAGAAAGTCGAGGTTGGCATTGCGCCCCAGGGCGGAGATGTCCCTGAGCAACTGGGGAATCTCTTTCTCTTTCGGGAGGAGAACCGCGGCCTGCTGGTAGAGTTCCTCGGCCTCGGCCAACTCCTTCTCGAACTTTGCCAGGTCTGCCGCCCGTTTCTTCACCTCGGCCAGTTCCTCGGACAAGGTGGTGCGGCGGGACTCCAACTGCTCGATCTGTTTCTCTTTCGGCTGGTAATAGGTGAAGTAGAAGAGCACCATTGGGACCAGAAGAAGGAGCACGGTGATGACAACCTTGGTGCGGGCTGCCATGGGAACGAATTTCTCATCGAGAAATTTCCCGAACGCTGGATTGGCGGTTTTGCTTGTTTTCATGCTGTCATGGCCGGATGTCTGTGTAGATCCTTAATTCCCCCCTGACGCAGACGGATCGGCCGGGGCAGGCTGTCCGACAACGCAGGTCAACTCGAAACTTCTCAGGTTTCGCCCCGACACCACTTTCTGTGAGGATCTGGTCAGTGTGACCTCCTTGACAAAGGCCGATTCCTTCAGGCTGTCCATGAACTGGGCAACGGTCTGGTTATCGAGGGCCACCCCGGAGAGGCGCATCGATGCATCCTGCTGCTGCAGGGATTCGAGCCACATCCGCTTGTTGTCGACCCGGTTGGCCACCTCGTCGAGGACCCGGACAGTCAGGGAAGAGTTGGCTTTAAGCGTATTGATTATATCGGTCTTTCGCGCCAATTCTTCTTTATCTTTCTTCAGTTTGGTGATTTTATTTAGGGTCGGGGTATAGGAATCCTTTTCCTTGGTCAGGGCGGCGATGTTTTCCTGCAGCCCTTTGATTTTCTGGGCCTGCAATACGCCTACCCCGGCAAGCAGGCCAAGGACGAGAAGAAAGAGGAGGAACATCAGGATCAACTGCCTGACGGCCCTGGCCCTTTTTTTCAGTTGCCGGATTGGCAACAGGTTGATCTGCAGCATGGCGTACCCTGGCTGAATTAGATGGCCGAACTGCGCAGCGCGATACCGGAGGCGATGGCCATTTCCGGTCCGATGCTGTTGAGATAGTTCGGATCAATTTTCTTTTTGTTGGCAGTCATCTTCAGAAACGGGTTGAACAACTCCACCGGCAACTCCGTCTCCCGGGCGAGAAACTCGACCAGCCCGGCTACCTTGGCCCCGCCGCCACTGAGGATCAGGCGGCTGAGCGGCTGGCCGGTATGGCTGACCTGGTACAGATCAATGGCCTTTTTCACCTCCAGGACCCATTGGGTACAGGTGGAGAGGAAGATATCCTCCACCTCCTCCTGCCCGTCCCCGACCGGTGTCGCCCCCAGTTTGATCGCTTCCGCCTCCTCGAACTCCAGGTCCAGGCTGTTCTGGATCTGTTCGGTCAGCTGGCGGCTGCCGACATTGACATCCCTTGCCACTACCGATATCCCGTTGACGAGGATATTGATGTTCATCTTCGAGGCGCCGATATCGACCAGGGCGACGTTTTCGCCTTTATCGTAATTGTATTCGTAGCTGTTTTCTAGAGCAAAACCGTCAACATCGACGATTACCGGCTGTAGCCCCAAGCTGCGCAGGAGTTCGAGATAGTCGTTGACGATCTCCTTCTTGGCCGCCACCAGCATCACATCGGTGCGGTCACCTTCCCTGAGATTGGTTTTCAGGTCCTGAAAGTCGATGTAGACATCGTCGATATCAAAGGGGATGTACTGCTCGGCCTCGGAGAGGATGTGCTCCTCGAGTTTGCTTTCCTCCATGCTTTCCAGGCTCACCTTCTTGACGATCACCGAATAGCCGGAGATGGAGAAGCCCACCTTCCTGTTCTTGATCTTCAGACCGGCCAGAAGTTCCTTGACCACCAGGGCGACGCTTTCGCCGTCAGTGATGGTCCCATCCTCCATGGCCCCCTCCGGCAGGATGGCACTGCCCAGGGAGAGTACGACATATCCGCCGGAGCCACGTTTCAGCTGACACACCTTGACGGCATGTGAACCGATATCGAGGCCCACAACCAGATCATTTTGCGAGACAAAGGGCAGTTTCATAACAGGAGAATCGGCATGTTGGGGGAATCGGCTCGGGCAACCACGGCCAAGTTTTTCCTAAAAATTTCCCTAAAAAGAGAGGTTTTTCATACAGATATGTCATTAGGTCACAAATGATCAATTTTGTCAAGAAAAACAAATCGGTTCTTGGCAGAAAAATGCTTATTTTACAGGACGTTAAAATACCGCTCCGGAAGATGGCTGGGCGATGCCCCACAACATGTGGAAGTATGAAGGCGGCGGGACGCTTCATCTGGTAGGGGAGGCGCCGATACTCGCTATTGGCCGAGAATTTCCAGCCACTGCGGGGAAGTTTCTTGTAATTGGTGGCCATTTCAAGTAGTTTTGCGGGGGTCCCGGGTACAGCAGGTTTCCCATCAGCGATGAGGTAGGTTTTGGCCGGAAAAAAGAGTAACAAATCAGTTTTTCGTGAGTATTTCGAGGCGATAATCGTTGCGGTTCTGCTTGCCTTGTTTATCAGAACCTTTATCGTTCAGGCCTTCAAGATCCCCTCCGGTTCGATGTTGCCCACCCTGCTGATCGGCGACCACCTGCTGGTCAACAAGTTCAGTTACGGGGTGCGGCTCCCCTTTGACGGACGGATGCTGATCCCCCTTGGAAAACCGGAACGGGGCGAGGTGGTTGTCTTTCGATTCCCCAAGGACCGCTCCATCGATTACATCAAGAGGGTGGTCGCGGTTCCCGGCGACACCATAGAAATCCGTGACAAGCAACTCTTCATTAACGGTGAACCGGTAGCCGATCCGCACGCCTATGTCAGTTCTCCAACCATTCTCCAGCGGGCCGCCAGCCCGCGGGATAATTTCGGACCGGTGACGGTCCCCGAAGGGCGGGTCTTCGTGATGGGAGACAACCGCGACAACAGTTACGACAGCCGCTTCTGGGGCTTCGTCGAAGAGAGGGATATCCTCGGTAAGGCCTTCATTCTTTATTGGTCATGGGATATCGACACCGCGTTGTTATCCAGCGAGCGCCTGGCCTCGATTCGCTGGGGTCGACTGGCCAACCTGATCGAATAGCTCCCGCCGCCTTGACAATTGCCGCCCCGGGGGATGCTTCCCGGCGGTGGACCTTTCTGCAACAGTGGGCAACTGTCACCCGGATCTCCCGGACCCCCGCGATGACTGACTGGCATGAGCCTCCGTCGCCGTCGAGAGAGACATGTTTGGTTGTCGTGGCGACTGGTCCGGCCACTTCTGCGGCAGCTGGAACGCAGGCTGAAGCGCCTTGAGCAGCAGATCGTCCGGCAAAAGCAAGGAGACTGCCTGCCGGCGGGGGAGAGCGGCAGAGGCAGTGGTAGACAGCCGCCACCGGCGGCGACATGGTTGCGGCAAAAAAAGAAAGGGGGGGAGCAGATGAGCAGGGTGACGGTGCTGGCCAACGGACGGATCATCGACCCGGCCACGGGACGTGATGAAGTGGCCGATCTCTGGCTGCGGGACGGGCTGGTGGTCGCCCCAGGCGGTGATCCGGGGGAGGCGGTCGAGCGGATCGAACTGCCCGGCTGCTGGCTGTTGCCTGGCTGTATTGATCTCCACGTCCACCTGCGCGAACCGGGCGATGAGCACAAGGAGACCATTGCCAGCGGCACCCGGGCGGCCGCGGCCGGCGGCTTTACCGCCGTCGCCTGCATGCCCAATACCCGACCGGTGAACGATTGCGCCGCCGTTACCGCCCGGATTCTTGAGCGGGCAGTCGGCTGTCCGGCCAGGGTCTACCCGGTGGGGGCGGTCAGTCTGGGGAGCCGGGGAGAGCAACTGACCGATTACCGTCAGTTGCTTGAGGCCGGGGTGGTCGCCCTCACCGATGATGGACTGCCGGTGGTTGACAGCCAGATGATGCGGCAGGCCCTTGAACAGGCCGCATCGTTGGGCCTGCCGATCATGTCCCATTCTGAAGAGCGGTCGCTGAGCAAGGGCGGCTGCATGCACGAAGGGGAAGTCTCCCGCCGGCTGGGGCTGGCGGGGATTCCGGCGGCGGCCGAGAGCATCATGGTATACCGGGAAATCGCCCTGGCCGAATTGACCGGGGCCAGGGTCCATATCTGCCATGTCAGCTGTGAGCAGTCCGTAGCCCTCATCCGCGCCGCCAAGGCTCGGGGCATTCCAGTGACCGCCGAGAGCGCGCCACACTATTTCACCCTCACCGACCAGGCGGTGGAGCAGTACGGCAGCAGGGCCAAGATGAGCCCGCCCTTGCGAGGGGAAGCCGACCGGCAGGCGATCCGGGCGGCCCTGGCCGACGGCACTCTGGATGCCATCGCCACCGACCATGCCCCCCACTCGCCAAAAGAGAAGGATGTCGAGTTCAGTCAGGCCGCCAACGGCATTGTCGGCTTGGAGACCGCTCTTCCCCTCAGCCTGGCCCTGGTGCGGGAGAAGGTGATCGACGAGTCCCGTCTGGTGGAACTCCTCAGCCTCGGCCCGGCCAGGATACTGGGTGTTCCCGGCGGCAGCCTGGCGGTGGGGGCGGTGGCCGACATCACCGTCATTGATCCGGAGGAGCGGTTCACCTTCCGGGTGGCGGAGAGTTTTTCCGTTAGCGGCAACTCCCCCTTTGACGGCTGGCAGCTCCAGGGTCGGGCGGTGATGACCTTTCTGGCTGGTCGGCTCAGCCACCGGCTCCGCTGACCCAACCAACCTCGCTTTGCCGTTTCAGAGGACGACCGGCAGGCGGCGAACCACTTCGATGGCGACCGGCGACACCGCCGCCTGGTAGGCCAGCACCCTGACCCCGGCGGCTTTCGCCCGGCGCAGTGCCTGGCCGTATGCCGGGTCGATGTGGTCGGCAGGGGCGAAACGGTCAGCATCCAGGCGCTGGACCAGAAAGAAGATACAGGCATCGCAGCCGGTCGCCGCCAGCCGGCTCAGCTCGGCCAGATGCCTGCTTCCCCTGGCGCTCACCGCGTCGGGAAACCGGGCCACGCCCCCCTCCGCCAGAGAACAGTTTTTCACCTCGATGAAGCTGCCCCTCCCCTCAACGGTCAGTTCCAGGTCCAGCCGGGTATGGGGGGAGGTGGTAACCTCCCGCCGCAGACGGTCAAATCCGGCGTATTCGCTGATCTGTCCGGCTTCGAGGGCCTCCACCACCAGGGCGTTGGCCCGGGCGGTGTTCACCCCCACCCAGGTGCCGCCAACCTGGACCATCTCAAGGCCGAGCGGGTAGCGCCGCTTGGGGTTGGTCGCCTGAAACAGGCAGACCGGGCTTCCCGGTGTCGAGCAGGAGAGCATGCTGCCGGTGTTGGCACAGTGGGCGGTTGTGGTGGTACCGTCAGCCAGGCGCACATCGACCAGAAAACGCTGGTATCGACGCAGGAGGGTGGCGTATACTGGTGAGGCAGGGAGACGCATAGTCGTTGGCAGGCACTATCTATCGGTTGCGAAAAGTAAGCGAAAGTGTAACTAATTACCTTCAGGCTGCCTTGAAAAATTCGAATTTCGGCACCAGTTGGCAGGACGATACAAAACTACCATGCTACTCAGAAAGGAGAGATATCGCTATGAAATTGGGGATCAACGGTTTGGGCAGGATTGGGAAACTTTCTCTCTGGCACCACGTGTCGCGAAAACACTTCTCCGGGATCGTCGCCAATATCGGCCGGGATGTCGGGCAGAGTCTTGGCGACCTGGCGGCGATGCTGGAAAAGGATTCCACCTACGGCCGACTCGGGGCCTACCTCTATGGCCATCGCTGCCCGCGGGTGATCACCGAACTGAACGACGAGGCGGGGACAATGCTGGTCGACGGCATGCCGCTGACCATCCTCCGCCGGGACCGTAACCCAAAAGATATCCCCTGGCAGGAAAACGGGGTAAAACTGGTGGTTGACAGCACCGGCATGTTCACCGACCCGACCACTGATGCCGGCGACTCTCGCGGCGGGCTGCGGGGGCATATGCAGGCCGGGGCCGAGAAGGTTCTCCTCTCCGCCCCCTTCAAGATCAAGTCGAAGGGGCTGGACATGCCGGAAGACGCGATCACCACGGTGATGGGCATCAACGAAGAGATGTACGACGCCGGCCGCCACTCGCTCATCTCCGCCGCCTCCTGTACTACCACCTGCCTCTCCTACATGATCAAGCCGCTGATGGAGAAGATCGGTGCCGACAAGATCCTCAGTGCCTCCATGGTCACCGTCCACGCCGCCACTGGCAGTCAGCAGGTGCTCGACCGCCTGCCCAAGGCCGGGGCCAACGACCTGCGGAAGAGCCGGTCGATCTTGAACAATATCATCCTCACCACCACCGGCGCGGCCAAGGCGCTCTCCCTGGTCATCCCAGAGATGAGCAGCATCGGCTTCATGGCCGAGTCGGTGCGGATCCCCACCTCCTCCGGGTCGCTGATCATCCTGGTCATGAACCTTCAGGATGATCTCGAAAACCCGATAAAACGGCGGGACATCAACGCCATCTACCAGCAGTTTGCCGCCGAAAACAGCTACCTCCTGTTCAGCGAGGAGCAAAACGTCTCCTCTGACATCCTCGGCATGCCAGTGGCTGCCGCGGTTATCGAGGGGACGGAGACCCATACCCGGACCGCCACCATCCAGGTCAACCTGGCCAAGGCGAGAGCGGACATTCTTGCCCCCGGCGCCGATCCACTCCTAACCGTCCCGGTCACCCAGGCGGTGGTGTACGGCTGGTATGACAACGAACTGGGCAGCTACACCAATATGCTCGGTGATCTCACCGTCCATGTCAGCGAGGGGATGCTCTAGGCCACCTTGAAAAATGGTATTTCCGCCCAATCTCTGCGTTGAACAAAAACAATTTGTCCTCGGAATATCAACTATACCTGCGGGAAAATGTTTTCTTTCGCCATGATCTTGAACGGAAATCCGAATTTTTCAAGGCAGCCTCTAGTCGCCGCCGGGGTGATTCGGTCGATGCGGCCGGCCGACCTGCCGGCAGTTGTTCTGTTGGAAGCGACCAGCCCCTCGCCCTGGTCGACGGCGGCACTGGCCGGAGAACTGGCCTTTCCCGGTGGCCTGCAGTTGGTGGTTGATCTCCCGGAGAGCGGGGTGATCGGCTGGTGCGCCTGCCGCCTGCTTTACCCGGAGGCGGAACTTTTGAAGATTGCCGTCGCCCCCGCTTGGCGGCGGCGGGGGCTGGGCGGTGCGCTCTTGGCCCGGCTGCTGACCACTCTTGGCAAAGAGGGGGTGAAGAGCCTCTTCCTGGAGGTGCGGGGTGGCAACCGGACGGCCCGGAAGTTTTATGCACAACATGGTTTTATCGAGGTCGGGGAGCGGTTGCACTACTACACCGACCCGCCCGATCGGGCAGTGATTCTGAACAGGGAGCTTGGCAATGAAAACTTTGCATGACATCCAGCCGGCTGGCAAAAGGGTTCTTCTCCGTGCCGATTTCAACGTGCCGATGGGGGAGGATGGGGAGATCAGCGATGACATCCGAATCCGCATGGTGCTGCCGACCATCCGCCACATCGTCGCGGCGGGAGGCCGACTGATCATCTGTTCCCACCTCGGCCGGCCCAAGGGAAAAGTGGTCGCCGCTTTCAGCCTGGCCCCAGTGGCCCGGCATCTGGCCGGGCTGCTCGAGCGGCCGGTGGATTTTATCGATGACTGTATCGGAGCCAAGGTCGAGGCGCGGGTACAGGCTCTCGTTGACGGCGAGATTTTGCTGCTCGAGAATCTGCGCTTTTATGGGCAGGAGACGACCAACGAAGCGGGTTTCTCGGCGGCCCTTGCCGCCCTTGCCGACATCTATGTCAACGATGCCTTTGCCGTCTCCCACCGGGCCCATGCCTCGGTGGTCGGGGTGGCCGAACTGGTGACCGAACGCTGCGCCGGTTTCCTCCTTCAGACCGAGATGGACTACTTCCACAAGGCCCTGGCCGCTCCGCGCCGCCCCCTGGTGGCGCTGGTCGGTGGCGCCAAGGTCTCCTCGAAGCTGGGGGCCCTGGAGAATATGCTCGACAAGGTTGACCGGATGGTGATCGGCGGAGCAATGGCCAACACCTTTTTGAAAAGTCAGGGGATCGAGGTGGGGGCCTCGCTGGTGGAGGAGGAGCTGCTGCCGGCGGCCCGGCAGCTGGTGGCAAGTGCCGAGACCCGTGGCGTGCAGATCTACCTGCCGGAGGATGTGGTGGTGGCGGACCGTTTTGCCGCCGAGGCGGCGGTGCGAAATGTCAGGGTGGAGGATATCCCGGCCGGCTGGATGGCTCTCGATATCGGCCCCGCCACCATAGCCCGCTTCACCGGGGCCCTGGCCGATGCCGGGACGATCATCTGGAACGGCCCGATGGGGGCCTTCGAGATGGCCCCCTTTGCCCGCGGCACCATGGAACTGTGCCGAGCGGTGGCGGAGAGTCCGGCGCTCTCCATCGTCGGTGGCGGCGATTCCAATGCCGCGGTGAAGATGGCTGGACAGGAGGAAAATATCTCCTACATGTCCACCGGCGGCGGCGCCTTTCTCGAGTTGATGGAGGGCAAAACCCTGCCCGGGGTGGCCGCCCTTGAGTAAAACAATTTGCCGCAGTCATATATTTGGTATTCCGAGGACAAATTGTTTTCGCTCAACGCAGAGATTGGGCGGAAATACCATTTTTCAAGGTGGCCTGAAGAAGATTGGCTGACAACGGCAGCAGAAAACCAGAGGAGAAGATGATGGCAACTCGCAAGGCGCTGATCGCTGGAAATTGGAAGATGTACAAGACGGCCCGGGATGGATGCCAGCTGGCCGAAGCGGTGGCCAGGGGCTGCGGCCAGGTTGATCAACGCGGTGACCGGCAGGTCCTGCTCTGCCCTCCCGCCACCATCCTGGCGGCGGTGGCCGCCTCGGTTTCAGGAAGCACTATTCTGGTCGGGGCGCAGAACGTCTGCTGGGCCGGTGAGGGGGCCTTTACCGGCGAAATTTCGCCGACCATGGTACGGGATGCCGGCGGTCAGGCGGCCATTGTCGGCCATTCCGAGCGGCGGCAGCTGTTCTTCGAGAACGACGAACTGATCAACCAGCGCTTGCGGGGCGGCCTGGCGCACGGTCTTCTGATGCTGCTCTGTATCGGCGAAACCCTGGCCGAGCGGGAAGAAGGGCGGACCTTTCCCATTCTGGAAGGGCAGTTGCGGCAGGCCCTGGCCGGGGTGACCACCGAGGAGATGGCCCGGGTGGTGGTGGCCTACGAACCGGTGTGGGCAATAGGCACCGGCAAGACCGCCAGCAAGGAACAGGCGCAGGATGCCCATGCCTTTGTCCGTGGTGTGGTCGCCGAGATTTTCGAAAAAAGCGTTGCCGCCCAGACCCGTATATTGTATGGTGGCTCGGTTAAACCAGGCAACGTCGATGAATTGATGGCCCAGGAGGATATCGACGGGGCCCTGGTTGGGGGTGCCGCCCTGGACCCTGAGGCCTTTATCCGGATTGTCAACTTCCGCTAACGGCCTGATTCTTTTTACGTTATTCTTTTTGAAAGGTAGCTTGTTCCCTGATGGATACCCTGCTTACAATCGTGCACGTCTGTGTCTGCCTTTTTCTGGTTGGCATTGTTCTCCTCCAGCATGGCAAGGGCGCGGATATTGGTGCCACCTTTGGCGGCTCCAGCCAGTCCCTGTTCGGGACGGAGGGCCCGCTGCCGCTGCTCAACAAGATCACCACCGCTGCCGCGGTGATATTCATGTTGACATCGGTTACTCTTGCCTATATATCATCCCAGTCCAGCACCTCCTCGGTGATGAGCGGGGTGAGCATGCCTGCGGCGCCACCGGTGGCCCAGCAGGTGGCCGGTGAAGACAAGGTGATGGAACCAGTTGCTACAAAAGCAACAGAAGCAGCGGATGCGGCTCCGGCCGCCCCGGCAGCTGCCACCGGCAGCGAGCAGAAATAAGAGTTACGTGCCCAAGTGGTGGAATTGGTAGACGCGCACGCTTGAGGGGCGTGTGGGGAGACCCGTGCCGGTTCGAGTCCGGCCTTGGGCACCATTTGTAGATCCAGGACAGTCCAAAGAAGTCCAAAAGCCCGCGGCCGGTAACGGTTTGCGGGCTTTTTTTCGTCCAGTGCCAGCCAGTGTGATACGGTGAGATAATGATGCAGACCTGGGCCGACTACCTCGACGGGATCAAGGTTGGGAATACATTTCCGCTTAGCCCTCGGGCGAGGTAGATTAACTCCAACCAGAGAAATTGCAGTTTCATTCCTCAGGGGGTAATCTTTGCACCCGTGCCAGATATCGGCTTCACAGGTGGACATGATGAGAAGAGGTTAAGGGAAATGGCGGGATACGACTCCAAAAGCTGTACGGCACTACAGACTTTTTATCGCCCCATTGAGGCAGCCATCCACTGGTGCGGTTTAACAGAGCACGAAGCGGCGATCATGGTGGCGATGGATAGGTCAGGGAGCAGAGGAGAACCCTCCCGGCAGGTATAATCTGGAGTACCGCATCGATATGGAAATACTCGTCGTCTCCACCTTCCTGCTGCTGACCTTCTACCTGCTGATCACCGAGCGGATCAGCGTCGACTTGACCGCCATCGGGATCATGGTGTTGCTGGTGGTGAGCAGGATCCTTTCGCCCAGGGAGGCGGTGGCCGGTTTTGCCAATCCGGCGGTGATCACCGTTGCCGCGATGTTCGTGGTGTCAAAGGGGATGATGCGTACCGGCGGCGTCGAGTTTCTCGGCCGGGAAATTCTTAAACTTGCCCGCGGCAGTCATCGTCTGGCGATGTTGATCATTCTTTTTTCGGTCGGTGTCGCTTCAGCCTTTATCAACAATACCCCGGTGGTGATTCTCTTTATTCCGGTGGTGATGGCGATGTGCTGCCAGTTTGGCCTCAGTCCGTCGAAATTTTTGATCCCAGTCTCCTATGCCTCGATTCTGGCAGGCACCTGCACCCTGATCGGCACCTCCACCAATATCATCATCAGCGATTTAAGTGTAACTTTTGGCCAGAGCGGCATCGGCATGTTTGAGCTGTCGATTGTGGCGGTGCCTCTGGCGGTAGTGGGGGTAACTTTTCTCTATATTGCCGCACCCCGTATTCTGCCTGCGCTTGCCAATCCGATCTGTCAGATGGAGGACAACGGCCACCGCCAGTATCTGGCGGAGCTCCGTGTCCCGGAGGGGAGCAAGCTGATCGGCAAAAACCCGACGGAAGCCTTCCTGGGAGACTATGCCAATACGCGGGTGGTCGAACTGGTTAGAAATTCACGTATTTACTATCCAGGCCGTGGAGAGTTGCTGGTCGCGGCCAATGATATTCTGCTGGTGAAAGGCTCCTCTAATGATCTGGTGACGATTCTTCACAACGAAGGGGTGGAGCTTCCTTCGGCAGTGCAGAATCTTGTTCTGGGTGCACAGAAGGATGCGCCGGTGGTGGTGGAATTGATCGTCTCACCCCATTCGGTATATCGTGGCCAGAAACTCTCCCGCACCGAGCTGGCCGGAGACCCGCAGATCAATATCATCGCCGTCAAACGGAGCAACTTGCGCCTCAGTGAACGGCAGATCATGGACGTCCGGCTGAAGACTGGCGACATCCTGCTGGTCTGGTGCCCGGAGAGTAAACTGGCCGCCATCCGGGCCAGCGCCGATTTGATCGTGGTTGAAGATGTCCATGAGGAGTTGGTGCACCATCGCAAGGCCTGGTGGGCCATCGCCAATTTTATCGGCATGGTGGGAACCGCCACTATCGGTCTGGCCGATATCATGACCTGTGCCCTTACCGCCGCCTTTCTGATGGTTATTACCGGCTGCCTGCAGATGCGCGATGCCTACCGGGCTCTGCAGGGGGATGTGCTGCTGTTGATTGCCGGGACCATTGCCCTTGGTACTGCGATGCAAAAAACCGGCACTAGCCAGGTCTACGCCGAGGCCTTTCTCGGGCTCTTTGCCGGTGCTGAGCCGGTGGTCGTTTTGGGGGCGTTCATTCTGCTTTCTTCGATCCTCACCCAGTTGCTTTCCAACAACGCCACCGCGGTCCTGCTCCTGCCGATCGCCATTGCCACCGCCGCCGGGATCGGCGTCGATCCGCGGCCGTTTATCATTGGTCTCTGTTTTGGGGCGAGTGCCTGCTATGCCACGCCGATGGGCTACCAGACCAACCTGATGGTCTACGGTCCCGGCGGGTACCGGTTTTCCGATTACCTCAAACTGGGAATTCCCCTGAATGTATTCGTAATTATCGCTTCAACTCTAGCCATCCCCTTAATCTGGCCGTTTTAAATTCGGCAACGATCAGCAGGTGGAGTTTGATCTCATTGTCCAAAAACAACCGACCAATACCTCGCTGGGGAGTGAGTTGTCGGCGTAGATGACGCACCTTGCAAATGATGCAGCAGTTGGAGAATATTGCGTTGCCGAAGAAGGTAATGGCTTCCAGGGAAAATTTGCCTTCATCGAGCATAAGGCCGTATCTTCCTTGCTTAGGCGGATATTATCCGATATTTGTTGTGCTTGTGTAGTTTTCATACACTCCACGTAAAAGACAGATGGTGTAGGCTATGATTGAGAAGCGGCTGGATCATAGAGAGAAGTCCATCGACGCACTTGAGTTGCGCCAACGGGCCGAAGAACAGGCCCGGACCATGGAGCCGATCTCCCTGTCAGTACTGACACCTGAAGAAATCCACTGGGTATTCCACGAACTGCGGGTGCGCCAGATCGAACTGGAGATGCAGAAAGAGGAACTTCGCAGCGCTCAGGCCCGGGTCGAGGCCGGACAGGCACGCTATTTCGAACTTTATGACCTGGCCCCGGTGGGATACTGCACCTTGTCTGAGCAGGGGTTGATCCTGGAGGCCAATCTCACCGCCGCTACCCTGCTGGGTGTGACCCGAAGTGCACTGGTCATGCGGTCTATCTCCCGTTTCATCTGCAAAGAGGACCAGAACATCTATTACCAGCACCGCCTGCAGCTTTTGGAGACGGGGGCCCCCCAGAAATGTGATCTCCGACTGGTGCAACCGGATGGCGGCTTCATCTGGGCGCATTTCACAGGAGTTGTCGCTCAGGCGGAAGACGGTAAGCCTGTATGCCGCGTGGTGCTGAGCGACATCACCGAACGCAAGCAGGTCGAGGATGCGCTCCAGGCGACTATGTACGAGTTGAAAAAATCTCAGGAAGTTGCCAGGGTAGGCAACTGGGTCTGGCATGTCCCACAGAACCTGGTTGAGTGGTCAGACGAAATGTACAGAATCTTCGGCATCGAAAAAGACCAGTTTACCGGAGACCTGGCACAAGTAATCAGTGACAGTATCCATCCTGAGGACCGAGCCGGAGTCGACCGCTCAAACGCATCCGTTATGGAGTCGAATACTCCGGTACCTCTGGAATATCGTGTTGTCAGGCCTGACGGTAGTGTCCGCTTCGTTTGGGCTGAAGCGGGGGAACTCGAATTGGACGGTGTTGGAAAGCCACTGCTCCTGCGGGGTATCGTTCACGATATTACTGACCGCAAAGAGGCCGAAGTTGCCCTGCGGGAGAGCGAGGAAAAATACCGCTCTTTGTTCAGCCAGTCAACGGAGGGCATTTATCTGCACGATTTCGAAGGCCGTATTCTCGATGTCAACCAGATGGCTTGCACCCAGTCCGGCTATTCCAGAGAGGAATTGCTTGGTCTCACCGTGTTTGACTTTCACCCGAGCAAAAACACAACGAACCTGCTTAAAGATGAGATTCTACTCGCCTGGCGCCAATTGACGCCGGATCAGCGGGTTGTCGTTAATATAGAGCACCAACGCAAGGACGGCACCGTCTATCCAGTTGATATTTCGACGGGGATCGTATGCTATGGTGGCACAAATGCTGTGCTGGCAATCGTAAAAGACATCACTGAACGTAAAAAGGGTGAGGCCGAACAGGAAAAACTGCAGGCCCAACTCGCCCAGGCCCAGAAGATGGAATCGGTGGGCCGACTGGCAGGTGGCGTGGCCCACGACTTCAACAACATGCTTGGGGTCATCCTGGGCCATACGGAGATGGTCCTCCAGCAGGTGTCTTCGGACGAACCCCTGCACGCCAACCTGGAAGCGATTCAAGAAGCAGCCAAGCGCTCAGCCGACCTTACCGGACAACTGCTGGCCTATGCCCGCAAGCAGACCGTGGCCCCAAGGGTAGTCGATCTCAACGACACCATTGAAAAAATGCTGAACTTGCTGCGGCGGCTTATCGGCGAGGACATCGACTTGGCCTGGCAACCGGGCCGGCGAGTCTGGCCAATCAAGATGGATACCGCCCAGATCGACAAGATCCTCGTTAATCTCGTCGTCAACTCCCGGGATGCCATCGCCGGTGTGGGCAAGGTGACCATCGAGACCGGCAATGCCTCCTTTGACGAGGAGTACTGCAGCCGCAATGCCGGCTTTGTCCCCGGCGACCATGTACTGCTGAGTGTCAGCGACAACGGCTGCGGCATGGACGCCCAGACGCGAGCGCAGATATTTGAGCCCTTCTTCACCACCAAAGAGATTGGCAAGGGCACCGGGCTGGGCCTGGCCACGGTCTACGGCGCCGTCAAGCAGAACAACGGCTTTATCAACTTCAACACTGAGCCGGGCCTGGGCACCACCTTCATGATCTACCTGCCGCGCCATGCGCTGAAAGCGGGTCTTGAAACGGAGGAAAACCGACCGAAAGTGGCGGCTCGGGGCAGCGAGACCGTCCTGCTGGTGGAGGACGAACCGGCGATCCTGACCATGACCACGATGATGCTGCAAAGGATGGGTTACACCGTGCTGGCCGCCGGCACCCCGGACGAGGCCATCCGTCTGGCCCAGGAACACCCCGGCCGCATCGATATGCTTATGACCGATGTGGTCATGCCCGAGATGAACGGCCGCGATCTGGCCAAAAACCTGCTATACATCTATCCAGACATCCGGCGGTTGTTCATGTCCGGTTACACGGCCGACGTCATCGCCCACCACGGGGTGCTGGACGAAGGCGTCCACTTCATCCAGAAGCCGTTCACGCTGAAGGATCTTGAGACGAAACTGCGCGAGGTTCTGGAGAGGTAGTGTGCCGAATTGATAATCGATCTGCTTTGACTTTTCGGGGTCTTTCTCGGGGCTCTCAACAGTGTATCTTTAAATAATACAATATAAACAGTTAGTTGCCGTCAAGCACGGAATCCGTCCTTACCTGTACACGGTACGGGTACGTTGCAGTTCGATAAGCAAATAAGCCCGCAGCCGGTAACGGTTTGCGGGCTTATTTTATGAATTGCCCCGTTGTGCTCGGCGAACAGGTGGAGATTGCCATGGCCATCATGAAAGGGTTGGGCCCACAGAGAAATATTCTTGCCGAGTGGTAGGGAAGCCCCTAAAAAAACTAAGCAGGCCCCTGGGCGCCAATGAAAAGGGATTCTCAGCCGCCTGCCCCAGGCGATGAATGACTCCTGGGTAAAAAGCCAAGAGCGAACATGATACCGACAACTGATGGCTCCACGTGATGCTTTACACTAATGAAATGGAGCGGTACAGTAGGTTGTCTACACCCCGCTTCTCCAATGATATTGGCAGAAATCATGATCCTTTTGCGAAAACGCTCGTTTTTCCTTGCCCTGTTGATCTGTTTCCCGGCACAGGTCGGGGCGGCCGACAGCACAAATTCCCTTGCGCCACACATGCCGTACCGGGAAATGACGCTGGAGCGGGAGGAGGCATTGGTCCGGGCCAAGGCCGCTGGGGAGGAGATGGCCCGTCAGACGGCACTGGTTGCGCGGGAAATGCTTGAAAGCAAGCGCAAGGCCGCCGAAGAAGCGGAATATGCGCAGTTTGACAAGGACTATCTGAAAAGCGTGGTGGTGATCGAAGGCGACCTGATGGACGGCACGGGATTTCTTGCCGAGTTCAAAGGTAAGAAGGTGATTTTTTCAAACGCCCATGTGCTCTTCGGCAATCGAATAATTCGCTTTCGTACCATAGACGGCAAGGAACTCAAGCACACGCGGATCAATATCTGCCAGGTCCGTGACATTGTTGCTTACGAGTTGGAAAATACTGATGATCTGACTTGGCTGAGCATCCACCAGGACATGGGCAACGTCACCAATCAGGAAGCCATTGTCGTCTTCGGCAACAGCTCCGGGGCCGGTGTGGTCACCACCCTGCGTGGCCGAATGCTCGGCATCGGCCCGGATAAAATTGAAATTGACGCAGCTTTCGTCGATGGCAACTCGGGCAGCCCGATCATCGCCTACCCCTACAACGCAGTGGTCGGCATGGCCACCTACGTGTCGCAAACTCCCGAGGTCGCCTGGACCACGCGGAGCACCCGGTTCGTCGACGTCAGGCGCTTTGGCGTTCGCATCGACAATGTCGGCTGGGAGGATTTCTTTCCGCTCAATACCGAAGAGTATGAGCCAGCTCTTCAACTGTACGAACAAATCATAGCCTTTACCGACAAGGAAGTGCTGAAGGCGCAGTGGCAGGGCGACGCCTACCAGGCCACGGAAAGCGTGAAAATCAAAGCGGCGGAGCTGCTGCAGCAGTATAACGCCACGGCTCTGTGGATGCGTAAATATGCCGATGAGGCCGCCCTGGCGGCCCACGTGTGTGCCCTGATTTTGCAGTGAGGTAGTCGAGTCGGGTCGGACCGAGCCAACCTGTTGTAATAAAAGGGATATGCTGGTGAAAAGGGTCGCTAATCGAGCTTAGGCGACCATTTTTGCCATCGAAAATGCTCGTCTAAGCTCGATGTCGGCGAAGGTTGCGCAAGAGAGAGCCACCACCGGCGTCTGTGCCCTCTCCATGGCAATGCCCTCTTCATCACGTTGTTACCCATATCGGCGGTAAAACTGTTCTCAGTTGGCCAGGAGCAGTCCCACTCCATCCCGAAACAGGATGAAGGCCAGGAAAAAGAGCAGCCCACCCAGGCAGCGGATAACCCACTGGTAGGCGGTACTGCTCAGCAGGTTCTGCGATTGACCGGCCAGCACTGCCAGACCAATTTTTGAACCGAGCAGACAACCGTAAAAGCCAACGAGGAAAGAGAGGGCCATCGCCAGGCTCTGATTGTTCGCTCGACTGATGATCGGGGCACCTACGGTCAGCCAGAAGAGGTAGGGGTGGGGGCTGAGCATGTTGGTCAACACCCCCTTACCAAGAGAGTTGATCGGGGGGGCAGCGGCATTGGCCTGTGGCACCGGCCTTTTGATGTTCTCGTAGCCCATCCAGGCCAGGAAACAGCCACCGACCAGCGAAATCGAGCCGAGGATCGGTTGCAATTCGGCGAGGTGGGAGAGCAGGTAGAGGGTGGCCAGGATTATCGGCAGATCGGTGATAATTGGCGACATGGCTACTTTGATCCCAGAACGAACCCCATGCCGGAGTGTTTCGGAAAGGACCAGCATCAACAGGGGGCCGGGGGCAAAGCCTGCCGACAATCCCATCACACTGCCGATCAGCAGCAGTTGAAAAGAGCTCTGCTCAGTCACTTGTACCACCCTGTCTGCTGCCCTTTGAAGACGGTTGAAGCCGTTGCATCGTGCGAAACTACCTCAAGCCTCCCCCAAGGTCAAGGGGGCGCTGCTGGGCAGTGGCTGCGACCTTTTTCCGCGCATCCTCCTGTCGCCCTGTGGTATCATTGCATGGCCTTGTATTGCGGTGGTCACGGCCAGGCGCCATCCTTCCCCGGCCGGTTCAGCCATCCACACCCACATGAAGATCAACACTCAGGGAGTTCCCATGCACATTCTTGATGCCGCCGCCGTTCGAAACAATCTGCAGTGGACCGATACCGTGGAAGCACTCCGTCGGATGTTTGCCGAGGGGTGCGAGGCGCCGGTGCGCCACCACCACCCGCTGGCGGTACCCGGTGAGGCGGAGGAGGCGACCCTGCTGCTGATGCCGGCCTGGGTGCCGGGGCGCTATCTGGGCCTGAAAATGATCGGGGTCTACCCGGGGAACGCCGGCAAAGGGCTGCCGACCATCCAGGGCAGCTACCTGCTCATGGAGGCGGGCACCGGCACCCCGCTGGCGGTCCTTGATGCCGGCGAACTGACCGCCCGGCGCACCGTGGCCGCCTCCGCCCTGGCCGCCGACTATCTGAGCCGGGAAGACGCCTCCAGGCTGCTCATCGTCGGCAGCGGCCGGTTGGCCGCCTACCTCGGATTTGCCCACAGCTGCTGCCGACCCATTCGTGAGATCAGGGTCTGGGCGCGAAACCCGGCGAAGGCCCGGGTCATCGTGGCCGGCTACCAGGAGGCCGGGTATGCCGCCTCGCTGGCCGAAAACCTTGCCGAGGCGGCTGCCTGGGCCGATATCATCAGCTGCGTCACCCCGTCGACCAGCCCGCTCATCCTGGGCAGATGGTTGCGCCCCGGAGTCCATGTCGATCTGATCGGCGGCTTCAAACCAACCATGCGCGAGGCCGATGACGAGGTTATCGGCCAGGCGACGGTCTTCGTCGATACCCGCGAGGGGGTGCTGGCCGAGGCGGGGGATCTGCTCCAACCCATGGCCGCCGGTCTCTTCACCCCGGACGATATCGCCGCCGAACTGAGTGAGCTGGCGGCAAAACGCCACCCGGGACGGACCTCCCCCGATGAGGTGACGCTGTTTAAATCGGTGGGGGCCTCCCTGGAGGATCTGGCAGCGGCGATCTGCTGTTACCAGAACGCCTTGCCGGCAGCCGGCTGGTAACTCCCCCGCCCCCGGGTTGGCCGTATCGGCACCGGGGGCGATTATTCATCGCTTCGCCGTCTTGGTTTTCCGGTTGGAAAAGGGCGGCCGGCCACGCCTGGACGCTCTCTCGGTGAATCCATTACCTACCGATTGCGCTGTGTTTCCCCTTGACAAAACTCGAATGTATACTGTAGACAATAGTCGAAAGTTCACGTTGGGGGCCCCTCATTGTGCACCGGCAGACACCACCTGGATGAGTATCGGCTGGGAGGATCAGGGGCCCGTCAGCCACACATTCCACAAGAACGGATACAGGTACCTTCATGCAGATCGGATTTATCGGCTTGGGTGCGATGGGCAGTCCGATGGCCGGCAGGCTGCTGGCCGCCGGCCACCAGTTGTCGGTCTTCGACCTCAATGAGGCAGCGGTGGCGGCAGCGACCGCCGCCGGCGCCGTCGGCTGCTCCACCCCGGCGGCGGTGGCCACCACCGCAGAGATGGTGCTGCTCAGCCTGCCCAATTCGGCCATTGTCAACCAGGTGGTCAGCGGCGCCGATGGAGTCCTGGCCGGGGCGGTGGCAGGGTGTACGGTTATCGACCTGAGCAGTGTCGACCCCCAAACCACCAGAACCTTGGCGGGGATGGCGGCGGCGCAGGGAGTGAGCTATCTTGATGCACCGGTCAGCGGCGGGGTGGCCGGGGCCGAGGGGGGTACCTTGACCATTATGCTGGGTGCGCCGGAACGGGCCCTGCCGGCGGTCCTGCCGCTTCTCCGGATTCTCGGCAAAAAAATTATCCATGTCGGGGAGGTGGGGGCAGGAGATGCGGTGAAGATCGTCAACAACCTCCTCCTCGGCGCGAACATGGCGGCCCTTGCCGAGGCCCTGGTCCTGGGGAAAAAACTGGGGCTGACCGCCGAAGTAATGTTGGAGGTGATTGGCCAGGGCTCCGGGAAGAGCTATGTTCTTGATGCCAAAATGGAAAAATTCATCATGGCCGGGCAGTTTCAGCCTGGCTTTGCGGTGGAGTTGCAGTACAAGGATCTCGGTCTGGCCCTGGATGCGGCAAGGGAGGTCCGACAGCCCCTGCCCATGGCCAGCCAGGCCCGTCAACTGTTCGAGATGGCACGGGCGATGGGCTTTGGTCAGGAAGATATCTCCGCTGTGGTCAAGGTCTGGGAAGAGGTGTCGGCAACCACGGTCCGGGCGGAACAGAAGTGAGGTAAAGACTTGGATGCAATAAGCGAATGGATTAGTCGTAAAGGGCTGACCGCAGGGGCGTTGTCGCTGGGGGACTGTATTGATATCGCCGTGGCCACCGGCAAGCGGTTGAGTGATGTGGTGGTCTTCGAAGCGATGGAGCGGGAGGGGCTGAGTTTTGCGGCGGTGCAGGAAGCGGTGCTGGAGAGCTTCGGCCACAACTTCAAGGCGCTGGCCGCCGGGCTGGCCGGTGAGGCGAGTTTTCTCTTCGGTACCGCCAGCCATGACCTGGTGGCCGAGGGGGCGCCGCCGGTGGTGGCCGACCCCCTGCTCAACAAGATGCTGGTTTACACCCTCGCCGCCCAGGCCGGCAACCATAGTGTCGGCCTGCAGCCCTGTGCCGGCACCGGTGACTCCTGCCCCTATTCCGGCTTCATGCGGGCGGTGCTGGAGCACTATCCGCGTCCGGAGGCGGCCAGGGCGGCGGCGGTGCTGCTGAAGATCGGCACGCTCTTCCGGGTCGGCAAGACCACCACCGGCTGCAACATGGAGGGGCTCGGGGCCGGTTCGGCGGCGACCGCGGCGGCCTTCGTCGAGATTGCCGGCGGTGATCCGGCAGCAGTGGGTCGAGCGGTGGTGCTGGCCATCTCGCCCACCCTCGGTACCCCCTGTACCCCGCGGGTGATGGTTCCCGGCCTCTGCGCCACCCACATCGGTGGGGCGATCATGAACGGCCGGCTGGCCAGCCACCTGGCGATGCATACCTCTCTGCCGGTGAACGTGCCGGTGGATGTGATGATTGCCCTGGCGGCGGCGGTCCACCCGCTTGCCGCGAAAAGCATCGTCCCCGAGGTGATCCGCTACATGGAACCCTATTTTCGTACCAACCAGGCGGTGGAGGCCTACGTTGACGACGGCGTCAAGGCCGCCGAGTCCGCCCGCAAGGCGGGGATTGCCGACCAGGCGCGGGAGGAGGTCCGGGCCCTGGCCCGCCGTGCCAACCCCATTGTCAAACCCTTCGGGACTGCCGTGGTCGGTGGTTCAAGCCAGGCGGTGGGGTCGCCCACCAACACCGGCCGGCTGGCCCATTTTCTGGCCAGGGGGAAAATACGCAGGGTGGTGATCGATCTTTATCCGGAACTGTTCGCCAGGCGTGGCATCAATGTCCCCGGCATTCTGATGGGGGCGGTGTACGGTGCCTCGACCGCCGATGGGCTGATGTACCGAGAAGTGATGACACGGGTCCAGGCCGACGGGGTGGAGGTTGTGATCAACCAGGTGGACGAGTACCAGATGCAGCGAGTGACCATTGAGGCCAGCGAAGGCGGCAGCATGGTCGATGCCAGAAACCGTGGTGGTGGTCGTCTTGCCCTGGTCCATGCCGAACCGGACCCGCGCCGCTGCCGGGAACTGGCCGCCACCCTGGAGATTGAGATTGTTGACTGAGCCCAACCTTGAGTTTGCCTAAAGGAAGAGACCATGCAGGAAAAAACCATCAAGATACTTGTTGAAGACCAGAAAGGGCTGCAGGCCTATGAAGAGACGTTCGGGGTGGAGATGCCCAAGGTGGCCGGTGATGGCAGCGTCACCGGCCTGCCCGCGCCCTATCCCCGGATGGTGGACGGCGTTGTCCGTGACGGCTACCGGATCCACGCCCTTGCCCGGCAGGCAGAAGAGAGTGGTATCCCGGTGCTCAACCCGATCCTTGGTCGGAACAGTGCCGAAGAGACCTACCGGGAGTCCCTGGAACTCTACCGGATGGCCGACCAACTGGGGATCACCATCTTCCATTTTGTCCATGCCGAGGCAACCAGGCATATCGACCCACTGCACGGGCGGGAGCTGATCGAACAGTCCCGGGGGAAGGGGGGAATCACCCCGCGCGGCGAGCGGGAACTGGTCGCCCTCGGTGCCGGCCGGCAACACCCGATGCGGGTCAACGCCACCGGTGATACCCCCCATTGGACCATCATCAACGCCTTCATCGCCGGCTTCGACGGTACCGATATCGGCCCGGTGATCCATGTCCATTTCGGTGGCCGGGGGATTCACGACTACAAGACCAAAGTGACCAACGGCTACAAGGCCCTTGAAGTGTGTGCCGACAACAACATCTTTGTCCAGACCGATTCCCACAAGCATCTCAACAACCTCGACGGCACCGATGGGATGGCCCTGGCCATGTGTCTGCTGGCCGAGGGCTTGGCGGTGAAGGCGGGGTTGCCGCGGCAACTGAGCGCCCTGCAGATGAACGTTGCCGGGATCAACCTGCTTGCCGACCTGGCGGTGATTCGCGCCTTCAAGGAGAGCATGTGGAGCGACTCGCTGGTGGTGGTGCCGGAGACCTTCCAGAATCCGCCGGGTGACCTGATTGCCGAGGCTGCCCACTTTGCCCGGATGGCGGTGAGCGCCAGGCTGGGAGGTGCGCACTTCTTCCGCCCGAAGGCGGCCGAGTCGGTGGGTATCCCCACCGGCGCCTCCATGGCCAAGGCGATGTGGGCGGCGCAGAACGTCTTCGAAAACACCTATGCCATCGACATTGCCGACCCCTACATCGATCACCGTAAGGAGGAGATTCTCGCCGAGGCGATGGCAGTGCTCGGCAGGACCCTGCACCTTTCCGGCCAACTCGACCCGAAGGCTGTCGACGCCGGGTTCTGGCAGCAGTTCGACTCCGAGGTGTTGATCGACCTGATCGTCAACGCCGGTAAGGCGGGGATCCTTGATGCACCCAAGGCCGGTGGCTGGGATCTGAAGCGGCATGTCAAGACCCACCGCGATACCGACGGGATCCGACGCTATCTTCCCGGCTACTCTCCTCTCGGGATGCCAACGAAGCATTTTGCCTTCAGCCAGGCACCGGTCAAGGTGGTCGCCGCCCCACCGGCCACCCGCAAGCAGAAGGTGGTGCTGGCAACGGTGGGTGCCGATGCCCATGTCTCCGGGGTCAACCTGATCAAGGACGCCTTGGAGAATGCCGGTTTCGAAGTGGTCTTCCTGCGCGGCATGAATCTCCCGGAGACAGTGGCCGAGGTGGTGGCGGAGACCAATGCCGATATTCTCGGGATGAGTAATCTCCTCGGCCTGGGGCTCGACCTCTTTCCCCGGGCCAGCCGCCGCTTGCAGGAACTGGAACTGCGCGACAAGGTGATCGTGGTCGCCGGCGGCAGGATCACCGAAAAAGAGGAGGAACATTCTCTCTTTACAGAAAAAATTCGCCAGGAGGGGGCCGGCTTTCTCGGGGTGGACGGCTTTTTCGGGCCGGGTACCGACCCGGCTGAATTCATTTTGTGGCTCGACCGGGCCATTGCGGCCAGGGAGTCAAAATAAGGAGTGTCAGATATGGGTGAGATGCAGCGCATTCCCTGTGTGATCATGCGGGGCGGTACCAGTAAGGGGATTTTTCTCAAGGAGAACGACCTGCCCCGGGACAAGGAGCGACGAGACCGGACCATCCTGGCGATCTTCGGCAGTCCGGATGTTCGTCAGATCGACGGTCTCGGTGGTGCCGACCCGCTGACGAGCAAACTGGCGATCATCGGCCCGGCCAGCCACCCGGAGGCGGACATCGATTACACCTTTGCCCAGGTGGGAATCGGTCAACCGGTGGTCGACTTCTCCGGTAACTGCGGCAATATCTCGGCGGCGGTCGGCCCATTTGCCATCGACGAGGGGTTCGTTGCCGCCGTCGAACCGCTCACCCGGGTACGGATCCACAACACCAACACCGGCAAGATTCTCGTCGCCGAGGTGGCGGTGGTCGGTGGCCGGGCAAGGGTGGCTGGCGATTGCCGGATCGCCGGGGTGCCCGGCAGCGGTTCCCGGATCATGCTCGATTTTGCCGGCACCGCCGGGTCGGTGACCGGTAAACTCCTCCCCACCGGCAAGGTGCGGGAGGAACTGAACACCCCCTCCGGCACCGTTGAGGTGTCGATTGTCGATTGTGCCAACCCGATGGTTTTTGTCCGCGCCGCCGACATGGGGATTGCCGGCACCGAGTCGCCGGCCGAGATCAATGGCAACCAACCCCTGCTCACCCGGCTGGAGGAGATCCGGGCGGCGGTGGCGGTACGGATCGGCATGGCCTCCACCCCGGCCGAGGCGACCGCCAAGAGCCCCGCCTTTCCCATGATTGCCATGGTTTCCCGGCCGGCTGACTACCAGGATTTCACCAGCGGCCGCACCATAGCCGCCGCCGACCTCTCTCTGGTTTCCAGGCTGATGTACATGCAGGTGCTGCATAAGACCTATGCCGGCACCGGTACCGTCTGTACCGGTGCGGCAGCAAAGATTCCCGGCACCATTGTCAACGAGATGATTGCTCCGGCCGATGCCGCCGAGACGGTGCGCATCGGCCATCCGGCCGGTATCATTTCCATCGAGGCCCGGGTGCGGGACGGCCGGGTCGAGCGGGCCGCCTTTGCCAGAACCGCCCGAAGGATTCTGGAGGGAGCGGTCTGGGTGGTTGCGGACAGGGTGGCGGGGTAGTTTCGATGCAGGCAAATCTTTTGGTCTACGATGTCGGCAGTACCTACACCAAGGTGTCGGCCTTCGTCCTCACCGCCACCGGTCTCGAGCTGCTTGCCCGCGACCAGGTGCCGACGACGGTGGCGGACATCCAGGCCGGCATCGCCAGGGCCGACGCGGCGGTGGCGGCGGCCGGGGTTGTTCTCGCCGCCGATCCCCTGATTCTGGCCACCAGCAGTGCTGCCGGCGGTCTGCGGATGGTGGCGATGGGCTACATGCCCAGGGTGACCGCCAAGGCGGCCAAAGAGGTATCGATGAGCGCCGGTGCCCGGGTGCTGGAGATCATTACCCACGAAGACCTGCCGGAGTACCGGGTCGAGATCCTCCAGGAGATCAAACCGGACATCATCCTGCTGGCCGGCGGCACTGATGGTGGTGACAGTGCCAACCTGGTGGAGAACGCCCGTTACATTGTCGCCTCCCGGGTGAAGGCGGTGGTCATTGTCGCCGGCAACAGCCAGGCCCAGCCAATAGTGGCGGAGATACTCGAGAAGGCGGCAGTGCCGGTCCGGCGAGTTGCCAATGTCATGCCGACCATCCACGAACTGCGGGTCGGGCGGGCTCGGGAAGCGATCCATGAAGAGTTCATCAAGCAGATATCCCAGGCCAGGGGGTTGAACAAGCTCCTTGATGTCGTCTCCGACCGGCTGGTGGTGCCAACCCCCGGGGCGATCCTGATGGCGGCGGAGCTGCTGGCCGGCGGGACCTATGCCGAGGAGGGGGTAGGTGACCTGGTGGTGATCGATATCGGCGGTGCCACCACCGATATCCACTCTATCCTGCCCAGCCTGGAGCAGCTCGCCATAGAGGAGAGGGGGCTGGTGGTGACCAACGAAAAGCAGGCCGCCTACCGGACGGTGGAGGGGAATCTGGGACTCAGGATCAGCGCCACCGGTATCGTTGAGACCGTCGGCCCGCTCGGGGTGCTGGCTAAGGTCGGCTTGCAGGGCGAAGAGCTGGCCGAAAAACTCCATCAATACACCGTCTTTCTCGAAAAGGAACCTGAGCATGTGGCGGCAAAGGGGTTGGAAGAGCGCTTTGACCAGGCTCTGGCCATTGCCGCCATCGAGGTCGCCCTGAAACGCCATGCCGGCCATCTGGCTCAGGAGTATAACCCGGTGATGGGGATTGCCCCGGGCACCCCGATGGGACGCGATCTGCGCGGGGTGAAGACGGTTATCGCGGTGGGTGGCATCTTCACCCATGCCGAGCCGGTGCAGCGCGAGGCCATCGTCGCCGCCGCCATGCGGGAGCGGGGAATCTCCCTGCTGCCTGAGGAGTACAGTGTCTATTTTGACAGGCAGTATCTGCTCTATGCCATCGGGGCGCTGTCGCGCCGGTGGCCGGATATTGCCCTACGCTTTGCCAGGGAGTATCTTGGGCTACCGGCGGCACTGGCCTCCGGGCAAAGCCACTGTTCGGTTGGGGCCGGAGGGGAACGGGTGAGGGGATTGTGCCATGGTAATAACGAAACAGATGAACGGGACAATGGTGACAGCAGCCATGACAGGCAACACGGCAGTCGGTAGGCGGGTATCGGGGGCCCTCGAGCAGAGGAGGTCTTTGGGGATGGAGGTCGCCTCCCTGGCCGACCTGGTTACCCGGCAGATACGTGAGGCGATCATCACCGGTGAATTCAAGCTTGGCAAACAGCTCAAGGAGGATGAGTTGTGCAAGCTGTTTGCCATCAGTCGGCCACCGATCAGGGAGGCATTCAAGACCCTGGAGGCCAACGGCCTGGTGACCCGCAAGCCCCGCCGGGGGGTCTTCGTCGCCGAATTCACCGCCAAAGATGTCGAGGAGGTGTACACCATTGTGGCGATGATCTACCAGAAGGCCACCTCACTGGCCCTTGACGCCCTTGATGAACAGTCGCTGGCCGAGCTGGCGGCGCAGGTCGAGTCGATGGAGCGCCATGCCGGTGAGGATCCTCCCAATCTCCGCGATTACCAGGCCGCCCACCTCGCCTTCCACGAAATCATCATGGATCTGGCCGGCAATCGCCGAATGAAGGAGCTCGAGAAGCAGCTTCGCTACCAGATCACCATCATGAGTTACAAATCGTTTCAGGAGCCGGAGCACCTGCAGTCGTCGCTGAACTACCACCGCCAGATTCTGGCCGCCTTCCATCGCCAGGACAAGGAGGAGGCCCTGGCCCTGATGGAAGAACATGTCCTCAGGGCGATGGCCTTCCTGATGAAGAAGATTTCCCAGCTGAACCTGGTGGCTGCCGGGCAGGACGACCACCAGGAGTGAACCCAACCAGAATAGATTGGAGGATTCCCGATGAAACCGAAAATACGAGCGATCCACACCATCGTCGAAGAAACCCACGCCGATGGCGTCAGGTCCCTGGAGAGGCCGGTGCGCAAGGCGGCCTGCGCGGTGGTCTTTACCAACCCCTACGCCGGAGTGTACCAGGAGGACCTCACGCTGCTCTACGAGTTCAGCAAGGAGCTGGGCACCATGCTCACCCGGAAGGCGGTGGCGGCCCTGGGGATCAGCCCCGACCAGGTGGAGAGTTACGGCAAGGCGGCAATCGCCGGTCTGGCCGGTGAGCGGGAGCACTGCGCCGCCCTGATGCACCCCGCCCTCGGTACCCCCATCCGTGACAACGTTGGGGGCGGCAAGGCCCTGCTGCCCTCGGCGAAAAAAATGGGCGGGCCGGGCACGGCCATTGATCTGCCGCTTGGGCACAAGAATGCCGCCTATGTCCGCAGCCACTTTGATGCCATGGAGGTACGGATTGCCGATGCCCCCAAGGATGACGAACTGGTGCTCATTGTCGGAGTCACCGACTCCGGACGGCCCTTCCCGCGGATAGGTGGTCTGACTGTCGCCGAGGTGAAGGGGGAGGACGGGCTCCGCTAGCCCGGTTGGCTGATGCAGACGGTACACATCGAATTTATGGTCAATGGCAAAGAGGTTGCCCTGGATGTTCCGGCCGGCGCCACTGCCCTGCAGGTGATTCGCGAGATGTTGGGGCTGAAAGGGAGCAAAGAGGGGTGCGGCATCGGCGAGTGTGGCGCCTGTACCGTCGTGGTGGATGGTAAGGCAGTCAATGCCTGCCTGCTGCTCGCCGCCCAGTTGGACGGTTGCCGCTTGCTGACGGTGGAGGGACTGGCCGATCCTGCCGGCCTCCACCCTCTGCAGGAGAAGATGATTGAGCACCATGCCGTGCAGTGCGGTTTCTGCACCCCCGGCGTGCTCATGAGCAGCTATGCCCTCTTTGCCGAAAAGGCCAATCCGAAGCGGGAGGAGATCGTCGCGGCGGTGGCCGGCAACCTCTGCCGCTGCACCGGCTACCAGCAGATTATCACCGCCATCGAGGCGGCAGTGCCGGGGGAGAACCGATGAACCGAGATTGCACCTACCATCGTCCGTCGACCCTCGCCGAGGCCGTGGACTATCTGGCCACCAAGGGCGGGGAGACTACCATTATCGCCGGTGGTACCGATGTCATGGTCGACCTTCGTGCCGGTAAACTGGAGCGGCGGAACCTGCTTGATGTCAGCCGTCTTGACGAGTTGCGGGGCATTCGCCTGGAAGGGGAAAAGCTTGTGGTGGGTGCGGCGGTGACCCTCGCCGAGATCCACCGTTCGCCCCTCCTGGCCAATCATGCCCCGGCCCTGCAGAAGTGTGCCCGTAACTTTGCCAGCGCCCAGATCCGCAACAAGGCGACCATCGGTGGCAACGTCGGCCACTGCTCCCCCTGCGGCGACACCATCCCGCCGCTGGTGATCCATCAGGCCGAAATGGTCTGCACCGGCAGCAGCGGCCAGCGGCGGCTGCCGATCACCGAGGTTGCCACCGGCGCCTACCGCTGCCAGATCGCCCGGGACGAGATCATCACCGCCTTTGTCCTCGAACCGGTAGGCGCCGATTTCGCCGATTTCCAGAAGATCGGCAGGCGGCAGGCCCTGGCCATTTCGCGGATGAGCATGGCCGCCATGCTCAACCAGGACCAGGAGGGGCGGATTACCATGCTCCGCCTCGCCCTCGGGGCCTGTACCCCGACCCCCTGTCGGCTCCGCCTGGTCGAGGAGTTTCTGCTCGGCAAAAAACCACAGCCCGCTCTCCTTATGCAGGCAGGTGAACTGCTTGCTGAACAGATGATCGCCATCACCGGCCGACGCTCGTCGATCATCTACAAGGAGCCGGCGGTCCAGGGGCTCTTCAGGCGAATTCTCTCCCCGGTGGCGTGCCATGACTGAGGAACGCTATGCTGTGATTGGACAAAGTGTTCTCCGCAAGGGGGCCAGAGAGAAGGTGTTGGGCGCAGCGGTCTTTGCCGCCGACATCGATCTTGGCCGGCCACTGGTGCTGCTGGCCAGACGGAGCGACCACTCCCATGCCCTCATCCGGCAAATAGATGTGGCGGCAGCCCTGGCCATCGACGGGGTAAAAGGGGTTTTTACCGCCCGCGACATCCCAGGCGTCAACCTGCTCGGGATCATCAACAAGGACCAGCCGCTGCTGGCCGACGACAAGGTCCGCTCCCGGGCCGATGCCGTGGCCCTGGTTGTGGCCGAGAGCCAGGCGGTGGCAGAGCAGGCGGCAGAGGCGATCAGCATCGATTACCAGCCACTGCCGGCATTGTTCGAACCGCTGGAGGCCCTGGCTGAGGGGGCGCCGCCGATCCACAAAAAGGGCAATCTACTCCTAACCCGGGTGGTTCGCCGCGGTGATGTCGACAGCGCCTTTGCCGCCGCCGCCAGCCTGATCGAAAAGGAGTACGAGACCGGCTTCATCGAACACAACTACCTCGAGCCGGACGCCGGTATAGGCCATGTCGATGCCGACGGGACCCTGGTGATCTACGCCTCCACCCAGAACCCCCACTACGACCACAAGGAAGTGGTCGGCCTGCTTGACCTCCCCGATGAGAAGGTGCGGATCATCCAGGCGGCCACCGGTGGCGGTTTCGGTTCGAAACTTGATCTCAACGTCCAGGGTTTCATCGGCCTCGCCCTCCACCATCTTGGCCATCTCGGTCGGCCGGTCCGCTACATATACAGCCGGGAGGAGGCCTATCTGGCCACCTCCAAGCGGCACCCTTTCCGGATTCGGATGACGACGGCCTGTGACCGGAGCGGTCGGCTCACCGCCATGCGCGTCCGGGCGGTGTGCAACACCGGCGCCTATGGCTCCTACGGTATTGCCGTCGCCTCCAGGGCGGCGGTGCACGCCACCGGCCCCTACGCCATCGACAATGTCGATGTCGAGGTGCAATGTGTCTACACCAACGCCACCTACTGCGGGGCGATGCGAGGTTTCGGTGCTCCGCAGATGGCCCTGGCCCACGAGAGCCAGATCGACTTGCACGCCGAAGAACTGCACATTGATCCTCTGGCGATGCGCACCATGAACGCCCTGCAGGTGGGGGCAACCAGCAGCACCGGCCAGATTCTCACCGCCAGCATCGGCTACCGGCAATGTCTGGAAGCGGTTGCCCCCTACTATCGACAGGCCTGTGACCACTGGCTGCCGGCGCCGACCCTGCCGCATCGGCGGCGGGGGGTGGGGCTCGGCGGGATGTGGTATGGAATCGGTAACACCGGCGTGCAGAACCCGTCGACAGCCCGGATCGAAATGGCCCCGGACGGTTCGGTGACCCTGTTCACCGGTTGTGCCGACATCGGCCAGGGCTCCACCACTGTCCTCAGCCAGATCGCCGCCGAAATCCTCGGCCTCTCCCCGGAGGCGATCCGGATGGTGGTGGCTGACACCAAGTACACCACCAGCGCCGGGGCAACTTCGGCCAGTCGGCAGACCTACATCTCCGGCAACGCGGTTGCCAACGCCACCAGAAACCTGGCCAACGTCCTCCTCACCGAGGCGGTGAACCGCCTGCGGGCCCCGAAAAACTCGCTGCTGTTCAGTGGCGGTGAAATCGTCGTGGCCAGTAAACCGGAGGTACGGGTAGCCATGGCCACCCTGGCCAGGCGGATCCATGACAAAGGAGGAACCCTCTCCTGGCAGGGTTTTTTCGACCCGGAGACCGTTCCCCTTGATCCCCAGACCGGAGAGGGGGTTCCCTACGCCACCTATGCCTTTGCCTGCCACCTCGCCGAGGTAGAGGTGGACACCCTTACCGGTGAGGTGCATGTGGCCCGGGTGGTGGCGGCCCACGATGTCGGCCGGGCGATCAACCCGGCCAGCGTGGTCGGCCAGATCTGTGGCGGGGTCGCGATGGGGGTGGGTTTTGCCTTGATGGAGGAGTTCGAACAGGGGCGGACCGAGTCGATGAAGGACTACCACATCCCCACCGCCGCCGATATGCCGGAGGTGGTGCCGATCATCATCGAGGCAGCCGAACCGAGTGGGCCTTTTGGGGCCAAGGGGGTGGGCGAACCGGCACTGATTCCCACTGCCCCGGCCATTGTCAACGCCATCAGCGCCGCCCTGAACCGGCGCATCTATGCCCTGCCGGCCAGCCTGGAGCGGGTGCTGGCGGCAAGTATCGACGCGGGCCATTATCGCCGCAAGGAGAGATGAGATGTCAACCGTACTACTGAAGAATATTGGCACCCTGGTCAGTGGCGACATCACCGAGCCGCTGCTCGCCGCCGATGCCATTTTAATAGATGAAGGCCGGATTGTCCGGGTTGGCAGGCTGGCCGAGTTCGGTGCGCCGGTTTGCGACATGGTGATCGACTGCAACGGTACCACCGTCACCCCGGGATTGATTGATTCCCACTGCCACACCATTTTCGGTGACTACACCTCCCGACAGAATCAGGTCGGCTTTCTCGAGAGCGAACTGCACGGCGGGGTGACCACGATGATTTCCGCCGGCGAAGTGCATCTGCCCGGCCGGCCTAAGGATCCCGCCGGCACCAAGGCCCTGGCGATTCTTGCCGCCAAGTCCTTCAACAACTTTCGCCCGGGCGGGGCGAAGGTGCTCGGCGGGGCGGTGATCCTGGAAAAAGGGCTCACCCGCGACGATTTTGCCGAGATGGCCCGGGAAGGGGTGCGGACAGTGGGGGAGATCGGTCTCGGTTCGGTAAAGGACCCCCAGGATGCGGCGCCGATGGTGGGCTGGGCCAAGGAGTTCGGCATGACGGTGATGATGCACACCGGCGGTACCTCGATTCCCGGCAGCTCCACGGTGACGGCCGAGATGGTGCAGGCCACCGGCCCGGATATCGCCTCCCATGTCAATGGCGGCCCCACCGCGGTCAGCCTCGAGGAGGTCGAAAAACTCATTGAACAGAGCGACATCGCCCTGGAACTTGTCCACTGCGGCAACCCGCGGATGACCAGCGAGGCGGCCCGCCTCAGTTTTGAGAAGGGGGCTCTCGAGCGGTTGATCATCGGTAACGATGCCCCCTCCGGCACCGGCGTGGTTCCTTTGGGAATCCTGCGGGTGATCTGCCACCTGGCCAGCCTCACCCCGATATCGGCGGCCCAGGCCATTGCCATGGCCACCGGCAACACCGCCCGGGTGCACAAGCTGGCAACAGGTCGGGTTGCCCCCGGCCTCTGGGCCGACCTGGTGGTCATGGATGCACCGCTCGGTTCGGTGGGCGGTGATGCCCTGGCCGCCATCACCGCCGGTGATCTGCCCGGGGTGTCGCTGGTGCTGGTTGAAGGCAGGGTGGTGGTCAACAAGAGCCGCAACACCCCACCGGCAACCAGGATGGCGGTGGTCGGCAAATAAAAGAGGTGCTGGTAAACGGCTGCATCCGACAGATGGCTCGGCAGATGGAGGGGAAAACAATGCGAGTAGATCTGGAAAAATGTATCGGCTGCGCCTTCTGCCTGCGGGACTGCCCGGTGGCGGCGGTGCGGATCAGCGGCAAGAAGGCCTCTATCGACCCGCTTCGCTGCACCAGCTGTAAGGCCTGTCTGCGCTCCTGTGAGGCAGGCGCGATCCTCTTTGAGCCGGATATGCCGGCGGCAGCGATGGTCTGTGAGGCCTGCCCGATCCGCTGCTGGATTCAGCCCGGCATGGTCGGTGCCTGCCATCGCTATGCCCAGCATGACGGCCGGCTGGTGCGGACCACCCCCCTGCACCGCTACGCCGAGGTGGCCGAGATTGTCGGTTCCGAGCCACGGCCGGAGATTCGCCGGCCACTGCTCACCGCCATCGGTGCCGGCACCACCTACCCCTGCTGCAAACCGGCCCCACACATTGTTAGCGACCAGTGTGGCGACCTGGATGTGGTCACCGTGGTCACCGAAGTGCCCCTCAGCTACAGTTCGGTGCTGGTCAAGGTGGACACCGATCTGCCCATCGGCAGGGAAGGGGCGGCGGTACTGGTCGGCAAGCAGGTGGTCGGCATGGTGGAGACCGAGCAGTACGGCTCGAAGATGCTCCATATCGGCGGCGTGAACCGACTCACCGGCAGGGACGGCTTCACCGTGGCGAGGACCATTACCGATATCGCCAACCGCCGGCCGGTGAAGCTGCGCATTGAAAACGGCAGCCGACTGACCGTTCAGGTCGGTCGGCCACCGCTCATCGATGGCCGTCAGGTGGCGAAGATGCGGGTCGGCTGCGGCAGTGCCACCCTGGGGATCTTCGCCCCCCTGCTCAAGGAGGCGGCGGACGAGGTGGTAGTCCTTGATGCCCATGTCACCGGCCTTCTCAGCCGGCATGTCGCCGGCAACTACGTCGGAGTCCGGCCTACCGGGGTGGAACTGGTCTTTCGGGAGAGTACCCCGGGCCGCTATTTCGGCGTCCATGGCGACGGCTGGGGGGGAACCTCGATTACCGAACCGGCGGCGGCGGTGGCCGCTGTCGACATGGCGGTGGCCTGGCCGGGCATGACCATACTGATCACCGAGACAACCGGCCAGAACGGCGCGATGTACTCTCTGGCCGCCGATGGCAGCCTCGTTTCCCGTCCCCTGTCCGAGAAGGCGGCCTCTGCTCTGGCGGCGATCGCCGCCTCCTGCGAGCCTTCGCTGGTGTCGGCGGTGTACACCGCCGGCACCGGCGGCAGTGCCAGGGCCGGGGTGACCAGGTACCCGATCAAGCTGACCGAGGCGGTGCACGCCGGCAAGGCCTGCCTCACCGTCGGTGGTTCACCAACCTTTGTTCTCCCCGGCGGCGGCATCTCCTTCATGGTCGATGTCGGCCGGGTCAAGCCCGGTTCCTTCAGCTGGACCCCGACCCCGGCCACCATCTGCCCGGTGGAGTACACCATGGAAAAAGGGGACTACGAGGCGATGGGTGGCCATGTTGCGGCGATGAAGCCCTTTTCTCTGCCCGGGGGTGACCCCGATGGCGGTACTGACTAGTCGATGGATGACCGGCGGGTGGTGAGGTTGGCCGGCGGCAGGGCGGTTCTGGTGGAAAACGGGCCGATGCGGCTGGTCATCCAGGCCTATTCCGGCAACCAGGCCCGGGTCGAACTGGCCGAGGCGGTGGCCGGCTTCGCCTTCACCTGTCTGGCCCGGGTGGCGGCTGCCCAGCCCATGCTCCGTCGCCCCCATGGCGAGATTGCCACCGTCCTCAACGACCGGCTGGCGGCGATGATGCTGGCCAGTGTCCGGCGGGTGGGGGCAGCCGACCTCACCCCGATGGCGGCGGTCGCCGGGACCATCGCCGATTTCGTTGCCGACCGGCTGTTTCTGCCGGGGGTGACCAGGGTCATCGTCGACAACGGTGGTGATATCGCCATCCGGCTCCGCGAACATGAGGTGGTTCGGGTGGGCATCCGACCCGAGGTCGGCAGTCCGGGCGTCAGCCACACTCTGCGGCTTGACGGCCGCCATTCGACCTGGGGGGTCAATACCAGCGGCCTGGGCGGCCGCAGCCTGACCCGGGGCATTGCCTCGGCGGTGACCGCCGTTGCCGCCAATTCCTCGCTGGCCGATGCCGCCGCCACCGCCCTTGCCAACGCCTGTTTTGCCCCGGATCCGGCGATCTGCCAGGTGCCGGCAGCCACCATCGATCCAGCTTCCGATCTTGGCGACCTGCCGGTTACCATCCGTGCCGCCGGTCTCTTACCGGCCACCATCGACCAGGCCCTGGCCAATGGCCTGCAGCTGGCGGCAAGACTGCAGGAGCAGGGCACGATCCGGGGAGCAGTGCTGGCTGTTGCCGGAAAAATCGCCCTGACCCCTGGTTTTTCGGAAGCGGTGGGCGAGATCAGCCGGTACGATGGGCAGAACCGCTGGCTGGGTGGAGGAGGAGATGGTGACATTTGACTGCCAGCGGCTACTGGTTGCCATCAAGGGGGGTGGCGAGATGGCCAGCGGTATTGCCCTGCGGCTGTACCGTGCCGGCTTTCGCCGACTGCTCCTCCTTGAGCGGGATGAGCCCTTGGCCGTTCGCCGGACTGTCTGCTTCTGCGAGGCGGTTCATGACGGTACGGCGTTGGTCGAGGGGGTCGAGGCGGTGCGGCTGGAGGGGCTGGAACAGCTGGCGGCTGTCTGGGCTGCCGGCAAGGTTGCGGTGCTGGTCGACCCCACCTGGCAAAGCCTGGCCCAGGTCCGTCCGCACGTACTGGTCGATGCCCTGCTCGCCAAGAAAAACCTCGGCACCACTCTGACCGAGGCCCCTTTGGTGATCGGCATCGGGCCGGGCTTTACCGCACCGGTGGATGTGCACCGGGTGGTAGAAAGCAACCGCGGGCATGATCTCGGTCGGGTGCTTGCCAACGGCCGGGCCCAGGCCAACACCGGCATCCCTGGCGAAACAGGCGGGTACACAATTGAAAGGCTGCTGCGTGCCCCGGCGAGCGGGCTCTTCACCGGCCATCGCCAAATCGGGGAATTAGTCACTGCCGGACTCCTGGTTGGAGACGTTGGCGGAACTCCGGTTCTTGCCGCGATTTCCGGCACCCTTCGTGGGCTGATTCGGAGCGGCACCCGGGTGCGGGCAGGGGTGAAAATCGGCGATATCGATCCTCGCGGGGTAGTTGCCCACTGTTGGACGGTATCGGATAAGTCGCGGGCGATCGGCGGCGCGGTCCTTGAAGCCATTCTCGAGGCGATGGTAATCCACTCCGCCCCGGCTCGCCTGGCTGCTGACCTGGGCGGTAACGATACCGGTGATGTCGCTCAGTGAAGCGCTTGCCCTTGGCGGCAGCGGGGTGATCAGTCTGGTTGGTGCCGGCGGCAAGACCACTCTGCTCTACAGTCTGGCCGCTGAACTGGCGGCAGCCGGCCAGCGGGTGCTGACCACCACCACCACGAAAATCTATCCGCCGGCAGCACACCAGTCACCGCATCTGGTGCTGAGCGATGATCTGGATTTTCTCTGTGCCACCCTGCCGGCGGCTTTGGCCAAATATCGTCATCTAACCGTTGCCGCCGGCCGTGAGGCGAAGAGTGGCAAGCTGTACGGGCTTCCTGCCAAAACGGTCGACCGGTTGTTCGCGGGCCGGCTGGCCGACACTATCATCGTCGAGGCCGACGGTGCCGCCGGCCGGCCGTTGAAGGCCTTTGCCCCCCATGAGCCGGTGGTGCCGGTTAGTACCGGCAGGCTGGTTTATCTCCTGGGCCTTACCGCATTGGGAAGGCCGCTCTCTGAAGAGTGGGTGTTTCGCGCCGGGCAGTACAGCCGTTGCACCGGTCTGGCGGCGATGGCGGCAGTGAGCGAAGAGTCGGTGGTGGCCATGCTTGACCATGATCTGGCCGGCATTGTCCTGGCCGGTGGTGCTCTGCGGATACTCCTCTGTACCCAGGCGGAGAGCGAACAGGCCATCGCTGCCGGCCATCGCCTGGCCGAACTGCTTGCCGGCCGGCAGCCACCCCGCTGTTTTGACCGGGTGGTTGTCGCGACCCTTGCCGGATCTTCGCTGATCCGCCACATTGGTAACCTGAAGGAGAGGGTGGTTTAATGAATGGCCAACTGTACGCAAGCCTGCACCAGCTTCTTGAACAGGGGAAGGATGTCGTTCTGGTCCGGGTGGTCCGCCACAGCGGTTCCGCCCCCCGGGGCACCGGTAGCGGCTGCCTGCTTACTGCTGCTGGTAAGATGTACGGCAGTATTGGTGGCGGCATACTCGAGTACCGGGCGATGGAGCGGGCGCAGGCCCTGCTGACCAGTGGCGAGACCGCCCTTGCCACCGTTGAACTGAGCGCCGTCGAGGTGGCTGCCGAGGGGATGATCTGTGGTGGCCGGGTCGATCTTTTTTTTGAACCGATTCTGGCCGCTGACCTTGCCGCCAGAGACTGCTTTGCGGCAATCCATGCGCTCATTGCCGGTGGTGGCAGCGGTATCCTGCGGACCCGACTGGCCGATGGCGTGCCGGCGGTGGTGGTGGAGCGGCTGCTGCTCAGCGATGCCGGCGAGGTGCTGGCCGGAGTTGCCTCGCTGGGGTCGGCGGTCGGTGTCAGACCGGCAACCACTCCCCGGCTGGAAGAGGTCGATGGCGGCGCCCCATTTTTTCTCGAGCCGGTCGCGCCAGAGCCGGAGATTGTTCTTTTTGGCGGAGGCCATGTCGGCGAGGCGGTCGGCCGGCTCGCCGTGCTGACCGGCTTTCGCCTGCAGGTGATCGATGATCGCCCTGAATTTGCCAGCCGGCAGCGGTTTCCGGAAGCGGAGCAGGTTGTGGCCCTGCCCTTTGCCGAGGCCCTGAAGGTGGTACGATCAGGCCGAGCCAGTTACGTGGTGATCATGACCCGGGGCCATCTCAGCGACCTGGAGGTTCTGGAGATGGTACTCCGCTCACCACAGGCGCCTGCCTATATCGGCATGATCGGCAGCCGCCGCAAACGAGATACGCTCTTCGCCGCCCTGCGTCGGCAGGGGGTGACAGAGGCGGCTCTGGCGGCAGTCCACTGCCCCATTGGCCTGGACATCGGTGCCCAGACCCCGGCAGAGCTTGCGGTGAGTATTCTGGCCGAGATCATCGCCCACCGCAAGGGGCGGGGTGGTGGTGCCGAGGTGGCGGAAAATCCGGGGCGGAGCGGGAGGGGAGGGCGGTGAGCATCAGCGGGGTGATCCTCGCTGCGGGTACCTCCCGGCGGATGGGGAGGAGCAAGGCCCTTCTCCCCTGGCGGGGCCTTCCCCTTCTCGGCTGGGTAATCGCCAATGCCCGTCGGTCGCGGCTCGACGATCTGGTGGTGGTTCTTGGCCATCAGGCGGATATGGTCCGTCGACAGGTCGATTTTCAGGGTGCGACGGTGGTTACCAATCGCGAGTATCGGCGCGGGCAGAGCAGTTCCCTGCAGGCCGGCCTGCAGGCAGTGCCGGCCGGGTGCACCGCGGTGCTCTTTCTGCTGGCCGACCAGCCCCTGGTCGATGCAGCGATCATTGACCCCCTGCTCGATGCCTTCCACCGCCAGCCGGCCTCCCTGATTCTCCCGGTTCATCAGGGCAGACGGGGAAACCCGGTTCTCGTTGCCCGTGCGCTCTTTCCACAGGTGCATTCGCTCAGCGGGGACACCGGGCTGCGGCCGCTCTTTCCCGCCTTGCAGGGGCAACTCCGGGAAGTGGCTGTGCCCGGACCGGCGATCCATCTCGACCTGGATACCCTGGAAGAGTATCGACAGCTTGCCGCCGTCTGGTCCGCCGCTGACCCGCCCCTGCAGGGAAATTGAGGTATCCTTTCGGGCAAACGCCCACCATTTTCGACATTCCCCGGTAGTACCCCCCCTTGCCGTTCCCAAAAAGTCGTGGCCGGAAGGTGGACTTATGCGCTGCGGGTCCGTTTTTTTAGGGTACTGGCCGGTTTTGTGCGGCGGCAGCTGCCTTCAACGCTGTCGAGGCGCCGGTGGATCCTTGGGAAGTGTCGCGGTTCAGCCGGTCATCTTCGAGGGCAGGTAGGTGGCGATGGCCGGGAAGATGATCAGCAGTCCGGTCACTACAAAAACCGCCAGGAGGAAGGGGACAACGCCGCGGAAGATCGTTTCCACCTTGACGTTTTTTGCCACCCCGGCGATGGTGAAGATGTTCAGACCAAGGGGAGGGGTGATCAGCCCGGCCTGCATCATCAGCACCGCCACCACCCCGAACCAGATCGGGTCATAGTGGAGGGCGGACATCACCGGGAAGACCACCGGCAGGGTCAGTACCATCATGGAGATGGCATCAAGGAAGCAGCCAAGAAAAAGGTAGACGACGATGATCGCCAGGAGAATGACTAAGGCGGGGACATCCAGGCTGGTCACCCAATTCGCCGCCTGCATCGGGATGGTGGAGAGGGCGAGAAAATAGGTGAAGATGCTGGCCCCGGCAACCAGGAAGAGGACCATTACCGAGGTGCGCAGGGCCTCTTGCAGCGCCCCGACCAGTTTCTGCCAGGAAAGTTTGCCCTTGATCAGCACCGACAAAAGGAGCAGGGTAGCCCCGACCGCCCCCGCTTCGGTGGGGGTGAAGAGGCCACCATAGATGCCCAACATCACCAGGAGAAAGAGCCCGAGAGGCTCCGCCACCCCGCGCAGCAGCAGCAGCCGCTCCCTCCAGGAGACCTCGCGAACCTGCTGGGGTGCCGCCTCCGGGTCCAATTTCACCCAGATCACCACCACCGCACAGAAGGCGATCGCCAGCATAAAACCGGGGATGATGCCGGCGACCAGCAGTTTGCCGATACTCTGCTCGGTGAGCATGCCGTACACAACAAAACCGAGGCTGGGAGGAATCAGAAATCCCAGGGTACCACCGGCGGCAACTGCGCCGGTACTCAGTTTGTCGGAGTAACCGTAGCGTTTCATCTCCGGCAGGGCGATATTACCGAGGGTGGCGGTGGTCGCCACCGCCGAGCCGGAGACAGCGGCAAAAGCGGCGCAGGCGGAGATCGAGGCAACCGCCAGTCCGCCGGGCAGACGGCCTAACCACTTGTCGAGGCAGGTGTAAATGTCTCTGGTCATTCCGGAGGCACCGGCAAACGAACCCATGATGATGAACAACGGGATCACCATGTACGGGTAGGTGGCGGCCTCGTCGTAGACGGTTCTCGCCGAAACCGGCAGCGCCGCGTCGATACTGGAGAGGAAGGCAATGCCGCTGAAGCCGACCATCATCAGGGAAAAGGCGATGGGCATGCCGAGGGCAAGGAGAATAAAGACAGCACAAATTCCCAGAACGCCAATGGTCATCGGCTCCATGATCAGCTCCGCAGTTCTTTCAGTTGGTCAATGATATCGAGGAGAATCTCCAGGGCAAAGGAGAGGCAGCCCACGGCCAGGGCCATCCGGAAGGGGTTTTCGGGAATACGCAGCATATCGGAGACGGTGGTCTCCTCAACGGCGATGATGTATCCCTGCCAGACCAGGACCAGCAGCATGGTGATACAGAGAGTGTTGAGCAGTATGGCGATGACCGTCTGCACCTTGGCCGGCATCAGGTCCACCAGAAAGGAGACCCGTACATGGGCCCGACACTGGTGGGTATAGGAGAGGCCAAGGAGAATGAACAGGGCAAGCATGTAGGAGGACAGTTCCATGGTGCCGGGAACCGTGGTGGTGAAAAACTTGCGGAGAAAGACATCGGTGGTGGAGAGCAGCATCATAGGTAAGAGCAGGAACATCGCCGCAAAGGAGATTGTCCGGGTAAAGCCCTGCACCACTGTTCTGAATTGTGCCATAAGAAAACCTACTGGCGGTTCTGACGCCGTCGCATGATATTACGGGCGGGCGGCAGGCTCGAACTGAACCTGCCGCCCGGCAGGTCTCTACTCTTTCCACTCGGGGGGGATGGCGACGGCATCGCTGCCATGCTTTTTCACCACCCGGGCCAGTGTTCTGACAACTTCTTCAGCCTGTTTGGGATCCTTCTGGGCGGCAACCCAGTCCCTGGTTACTTGCTGGAAGGAAGCAAACCACTCTTCCTGTTCGGCCGGGTTCAGGTCGTGCAACTGCACTCCCTTTTCCTTCAATTCGACGATCATCTCCGCGTAGGATTTGTGGTCGAGACCACCGGTATGGGCAAAGGGGTTGTTGGCGACTTTGGTGATGATTTCCTGTGAGCCGGCATCCAGTTTGTCCCACTTGCTCTTATTCATGGCTACCCCTTCGGTGACACAACCAAAGGTGGCTACCACCCCGTACTTGGCCACTTCATACAGTTTAAAGGAGAGAACCAGTGGCGGGCAGGTCACCACGCCGTCGATGGCACCGGTATCAAGGGAGGTGTAGACATCGCCCAGCGGCATGAATACCGGTTCGGCACCGAGATTCTTGATGTACTGGGTCTGCAGCCCACCAGGAGTGCGGATCTTTAATCCCTTCACATCGTTAAGGGATTGCACCGGCTTTTTGGTCCATAGAAAGGACTGGATGCAGCCGTTCAGTTCGAGCATATGGACATCCTCGAACTCATGTTTCAGGGCCAGTTCGAACATCTCGTTGCCGATGGCGACAGCCTTGTCCTTACCATCGATCCACATCGCCGAGGAGAGTATCTCGGAGAGGGGGAATTTCCCGGGGGTCCAGGTGGCGGTGAAGTAGCCCATGTCGCTCATTCCGTTCTTGACGATGTCATAATGGGCAGGTCCTTTGCCAAGGGCACCGCCGGCGAACATGGTGTAGTCAAGTTTCCCGTCGCTCTCCTTTTTGATCGACTCCATCATCGGTATCCAGACGGTCTGCACTTCCCGGCCTACGGCGGCGTGCCAGGTACTGAATTTGAGGTTTTCGGCAACGCTGAAGGTACTGCCGAGCAGCAGCAGCGACAGGGTGACACCCAAAGCAAATTTTCTCATTTTTCTTCTCCTCTGGTTGGTTGACGGCTGTTGACTACACCGGGCGGCATATCCGCCATTTTGTATATTGTATACAAAAAGGCGAACAAAATGGTATATTGTATACGGATGTATACCGGCCGCCGGGCGGTGGTGTCAATCTTTTTTGCTATTTCGGTTTGAAACTGCCGAAAGGAGATGCCATTTGGCCGGTCTTTTGCCCGACTCTTGCATGGCCGATTTTGCCTTGACAGGAGAATTAGTCTATTGTAGACAATAGTCCATAGACAGAAAATGGGGATCTCCACTCCAGCCAAGGCATATACTCTATTCAGACATGAAGACAACAACAATGCTCCGGCAGGCACTGCTTGACCACACCCTGGTGGTCGCCCCCGGGGCTCATGATGCGCTCACCGCTCGAGTTGTGGAGAGCTGTCAGTTTCCGGCCGTCTACATGACTGGGTATGGCCAGGCTGCCAGCCACTTGGGCCGACCGGATATCGGTTTGCTGTCGATGACCGAGATGGTCAGCCGGGCCAGGAACATGGCGGCGGTGGTCGAGATCCCGGTAATTGCCGATGCCGATACCGGCTTTGGCAACGTGATCAACGTGATCCGCACTGTCCGCGAGTACGAGGCGGCCAATGTAGCGGCAATTCAGTTGGAAGACCAGGTGCTGCCGAAGAGGTGCGGCCATATGCTCGGCCGCGAGGTGATACCCCGCCAGGAGATGGCCGGGAAGATCAGAGCGGCGGTGGCAACGAGAAACGACCCGGACCTGATGATCATAGCTCGGACCGATGCCCGGACCCTGCACGGCATCGACGAGGCGATTGACCGGGCCAGGGCCTATGAGGATGCCGGCGCCGATATCATCTTTGTCGAGTCTCCGGAAAGCATCGACGAAATGCAGCGGATCAACCAGTCCCTGAGCAAACCGACCCTGGCCAACATGGTGGAGGGGGGGAGGACCCCGCTACTCCCCAACCGGACTCTGGCGGAACTCGGCTATTCGCTGGTGATTTATCCCACTGCCTCGATATTTGTCATGGCCAAAGCCATGCAGGAGCTGATGAGACACCTCCACGAGCATGGGACCACGGCCGGCATGCTCGACAGGATGATCAGTTTTGCCGAGTTTAACCAGTTGGTGGGACTTGATGCGGTCCTTGCCGAACTGGCAAGGTTGACCGCCGGTGAAAGTGGGCCGCCAACGTTGCAGTGAGGTTGGCGATGGCGGGCGGTTGAGAGTGCAAAGGTTGGTATGGTGGACTGAAATACCACCGGCGGCAGGCAGGCGACCAGCCACTTCAAAATGACAAGGAGCAGTGAGGAGAATCATGGGCGAGACAAGCGAGACAAACCAGATAAAAAGACCGCTTGAAGGGTTGCGGGTAATCGAAATGGGCGCCTTCATTGCCGGGCCTTTTTGTGGGCAGATGCTGGCCGACTTCGGTGCCGAAGTGATCAAGATCGAAACCCCTGGCCAGGGTGACCCGATGCGTCAATGGGGGCGGCATCGCCATAATGGCCGCAGCCTGTGGTGGCCGGTGCTGGCCAGGAACAAAAAATCGGTCACCCTTAACCTGAAGAGCAAAAAAGGGCAGCAGATGGCCCGGCAGTTGGTCGACAGCGCCGATTTTCTCGTCGAGAATTTCCGCGCCGGGATGCTCGAGAAATGGGATATGGGCTATGAGAGTCTGCAGAAGACAAATCCCGGTCTGATCATGATCCGGGTAAGCGGGTACGGGCAGACTGGCCCCTATAAGGACAAACCGGGCTTTGGCAGCATCGGCGAGGCCATGGGCGGTATCCGCTATATCACCGGCTACCCGGATCGGCCACCAACGCGGATCGGCATCAGCATCGGTGATTCGCTGACCTCGGTTTTCGGCCTGATCGGTGGCCTGGTTGCCCTGCACCACCGCCACAACACCGGTCGGGGCCAGATGGTCGACATCGGCATCTACGAAGCGGTGCTGTCGCTGATGGAGAGTATGATCCCGGAATTTCAGTTTGCCGGCGAGGTCCGCGAGCGGACCGGGTCGATCCTGCCCAATGTGGCACCGTCGAACATCTATCCCACCTCCACCGGTGGTTTTTTTGTCATCGCCGCCAACGCCGACAACATCTTCGGCCGTCTTTGCCAGGCGATGGGCCGACCGGAGCTGGCGGGCGACGAACGGTACGCCACCCATAAGGCGCGGGGGGAACGGCAGGCGGAACTTGACGAGATGATCAGTCAGTGGACAGTCAATTACACCGCCGCCGAGTTGCAGGCGATGATGGATAGGCACGGCGTACCCGCCGGGCTGATCTTCACCCCGCGTGAGATGCTGCAGGATCCGCATTTTCAGGCACGCAAGGCAATCATAGATGTTGCCGACAAGGCCTTCGGCTCGATCAAGATGCAGAACGTCTTTCCCTTCCTCAGTGAGTCGCCCGGCGGCGTGGCCTGGACCGGGCCGGAACTGGGAGAGCACAATGAGGCGGTGTTTGCTGGTGTTCTGGGCCTTGGTGCCAAAGAACTCGACGAATTGCGCCAGGAGGGGGTGATCTGATGGAGCGGGTGTCGTTGCATTCCGAAGGAGACCAATAGCGATGGAAAAACAGAAAGTGGAAATTGTCGATGTCTCGCCCCGGGACGGGTTACAGAACGAGTGTACAATCCTGGCGCCGGAGATCAGGCTGGAATTGATTCGCCGCCTCGAGCAGGCCGGGGTCGGCACCATTGAGATCGGTTCCTTCGTCAACCCGAAGTTCGTTCCGGCGATGGCCAATCTGGGTGAGATCTGCCGGCAGCTCGACTTTTCCGGCACCGGCCGGAACTACACCGCCCTGGTTCCCAATCTGAAAGGGTTCGAGCTGGCAGCCGCAGCCGGCATGCGCCATGTCCGGTTGGTCATCGTTGCCAGCGAAACCCTGAACAAGGCCAACTTCAAATGCTCGGTGGCCGAGTCGCTGGCCGGTTTCGAGCAGGTGGCCGCCCGGGCCAGGGAGTCGGGAGTGGCCTTCGGCGGGATCATCGGCGCCTCCTTCGGCTGTCCCTACGAGGGGCGGGTGCCGCCGGCCCAGGTGTTGGCGCTGGCCCATCGCCTGGTGGCGCTGGGTGCCGACGAGGTGATGCTGGCCGACACCACCGGCATGGCCATGCCCGATCAGGTGGAGCGGCTCTGCGCCGAAGTTATCGCCGCCTTGGCGGCACAACGAAGCCGCATCGGCGTCCATCTCCACAATACCCGCAACACCGGTTACGCCAACGCCTACGCCGCTTATAGGGTGGGGGTGCGGATCTTCGACTCCTCCCTCGGCGGCATCGGCGGCTGCCCCTTCTCCCCCAACGCCCTCGGCAATATCGCCACCGAGGATTTGGTCCACATGTTTAATGGGATGGGGGTGGAGAGCGGCATCGACCTGAGGGCTCTGGTCGCCGCCAGCAGCTGGCTGGCCGGCCAGTTGGGAAAAGCCTTGCCGGCGATGATCGGCAAGGCGGAGCCGGTATTCCTGGAGATGGCGGCTTGAGTTGGTGCTCCGGCCCAGCGCAAAAACTTGCTCCACCAATCGATTCCTCTCACCGCAAGAACTGTTTCCAAACGCCCCCAGGGTGCCAGGTAGATGGCATCACTGGGGGCGTTTGATATTCGCAAGAGCAGTGTGCATCTCGGGATAGCTCAATCACCCGGGTGCGAGTGCACGCTGCGAGTATCCTGCCCTCTCTGTAATCGTTTTTCACGGGCCATCCCCCACAGCAACTACTTTTCATAGCCAATACAGGTTTTTCATGCCATAGTGCTTCCGTAAGTCTTCCAAGGAACGTACCCATATGGCGATCTACAAGCAATATGCACATGGCGGAACGGTTTTTCCCGGCTTTTCCGTTCCGGAAAAGGGTTCCCTGTTCGCAGGGTATTCTGCGCTCATTGCCGCGCATGAGCTGCGAGTGCCTGCGCCGGACACCCTCTGCATCATAGGGACGAAGCATAGAAAGTACGTAACTGGTCGCTGGCACGTCTTTACTCCCCGCCACAGACCGGAAGAGACACTGTATGGGCACCTCACATTCGCCCTGAAGTATGAAGGCATTGATTTGGCCATCCTCAATGCCTTGTTCCGAACCATCCAAGCAAAAGAACTTGAATCCATCATCCGATCAGAACCAACTGGAATATACAGCCGGAAAGTATGGTTCTTATGGGAGTGGCTGGGTAATGAACAACTGGACCTTCAAGACGCGACATCCGGAAACTTCGTTCCTCTGCTCAACAGTAAGCTGCAGTATGCAAGCAAGGCCTCTCTTTCCAGACGACACCGCGTGCGCAACAACCTGCCCGGAACGCGAAATTTCTGTCCCTTGATCCGAAAAACAAAGAAACTCGAATATTTTTTCAGCAAAAAGCTTGCTGAAGAAGCCGAAAAAATTATCGGCCAGACCAACTCGGAACTGTTGCACCGGGCTACAGCCTTTTTGTTACTGAAAGACTCCAAATCCTCATATACAATTGAAGGAGAAAC
>JAABSV010000019.1 GCA_011390165.1 Desulfobulbaceae bacterium
GCCGTCGAATAGTCAAAGGGTAAAAAGGTAAAAGGGGTGCCGGCAGCATCAGCTGCCGGCACCCCTTTTTGTTGTTGGCGGATCGCTAAAACCTTTGCATCAACTCCAGAGTAATCCCCTCAGGGCCGGCAAGAAAGAGGATTCTTCTGTCGGCCAAATCGGTCGGACCGGAGTTGATCCGGCAGCCGAATGTCTGCAGATGGGAACAGGCCGCTTCCAGGTCGTCCACCCACAGGCCAAGATGGTCGTAGCCCAGCGACGGCATGGCGGATAATTTCCCTTTTTCATGCTCCTTCGGCACCCGCAGGTAAAGATGGAGACCTCCAAGACCGAGAACCGCCCCCTTCGCGCCGCCAAATGTTCGGTACTCTGTAAACGAGGCACCGATGCCATCTCTCCAGAAACGGACCATTTCCTCCAGGTCCTCGCAGATCAGATGGAGATGGTCGAGTGTACAGGTTATCATTTTGGCAAAACCTCCCTGGTTTTTTTGGCACAGCTGAAGAAAAGGTTGTGAAAAACCTTTGAGAAAATTCTGCCATAGCATATATGATTTACTCCGACGGGGCAACTGGCAGCATTAACCAAAAGACCATTGCTCTGTATCTCCCAGAGCCGTGACTGCGGGAGAAGACCGCCAGTGCCTTACCATTATGGGCTGGCAAGAGAGAGCGGGCGTATCGAGACGCCGAACCGGAACAAGAGGAAAATGAGCCATGGATTTTGGTATAGCAGGGAGAAAGGCAATCGTCGGCGGGGCAAGTGCCGGTCTCGGCAAAGCCTGTGCCCTGTCTCTGGCCCGCGAGGGCGTTGAACTGACCATTGTTGCCCGCACCAAGGCAAACATCGAAGCGGCCGCCAGGGAGATCAGCACAATCACCGGCGTTCGCGTTACCCCGGTTGCCGCCGACATCAACAGTGACGAGGGGCGGGCGGCAACCCTGAAAGCATGTCCAGCTCCCGATATCATCGTCAACAATTCCGGAGGCCCGCCAACAGGCAACTTCCGTGACTGGGACCGGGCGACCTGGCTTGAGGCACTGCACAACAATATGCTCGGGGCCATATTCATGATCAAGGAGACCGTGGACGGTATGATCGAGCGAAAGTTCGGCCGTATCGTCAATATCACCTCCAGTGCGGTGAAGGCCCCGATCAGTATCCTGGGGCTGTCAAACAGTGCCAGGGCCGGCTTGACCGGTTTTGTCGCCGGGACGTCACGCGAGGTGGCCAGGCACAACGTGACCATTAACAATATTTTGCCCGGTGATTTCAATACCGAACGCCACCAGGCGAATACCCAGACCATGGCCAAGCTGCAAAACCGATCGTACGAGGAGATGAAGACCATCCGCATGGCGGCCGTTGCTGCCGGGCGTTTCGGTGAACCCGCCGAACTGGGAGATCTTTGTGCCTACCTCTGCAGTGTCCAGGCAGGGTTCATCACCGGCCAAAATCTGTTGATCGATGGCGGCAAATACCCGGGAACCTTCTAAAAACAAACGGTCTCCTCCGCTCTGTACGCGCAGGCGCGTTTCTGCTCGTTTAGGGACAAGCCAGGAGAGAGAGCGGGTGAGAACGACACGGGAACGACCGCTGGAGTACCAGGCGGTGTCGCTTAAAGGGAAAGAACCTTGTCGCTTTCAGTAACCAATGTATAGAGATCCTTCTGCGTGGCTCGTGCATGGTAGCCTTCCTTCACACCGTGAAGGTCGAGCAGCTTCCCTCAGGCCAGCAGCTGGCCTTCGGAAAGGGTAAATATTTTCGCCAAATCCTGAAGGGGGAACTGGTCTGTTGACAGAGTTGCATAGTTTACCGAGGGGCCGTTCAGAAAGATGGTGACATCATCCATCTCTTCGAGCATGATATTGGCCAGTCTGAAGGCATTCCAGATGACCTCGGTTGCGCGATCACAAACAATCAATGCTATTTTCATCCACCCCTCCCCAAACATTTTGCCGGCAACGGCTGGTTCCGCGTGTTGTCTTGAAAAATACAATATTTTTGTAAAGTATGGGACATACCTTACCTGAAGAGCAAATGGACAGCAATGGTATTACGACAGGATACCAATGATCGACCATCTCAGTTTGTGAACTCACTGCCACAGCCCATAAAAATGGTGCACCGGCCCATGTCCCTGGCCGAGTTTGACCCCCGCCCCGGCGGACAGCGCCCCGTTCAAATAGACCTTGGCCGCCTGTACCGCATCGGCAAGTAAGAAGCCTTTTGCCAGGCCGGCGGCAATCGCCGAAGAGATCGTACATCCAGTCCCATGCGAATTAGGGGTTTCCACCCGCCGACTCTTCAGTTCCACCGTTTCCCTGGTACGCGCATCGTAGAGCAGGTCGGTGATTTCGTTTCCCTGCAGATGCCCACCTTTTAAAAACACGGTACTGCAACCGAGGGCGGCCAGATCCCGGCAGGCATCCTTCATCTGCTCCCGACAGGTCACCGACCTGGCCAGGAGGACGGAGGCCTCCGGCAGGTTGGGCGTGATCACCGTGGCCAAGGGGAGCAACTCCTCCTTGAGCGCCTGGACGGCATCGTCACGGAGGAGTTTATCGCCACTTTTGGCGACCATCACCGGATCCAGAACGATTGGCGAACAGTTATGCCTTTTCAAAGTCGCCGCAACCGTTCGGATCACCTCCGGGGAGTGGAGCATGCCGATCTTCACCGCGTCGGCGCCGATATCGCTCAGCACCGCGTCGATCTGGGCAGCGATGAATGCCGCTGGAACCGGGTGGATGCCGGTCACCGCCACGGTGTTCTGCGCGGTCAAGGCGGTAATCACCGACATACCGAAACAACCGAGCGCCGAGAAGGTCTTCAGGTCTGCCTGGATACCGGCACCACCGCCGCTGTCCGAACCGGCTATGGTGAGTGCTCTGCAGTAGGTTTTCATTGCCTTTTCTCCTCCTTCACAATTTGCCTGTCTTCAGGGCGCCGCTACCAGAGGGGTTTAATGCGGCTGTCGCCTGCACAGTACCCTTCAGTGTGGCCGTTTCCTGCAGAAGAGTACGGTTCAGTGCGGCCGTTGCCTGGAAGGGGTCTGCCGCCCCGCAGATCGCCGAAACCACTGCCAGGCAGTGGGCCCCTGCCTGGACCACTGCCGCCGCATTGTCGGCATTGATCCCGCCAATAGCCACCAGCGTATGGCGGGAATAGGCCCTGATCGCGGCGACCCCCGCCAACCCCCACGGCCCCTTGGTATCGGTTTTGGTCGGGGTTGCATGGACCGGACTTATGCCGAGATAGTCGACATCCAGCGCCTCGGCCTCCTCTACATCCTGCCAAGTCTCCACGGAAAGACCGATTATTGCCCTTGGCCCGAGCAACTTCCTGGCAAGGGCATACGGCATGTCACTCTGGCCGATATGAACTCCGTCGGCGCCTACGGCCATGGCGACATCTATTCGGTCGTTGATGACCAGTGGTACGCCAAGGGGCAGGAGGAGGGCCTTGAGGCGCCTGGCCATCTCGATAAAATCACGGGTCGAGAGGTCCTTTTCCCGGAGCTGAACACAGGCGAGACCGGCCCTGGCCGCCTCGTCGACCACCGCCTCGATGGAACGGTGGGTCACGTAGCGCCGGTCGGTAACCAGGTAAACGCCTCTCATACCACCTCTCTCCCCGATTTGAACAACTCCTCAATGTCCTCTTCCGTTATCAGGTACAGGCTGTCGATAAAGGCCAGCTGCAGACTACCGGGACCTGCAGCCTTACGAGCGGCCAGTTCACCGGCAATTCCCATAACCGCCATGGCATGGGCTGCTGCCTGGTCGAGGTGTGGATTGACCGCGGCAAAAGCGCCGCACAGGGCCGAGGCAGTGCATCCCAAGCCGGTCACCCTGGTCATCATTGGGTGGCCGTTGGCGAGCACATGCAGCTCTGGACCGCCGACCACATAGTCCGTCGCACCGGTGATGCAGACCACGGAGCCGAGTTGCCGGTTCAGGGTCCTGGCCGCGTCCAGGGCGGTATCCGAAGAATCGGTGCTGTCGACCCCTTTGGTCCTCACCTCGGCACGGCAGAGAGAGATGATCTCCGAGCCGTTACCGCGAATGATGGCTGGCCGGTATCTCTCGGCAAGATTGCGGGCGCTCCTGGTTCGGTAGTCGGTGGCGCCAGAGCCCACCGGATCAAGGATGATCGGGATGGAGCGCTCCTTCGCCTTGCCGGCGGCGACCTCCATGGCCGTGATCCACGCATCGCTTAACGTGCCGATATTGATGACCAACGCCCCGGCGATGTCCACCATCTGCACCACCTCGGGAAGGGCATGGGCCATGACCGGGGAGGCCCCCAGGGCGAGCAGGGCATTTGCGGTAGTATTCATCACCACGTAGTTGGTGATGTTATGGATGAGAGGGGCCTGCTCGCGGATGGCGACCACATCGGTCCAGATCGATTTCGGGGTAATTGTCATCTTCGTTCTCCTTGCTTACTTTCAGGTATGGATCAGGGTGGTGGTGTCCACCGGTTTCATGGCAAGGCCGTACCGGCGGGCATACTCGGCAAAGCGCTGCCAAGAGCTGCCGGCGGCAGGATGGAACAGCCCCTTCTGGTGCACGAAACGCAAAAAGAGGAGGCAGGTGCGGGTACGGAAGAACGAGACAGAACGGGGAGAGGGTGGAGAAAAGCATGTAACTGGGCTTCCCTTCGCCAGCATGATCTGGATCAGGTTCCAGGGGTCGAAACTCTGCAGTTTCCTCTCAGTCGATACCGTCGACTCCCCCAGTCCGTTGTACTGCATCTGCACAACAATCAAGACACGGCAATCTACATGTACCGCTTGGACATGTCAATACGGTAAAGAGGAGCATCACAATGGACAAACCGGCCTTAGCACTTCATTTCCGCCTGACCGGCGCACTTTTTGGAGCCTTCATAGGCGATGCCCTGGCCATGCCCGTTCACTGGTATTACGATACGGCCGCCATGGCAAGGGACTATGGGTGGGTGAAGGATTTTGTCCAGCCTCGCAATCCCCACCCGGACAGTATTCTCTGGCGTTCAAAGTATCGCCCTGTTCGCCCGGACGCCGACATTCTGCACAGCCAGGCACAATTCTGGGGGCAGCGCGGCATCCACTATCACCAATTCCTGAAGGCCGGGGAAAACACCCTGAACCTCCAACTAAGCCAACTGCTGATGGACAGCCTGCTTGAACAAGAGCAATACGACCAGCAACTCTATCTTGACCAGTATGTGGCGTTCATGACGACTGCCGGCAGGCACAACGACACATATGTTGAAGAATGCCACCGCGAGTTCTTTACGGCTTGGGCTCAGCAAAAAAAGGGGTCATCCGCGCAGTTGCCCGACGAAAAACACATCGGCGGGCTGTGTCTGCCATTACCATTACTGCTGTTTTTTCAGGACCGTTGGGAAAGTGCGTTACAACTCGCCGAACACCATTTGGCATTGACCCACCCGGGGCCTCTGATGCGCCATGCCCTGGCCTGCTTCGCTGACATTCTCCACGATATCCTGCACGGCGCTGATGTTCGGCAGTCATTGAAAAAAAACAGGCCCAAACCGTTGCAGCAATTAACCGGCTATCCATTTGCAGAATTGTCAAGCCGTGCGGATGAGGATGTCGCTCGTAACGTTTTCAGTACAGCCTGCTACATCCAACAATCCCTGCCACTGACCCTGTATCTGGCCTGGAAGTATCAGGATGACCCCGAGCAGGCCCTGGTGGTGAATACCAATCTTGGCGGTGACAACTGCCATCGGGGGGTTGTTTTGGGTGCTCTGCTGGGAGCGATGCACGGCGAACAGGTCTGGCCGCGGCGTTGGCTGGCGGGCCTGGCAAACCCTCCAGCCGCTTTTTCAGAGCGGCTTGCGGCACCTTGCAAGGCCGACGACGAAGATTTCCCTTCCCCCTCGCCCTTCGCCATGCCAGACAGCTAAAAGCCCCGGTGCCCCAGGTTCGTTCAGGCAGGCTGCCAAGCTACGTTGGCTCTGTGAGGTGGCCTGAGCGGGCGAAAATGGGGTGCTGGTTGAACGGATACATGATGAGTCACAGACAATCGACCAGGGGCGGCATCATGTAAAAAAGCCGAGCAGGGCGTGGAGTGTGGACAGCGGATGAGGCGGACAGCCAGGGATATAGAGGTCGACCGGCAGCAGGCTGTCCAACCCTTTGCTCACCTCCGGGCTGTCGAAGAAGGGCCCGCCGGAGATGGCGCAGGCGCCACTGGCGATCACCACCTTTGGCGAGGGGACGGCCTCGTAGGTTGCCAGGAGGGCGGCCCGCATGTTTTTCGAGATCGGTCCGGTGACATGGATTCCGTCGGCATGGCGGGGGGAGGCGACAAAATCGATGCCGAAACGGGCCAGGTCAAAGAAGGGGGTGTTGAGAACGTTGGTATCCGCCTCGCAGGCGTTGCAGCCGGCGGCGGAAACCTGGCGGAGCTGCAGGCTGCGACCAAATAGACGGCGAAAATGGCCTTTGGCATGGTCGGCCAGGTCCGGCAGGTGGCCATCGCTGACCAGCCCTTCGCGGCTGGCACAGCCCAGCTCGAAATTGTTGGAAAAGCGGACAAAGGCCCCCTCGGCGACGTTTTCGCACCGGCCGCAGAAGGTGCAGCGGCCAAGATCGATCTTCCGCTCATCGGCAAGCACCGCCGACTGGGGGCAGATGGCAGCGCACTGCCTGACAACATTCAGATCGCACTCCCGGTTGATCTCGGGCCTGCCGCGGAACCGGTGATAGAGGTTGATCGGTGTTTTCGGGTAGCCGGTGGTCCGGTAGCCCTGTTCGATCCGGTTTTTGATGATGGTAAACATCGGCGTGTCCTGTTCGGGGTTGCCTCGGGGCGGGGCAGGCCTTAAAGATCAAAACCGCAATAGGAGAGATTGAAGCTCTTATTGCAAAGGGGGAAATCGGAAATTTCCTGGTTACGCAGGGCCATGGCCAGCCCGGTCCAGTTGTGAAAAGAGGGATCCTTCACCTTGTACCGGGCAATCCTGCCCTGGTCGTCGGTGAGCAGGCAGTGGGAGAGTTCCCCGCGCCAGCCCTCGTTGAGGATTGCCACAAAACAGTCAGGCGCCAGAGAGAACTCGGTCATGGTGGTTTTTGCGCTCAGTTCGGCCGAGCGGTTGAGCAGGTTCCTGATCAAGAGGATCGAGTGGCTGATCTCTTCGCGGCGAACGGTAGCCCGGCTCAGCACGTCGCCATTGACCATGCTGTTCCGGTTACTTGGCAGAGTGGCGTATACTTCACCGGGAAAACTGCCCCGGACATCGTAGTCAAGGCCAGAGGCGCGGCCGCAGTAGCCGACCAGGCCGAGATCCTCGGCCATTGCTCTGGTGACCGTGCCGGTGTGCTCAAAACGGGCCTGGACGGTGTGCGCGGTAAAGAGCAGGTCGCAGACGTTGCGGATTTCCGGTTCCAGTTCCCGGAGTTTGTTCTCGATGATGGTCGACTGCTCGGTGGTCATGATCTGGGAGATTCCTCCGGGGAGAAGCAGACTTTTGCCGAATCGGTTGCCACTGAGGACCAGGAGCAGGTTGAGGAATTCCCCACGAATCCGGCCAAAGAAGGCCGCCGGCAGAGTAAAGGCGACATCACCGCTCAGGGCACCGAGGTCGCCGATATGGTTGGCCAGTCTCTCCAGTTCAAGGGCGATACAGCGAACAATCTGTGCTCCGGGGTTAACATCGATCCCTCCCAGGGCCTCCAGGGCCTGGCAGCAGCAGAGGGCATGGCCGATGGAGGTGTCGCCGGCGATCCCCTCGGTAATCAGCGGCAACCTGGCCAGAGCGGCCTCGGTAAGCAGTTTTTCGACACCGCGGTGCTGGTAGCCAAGTTGGATCTCCAGGGAGAGCACCTCTTCACCGACGCATTGGAAACGGAAATGGCCCGGTTCGATGATGCCGGCATGCACCGGACCAACCGCCACCTCATGGACCGCTTCACCCTCAACCTGAAAATAGGGGTAGTTGCCCGGGATCTCCCGGCTGTAGTCGTTGCCGAAGAGGTCGGCCACCTGCCGGCAGTTGGGATGGTAGCGAACCATCTTCAACCAGGGATGGTTGCGGGGGGAAATCCCGTACTGTTCAGCGATCTCCCTTTCGAACATGTGCAGTTTGCTCTGCCCGGCGCCGGTAAACGACGGGTAGGATTCGCCGACTGTGGTGCAGAGGACGTGGAGGTCCTTGTTGCGCAGGACGGCGAGCAGGTGGTTCTCACCATGGTCAAGATAGCCGAAACATTGCACGACAAAGCCGTTATCAGCCAAATAGTCGGTGACAATTGCCGCGAAGTCGGCAAAGGGGTGGCAGGGAATCTGCGACCGTTTCACCACCTGGCCGTTGCCGATGCACAGAAGCCTATCCATGGATCGTCCCTCCGAGTACGCTGATGGCGTTGATAATCGTCTGGTGCAACATCTCCGGTATCCAGACGCAGAGGATAATGGAGGCAAGGAGCAGCAGGTTGGGGGGGATCACCTGGAGCAGGCTGTCCCGGTGCAGCGGTGGCCCGCCGTTGCCGGCAAAAGAGATGTCGGTGAAAATCCGGGCAGCTCCGGCCACCACCAGGAGGAGGCAGCCGACGTAGATGGCGGCCTGGAGATAATAGCCCCCCTGGAGCGCGCCAAAGAGGATAAAGAGTTCACTGATGAAGATACCAAAGGGGGGCAGACCGGAAATACCGATAAAACCGGCAAAAAACGGCACAAAGGTACGCGGCAGGACTCCGGCCAGGTTGCCCACCCCCTCGGCAGCCTTGGTGCCGAAGCTGTGGAGGATGTTGCCGGCGGAGAGAAAGAGCGATGACTTGATCAGGGAGTGATGGACCATATGGAGCACGGCGCCATAGAGGGCAAAACCGCCTATGCCGACACCAAAGGCGATAACCCCCATATTTTCAATGCTTGAATAGGCAAGCATCCTTTTGTAATCGGGCTGCTTCATGATGAAAATCCCGGCAACCAGCATCGACAGCAGACCGAAGCCGATCAGCAGCTGACTGGAAAACGAGCCAAGCCCGGCCAGGTACATCAGGGTATGGACCTTATAGATGCCGAGAAAGGCGCAGTTTAACAGGGCCCCGGAAAGCAGGGCCGAGGCGGGGCTTGGTGCCTGACTGTGGGCATCGGGGAGCCAGGTGTGCATCGGCGCGAGGCCCATTTTGGTGCCAAAGCCGATGAGGACGAAGATAAAACCCACCTTCAGCCACAGCGGGTCAAGCTGGTCGGCCACCTCGTTCAAGGAGGTAAAGCTTAACGGCACGGCAATCTCGGCAATGTTGACGGAAAGGGTAATGAAAAAACAGCCCAGCAGCGCCAGGGCGATCCCCACCGAGCAGATCAGGACGTATTTCCAGGTCGCTTCCAGGGCCTCCCGGGAACGCTGCAAAAATATCAGCGGTGCGCTGACCAGAGTGGTCGCCTCAATGGCGATCCACAGGACGATGGGGTGGTCGGCCAGGGCCACCATGCTCATCGTCGACAGGAAAAGGAGCATACAACCGTTGAAGATTGATTCCTTTTCGATCTTTGCCCCCTGGCAATAGCCAAGAGAGTAGAGGGATATGGCCAGGAAGACGAATGAGGTTACCAGCAGTACCAGAAGGCCAGGGGCGGATGGATGAAAATAGTTGTCGGCGTAGGTGGGCAGACCGCCGAACCAGGCCATGACGCCAAGCTGAAGATGGAGGAGTGCGGTCACGACCAGCACCCCCTGACCGATTTTGCCAGGCAGCAGCAGGGCGAGCAGGCCAGCCAGCATCGGCAGGATGAAGAGCAGTTCCAGCATGGTATCAGTCCCGTAGACGGTTGAGGTTGTCGGTGTCGATATCGTCAAAGGCGTGGTTGATATTATTGAGGATGATCCCCATCACCATTACACCGACGAGTAGGTCGAGAAGAACCCCGAATTCAACAACATAACTGATGTGGGAGTGTTGCGTCAGGGCGGTACCGATGAGATAGATGCCGTTTTCGAGCATCAGATAGCCGATAACCTGGGTAATCGCCTTGCGCCGGCTCATCATCAGAAAGAGACCGGCAAAAAAAGCGGTAATCGCAGTGGTGAGGAGCAGGGCGTTGCCGGTGGGGATGGCGTTGCCAAGGGCGTCGGTAATCGATACCGCCAGGAGGATGATCAGCAGGCCAACGAATAAGGAGGCGTGGTAGCCGATAATCGGTTCTATCTCCCGGTGAATGGAGATTTTTTTGAGGGCGAAGTAGAGCAGGCCAGGGATCAACACCCCCTTGATGAGGAGCATCATCTGAAAAAAGATCAGTCCACCGCTCCCCATGGTGCGGTAGTGTTCGAGAAGCAGAGGGAGGATGGAGACGGCAATTCCCTGCAGGGCCATGATTTTCACCAGGGCGAGCAGACGATTGGAGGCGAGCGAAAGCAGTATGGAGAGCAGAATCAAAACAAGGACGATTTCGGCGAAGTGGATCATTGGAGATACCCCATGGTGAGAATGGCGGCAAAAAACATCAGGGTGCAGGAGGTGAGGATGAATTGTGGGACAAGATTCATCCGCAGCCGGGCCATAATCGATTCCACCACGCCGATGGCCACATAGACCAGGGCAACTGTACCGTAAAAAAATGGCAGATTGAACAGCCCCCGGGCTGGATCGAGAGGACAGATCAGCAAGGCTATCCAGGAGGCGAAAAACAGCAGTTTGTAGTAGCTGCCCAGATGAATGAGTGCCAGGTCAGGACCGCTGTGGTCAAGGACCATGACCTCGTGGATCATGGTCAATTCCAGATGGGTGGCGGGATCATCCACCGGCACACGGGAGTTTTCGGTAAGGAGCACCATGAACAGGGCGGCAATAACCAAAGGAACGAGGGCGCCGGCGGCACCGGTCAGACTGATTGGCTGAACGCCTGCGAAGAATTCGGCAAAGCTGAGTGAGCCGTTCATGCGGTAAAAGAGGATTAAAATGATGAAGATTGCCGCTTCCGCCAGGGTGCCGAAGAGGGCTTCACGGGCAGCACCCATTCCCTCGAAGGGCGACCCGGTGTCGAGGGCCGCGGCAATGGTGAAAAAGCGGCCGGCGGCGAGGATGTAAAAAAGAAGGATCACATCCCCCTGAAAGGCAATGACGGTCGACCTTGACCCCAGCGGGAAAAAGAGCAACAACAGAATCGCTCCGGCACAGGTAACCACTGGTCCCAGTTTAAAGACAAAGGTAGTGGTGGTCGAATAGACCGAGCCCTTACGGAACAGTTTACCCAGAGTGTAGTACTTGATCAGCAGTGGCGGACCCTTGCGGCCAGCAAAGAAGGCCTTTACTTTCAGGATAAATCCCGGAAAGAGTGGTGCCGTCAGCAGCGCGAGACCGAAACAGAGGAGACTTTCCATAGGTTTTCCTTCCGGCAACTCAGATCAGGAGGGTGAGCAGGACGGCGAGAATGGTGAGCAGGATATAGCCGATGTAGAGTTGGATATTGCCGTGCTGAATCCAGCGCAGTTTGCCGAGCACCCAGAGCAGTGGCAAGGCCAAACCCCTGTTCGATACTTCTTCAGCTATATCAGAAACATGGTTACAATAGGTGGTCCGGCTGGGGAAGATTGCCTGCAGGCGGATTTTGCTCTCTTTCAGCAGAACAAAGGGACGGAAGATACTGACCACCGTTCTCACGTAGGAGGTGCCGGTATACTGAATTCGAGGAGTTCCGCCAGTGAAACCGCACCCCCAGGTGGGACCCTGGGTAACTGTTTTGTTATGATAAAAAAGACGTCGAATGCACAACAGGAGGGCGAGCAGGAGCAGAAACAGGCGACAGCCAATCGCCAGATTATTCCCTACGGAGGTGAGTTGCGCGGTGACTGAGGCATCAAAAAAGAGGTAATCCGCCAGGCCAAGGTGCACAAAGTTGATACAAGTGGTGGGAAAAATGCCAATCAGCAGGCAGCACCCGGCAAGAATCGTCATCGGTATGGTCATCGGCAAAGAGACGGGTCCGGCTGCCGTCGCTTCCGGGGTGCGTGCTTCACCCAGGAAGACCATCCCGACCACCTTGGTAAAGCAGAACGAGGCCAGACCGCCGATCACGACCAGGGAGAGAATTGCCAACATGGCGAGAATAAAGATGGTGTGGCTGTGGCCCAGGGCATGGAAGGCGGCAAAATAGATGAGGAACTCACTGATGAATCCGTTCAACGGCGGGAGGCCTGAAATTGCCGCTGAACCAAGCAGAAAGGTCTTGCCTGTGGTGGGCATCCTCTTCATCAAACCGCCAAGCTGGTCGATCCGCCCGTTGCCACACTGCTGAAGAACTGCTCCCGCCCCGAGGAAAAGCAGCGGTTTGAACAGTGCGTGGTTGAGGACATGGAGCAGTGCTCCGGTCATGGCAAATATTGTCACAACCGGGTCGGCCAAGGCAATGCCGATCATTCCCATGCCGACTCCAATGAGAATGATACCGATATTTTCGACGCTGCAGTAGGCAAGGAGCCTTTTCAGATCATTTTTACTGAGGGCGTAAAGAATACCGAGTACACCGGAGAGCATGCCAAATACCAGCACGGCCTGACCGATGGCCAGAGAGGAAGGAGCAAGGAGAAAATAGAGCCGCAGGATACCGTAGATGCCCATTTTGATCATGACACCGGACATGATCGCCGAAATGTGGCTTGGCGCGGCCGGATGGGCGTGGGGAAGCCAGAAGTGGAGCGGGAAGACACCGGCTTTCGAAGCAAAGCCCACAAAGGCAAGGGAGAAGACGACCAGTTTGACGCCCTCAGGCAGAGTGGCAGTCCCGGCGAAATCAAGATTACCGGTAAAAGAGAAGATCACTCCAAAGGCGGCAAAAATGAACAACGCACCACTCTGGGTGAAAAGAAAGTAAAGATATCCAGCATTTCTGGTCGATTCTTTGTGGTAGTCATACATAACCAGGAAATAGGAGGCGAGGGAGATGGTCTCCCAGGTAAGGGCAAAAGAGAGCATATTGTCGGCGGCTGGTAACAAAACCATGGCGACAATGAGAAGAGCGAAAAAGAAATAATTTACGGCAACACGCAGGGACTTTTCCGGTTGGCTGAAATAGCCGACACCATACCAGGCCGCCAGTGGGCTGATGAGAAAAATTGGCACCAGAAAGATGCGGCTGAGTGAATCAAAGGTGAAGGTCAGGGCACAGCAGTGCAGCCATTCCCAGGAGATGGAAAATGGGAAATGCGTAGCTGTGAGGATGCTGTACAGACCGATCAGGCAACCAAGGGTGGTCAGAATCGCTGCACTGCATTTTGCCAGGGGAAAAAAGCGCAGGAGGAGTACTGGCACAATACCGCCGGCGGCAATAATCAGGAGCGAAAGAAGCAAGAGATGCATGGCTCTGAATCAGTGGGATAATGGGTACGCCGGAAAAGAGGCGGAACTGTGCCGCTTTTCGGCCAGCATTGCCATCAGGAGATCCTGTTGGCTATAACTTTTTTGTTTGTCGCCTTGTCTCAGGAAAGCCTGCCAGGGCATGAGGTAATGCTCGTTGACCGGCCTGCCAAAACCACGCATGTCAATGTAAATGGCTGCAATTAAAAGATTTTTGCCGGCAGTTGTTCGCAGCAGTTCGAGTTCGTTGATGCAGTTGTGCAAAATTTTCTGCAGAAAAAATTCGCCGGCGCACAACTGGGGCGTCTTGTCAGTGATAATTTTTTTCATTACGGGAAATAAGACATCCCGGAAACGATTGTTGCCCGTTGTCGCTGTTGCTGATGTGCAGGTGAACAGTTCTGACGAAAGAAGGGAACCTATTGGCATGGCCCGGTTCACAGGCCAGGAGAAACCGGCTTGCTCTACAGCTGTGCGCAGATTTTTACCGGCAGCAAATGTATGGTACGGCCCAGAGATATCGAGGGGCGAGAAGATGCCACCGGCGTCGGAATCAATACATTTTTCCAGGATGACCTGAATTCCGTCCGACTGCCCCTTTGTTGAGCCGGGAAGCAGAGCCACGGGCACAGTTACAACAGCTCTTCCGTCGACCCAGCGACCGAGAAGAATCCGGCGGCAGGCCCTCTGGTAGCTGAGCAGAAAGGGGGCGATGTAGTGTGAAGTGGTCGGTTCTTCGGAAAATTCAGCCTGTTCGAGAAGAACAGGGCGGGGTAGACCACCGTACCCACCCCAACTTGGTTCGTACGGAAGGCGACTTGTCAGGAGAGTGACAGTATCGGTTGGAGTACGGTATTGTTTGACTACAGCAGAAAGGATATCCTTTTGGCCGGCCTCCAACGCCGTAATTGCCGGAACGTCTGCAAAACCGAGGTGTGCGCAGAACGCTTCAAGTTGGGTTATACAGTCGCTATAGAGAAAAATATTGCCCCGCATGCTGCAGAACGGCCGACGGCTGTTGGCTCCGTGGCAGGGGTCGGGCAACTGGTAGTCTGATTTGGGCCGAGAAGTACTGGCGAGCACGCTGGTCATCTCTATTTTCTGACCTCCTCTTCAAAAGTGAAACCGTACCAATGGCCCTGGGAATCAGGGCTATTCCGGTTTTCCGGGATCAGGATAATTTCGCTGTTGCTGATGTGGGTATGGAGTTCCTGCATCCACGACAAGGCTTGCCCTTTAGAGAAAAATGGCCCTACCTGTAACGGTGAAGAGATCGTCTGAAGATGCTCCCTGCAGAAGCGGTTCACCTCTGTTCGATCCCGGGAAATTCCGATAAATACCTTCATGCCTGGTCCAAAGTTGGATATCCGCTTGTCGGCAACAGCACACGGTGGACACTGTTGTTGAGGGTGCTGGTCCGCCCCTCAGCAACGACTAAGCATTTGTCGTGCCAACCAGTATCAAGGCTATAACAAATTGATATGGTTTGGTAAAATTTAGATTCTCAATATGTTTTTTCGATTTCGGTGAAGCACTTGGGGTATCTTGCCCCAGGGATTACAGGCTGGCCGACCTTCCTCGGCGGTCTTGCCGACTTAAACCCTTGCAGGGCGTCACAGAAGTGCTCTAATTTTTTTTAATTTAAATATGAATTACAAATAGTTGCTAAAAAACCAAGCTGGCTTCAGCAAGGATCGGAGAGGCAATGCCGACAGTGGGGCAAAAAGAGGCAGAGGGGCTTTTTGCCCCAATAGTGGAAAATGCGCTGGTTAAGAAAGGGGGTGGTCAGCTGTTTTTTTGCAACTTGCGGTAGATGGTCTTCCGGTCGATTTGCAGGATCTCGGCGGCAAGAGTCTGGTTTCCTTCTGTTATTTCAAGTACCTGTGATATATATTGGCGATTCATCTCCTCAAGGGTACGTAAGGTTGCCGCTGGCTCTGCGGTAAAAGGGGAGGAACTGCCGGCGCTGATTTTTGTCGGCAGATCCTCCGGGGCAATCTTTTCGAACCGAGTCATAACTACCCCATGTTCCATGGCATTGCGCAGTTCCCTGACATTGCCGGGCCAGTGATAGTTGAGCAGTTTTCTGGCGGTGGCTTCCGCCAAACCGGTTACCTCTTTCCCCTGTTTATTGGCAAATTCGCCGATAAATTTGCCGGCGAGAAGGAGGATGTCCACCCCCCGCCGACGCAGGGGCGGCATATCGACACGGATAACGTTGAGGCGGTAGTAGAGGTCTTCACGAAAGCGTCCGCTGGCGACCGCCTGTTCTATGTCCAGGTTGGTGGCGGCAAGGATCCGTACATCAAAGGCCACTTCACGGCTGCCGCCCACCGGTCGAACCTTTCGTTCTTCCAGGGCACGCAGTAACTTGGCCTGCAGGGCGTGGGGCATTTCGCCAATCTCGTCAAAAAACAGGGTGCCGCCATCGGCAGCAACCAGCAGCCCGGGGTGGTCCTGGTGGGCATCGGTAAATGCCCCTCTGATATGGCCAAAGAGCTCACTCTCCAACAGGCTATCTGGCAGTGCCGAGCAGTTGATGGCGATAAAGGGAGCCTCTCGGCGATGGCTGTGGGCGTGCAGTGCCCGGGCTGTCAGTTCCTTGCCCGAGCCGCTTTCGCCGCAGATCAGCACCGAACTGTCGCTATCGGCGATCCGTTCGAGCCTGGCAAAAAGGTCGAGCATTGGCTGGCTTTCGCCCAGCAGTTGGGCAAACCCCTGGCAGTGGCTGCAGTTTCTACTCAGGGCACGCACCTGCAGACGGAGGCGCCGGTGTTCCACCGCTCTGGCGAGGGCTGCGGCTAGGATGTCCATATCAAGAGGTTTGGTAATGAAATCATAGGCGCCGGCCCGCAAGCCCTCGACGGCGGTTTCCAGCGAACCGAAGGCGGTCATCATTACCACAGGGATCTCCGGCCAGTTGGCGGAAATCTCCCGACACAGGTTCAGGCCACTGCTGTCGGGGAGGTTGATGTCGGTGAGAACCACATCGGGCCGCTCCCTGCCGATCGCCGCCAGACCCTCCCGGCCGCTGAGAGCGGTGCAGACGGTGAAACCGCGCCGCGACAATCCAAAGTCGAGCATTTCGCACATGTCGCTGTCGTCTTCGATGATGAGAATATGTTCGTTCATGGCGCAGTCTCCTCGGGGGGCAGGAATATGGAAAAGTGCGCCCCGCGAACCGAGCGGTTTTTGACCTCGATCCAGCCGCCGTGCTCTTCAAGAAGTTCCCGGGCGATGGACAGGCCAAGACCAGTGCCAAGGCCGATCTGCTTGGTTGTGTAAAACGGGGTAAAAATTTCCGTCAAGAGATGCTCGGGGATACCTGTCCCCTCATCAAAGACCTCGATGCGGATATATTCGCGGAGTTGGTCATCGGTGTGGATCATTGATTTGAGCATGGTGCTGGTGAGTTCGACCAGAACGTGGCTGCCGGCAGGGGTGGCCTGGATGCCATTCATGATGACGTTCATCAGCACCTGCAGAATCTGCTGGGCATCGACACGGCTGTGCAGACGGGCATCCGGGGCGGTGCGCAGCTGCAGTTCGACCTGTTGTCTGGCGGCAAGTGGCCGAAGCAGGTGAAAAACCTGATGCACCAGCTCGGCAAGATTTTCCCGGGTTTTCGGGCCTGGCTTCTTTTTTCTCGAAAAATCGAGGAGCTGCCTGATTATCTGGGTCATCTTCATGGCCTGACTGCAGATAATCTCGGCGCAGCGGATAACTTCGGCCCTGTCCAGGGGTTCGCTGATGATCATTTTCGCTCGACCATCGACAACATTAAGGGGAGTGCCCATTTCATGGGCGATGCCGGCGGAGATCTGACCGATGGTGGAAAGTTTCTCGGTATGGCGGAGCTGTTCCAGGGTTTTCAATCTGGCCAGATACTCGAAATGAATTTTTTCTTTGGCAATCAATAACCTGGTGCACATGTTGTTCATGGTCTGGGCCAGGCTGACCAGTTCGCCTTCCCCCTTCAGATCAAGGTCGGCGGCAAGATTGCCTCGGCCAATCTCGATTGCCTTGCGGGAGAGCTGCTCCAGTGGTTTACGGATATTGAGGTAGATGAACAGATAAATACTCGCGGCACTGGCCAAGGCGAGGAGGATGGTAGCCAACAGGGTGCTGACCAGTATCTTCCGGCTGTAGTCGGCAAGCGGTTGCAGCGATTGGGAGAGGAGGAGGATTCCCTGTCGTTCTCCGGAGACGACAGTTGGGATCAGAGTGAAACGGCGCTGGCGGTGCTGGTCGTCGGCGGCGATAAAGGAGGCCGGTAAGGTGCCGGCCGTCAACGTCGTGATGGCGGGTTGTTCCGAGGCAAAGATGCTCTCTAGCTCATCCAGCCAAATCCAGGAAACGGTTACTCCCTGATCGGCGCGGTTGCAGTCGGCAAGAAGTTCCCGGGCCTGTTCGACGCCTTCTTCAAGCCAGAGGCGGGAAACCATTTGGGCGATTATCCGGCCGGTACTTTCGGCATGCTCCACCATGTTTTGATCAAACTGGCGGATCTCCATTTCATATTTGATGTTGCCGAAAGCAACCAGAACTACAACCATTCCGCCGAGGAGAAAGGTGTAGATCCGTGAAAAGAGTTGCATGGCGGAGGGATCAGTCTGCTACGGGTTGGCAGCGATGGCAGCGATGGCAGCGGTGATCAAGCGGCGTTTCTGGACGTCACTCAATAACTCGCCCTTGTTGCTCGTCCAGCATATTCTGCAGATCGGCCTGAAACTCTTCGTCGGTCAGAAACTTCGTGGCGATGGCATGGCACAGACTGGCAGCCAGGCTGTTCTCTTCACCCTCGACGACATCCACCGATATCTCGCCATCCTCTGAGGCATGCAAAACCAACGCTGCCTGGTTTGCCGCAAGTTGCATGGTCCACCCCCCTCCCCTGCAGTTTTTTCTCTTCATTTCCATGAAGCGCGTAAAGAGAACACAGTCCATATCACTAACGGATACTCCCCGCCAAGGCAAGGTGGATTTGATTCGTCAACGGAGGAAAGGGCAAGATTTTCGACAGGTACTCAGTAGCCCATGTTGATGGGGAGCAAAAACGGTCAGGAAATTCCCAGGTAGGCCTCTTGCACTGCGGTGTTGTTACGAAGGTTGATGGCAGTGTCACCGACGGTGATCTCGCCGGTCTGCAGGACATAGCCACGATGGGCAATGGAAAGGGCCATCAGGGCGTTCTGCTCGACCAGCAGAATGGTGATCCCCCGCTCATTGAGTTCCTTGACGATATCAAAAATCAGTTCCACCAGAATCGGGGCAAGCCCCATCGACGGCTCGTCGAGCATCAGCAGCCGAGGTTCCATCATCAGCCCCCGGGCGATGGCGAGCATCTGCTGCTCGCCGCCGGAAAGCGTCCCACCGTGTTGATTGACCCGCTCTCTGAGGCGAGGAAAGAGGGAGAAGCCATACTCCATCCTCTCCTCGATCAGCCGGGAGTCGCGCACGGTGAAAGCCCCCATCTCGAGGTTTTCCTTGACCGTCAGGGTGGGAAAGATCCCCCTTCCCTCGGGAACATGAACCATTCCGGAGAGGACAATATCGTGGGGCTCCTTTTTCGAGATATCTTTGCCGTCGTAGATGATTCTACCGACCTTGGGGTGCATCATCCCGGAAATGGTCCGCAGGGCGGTACTCTTACCGGCCCCGTTGGAGCCAATCAGGGTAACGATCTCCCCTTCGGCAACCTCGACGTTGATCCCTTTCAAGGCATGAATCCGGCCGTAATAGCTGTGCACATTCTCCAGGGTCAACAGGCTCATGCCACGCTCTCCTCATGCTGTCCGGCGACGGCCCCTCGACCGAGGTAGGCCTCGATGACCTTGCTATTGCCCCGGATTTCCGCCGGAGTTCCTTCGGCGATCTTCTGCCCGTAGTCCATCACGCAGATCTCTTCGGAGATTTTCATCACCACCCGCATATCGTGTTCGATGAGGAGGATGGTGATTCCCATTTCGTCGCGGATATTTTGAAAGAGCCGGGTGATCTCCTCAGTCTCATGGGGGTTCATTCCAGCCGCCGGTTCGTCGAGGAGAAGCAGCAGCGGTTCCGCCGCCAGGGCTCGGGCGATCTCCAGGCGACGCTGCATTCCGTAGGGGAGATTTTTCGCCAGCTCATTGCCGACCTTTTTCAAGCCGACATAGTGCATCAGTTCGAGGGCCTTTCTCTCCGCCTCGGCCTCTTCGTCGCGAAAAAACGGCAGGCGAAACAGGGTTTGGACCGCTGACTGGCGGAAATGGACATGCATCCCGACCAGGATATTTTCGATCACCGTCATTTCCTGAAAGAGGCGGATATTCTGAAAGGTCCGAGAGATGCCGCGGGCGGCGATCTTGTCCGGCCGGAGCCCGACAATCGATTTACCGTTAAAGACAATCTGTCCACTGTCTGGGCGGTAGATCCCGGTCAGGGCGTTGAAAAAGGTGGTCTTACCGGCACCGTTCGGGCCGATGATCGAAGCGATTCGCCCCTGCTCCAGGGAAAAATCCACTTCGGAGATCGCCTTCAGCCCGCCAAAGGTTTTGTTGAGCCTGGTGATGTCAAGTAACGCCATAACCGCCTCTTCTCCTAATTCTCTTCCTGGTCGATCTTGCGCCGGCGCCGGGTAGCCGGGATCATTCCCTCGGGGCGAAAGATCATCATCACGATGAGGATGATACCAAAAAGCATCTTCTGGTATTTGGCCGGGTCAAGCTGGGTGGAGAGATCCTTCCAGGCGAAGTTGATGATCGGGATGATCGCATCGCTTTGCCGCAGTTCCGTCAGGTAGAGAGAAAAGCCCTGCAACACCTGAAGGTTGAGGATGGTAATCGTGGCCGCACCGAGAATCACCCCGGGAATACTGCCCGACCCCCCGAGGATGACCATCACCAGCACGCCGATGGACTGCATGAAGGAGAAGGATTCCGGGCTGATAAAGGTCCGGCTGGCAGCCAGCAGCACCCCCATCACCCCGGCAAAGGATGCGCCAACAGCAAAGGCGGCCAACTTGGTCTTCACCAGGGGGATCCCCTGGGCAATGGCGGCAGTCTCGTCTTCACGGACCGCGGTCCATGCCCGGCCGAGTTTGGAATCATCCAGGCGGCGAGTGACGAAGATAATCACCACAATCACCACCAGAGCCAGGAGATAAAAGAGCAGGTTGTACATATCGGCCACGGTCACCCGATGGCCGATCAGCGGCTGGAGAGTGGAGTTGACAAACTCGACCACCCCCTCCGGCATGGTCGGTCGTTGGATCGGGGTAATCCCCTGGGGGCCGTTGGTGAGGTTGAGCGGTTTGTCAAGATTGTTGGCCAGTACCCGGATCACCTCACCAAAACCGAGGGTGACTATGGCCAGATAGTCTCCCCGCACCCGGAGAACCGGCAGGCCGAGAATGATGCCGGTAAAGGCGGCGACAACCACCCCGAGCAGCATGAACATGTAGAAGGCATCACCGGGGAGGAGAAAGGGCAGATCCGAAGGCTGGGTTCCCGGGGCATAGTACATCGCGTAGAACTGCTGCGAACCAAAAAAGGCCCAAAGGTAGGCCCCCACCGCATAGAAGGCGACATAGCCAAGATCAAGGAGCCCGGCAAAACCGACAACGATATTCAGGCCGAGGGCCAGTGCGGCAAAGACGGCAATCTGAAAGATCACCTCCAGATAGAAGATGTTGCGTACCCCAATCAGGGGAATGATCACCACCGCCAGGAGGGCACCGGCGAAAAATTTGAAACGGAGATCGGCCCGGACAAAATAGAGGGTCAGAAAGGAGCTGACCAGCACCAGAAAAGCGAGGATGGATCGCGGTTGGGTATAGACCAGCTGGGTTCCAGCGGCAATGTGGGCGAGCACCAGCAGATAGGGCCAGGGTCCACGACTGAACCGACTGAGCAGATCCTCGAAATGGGACGATACCATAGGGCTCTCCTATGCTTTCTGGACGACGTGTTTGCCCATCAGACCCTGGGGACGAAAGATGAGCACCAGGATAAGGATGCTGAAGGCAAAGATATCCTTGTATTCCGACCCCAGCGCCCCCATGGTGAAGACCCCCATATACGAGCCGGCGAAGGTCTCCAGCATGCCGATGACCAAGCCGCCAAGGAGAGCACCGGTCATATTGCCGATGCCACCGAGCACTGCGGCGGTGAAGGCCTTCAGTCCGGGAAAAAAGCCGACAAAGGGGTCGATCCGGGTGAATTTCAAGGCATAGAGTACCCCGGCGGCACCACCAAGCAAGCCACCGACGAGGAAGGTCAGCGAGATGATCTTGTTGACATTGATCCCCATCAGACTGGCCGTTTTGCGGTCTTGGGCCACGGCCCGGATTGCCTTGCCGATTCGGGTGGCGTTGACCAGATAGTTGAGGCCGACCAGCATCACCACCGCGGCAACGATGACGATGATCGATTTGATGGCAATACCCAGGGTGATGGTCGAGTTGCCCATGGCCAGCTTGCCGAAGATGATCCGGCCGTCAAAATTGCCGAAGGTGGGCATGATCCGGTTGAACTGGCCGGTGGTCAGGCTCTCGACCAGGCGGATGATATCCTGGAGCAGGAAAGAGACGCCGATCGCTGAAATCAATGGTACCAGCCGGGAGGCGCCGCGTAGCGGCCGGTAGGCGACCCGCTCGACGGTAACCGCCAGGGCACCGGCGGCGATCATGCCAAAAAGGATCGCCAGAATGAGATAGGCATAGGCCATCACCAGGGAGGCGCCGGCAAGAATACCGGTGGCGTCGAGGGCGATGAGCAGTTCGACGCCGACAAAGGCACCGACCGCAAAAATTTCGCTGTGGGCAAAGTTGATGAATTCGAGCACCCCGTAGACCATGGTGTAGCCGAGGGCGATGGCAGCATAGACAAAGCCGATGGTCAAACCGTCGATCACCACCTGCGGGAGGTTGACCATGGTATAGGTGAACAGGGTAACGTTATAGCGGTCCAGCAGATCGGCACCGACCACGGTCCGGTCCAGTACCAGGGCCAGCGAAACGGCAATCAACGACATCAGGGCCGCGCTGCCGCAGGAAAAGGCCAGAACATGACCGAGGGGGCGCAGCAATTCGGTCACATTGATGGATCGCAGCAATCGGTTCATGTTCCTTCCCTAAAAAGAGATGGCAGCCGGCCCTCATCCCTCTTCCTGTTGGGAAGAGGGATGAGGGCCGGGATGATGAGGATGTCTTATTTGGGCGGGGCGATGTCAAGGGTCTTGACGACCTCGTTGCTGCTCCACTCGTTGGGATCAGCAGATTTCACCTGAATCACAAAATACTGCGCCTTCTCCGGGTCGCCGATCTCGTTAAAGGTGAAGGTACCGGTAATACCCTGGAACTCTTTCAAGGCTCGAACTGCCTTGGTCACCGCCTCGCGGCTGGGAATTTCGCCGTTATTGGCCCGGGCGGCCTCCTCGATCGCCTTCAGACTGATCGCCATCGAGTCATAGCCCTGGGCGGCGAAAGGCTGCGGATCGGCGTTAAACTTGGCTTTAAAGTCGGCGATGAATTTGGCGGTGCCGGGGTAGACGGAAGCGGGGCCGGAAACGGTCGAATAGAAGGTGCCGCCACCGGCAATCAAGGTTTTCCCGCCGATTTTTGCCGCATCGGACGAGTCAAAGCCGTCATCACTGAGAAACATCCCTTCATAACCACGCTCGCGGGCCTGCTTGAACAGTACCGCCGCCTGGAAAGCCATCCCGCCGAAGTAGACCACATCCGGGTTACCGGCAACGACCGGTGAGAGGAGGGCATCGAAGTTGGCTTTTTCTTCGGTCCCTTCAAAACCGAGGACCTTGATGCCGATCTCTTCGGCGCGCTTGCGGAAGAACTCGGCGATACCCTGACCGTAGGCCGTCTTATCGTGGACTATAAAGGCGGTTTTCACCCCTTTGGAAACGGCGAAGTCGGCACCGACCACCCCTTGGACGTCATCACGGCCGACAATCCGGTTGACTTCCAGGTAGCCGCGGGTGGTGACTTTCGGGTTGGTGTTGGCCGGGGAAATGTTTGCCAGTCCTGAGGTATGGTACACCTCGGAAGAGGGTATCTGCACGCCGGAGTTGTAATGACCGACGATAGCCAGGACCTGCGGGTCGGAGACGATCCGTTTGGCGTTGGCAACACCGCTATCGGGGTTGGCCTGATCGTCGTAGGGGGCGAGGTCCACCTTGAACCCCATCTCGGTGAGCGGCCCGGCCAGCTGTTCGAGAGCCAGCTCGGCGCCTCGCTTGATGTCCACCCCGACCGCCGACTGATCGCCGGAGAGGGGAGACTGGGTGGCGATTTTGATCACCTTCTCACTGGCTGCGGCGGAGCCGCAGACGGCAAGGGCAAGACCCGTCGCCAGCATCGTTGCATAAAACGAAAACCTGAACTTTGCCATACTGTTCTCCTCCATGTAGAGAATCTCTTACCTGGCAGGAACCACTGCGGCGATGCAGGCGGATCGCCCCCCCGACGACGCCGTGGTACCCGATACACCCCTTTTCAGGGCAAAACGGCAGGCTGCTCATTACCATGCTGCCTGCCTGGTACGTGGAAATGATGCAGGAAGGAACCCCCCGCACTGGCTATGTATGTAGCTGATTGAGGTGACTCACGCAACGAAAAATACGACAAAAATGAGTGCCTATCGCTTTTTTTCTTAAGGCGATACTGGGCGAGTGCTTTTTCGTAAAAAAGCACGTAATTGTAATTTTACGACCAGGCTGCCACCCTCCCGCTCCCGCCTCGTGGATCGCCACCGTTCAATCTTCCTGGTTAAGGCTGCCTTGAAAAATTCGAATTTCCGTTCAAAATCAAGGCGAAAGAAAACAATTTGCCGCAGGCATATAGTTGATATTCCAGGGACAAATTATTTTCTTTCAACGCAGAGATTGGGCGGAAATACCATTTTTCAAGGTGGCCTTAAAAAGGTATTGGCCGTTGTGCTTGTTTAGTTGGTGCGCCAGGCGCTTTCAGGGAAACCGCCAAACTAGAGTCGGCTCAGTGAAGTGGCCGGGCCGGGTAAAAAAAGATGTTGGTCTGCGGTTACAATCATTTCCTTGAATTTTTGGCGCCAATGCAATTTGGTTAGGGAACCTTGTCCGTGCTCAGTTCAATCAAATTATGTGTCGCAAACAAGGAGAGGGAATATGCCAGTTGCCAACTGGTTGATAGAGTTGAAAGGGTTGATCCCCGATTTTCGCTTGGCAATTCCAGATAACATAGAACCCTACGCCAAGTAAAACCAGGTCGCGGGCGGTGCCCGGGAAAGCACCATTCCGAATGGCCGGCTCGTGCTGGTCCAATGCCAGCGATTGCGAGAGGACTTTTCTCTAACTTGGCCGCGTTGGCCATCACTTTGCCTTTTCGCGACAGAGGTCAGTGATATCGATAAAGGTGACCACCGCTCCTTCAATGACATTTTCCAGGGTCCGGTACGGCCGGATGCGCATCTGGAACCACGTTCCGGCACGGGTCTGGACTTTGGCGACACGGGGAACCAGGTCGTCGAGCACAGCCTGAATGTCTGCAACCAGATGATCATCGCCAACAAGATTGGAAACGATGTGGCCAACGGACCTGCCGATATCGTTGTCGATCAGATTGATAAGCTCCGTTGTTCCAGGGGTGAAACGGACAATATGGAGGTGGTGGTCGACAAAAAGAGTTGCCACTCCCGTGCCGGCAAGGAGATTGTTCATGTCGTTGTTGACCCGTGACAGATCGGCCACCTTGTTTTGCAGTTCGGCGTTGACTGTCACCAACTCTTCGTTGACCGATTGGAGTTCTTCCTTCGAAGTTTCCAGTTCTTCGTTGGTTGATTGCAACTCCTCGTTTACCGACTGCATTTCCTCATTGGTTGAGTTCAGTTCCTCGTTCGAGGTTTCCATCTCTTCAAGAATACTCTGCAGATATTCTTCTTTTGTCTGCAACTCCCGTTCGAGGGCGACAATACGCGCACTTCCTTCGGTATCATTTGCATACGGATGCTTGTCCGTGCTCGTGGGTGCTGAAAGCTGCTTTGGACACTCTTCGATGATAATGAGAAAGAGCCCTGGCAGGATGGTTCCATCCTGGTCCGTCGCCGGACGCAGATGGAGATTGATGCTGCTGAAATCGCCGTTGGTCCTGACCTGCAGGGCCAAATGGCTGAGCGGTTGCTGCTGGGTAGTGACCCGATAGAAAGCGGCGGTCAGGGTAGGGCGAAGTCCTTCGCGAGCCATGCTGAGAATGTTCATGCCGGCGTCGCCGCTGGCCGGTTCAAGATATCTGCCGGTTCGGCCGTAGATGTACAGGATATCGCCGCGTTTGTTGACAAGGACAGCGATCTGAGCGTAATGGGCTACCAGGCTTTGTTCGGTAATCTGAAGCAGAGTGCGGCGAGTAACGGCTTCCGGTTCCATCTGCGTCACGCGGTGACGAACAACCGGTGTTGCCAGGGGCGGGACAAAACGACCCTCGTTCGGGTACATCGTGCCGGGTACTTCGACCTGTCGTCGATAAATCTTTTGTTTGCGATCAAGCACAACGAAATGCGAAGAAAACTCACCTATCGACTCGGAGGTGCCCAGAAAGAGCATGCCGTTCGGATTCAAGGCGTAGTGAAAAAGTGGGATGAGCTTTTTCTGGAGGTCTCTGTTGAGGTAAATAAGCAAGTTTCGGCAGCTGATGAGATCAATCCTTGAAAAAGGCGGATCTTTAATCACGTTTTGCTCGGAGAAGATCAGTACGTCGCGAATAATCTTCTCGATCCGATAGGTGCCGTTCGTTGGGTCCAGCGAGAAAAAACGTGCCAATCGTTCCGGCGTAATGTCGGCAACGATGCTTGCCGGATAGACTCCTGAGCGGGCATGTTCGATGGTTCGCGGATCGATATCGGTGGCGAAAACCTGGACCTTGAACGTTTTTTTCAAGGTTTCCAGATGTTCCTGGAGCAAAATAGCGATGGAGTATGCCTCTTCGCCGGAAGCACAGCCACAAACCCACACCCGGACAGCTGCCCCAGCTGGTTTGCCAACGAAGAGTTGTGGGATAACCTGGCTTTCAAGGACAGCGAAGGCCTTCGGATCGCGATAAAAATTCGTTACTCCGATCAAGAGATCACGAAACAGGGCTTCGGCTTCGCTCGGGGAGTGTTGCAAATGATGGAGATAATCCTCCACCCGGTCAATCTGGTGGACGGCCATCCGCCTCTCCAGCCGACGAATGATCGTGTTGCGCTTATACTGCGAGAAATCGTGGCCGGTAGAATCTCTCAGCAGGATGCAGGCCTTCTTCAGGATATCTTCGGTGGTGTTTGAAGGGGGACTTGTCAAGCGAAGTTTGTTGCCGAAGGCGTGGGCCACATAGGCGATGAGTCGCGCCGGCATCTCGGCCGGAGGCAGGATATAGTCAACCAGGCCGGTAGCGATGGCGTTGCTGGGCATACCGGCAAATTCAGTGGATTCGGGACTCTGGGCCATGGCCATGCCGCCTTCGCCTTTCACCGCGCGAACACCGAGGGAGCCGTCGCTGCCGGTGCCGGAAAGGACTATGCAGATGGCCTGCTCATGCTGATCCTGGGCCAGGGAGCGGAAGAAGAAATCAACAGTCATCCGCAAGCCACGAGAGACGACCTGTTCCAACAGCTGCAGGGAGCCGTTGAGAAAGGCCATGTCGTAGTTGGGTGGAATGATGTAGGTACAGTTTGGTTGCACGACCATACCGTCGGTGACTTCAAACACCTCCATACGGGTGTAGCGTTTGACCAGGTCAGAAAGGATGCTTTTGTGGTCCGGAGCAAGGTGTTGCACGAGGACGAAGGCCATGCCTGGATCTTCCTCGGCAGGCATCCCCGAGAAAAATGCCTCGAAGGCGGCAAGGCCCCCGGCGGAAGCACCGATGCCGACAATGGGAAAAGAGATTGTTGTGTTTTCTTCCGGCAGAGGAGCTTCCAATCGTTCGGCCTCTCTTGCCGTTGCCGCCGGCGGTACCGGTTTATCATTTTGTGTTGTCATGTACATGTCCGCTGCTGGCGGGACGATCGACACCATATTCTATCAGATGCAGAACCCTTTTTACCGCATCGAGCAGTTTTATCTGCCGCAGCGGTTTGATGAGATAGTCGGCGGCATGCAGGCGAAAGCTGAGCGATAGTGTTTCGGTGGTGGGGTAGGCAGTCATGATGATTACCCGGGTTTTGAGAATCCGGCGCAGAACCTCGTGCAGCATATCGGTGCCAACGCCATCGCCAAGAACGATATCGGCAAGTATCAGGTGAAAAATATTCTTATCCATTCTTTCCAGAGCTTCGCCGTAGCTTGCCGCCGTGGTCACATGGTGCCCCTCGGCGGCAAGAAACCGGTGAAAGCAGAATCTGATCGATTCTTCATCGTCCATGACAAGTATATTGGCTCTCATTGCATGCTCGCTGCGAAGTAAAACTTTACCTGAAGAAAAAGAAAATTTCTCATAAGAGCGTCTTCTCCTGAAGGTGCCTATCCCCAGTAAGGAGGCTGGGCCAGGTACCCTGCAAAAGGCGTGGCGAAGGCCCTCTGTGCGAAGAGAAGGTACAGCAGCAGATACCGACAGATCACCGATACTGTCCCAAGCAAGTTAAGACCCAGTTGTGCAGAGATGTCCAGTTTGATCATTTTACTTGCGCAGTCAGGGTCTTACATTTTTATCCGAATGGAGAAAAATAGTTATGAGGCATGGAAAATGATGCAAGCAACAGAAGAATTGCAGCAGTTCTTGTGGCATGTAACAGTTTAATCCCGCGCAGAATCTTCAGAGATATTGTACTTTTTCAATTTTCGATACAGGGTAACGCGGTCAATTCCCAGTAACCGGGCGGCCTTTGCCTTATTCCAGGCGGTTGCCTGCAGCGCATCGAGAATCGCCTGAGCATCAGTCGCCCTATTCTCACTGGCGGCATGGCGCACCGCTTCAGGCGCCGTGGTAAAATCGCCGGGAAGGTTGTCGAAGGTGATAATGTTCTGGTTGCACAACACGAAGGCATGCTCCATGGTGTGTTCAAGTTCCCTGACGTTGCCCCGCCAGGGATGCTTGACAAAGGCCTGCAACACATCCGAAGAGATCCCTTCGATGTCTTTTTTGAACTTTTTGTTGAAGCCTTTGCGGAAGTGTTCGACCAGCAGTGGGATATCATCGCGCCGGTCCCGCAGTGGGGGAAGCTTGATCTCGATCACCTTCAACCGATAGTAGAGGTCTTCCCGCAATTCGCCATTGCGTACTTTTTCCATCAGATTCCTGTTCGTTGCCGCTATCATTCGCACATCGACCCTGGTTGGCGCTGAGCTTCCGACCCGTTCGAACTCCCGTTCTTCGAGGACACGCAAAAGTTTCAGCTGAACAGTGGGCGAGACATCGCCGATTTCGTCGAAGAAAATGGTGCCGCCATCAGCGCGGTGAAACCGGCCGATGTTATCCCTGATCGCTCCGGTAAATGCCCCTTTGACATGGCCAAAGAGTTCGCTCTCCAACAGACTCTCCGGCAAAGCCGAGCAGTTCACCTTGACCAGCGGCTTATGGCTACGGCCTCCTGACAGATGCAACGCTTCGGCGACCAGTTCCTTGCCGGTGCCGCTTTCGCCGGTTACGAGTACCGTCGTCTGGACATTGGCCAGGGACTGGATCAAGGAATATATCTTCTGCATCGGCTTGCTTCTGCCGATGATACGATGAAACTGCCGGTGCGACTTCAGTTCCAACTCCAGGTCGGCGACATGGGTATCATCTCGCAATACCATGACAATCCCCGAGGGCAATCCCTGGGCGCTGAGCAGGGGATAGGTCCTGACACTGATTACCCGGTGGATTTGGTTCTCGCAGAGGCATTCGATCCGGTTGACCTCGACGGGACGGTCGCCGGCAAGAGCATCAGTCATAATCTCCAGGAATTTGCCATCATCCATTTGCGGCAGAGAGGCAAAAGGCTTGCCCTGGTCAGCATGGGTAAGCCCGCACATGGTCATGGCAGCCTCGTTAAACTCAAGTACTGTCAGGTTCTTGTCGACGGTGATGATGGCATCCTGCACACTCCGAAAGATGGCCTCGAGATTGGTGCGGAATTTTTCCTTCTCTTCATGGATCGTCTTGTATTTCAAAGCAGTCCTGGCGACGTGCAGCAACGATTCCTGGTTGATCGGCTTGGAGATATAATCGAATGCGCCAAGCCGCATGGAATCGGCGGCAGTCTCGACACCGGGATCGCCGGTGACCATGATCACCGGGCAAGACAACCCTTTTGCTTTGATTTCGCGGAGGACTTCGATTCCGGTGCCATCTTCGAGAATGATGTCGGCGAAGACGATATCAAAGGCTGTTGTCTGTAACTGTTCTAACGCCTCGCTGTAGCTCCCCGCCGTGGCGACGATATGGCCGGCAGCTCGCAAAAATCTCTCGAAGGTGAACCGTATCGCTACTTCATCATCGATAACCAGGATCCTCGCGCTCATCGATCTTCTCCCGCCTTACTGCCGGCAACCGGAAACTCTACAATGACACGGGTGAAGGCCCCCTCTTCGCTCTCAAAGAGCAGGCGTCCACCATGATCCTTGATGATTTTTTCGGTGATACTCAAACCAAGTCCGGTTCCCTGGCCGAATGGCTTGGTGGAAAAAAACTGCCTGGTCACCATAGCAATCTCATGGTCAGGGATACCGACCCCATGGTCGCAAAAGGCGATACGGACGTAAGGGCGGTCATCAACGGCAATTGTTCGGCCGATGATTTCCAGCCTTTTGTCTGGATCTCTTCCTGGATACTTGGCGCTTAAGGCATAGCGCGCATTATTGATGATATTGATAAAACACTGCTGAATCTGCTGCAGATTGGCAGAAATTTTGGGCAGATCGTCGGCAAGGTCTATCTGCAGATCAATGCCCTCTTTGCGGATCTGTGCCTGGGTGAGGACAATCGATTCCTGCAGAATCGCCGGAATACCGACGGCCGATTTTTCATTTCGCCCGTCACGAGCGTAGGAGAGAAGGGTCTTGACAATTCTGCCGATACGATCCCCTTCCTTGACAATTCGCTCGCCGATATCTTTTTCCGTACTGCCGTCAAGGCATTCATTCATCAGGATTTGACCATAGTTGATAATACCAGTGATGGGGTTGTTAATTTCATGGGCCACACCGGAGGCCAACTCGCCGAGAGAGGCCATGTGTCCGGCCTGCATCGCTTCCGCCTGCAGCAGCATCTTTTCGGTAATATCACTGATAAGAAGGAGGACTCTCGACACCTTGTCGCCTTCTTTTACGGGGAAGGCCCGTAGGTCAAGCACTACCCCTTGGTGGGTTACAACGGCAACTTCCCGTTGCCCGGAGACAAAGCATCGCAATATCGGGCAGTCAAGCGCAAGAGCGGCTCGATCATGAATCAGGGCATAACAGAATTGGCTGGCCGGATCGAAATTTTCGGTATCTACCTGCATGAAACTCTCACTGTTTGTCCACAGCACTTTCATCTCCGGAGAAAACAGGATCAGGTAATCAGTAATGGCATTGATCAGCGCTTGGAATTCCTGTGAGAGCCTTTTGAATTTTTTTTCGCTGACAAAGAATTCGGCGGTTCGCTCTTCCACCCTTCTTTCCATTTCTTCATGCATCTTGACGAGCTTATTTTCCACATCCCGCCTGACCGAAATATCAGCCACCGAGATTCTGCACAATTCAGCGACATCATAATTGGTTACCGCTATGCTGGTCAGTTGAATATAGAAAATCTGTCCCTTTGGTTTTTCCAGGCGGAGCTCACAGGTTTGCCGTTCGACTGCGGCAAAGACGTTATCAAGGTGGGATCGAAAACTACCGCGGTCCTCTTTTGCAATGTACATATCGAAGGAAGTATTGATCAGGTCGGCTCTGTTCAGGCCAAGTTGATTGGCAAAGGTAAGATTTGTTTCAAGGATAAGGCCATCCTTATCTACTGTTAGGTAACCGACGGGGGCAAAATTGTAGAGGTCGGCATATTTTTCCAAAGATTCATGAAGCTGTTGCTGGGTATTGAACAGTTCTTCATTCTGCATTTCCAACTCGATCTGGTGCACCTGGAGGTCATGGACCAGGGCATCCTGCGCCGATGACTGGCCGCCCGTGCTGGCAGCGATTTTTTTGTTTCTTTCTTCAGCAAGGCAGCGCAATTGGGCCAGGCGCTCCTTCGATGAAATTCGTTTTGTCATGACTTCACCTTTTTTCCCTTTCAAGAGTACAACACTCGGCAACGTATCAATGAAGTGTAACATGCTACAGAAATAAATGTAACGTTTCTGTGGCATGCACGCTCTTTTCGTTGCCAGGATGGCTTTTATCTCCGATATAAAAGGATATCTTACTGTAAACAAATGGTATTTTTTTTAACAGGAGGGATTTCCGTCCAGGCACAAGAGTTGCTGTAGAGCAATAAGCCGAGGCAAGTACCCCCTGAGGATTGTTTGCCTTGCTGCTACATGTACCTTCACGTCCATTTCTCCCAGCCAACGAGGGCAACAGCCATGATCACCATCCATTGCAGAAAAACAGAGGGTGACCTGCTGTTGAACACCACCAGGTTTTCGTTTCTTTTACTCGTTGTCGGGATGCTGTCGTTGCTGCTCGTTCTCTCCAAACCAGTTGCTGCTGCCGGTCCAACGAGCGATGAATTCATTCGCGGCTATGCCGCGGCAACAGTGCAGCGGGATTTTCAAATCACCGCCGATTCGCTCAAGGTGCGCAATGGTGTGATCTCTATTCAAGGGCTTGAGGCATCGGATGTGATTCATGACAGAATTCAAACCACACTTTTGGCAATCGAGGGGGTAAAGAGGGTTGTCGTTACCAGGGAAGGTGACGGCGCAGTTCAATCCGGGTTACCTGAATTTACACCCAAAACAGGTGTTTTTTTGCCACGTGACCTGCTTTTCGGCGCTCTTCTGGCCGACCCCCGTTGGCCACATTTCTCGGTTTCCTATCAGTACCACCTGCGTAATGACCGGCTTGAAAACGTCGGTTCAGCCAATTTTGGTGAGACTTTCAGCATCTACCGCTTCGGCGGCCCCTGGGGTTCTGTCCTCGAAGTCGGACTCCATGCTGGTGTTTTTTCGATATTTGATCTGGCTGCAGCGTCACATGATCTGGTCAATGCCGATTATTATGTTGCCATTCCACTGTCGCTGAAAAAGGACAATTTTTCGGCAATGGCCAGGCTCTTTCATCAAAGTTCACATTTGGGTGATGAGTTTCTCCTCGGCGACAGGACAGAGAAGCGCATCAATCTCAGCTACGAGGGTTTCGATACCCTCCTTGCCTATAATCTCCCTCTTGGATTTCGGCTCTATGGAGGAGGTGGATACTTCTTTGGCTCCGACCCCTCTGATCTGAAACCGTGGATAGCCCAGGCTGGACTCGAATTCAGCAGCCATACCGCCTGGTGGGATGGTGCCCTCAGACCGATTGCGGCGGTTGATATACAGAGCCGGGAAGAAACTGACTGGCGCGCCGATTTGTCGCTACGGGCGGGAGTACAATTTGAAAACCCTGAGTTCCTGAGCCGTAAACTCAAGTTACTGTTTGAGTATTACAAGGGCAGATCCCCAAATGGCCAGTTTTTTCTTCGCGATGAAGAAGAGTTCATCGGTATCGGTCTCCATTTTTTCCTGTGATGGTAACCGTTTACCGGTATGCAGCAGAAGGCGGCACAACCGGGACCTGTGCCCGGTCAGCCAGTGCTCCACGTTCGTTCAGGTTGGCCGCGAACTGGTGAGGACTCTATGGGCTGAGGCGGTGGCCTGACCGGAAAAGATTGGGGTGCTGGGAAAGGGCCCCCTGTGGTGTACGCTTGTCCTCCGACACCAAGCTGTTACATGTAACAGATGCGGCAGCAACGATTGTGTTGCACGCAACGGTTAGCCAGCGGCTACTGAAGCCGGCTTGTTCTTTTAACAACTTAATATCATTATTGGAATATCAACATGTTTAGTTGTGAAGGCAGGGCATAAACCTTGCTCTATAGATCATCAACTACGGTCAGGCAAAAAGATCTGAAAAAACAACAGAAAATTTCTGTCGGTACAGGATGTCAAAATACAGGGCAGCAAAGGACGAAAGGAAAAACAGCGCCCCATTCAACCGGAAAAGAATGGCAGGAAGGAGATGGATCATGAGAGATCACATGCGCTGGATGGTACATTTGAGCATAAGCCTGTTGTTCACAGTTATGATTGCTGGTTGTGGATCAACCGCCGGCAAGGAAAGCCTTACAGAATACATTGACGACAGTGTCATCACCACAAATATCAAGACGGTTATCTACGACGATCAATATCTAAAATCTGGCCGGATAGACGTTGAGACGTTCAAGGGAGTTGTGCAGTTAAGCGGCTTTGTCAATTCATCAATGGATGTTGTCAGAGCAGAAAAGCTTGCATCATCGGTAAGCGGAGTTGTCTCAGTTCAAAACAGTCTGGTTGTACAATAACCGGGAGGAGGAAAGAGTATGTCACTTGGAACAATTATTCTCATAATTCTTGTCTTGATGCTTTTAGGCGTTATCCCGACCTGGTCGCATAGCCGATCATGGGGATATGCCCCCAGCGGCATAATCGGCGCGATATTGGTGGTCGTTCTGATTTTGTTCCTACTGGGAAAAATTTAACCGCCGGAGAACAGCAACGATGAAGAAAGAAACCAGTATGTTTATTACCGCTTGTCTATGCGCTCTCACTTTTGTACTCGCCAGTTGTGAACAGGATGGGCCAGTCGAAACGGCAGGAAAAAAGGTTGATCAAAGTCTTCAGGAGGCTGGCAAAAAGATCGAGAAAGTCGGTGATACGATACAAGATAAGGTCGATAATGCCGCTGGATCAGTGAATGATGCAGCCATTACCGGCAAGGTTAAGGCGGCAATTATCAATGATTCTCTTCTTAAGGTATTGGAGATTGAGGTCATCACTTCATCTGGCATTGTGCAATTGAATGGCACTGTCGACACCCAGGAAAGTATTGATAGAGCGCAGGAGGTAGCTTCTGCTGTCCAGGATGTCAAAGCGGTGGAAAACAATCTTGTCGTGAAGAGTTACTGACACGGTAACAGACCCATTGCCGTCAACCCTTGAAGTTAATCAGGAGAGGAAAATGAGAAACAAGTTGATGACGAGCTTCTGTCTCGTTGCCGCTCTGCTGCTGGTCGGTGTCACCGGCATGGCACAGGCTGAGACCAAATTGAAACAACTCGGGCTGAACCCTTTTTATGCCCCCGAGCTGACATCAGTCGATGAGTTCAGGCAAATGGTGGCCCAATCGTTACCCGATCTCAAGGAAGGCTTTGTAATAGCCGGAGCATCTGATTTATTTGAGAATTTTGTCACACAGGCCGGCCAGCCCGACAGCGTAGTGGTGGTTGAGGTGAACCCCGGAGAAAAACTGCAGTGGATGATCTATAAAAAAGAGGGAAAAGTAAAGGTTATCAAAGATGTAGTCTGGGTCGGAAATCAATCTTTTACTGCCTTCGTGTTGCATGTGGATAGGGACGGCAACCGGTATACCTTTGTTGTACCCAGCAAATGCGGCAATGTATCGCTGGCGTATGTCAGTCCGCTGCCTGTGGTGGCGCAGGAGTTGGAACCTAATATTGCGCCGTACTGCGAAGTCGCAGTCACCCCGTCATCCTTGACAGCGGGTGAGCAACTGTTCATTGATGCCTCGAAATCTACCGACCCTGACGGATTTATTTCATCTGTTCGAATCATGGTAACTGGCGCTGACAATTTGGCCGTGCAAAAGAAGATGGACCAGCCGCCGTTCATTCATCAAATAGCTATGCCGCAGCCGGGAGAGTATACAATCGAGGTGAGCGCAATTGACGATGACGGATTGGAATCCTCATCGCCAAAATGCCAACCAATCAAAATTACGGTCGCCCCAGCCGCAAAAATAGTTTCGAAGATCAGGATCGGTAATTTTGTCGCCGATGCCGGCTATATGTTCCAGGATGATCCAGCCGAATATCTCCTCTTCCGTTTAGGCTATAACTACTATTTGTCCGACTCGTTTTCGATTCTCGGGATGGTCGGTATCGCTCCGGTAATTGACGGTTCAGATGACACCGATTCCTTTCTGGTTGATCTCACCGGTATCTATCGTTATCAGCGTATGTATTATGGAGTTGGAATCGGTAGCTGGAATTCCAGCACCGACGACAGGATCGATATAGTCGTCAATGTCGGCTACCGGTTTTACGGCGAGGCTGATGCGTTCAATATCTCCGCCTTCGTCGAAGGTCGAGGAGCTTTTGATCAACTTGACGAATTCGACGACTATGGCCGACTTGGGACAGGATTGCGCTTTCAATTCTGAGCCCGATAGCCGTAACAGAAAACGCGCTGAGGTGGAGAAGATGGTGGGCAAATAATACGGATTTCCAAGAGGGGTTCAACGAGCCCCCGCTGTATGAAACATCGGGGGTATTCAGCAGTATTCACTTATTGGAGGAACAAGCAATGAAACGAACGAGTATCTACACAACCATCATCCTCATTACCATGATGGCGTTATTTTTGGGATGTGCGTCGACTTCCAAGCAGGCAGGGACAGGCGAGTATGTTGACGACACGGTTATCACTGCCAAGATCAAAGCGGCAATTTTAGGTGATGCAACCCTGAAGTCAGCCGAGATCAACGTGGAAACATTCAAGGGTGTGGTGCAACTGAGCGGCTTCGTCAACTCCCAGGCTGACATCAACAAGGCAGTAGAGGTTGCAAGCGCTATCACGGGGGTCAAATCGGTTACCAACAGCATGCGCCTTAAATGATCATCCTTAAGGCGAAACATCCCTTGGGATGAGAAAATTCCCCTTACCGGGGATGCCATTCTCTATCGCCATGCCGACAGGAATGTCGACTACCGGCAACCGGCAACCAGGACGGGGATAGCCTGGTTGCCGGTCTCGCCGGCCGATCAGGTCAACGAAGATGGCGCTTGCAACTTATTTCTACCGAAAGTTTTGATAGACCACAGATAATGAAGAGTTGGCTTCATGGCCTGAGACATCTGCACCAAGAAGGAAAAGATGATCGCAAGTACGGCAACTGCATTGAACCATACAGATCAGCCCAGTTCGAGAGCAATGAACACGCTCGGACTGTCGAACATGGTCCACCTTTTGCGCCAGAGGGCTCAGGAACACCGGAATAAAACCCTCTACACCTATCTCACTGATGGGGAATCGCAAGAGATACGACTGACCTATGGCGAACTCGAACAACGGGCGCTGGCAATTGCGGCGTTTCTCCAAACGCATACCTCTCCTGGTGAGCGAGTCCTTCTCCTTTATCCGCCGGGCACCGAGTTTCCAGCAGCGTTTTTCGGTTGCCTATGTGCGGGCATGGTCGCCGTGCCTGCCTATCCCCCTCATTCCAGACAGTTCCTGGCAAACCTCCGGGCAACGGTAGCTGACGCGGGCGCCAAGGTCGCTCTCACCACATCGGCCATCCAGGAAAAGTTCAGAGGCCAGATAGAACAGGCTCCCGAACTGGTGTCTCTCAAATGGATAGCAACCGACACCATTGCCGACGAGCTGGCTGAAGGCTGGCAAGAGCCTCCCCTTGCTGCCGATTCCCTCGCTGTTCTCCAATACACCTCCGGTTCTACCGGCTTTCCCAAGGGGGTGATGGTCAGCCATGGCAATCTGCTCCATAATTCATCGGTTATCCATGCCATCTTCGGAAGTTCAGCGGATACCCGCGGCGTCATCTGGCTCCCCCCCTACCATGATATGGGATTGATCGGCGGGATCGTGCAACCGGTCTTCGCCGGTGGAGATACGATCCTGCTCTCACCGGTTCACTTCATCCAAAAACCGCACCGCTGGCTTATGGCCATCTCCCGTTACCAGGGCACGATCAGTGGCGGGCCGAATTTCGCCTATGATCTTTGTGTGCGCAAGATTACCGCGGAACAGAAGTCAGGGCTTGATCTGAGCAGCTGGGCGGTTGCTTTCAACGGCGCCGAACCTGTCAGGGCCGAGACACTCCACCGTTTTGCCGCTGCTTTCGCCTCCTGCGGCTTTCAGCAAAAAGCTCATCTGCCCTGTTATGGCCTGGCGGAAACAACCCTTATCGCCTGCGGACGGAACAACAACTCGACACCGACTTTTCTGCCGGTGGATGGGCAAGCGTTGAAAGAGGGCCGCCTTGCGCTGAGGCAAGACAATGGACAACAGACTGTCGAACTGGTAGGCAATGGCGGCGCGCCGCCGGGGCATGTCATTGTGGTAATCGACCCGAAGAAGCAAACTCCCTGCGACGACGGGACGATCGGAGAAATATGGCTATCCGGGCCAAGCGTTGCCCAGGGATACTGGAATCAACCTGAAGATTCCGAGCAGACCTTCCGGGCCCGAATTGGCAATACCGGCAGAGGCCCTTTTCTCCGCACGGGGGACCTCGGGTTCCTCCATGCCGGTCAACTCTATGTCACCGGTCGCCTGAAAGATCTCATCATCATCCGGGGCCTCAACCACTATCCGCAAGACATCGAAAGGACGATGGAGAAAAGCCACGCCTCTTTACGGGTGGGTTGCGGGGCGGCGTTTGCCGTTGAGGTCGAAGGCGAGGAACGGCTGGTGGTGGTGCAGGAACTCGAGCGGGCATACATCAGAAAACTGCATACGGAGGCGGTCATCGGCGCCATACGCCAAAGTATCAGCCGTGAGCATGGCATCCAGGCCTACGCCGTCGTGCTCCTCAAGACCGCCACTCTTCCCAAAACCACCAGTGGAAAGGTCAAACGCCGGCTCTGCCGGGAATATTTTCTTCAAGGTATCCTGAACGTTGTCGCCGAGAGCGTGGGCAATCAGCAAAAGTGTACGGATCTGTCACCCTTCCAGGCATGGGAGAAATCTGATGACCTGGAAACGGAAGACCCATTGGAGAGAAGCCACGCAACCCAGTCTTCCATTGCAAAAATGGTGGCGGTTCTGTTGAAGATTTCGTTCTCCAAGGTGGATGTGCATGATCCATTGAATACGATGGGCATTGATTCGTTGATGGCCGTGGAACTGAAGACGGCCATTGAGGAGGACATGGGCATCGAAATTCCGGTCGAGGCACTCTTCATGGGCGCCAGTATTGCCGACCTGGCGGCGCATGTGCTCTGGCTGGGAACGATGGCAAGAGGGGGCGACGCCAAAGACGGCCCCTTGGGGAAGGTACTCTCTTCCGGGCGTCAGTCCGGAGACCCGGTGCAAAGGGCCTGTACCGATACAAAAACTCGTGAAGTGCAACCGGAGTACCTCCCTTTTGTCGATTTCCCGGAATACCGCAACCTTCAGCAGATCATGCTGGCAATGAAATTACGAGGTATCGACAACCCCTACTTCAGGGAACACGAAGAGGCCAACTCCAGTGGAACCGTTGCAGCAGCGGATCGTGGCCATATCACCTTTTCCAGGTACAATTACCTGGGCATGTCGGGAGATCCGCTTGTCTCACAGGCCGCCAAAGATGCCATCGACCGCTTCGGCACCTCGGTTTCGGCAAGCCGAATCGCTTCCGGGCAACGATCGCTGCATCGTGAAATTGAAAAAGAACTCGCCGAGCTGGTTGGCACTGAGGACAGCCTGGTCTTTGTGAGCGGGCACGCCACCAATGTGACCACAATTGGCCACCTGTTCGGCAAACAGGACCTCATCGTTCATGATTCCCTGATCCACAACAGTGTTATCCAGGGATGCCAACTCTCCCAGGCAACGCATCTTTCTTTTCCCCACAATAACTGGCGGGCCCTGGACAAAATCCTGAGAGAAACGCGGCCCCATTTCCGCCGGGCCCTGGTCGTGATCGAAGGTGTCTACAGCATGGATGGCGACATCCCGGCACTGCCGGCGTTTATAAAGATCAAGAAGCGACACGGCGCCTTTCTCATGGTGGATGAGGCACATTCCATTGGCGTTTTGGGCAAGACGGGCAGAGGTATTGGCGAGCACTTTGGCATCAATCCCGCCGAGGTGGAACTATGGATGGGCACTTTGAGCAAATCCTTTGCCAGTTGCGGCGGTTACATCGCCGGATCCAGAGCCCTGATCGAATACCTGAAATACACGGCACCGGGTTTTGTCTACAGCGTCGGCATCTCGCCGCCGAATGCGGCAGCGGCGCTGGCCGCCATACGATTGCTGAGGAGAGAACCTGAGCGGGTGACCCGTCTCCGGGAACTCTCCGGACTTTTTTTCCGGCTCGCCCAGGAAAGGGGTCTGGATACCGGCGCCAGCAGAAGCGGCTCTCCGGTCATTCCGGTGATCGTCGGAGATTCCATGAAGGCAATACGACTCTCTCAAGCCCTTCTCCGCCATGGTATTGATGCCCTGCCCATGGTGTATCCGGCCGTTCCTGACAAGTCCGCCCGTCTGCGCTTTTTTGTCAACTGCATCCATACCCCCGAACAGATTCGTTTGACCCTGGATGTCGTCGCGCCGGAACTGGAAGCCTTGCAGCGGATGAACGGCTCCTGATCTCCGGGTTCCGCAGCATTTTGCGGCAAAACAGCTGCGCTTGCGATGAACCCTTGGACAGGAATGTACCATGATTCTCAACGCACGGGACAAGATCACCCGGTGCCTGCTATCCCTGGCCAGGACGTCTCTGCTCTATTCCCCCTATTTCCGCTTCCATCTCCCCTGGCCCTCGCAAATCCTCATCGAGAACACCAACTGCTGTAACGCGCGGTGTGTCATGTGCCCCCGGGACACCCTCAGCCGAAAAAGCGGCTTCATGGAGTTTGCCCTGTTCGAGAAGATCATGAAGGAACTGGCCGGTGCCAGCCGAAAACCCGTTGTGCACCTGCACGGGTTTGGTGAACCGCTTCTGGACCACTTACTGTCGGAAAGAATCAAACTCGCCAAGGCCTGTGGGATACTACAAACCTACATTGTCACCAATGCCTCTCTCCTCTTCCCGGAGACAGCAAGATCACTGATCCTTGCCGGTCTGGATGCGATGAAAATCAGTTTTTACGGCACCGACGAAGAATCGTACAATGCCACGATGAGGCAACTGGAATTTACCGTAGCTCTGCAAAACATTAAAGATTTCCTACGGATAAGAAAAGATCTGCAAAGGCCCGGGCCGAGGTTGATCCTGCAGTACCTACCGCAGGAAAGCAATGGCGCCAAGACAGCCGAGTTCCAATCGCTGTGGCGCTCCCTGCCCGACAAGAGAAAAGACGACTGCCTGAATATCAGCTCGCTGGACAACTTTGGCGGCGGCAAGTCGTATCACAAGGTCGGAGAAAAGATCGTCTCTGTCTGCTTTTACCCCTGGTCAGCCCTGTCGGTGCTCTGGGACGGTCGGGCTGTGACCTGTTGTATTGATTACAACGGCATTCAGGGTGTCGGCGACCTGAACGTCCAGAGTATACGAGAAGTCTGGAACGGGCCGGTTATGTCGGCGCTGAGAAGGGATTTTGGCAAACTCGATTACAGCCGGTTTCCCACCTGCCGGCGCTGCGATTGGGTCCACAGGCGCTAGACAAATGCTGCCCCCATCCCACCCATCTCAACCATCTCACCCATCTCAGGCACCTTCTTCCCACTGGGTGACCACCAGGCCAAGGATAAAGACGACGGCTGCGAAGGCCCCAATGACTGCAGCGTTATGCAACGCCGTCACGCTGTCATTGACCACCATGGCTGCTCGCAGGCCCTCGTTGAGATAGTACAGCGGCAAGGTCTTGGCAAATGACTGGAGGAAGTCCGGCATCATCTCCAGCGGGAAGAAGCTCCCAGAGAGGAACATCATCGGGAACATGATGGCGTTGGCAGCTGCCGAGGCGCTTTGTGCCTCTTTGACGATCCGGGTGAGGACCATCCCTATGCCGACGAAGGAGAAGACGGCAAGCACGATGAAAAGCGGCAGCCAGGCGTTGATGTCCAATTGTATGCCGAACACCGCGTAACTGACCAGCAGCATGAGGGTGGTGGATATGACCGCCAGAATGAACTGGTGGAGAATATTTGCCAGTATCCAGTCGGCACGGGTAATGGGCGTGGTGGCCAGCTTTCTGATGATCCCTTTCTGCCGGAGCTCCGTGTTGACGTGGACCGTGCCGAACAGGCTCTCGGTCATGATTGCCATGGCGATGATGCCGGGGATGAAGAACTCGAGAAAGCGGTATTTTCGGGTGTGGATCGATACTTCCGTGGTCCGGATGAACGGCGGTTTCGCCGACAGCCTCTGGTTGATGGCGGCGAAGACCCCGTCGAGGAGTTGCATCTTCTCGACCACCGAACTGGAACTGGGGTCGTACACATAGCTGAGGGTAACGAAGGCATTCGGGTCGCCGAATTGCAGATACTGCATGAAGGATTCCTGGTAGCCTTTGGGAATAACGAGGACCAGGTTTGCCTTGCTGTCCTCAGTGGACTTTGCGGCGTCCACAGCCGGGTCAACCGTGATTATGTTCAGCTTCCCGGTAGCGGCGAGGGCCTCGGCGATCTCCGCTGAAGCGTCGGTCTGGTCAAGATCCTGCAGGTACAGGTTGAAGTGCAACTTGTCATCGTCCATGAATATGGTGCCGAAGACCAGGATCAGAAGGATCGGGAACATGGTCGTGAAGAACATGGCCGTCTTCTCGCGGTAGAAACTTTTGAGACTCACCACCAGATTGGCGCCGACAACACGAAGATTCATTGTGCCCCCTGCTCCCCGACCGTGTCCTGATGGAGCGCCTCGCCGGTCAGCTTCAAAAAGACCTGTTCGAGGTTCGGTTTGCGAACGTCCATGCTGAGAAACGACGCCCCGCCATCTTCGATGGCGTTCAGTATCTTCCGGATGTCATCCGTCTGCGCTACCCGCACCAGGATGGCCCTGTTGTCCTGCTCCGGCGTAAAACCCATCTGGGCAATGATTTCCAGGGCTCTTGGATCAACGGACTGGAGGGTGAGTAGCAGATAATCGGCGTTGCCTTCGATGAGCTGGTCGGGAGAGCCCATGGCGATTGCCGAGCCTTTGGAGATGATGGCGACCGTATCGGCAAGTAGCTCAGCCTCTTCCATATAGTGGGTTGTTAAAAAGACCGTCTTCCCCTTCTTCTTCAGGCCGAGGAGAACGTCCCACACCTGGCGTCGGGCACGGGGGTCGAGCCCGGTGGTCGGCTCATCGAGAAAGACGACCTCGGGGTCATTGACCAGTGCAATGGCGATGCCAAGACGTTGCTTCAACCCTCCGGAGAGGGTCGTGTACTGTTCCCCGGTCTTGTCCGTGAGGTTGACGAGCGCGATCAACTCGTCGATATCGGTGTGGCTGTGGCCGAAAAGGCGCGAGTAGTACTCCATGGTTTCCCTGACCGTTATCCTGTCAAAAGAGCTGAACCCCTGTGGCAGAACCCCGATACGGCGGACGATGTCGTACTTTTTCCTGGTGACGTCCATGCCGAGAAGGCGTACTTTTCCCGAGGTTGGCCGGCGGATGGTTTCGATGATCTCGACAGTGGTGGTTTTGCCGGCTCCGTTCGGGCCGAGGAGAGCGAAAACCTCACCCTTCCTGACCTTGAACGATATGTTGTTCACTGCCAGATCCCCCCCGTACCGTTTGCTCAGATGTTCAACCTCGATGGCATATTCCGTTTCGTTGCCCATGAATCAACCTTCCGCCTCGGCAGGGCGATGGTCGGAAAACCCCATCATCTTTGCTTGCCGTTGCCTGTCGACAAGAGCAATGGACACAGTTGGCAGACTCACTCGGCAACCCAGTGCATCCGCAAATTGGCAATCTGCATGATGGTGCAGCCTTGTTCGTCCAAGCCTCTGGCCTCCCAGGTGAAACCCTGTTCGCTTTGCGCCCGCAGGCGGGCCTCAAGGATAATCCGTTCTCCCACCCGGCATTTTCGGCAAAACCGCATCTCGCCGATCTCCAGAGGAATCATCGCTCGCAACTCTGGCTTCTCCATGGCAACACAGTAGAGGGCGGTCAATTGCAGAAGGGCTTCGAACAGGTAGGGCGAGTACTGGTAGTGGGCGTTGGCCAGATTGGCAAAATCATCGCTCTGCCGGGAGATGGTTTGTCCCCGGATTACGTCTGGACCGATACCGTCAAAAGACTCCAGCACACGATATCTGTCAGTAAGACCGTTGTGGTCGTGGTACCATTCGAGGACCTTGGCGCGCTCCATTGGTCCCAGTTGTAATGTGTCGGGGTGGACCGAAAAATCCGGCAAATTTCCGCCGAGATGCCCACCACTCTCTCCGCCATCAAGGATTACCTGACCTTTACAGTGCGGGGAAAAGTGCTCAGTCAATCTACCGGTGGGGGAAATCTCCCGGGTTATGAGAGTGGCCTCGCATACCACCTCCTGAAGACCCGTGTCCACTCGGCAGCAGGAGATTTTGGCGGGCCGCTGAACCCCGGGAGGGCATTCGATCATATTGATAAAACGCACGTTTCGAACGCCTCGCACCTGCAAGTACGGATAGAGAAGCCGGGCGGCCTCCATGAAGGTCTCGAGAAACATAGTGGCTGAGACCAGAGGGTGCTTGACGAAGGACAAGGGCCGATGGTCCTCGATCCAGAGATCTTTCTCCCGGTCAAAGGTCCTGAAGGCCTCGAGCCGTTCCCGGCGAAGGTCGAGGCTGGAAATCCCCTCGATCAGGGGAAAGTGTTCGCGGTCAAAGGACTCAAGGCCACTCTCCGTCTCGCCACTGGGTAGACGACAAGGCGAGACGTTGAGCCTTGCTGTCGGCACGGCGGGGAGTGCCCGCATGAACAGCACCCAGTCGTCATCAGCCGGGGAAAGGAAGAGCTCCCGGCAGAAAAGCCCGGCGAGTTCAACAACCTGGAGGTACGACGCACCCAGACGCTTCATCAAATCGCGAACATGCGGATTTTCGGCCATACCAGCCCCTTCGATGGGAGGCAGCATCAAGGCCTTGCAGCAAATGGTGCCATGCTTTTGCCGGAAGGCCTTAATCAACGCCGCCATCATCCGGTTGGCTGCTGCGTAGTTTATTTGACCAAAATTTCCCTGGATTGCGGCAACCGAAGAAAGGCCCACAAAAAAACGCAAGTCTGCCTTCTCGACAGCCTCAAACAGGTTCCAGGCCCCGAGGAATTTGCAGTCCGTGACCAGGGAGAAGTCATCGGCCGTCATCTGGCTGAGGAAAGTATCTCTTAGAACGCCGGCGCCGTGGATGATCCCACGAATAGGGCCATAACGATTGACTACCTCGCCCATCACCACCCGAACCGCCTCGGGGTCGGTGACATCGCAGGTATGGTAGGATGCCTCGACCCCGGCGTTCTGGAGTTCCGTCAGGGTCCGAACAATCTCCTGTGCTCTCTTCTCGCTGGCAGAAGACTCCGTCGACGGGGCCGTTGAACCGGGTTGCCGGCTCTGCATCCACGGCGCCAGAACAGTCCTCCCCAGAAAGACCAGGCGGGGATGAAAGGGTGCCAGACTGCGGGCGAGATGGCTGCCAATCCCGGTTGCACCTCCGGACATGACCACCACGTCCCCCGGGCGCAGCGCAAGACCTGCCGCATCCGTAGAGAGGAAGGGGGCGATGTGCCCCTCTCCGGTACACACCCTGCCGGCACGATGGGCCATCTCTACCATCGGGTAGCCTCTGTCCAGGGCATCGCCCAAGGCGGCGCGCAGGTCGGTGTCCCTGTCGATTGCCAAAGTCCGAAACTGGACGGCCGGGCATTCCTGCGCGGCACTCAGAAAAAGTCCCAACATCCCCTCCGCCAGGAGCCCAGCCGGAGTGTTACTCTCCTCCCCACAATGGATCAGGACGACAAATTTCTTGCCTGGTTCCTGGAGAAAGGCCTGCAGCAGGACAAAGAATCCTCTGAGCAGTCGCGCGACATCCTCCATGCCGGCCGATCTGTCGGCCTCACCTTGAGGCAGGAGAACCACCATGCCGGCAAGAGATTTCAGGTTCCCTATCCGCTCGGCGGCTCGCGCCGCCCCTTCGGCCGTACGAATATCTTCGCCCTCGTCATTGTCCGCACCGGCATTTCCCGGCAGGAACTGCATGGGCAGTGGGTCAAGCCGCAAAGCACGTTTGAGGATATCTCGTACCTTGCCGGCACGTTTATCCTCCCGGTCAGGGGAGAGAAGGAGGACCGATTCGCCGGGGCTCAAGGCCATGGAGATGGCGGCCCCTCGTTCGACAGCGACCTGGCGGAAGACCAGCCGCTTCAGGTTCACCTCATCCTCCGCAAGGCTTGGAACGCCATGCCGCTCCAAACCACTGTCGCCAGGCGTGGCCGACGGCTGGGGGCTGGCACCTTTCTGTGCGGCGAGTATCTTGGCGATCCTCTGGGCGATGTCCTGCACTGTCCGAACATCGATAAAGTCCTCCAACTCGATGGTGATTGCGAAGTGACGCTCTGCCGCATCCATGATGACGGGGAGGCGGCTGGAACGGATGGAGAGGTCCTGGCGGAGATCCATTTCCGGTTGGATTTCGTCCCGATTGAATCCGGTCGCATCCATGATGATGCCAATGAGCCGCTCCATCAAACCCTGGTGTTCAGACAGCTCAGCCGGCGGCGCTGAGGCCTGCCCGGGATCTGCTGGCCAAAGGGAAGGGACAAGCGATTGAGGCAGAGCTACCGCCGCATCCGTCGCATTCGTCGCATCCCTCGCATCGCTGTGGTTCGGCGTACCCCCTGGAAGGGGCTCAGAAGCCCCGAACATCGACTTCAAGGCAGAAAAGAGATCCTCTGCCTGAAAGTGCGGGTCCATCTCTTGGCGGATGGCTGCCAGGAAAACGGGGGTAAGGAGGCCGCCAGAGGTATCGAAGACAAACCGGTTGATCTCCCTTTGGATGATCGTTTCCAGCGGGGCGGCGCCGACACCCCCCCCCATCGCCACACCCACACCCACCGGTTCAGGCGCCGGTGAAGCGGCTGCTGATACGGCCGGCTGCGATTCGGCAACCGGTGCGGCAGGGAGAAAGATTGTCCGCAGTTCTCCTGGCACCGGCAAAACCCCGTGCGCGAACAGCTGGGCAAGGGCCGTGGTGTACGTTGACCGTTCGGCTGCCGGCAGGCAAGTCTGGATGCATGCCGGGGCAGGGAGCGAGTCGCTGATGAAGCTGCTTAGTATATCGCCCGGGCCCACCTCAACGAAGAGCCTGACGCCGAAGTCATGCCACAGGGTCTGGACATTCTGCTGCCAATGGACAGGCGATTCCAGATGGGCTATCAGGATACGTTTGATCTCGCCGGGGTCGGATGGATACGGCGCCATGGTCGTGTTGGAAATGACCGGAATTTGGGGGGGGTGAAAGGGTATGGCGGCAAGGTAGGTCTCCAACTCAGCTCGAATGGTGCGCATGATCGGGGAATGAAAGGCCATGCTCACCCGCAGAAGGGTAGCCCTGTAGCCGCTCCGTTGCAATCTGGTGCAAAAATCATTAACCGCCTCGGTCTGACCGCTGACAACGACCTGCAGTGGTGAATTGATATTGCTGATATGGACCTCTTTTGCCCCTCCCTGGAGCATCTCCTGCAGCAGCTCCAAGGGGGCATCCACCGCCGCCATGATGCCGGGATCGACATTCTGCCCAGCCGCCTTGTCCATGCACAACGCCCTCTTGTTGACGATGCCAAATCCCTCCTCCAGGGAATAGACTCCGGCCAGGCACAAGGCAGTCAACTCGCCCAGGCTGTGGCCCGCCAGGGCAACCGGGCGGATCCCCAGGGCAGTGAGGTAACGAGCCATGGCATATTCCAACACGAACAGGGCTGGCTGCTGCCATCTGGTCTTGTGCAGATTCTCCTCCTGGTCATGGAACAGGAGGTTCAGGAGGTCAAATTCGGCCACCGCTGCAAGCCGATCCATCTCCTCCCTGATAAACGGAAACGACTCATAAAGTTCCCGCCCCATGCCTGCATAGTGGGTTCCCTGCCCCGGAAACACCAAAGCCAGCGGTGGCGAGGGCAGATCGGCATTACCGATAAAGATTCCCTCTGCCGCCAGGGAGCGCCGGGCCTGGGGGGTGACGCCTCCGCCCTCGACAAGATGGCCGGAGCTGTCAATAAGACTGAGTGCCTCTTCTTCAGATTCTGCCACCACCGCCAGCCGGCTGTTGTGGCCATCCAGCCTGGTTTGAAAGAAAGAAAGACCCGCCATTACAGGGAGGCACGCTCCTGCCTCTCCAGCGAGATGTGTCGCTGCCTCCCCAACGAGCAGTGGCCCTGCCGCCACATCGGTCGTGGGGCCAGCCTTGTCTTCGACAAGAGTGGGCGCGTCGCCCGGCAGTATGAGGATCGCCCCTGCTGTATCCATGGCCTGTTCCAGCTGCACGACGTAGTTGGAGCCGCCAAAACCGAAGGCATTGACCTGAACTCGGCGCAATCGGCCGTCCTTACACTGCCAGTCAAGTGGCTCGGGGGCGATCAACAGGCCCGATCCTGTCAGATCCATCGCCGGGTCCGGGTGGTGGTAGTTGAGGGTAGGGGGAAAAATCCCTGCCTTCATGGCCATGACGCCGCGAATGAGGCTGTTGATGCCCGAGGCGCCAAGGGTGTGTCCGATCTGTGATTTGAAAGAGGTGAGAACGGTGCGACTCGAGGCAGTGAAGAAGGACTTGAGGGCGCGGACTTCTTCGACGTCGCCTTGGCGGGTACTCGTGCCATGGCATTCCACCAGGTCCACCGCCTCGGGTCCATAGGCTGTCTCCCGGAAAGAGGTTCGGATAGCGATCGCCTGGGTTCGACTGGCGGATTCGACCATACCCAGATGGTTGTTGCTCGCCCCCATGCCGGTGATGACGGCGTCGATGCGTGCGCCTCGGGCCCGGGCCGAACCCTCCCGCTCCAGGACAATCATGCCGCCGCCTTCACCCAGGACCATCCCGTCCCGTTGCGCATCAAAGGGGCGAGAGGTCTCGCGGGCCGGCCTTTCCTGCCCCGACAGCCCATACAGGGCGCCGAGAGCGGAGAATTCAAGAAAATGAAGATGGGTGAGATTCTCCTCGCCGCCACCGACGATGGCGGCATCGATGACGCCGCTTTTGATCATCTGGATGGCACTGTAGAGGGCAACCAGCGAGGTGGCACAGGCCGCCGAAACCGCAAAGCTTGGCCCCATGAAGCCATAGCGGTTACAGATGAAGCCGGCCGCCGCACAGTTGAGTCTGCCCAGGAGAGAGGTGTCGTCAGGGGCCATGCGACCGGACCGTATCTCCCGCTCGATGGCGCTCCGTTGATCTGCTGTCAGGTGTATGGCCCTGGCTATCGAGCCGACAATATCATGAACATGCGCCCTGATGATGGTATTGGTGAGGGTCCCCGCCGCCTCGCCCGAGTTTTGCGAGATGAGAACGCCGATCCGTTCAGGCGGGATGTCCGATTCGAGAAGACCGGATGCCCGGATGGCCTGGTCGGCAAGCCACAGGGTGATCTTGGTGGCCTGGGTCATGGTCCGAAAATCATGGGGAGGAATACCGAGTTGCTGGCGGGAGATCGGAAAATCGAGGAAGGCGCCCACCTGGCAGTAGGTCTTGTCCGGGATCTGCGGCCGGGGATCATAAAAAAGGCTGTGGTCCCAGCGTGAAGGCGGCACCAGGGTGATCCCGCTCGCCATGGCCAGGCTTGCCTCCCAGACCTCCTCCGGGCTGCTTCCCAGGGCATTGAGAATGCTCATCCCGGTGATGGCGATGCGAACACCATCACTGCGAAGCGGTGCACCTTGCTGCCGGGCCCGATCCACCCCGGGAAGAACTGTTTGCCGATTTTTGCCGATCGGTTCAGCAAAGGGTTGATGGAGCAACAGTGCGCCTTCGGCCAGCTGTCGGTGGAAGGACTGCAGCTCCTGGACCGTGCCGATGAGTCCGGCACAGCTTCCACTCATGAATTGCCCGCGTTCCAGGCAGGCCTGTTCGGAAAGTGTTGCCCCGCCGGGTCGGTCCATGCCGCGGGCCGCAGCAAAGAGGCTTCCCGTGGTCATCTCTTCCATGCTCGTGCGGAAGGAGTGCTCGTCCTGCAGGCCCGCGGCGAACTGCCGTTCAAGGGCTTGAACCGCCTCTGTTCTCTCGGTCCGCAGGGATCGCACCCGAAGTCCGGTGACCTGGCCTGAGACGACTGTTCCACCCGGAGTCGCCGCCAGGACCATCCGCTGATAGAGCGGTGTCAGGGCACCCGTTTCGACAATCTCCCGGCTGGCCAGGTAGGCGGTTCCCATCTGGATGGCATCCGCTCCGAGCATGGCGGCCAGGAAGGCGGTCTCCCGGTTGCAGATTCCCCCGGCAAGAACAAGACGACAGCCGTCAAACAGGGAGGGGTCCAGGCGTCTGAATTCCAACACCTTTTGCGCCAGGGTGAGGGTGCTATGGCGTCCCACATGACCGCCGGCCTCGTACCCCTCGATAATCACATAGCGAACGCCGGCTTCAAGGGCAAGCCGCAACAGGGACTCGTCAGGGGCGATGTACATGACCTCGATGCCGTCTGCCAGCAATTCCCGTACCGGTGAGAGGTCGCCGCCGGCGATCACCACAAAACGGGGCGGGTGTTTCCTTATCCAGGCCAGTTGGCTCTCCTTGCCCGGGTTCTCCGCCAGCAAAACGATGTTGACTGCATAGGGGTTGTCTCCCATGATCTCCGACAAACGTCCCAGCCGCTGGTCAATGGTCGCCGCATCCATCGAACCGAGGGCGATGGTGGGCAAACCACCGGCCTCGGCAACACGCAGGGCAAACTCGGGGAGATCGGTGATCCAGGACATGGCCCCCTGGATAAAGGGGTATCGGGTTCCCATCTCCCTGGCAACAGCGCTCTCCACAAAGCAATCCCTGTTCGCTTCAGCGAGGCGGCAACAGTTGCCAATTTCCGTCATGAAGGAGGTGACGGCCTCTTCACTTCCGGTGCCAAAACGAGTGGCGAAGGTGGCCGCGAAGGCGGATTCCACTCCCAGAGGGATGATCTCCTCCGAGCCAAAATGGCTGGAGAGAGGCTGAAGAGACGCGGCAGTCAGCCGTTCAGCGAAGAAACGGCGGTCCTGTTCGCTGATCTTGCCTTCGCAGAGCGAACTCTCATACTCCCTGATCTCCTTAAAGGCCGTCGAGTTGCCCTTGTTGAACAGGCGACACGGAACCTGCACATCAAGGCCGATGAGATCGGTGGAATCGAGGCGGAGGTTGGCAATCCGCTGGCGTTGGTCGTCATCGAGGCCAACCAGGTCGGTCAGCCAATGGAGGCTTTCAAAGACCACCCCCTTCGCGCCGGTGGTCAGAAAGGCCGCTGCCGCCTCAGCTGTGGAGATGCCACCCCAGAGAACGATATCGACGGTGTGCGACAGGTTGGAGATCATCTCTTTGGCTGCTGCATGGAGGGCGAGCGTCGTCTCGTTGCTGACGAATCCGCCGGCCTCGCAACCTTTCAAGGCAATAGGCCCGATTGCCGAGCTGTCCGGCAAGATGGCCGCTAAAAATGCCAGGTCGCCAATGATTGGCAGGCAACGGCAGATGTTCGACAACTCCTGCACTCTCTGCAAAAAGAGGGACGAATCACCGGGGAAAAGCAGCGGTTGACATTCGATCCAGATGTTTTCGATCCCTGTATCGGGCAGCAACTGCGGCAACGAGAAAGAGAGGAAAGCAGCGGCGGAAATTTTGATATCCCGGACCGGGCCGGCAGAGGCGGCTTTTCGTAGGGCAGTGGCAAAGAGAGGTTCCACCTCCAGCAGGGAGAAATCGACGATGGCCCTGCTCCCTGTTCGCTGGGCCATTTGGTTCACCGCCGAGATGCTCTCCTCGGGCCGCCAAACGAATGCAATGATTGGACTCCGCTGTTCAGACAATATGTCCATACCTCCGCTGCAAGCTGATGGTCCCCTTTTCAGTCATGATAACGACCTCCTGTATATCGAATATTTCTTGTGTACTCGTGCCCCGGCTTCCTCCACCAGAGAGTTGATCGATTCGTTGTCCTCCAGGGTCCAACCCAGTTCCAGGGAGCGATATGTGCCTTTGTTTCGCACCACCTCATACAGGTGGCGGATGGCCAGCAGGGGAAGTCCCAGCTGCCGATACTTCTCCTTTATACCGAAGAGTAATGCCCGCAAGCCGCTGATCTTCCGGCGATAGAGGAGGATCTTCAGCAATCCCGACAAGCCGATGCGCCCGTTGAAGCGCTTGAGCAAGGGGTTGATGTCGGGCAGGATAACGCAGACCCCTGCCGGTTCGTCCTCGTAGTAGATAAAAAAGGCGAGGTCTGGATCGGCAATTGCCACCATGCTTTTCCCCATTTCCCGTATCTCATGATCGCTTAAAGGGACGTAGCCCCAGTTGCCCGACCAGCAGTCGTTGAAAATCTCCCTGACCAGGGCAAGTTCAGGAACTGGGTCCTTGAGCCGAAATGGCCTGATGTGGATACCCTTTTTCTGCGCCAGCCGTTCGGCCAGACTCTCCATCCACTCGGGCAACCGGTACTCGCCGTCTATGATGAAGGAAAAGAGGTCTTTTTCTTTGCTGGCACCGCACGATTCGATCAATCGCGGATAGTACGGCGGATTGTACGGCATCATCAATGCCGGCGGAGAATCAAAGCCGTCAATGAGCAAACCAGCCCCGTAATTGAGGGACGGATTAAGCGGGCCTCGCATGAAGGTCATCCCCTTCCGGCAAAGCCAGCTCTCCACCGACGAGAAGAGGGCCGCTGCGACCTCGGTGTCGTCAACACATTCGAAGAATCCCCAGATGCCCATCTGCTCAGCATGGAAGGCATTGTGATGGCGATCAATGATGCCGGCGATCCTGCCCACCGTCTTTTTGCCACGCCGGGCCAGAATGAGGATACGCTCGGAAAATTCCCAGAAAGGGTGGCTAGCCGAATCAAGCAACCGGCGAACCTCCTTTTTCAGGGGAGGAACCCATTGCGGGTAATCAGCATATATTGTCCAGGGCAGGTCGATGAACTCTTTGAGCTCTGCTTTGCCAGCCACCGTAACGGTTTCAATATTGGCCATGGTTGCTCTTTTTTCGGAATGCTCTGTTACAAAGGTTGAACAGCGACAGGTCTTGGCAAGTTGGTTAGAGCCAATGTTCTTTTCTGTACCAGGCGACCGTCAATGCAGCCCCCTGAGCAAGAGTTATCCGCGGCTCGAAACCGATGAATTCGATGGCCTTGCCAATGTCGCAGAGCCAGTTCGCACAGCCCATTTCCCTGACCCTGCCTCTGCTCAGGATGGCGGGCTTGCCGCTGACTCTGGCGAAACATTCAGCGCAGAAGGCCATGCCGAAGAGCAGCTGTCGAGGCAGGCGGAGTTTCAGGGCGTTTATCGCCATCGCCTGTGCGAAGACATCGCCGATTTCCGCCAACCGGTAATCGTGGCCATCGGACAGGAAAAATATTTCCCCGCTCCTTGTCTGGCTCTCGGCAGCGAGAAGGATTGCCCGGACCAGATCGCCAACATAGCAAAGACTGATATGCTGCTCGGGGCCGAAGAGACAGGGGTTGATGTTTTTGGCCAGCCATTGGCAAAGAGTCAGAAAACCTGTATCCCGAGGACCATAGATGGCACAAGGCCGCAGGATGAGGAGAGGGAGTTCATCGGCGTGGGACAAGGCCAGCTCCTCCCCCAGTAATTTGCTTTTGCCATAGGGCGAGACCGGCTCGCAGGGGTCGGATTCATTTTTCCTGCCAGCACCCGGACACGGCCCTGCTGCCGCCTGGCTGGAAAGATAGATAAATTTTTCCAGTCGGCTGTTCTGCTCGATGCAGGTTTCGACGAGGTTCCTGGTCCCCAGTCCATTGACCTCGAAGAAGGTCTTTTCTGCTACCGCCAGCGTTGCCCCGGCAAGATGAAAAACCTGGTCGACGTCCAGCACAGCCTGTCGCAGCGATGACTTTTCTTGACAATCGCCGACGACAATCTCAACCGGCAGGTCGGTAAGCCACCCCAACCTGTCTTTGTCCCGAACCAGACACCGGGTGTCGATGCCTTTACGAACAAGCGCCTCGGCCACGTGACTGCCGATGAAACCTGTTGCCCCGGTAAGCAGAACCTTCAATCTTCATTCCCTCGACGAGTAACCAGAATCGCTGCCATGGTACCGTCATCCTTCTTCAAGAATCCGGCGGCAGACATTGGCGATGTTCAAGGCTGCCGACCCATTCTGCAGAGGCATCAGGGCTTGCAAGGTGTTCATGTCAAAGTCTGAGTATGTCTCCTTGCCAAGCGCCACGCCGACAAAGGCGGTTGACGAAAAGCGAGTGATCAGTACAGCGCAGTTGGCGATCAATTCATTGGCGTCCCCAGCCGTAAAAACCATGGCTTCCGGGGCGTTTGCCCGTATTTCCCGGCTGGCACGTCGGCAGTTTTCGTTCGGATGAAGTTTGAATATGAGCTGCCGTTTACCGGCAATTCTCACTGCCTTTTTGATGAAAGCCAGACGATTTTCATAGCGGAACACCTCCCTCATGTTGGACGTGCAGGCGAGCACATAGTTGCTATAGGGAAAATCATTCAGGCAATATTGCCGGCAGTTATCGAAATTTGGTATTCCCGTCACCACTATCTTCTCGTACTGAGCACCTCTTTGGCTGAAGAAATCACGGTAGCCCTCGCTGGCGACACAAAATACCCGGTATGCATTGCTCAGTCCCGTCATTGCCGTATCCGCCATCCATCTCGGCAAAAACCGAAAGCGTTTGACGAGATGATACATGATGGATGCAGAGTCGATAATTCCCTCCTGAACCAAGACGATGGTCTTGTCACGAATGTTTTTCTGGAGATAGACGTCAGTACAGGTAACCACCAGGTCGTACGGTTGATTTGTTCCCTGGTAATCGATGACAAGACCATGGTTCTGCAGATACTGCCGACAGAGTTCCACCATCTTCTTCCCTGCGATTGTGAATTCGATCAGGCCGAGTCTTCGCAGCATCTCATCAAACCCATGACAGTAAAAGGGCGAAAAGGACAGCTCGTAGTCGGAAAGGTGTTTGGAGATCTGGTGCATTTGTGTTGTTTGATTCATCGAACCGCAGATGAAAAGTATCCTTTTTCGCATGTGCACCAGGCTCATTTCACGGCGCCCCGAGGCAGGGGCGGCGACCAGACAGTACGCCGGGAGAGCGCTGTCGCTCTTTCTTTCCTCCTCTTTTTATTGCAAGTATTGGACCAATACAAAACAGCGTGCCACTGCCTCTAGGGTTTTGATAGTATGGGTGAGTATGTCGTTCTGCGGAGGGTACTCTATATCTGGCAATTCTTTTTAGATGGTCAAATGTAACCAATGGTCATATTTAACCACTTTCTTTGTGCGGAATGAAATCTGCCACCGAAATTGTCGATGGTGGGGGTCTGCCCGCTCACCGGCACCCCCCTTTCACCCGGTACCACCTGGTTACTCTCTCCATTTTCATGGCGGGGCCCCGGCTATTGCCACTCGACGCACCAGTGCAGAGAAAAGCTTCAAAGTCTAAGCTGGACCTAACACAGCAAGTAACCCGTGTACAGGGTCTCCAGGTGCCGTATCCGGCGTCGCCGGCATGGAGAGAAGCCGGCCAATCGGCTGATCCGGCAGCAGATAGAAGGTGACATCCTGTCTGCCGTCATTTGCAGCGGGGAAAAAATTGTCGAGCGCCCCTTCCCATTGTTCAGCCCAGTCGGTGCCGTAGGGAAGGAGTGATTCGTAGACATCGCCCAGGTATGGGCGGGTTGCAACAATTCGCTGAAAATCTGCGGCAATCCCTTGGTGAACAGGCATCGTCGCCTGTTGAAACTCTTCAATCTGCTCCACCGCATATTTGCCACTTGCCGCAATCTGTGCCGGCAGGGCAAGTTTGTACAGGGGAATGGCATGGGCGTTGCTGATGGATGCATATCTGTCGAAAATCTGCTTTGCACTGTCGCGTGTTGCGGCCAACCACACTTGTGCCGGGGGCAGAGGGGAGTTCTGCACAAGACGAAGCCAGGCCGCAAACCTTTTGGCACTGCCCGCCAAATGAGCATTTTCCAGTTGTGCCATCATCTTTGCTCCCTCACGGAAAAGATCTTCCTCACTCGAGTCGGCTGCCCTCGGCAGGGAGCGGAAAGCGGCAATTTCCTCCTCGTTGAACAAAAAGAGCTGCTCCCGCAGGGCTTCTTCGTGGCCGTCGAGTATCTCTGCCATGGCAAGCACCAGACGAGCCTGCCAGAGTTGCAGATCCGTTCCGTTGGTCGCCTGCGCCACCCCGTACTGGCGGAGCAGAGACGAAACGATAGCTTGGGCACTGGCATGAGGTTCGTTGCCCGCCAGGGCTGGCGCTGATTCTGTGGCCAGTCCGTTGAGATAGCCGGCCAGACTCTCTTTTTGCTCAGCGATGCCTCGGATCAACTGCAAAAATGGTTCACGGTTGTTGCCGAGAGGAGCCGGGGTATGGGCCTGGCACAAGCCTCGTTCCAGAAACGGTTTGGTTTCTGTATCAAGGTGAGGCCCCGGTGCAGCTTCCACCACCTGGACAAAGTGCAGGGGGGTGAAGAAGAGCAGCAGCGGATACCGGTTCTCACTGAAGATGTTGGTTTCTGGAAAGAATAACGTGTCAAAAGAGTTCATGGCTGTACACCTCGAGGGAATTTTCCTGCTCTTTTCTTACCGCACCGACAAGCTCCTCGAGCCCATCGGGGCGACCAGGCTGAAATGGTCATATATCACCCCTGATCATTGGTGAAGGGGGGGATGGCAGGCTCCACCGACCTGGCCGATTCCCCCATCATGACGACAATGCGGTGTTTCACCAGTTGCCGTTCCAGCGGGATCGCTTCACCGTCCAGGCGCTTACCATCCATCTCCACCCAGAGGACACCGCGCTGGCAGCCGTTGGGATTTTCCACTTCGATCACATAGGTCGTTTCACCATGGCGATACGTCAGGCTGAAACCGGGCCAGGTCGCCGGGATGACCGGGGCTATCTCCAACCGATCGCCCCGTACCTTGAGGCCAAGAACCTCTTCGGTCCAGGCCCGGTACATCCATGCTGCCGCCCCGGTGTACCAGGTCCAGCCACCCCGACCGACCCGCCCGGGCAGGCGGTAGACATCGGCGGCGACCACATAGGGTTCAACCACATACTTCCAGACGGACTTTTCGTCGCGACTGTGTTCAACCGGGTTGAGCAGCCGCAGCAGTTGCACTGCCCGTTCGCCATTACCTTGGCGGGCCAGGGCAATGGCCATCCACAGGGCGGCGTGGGTATACTGGCCACCGTTCTCGCGTACCCCCGGGGGATACCCCCGAATATAGCCGGGGGATGGTTCCGACTGGTCGAAAGGCGGGATAAAGAGCAGTGCCAGCCCTTCATCCTCATAAACGAGGTGGTGCCAGGCGCTCGCCATGGCCTCGGTGGCCCGCTCGGGATCGGCCACACCTGACAGCCAGGCCCAGGATTGCGGCAGGGAGTCGATCCTCGCCTCGAGGCTGGCGCTCGAGCCGAGCGGGGTGCCGTCATCGAAGGTGCCCCGCAGATACCATTCACCGTCCCAGGCGTACTCCTCCACCTGCCTGGCGAGGGTGGCCTTATTCTCCAGGTACGCCTGGCTCAGCTCCGGTTGTTGCATCAGCCCTGCCAACTCGGCCATGCCCTGCAGACACTCACAGAGGAACCAGGCCAGCCAGACACTCTCTCCCTTGCCGCCAGCGCCGACCAGGTTCAGGCCGTCGTTCCAGTCTCCTGTGCCGATCAACGGCAGACCGTGGGGTCCGGCAGTCAGGCCACGACTGACCGCCCGCCGGCAATGCTCAAAGAGGGTGGCATGTTCAAAGGTGATCTCCGGGGTGGAGAAAAGCTCATGCTGGTCTTCATTCAGCAAGGCCCCCTGCAGGAAGGGGATCTCCTCAAGGAGGATATCCGAGTCGCCGGTGGTGCGGACATACTGTGCCACCACATAGGGCAGCCAGAGCAGATCGTCGGAAATACGCGAGCGAATCCCGGCGCCGGCCGGTTCGTGCCACCAGTGCTGGACGTCCCCCTCCGGGTACTGCCGGCTTGCCGCCAGCAGAATATGGTTGCGGGCAATTTCCGGCCTGACGTACATAAAGGCCATGACGTCCTGCAGTTGATCGCGAAATCCGAAGGCACCACCCGACTGATAGAATGCAGAGCGGCCCCAGAGCCGGCAACTGAGCGACTGGTACTGCAGCCAGCGGTTGATCAAGAGGTCGGCGGCCAGTTCCGGGGTGTGAACTTCAAGGGTGCCGAGCAAGTCGTTCCACCAGGATTGGCTCTCCTGCAGAGCGTCGGCGACGGCATGATCCTCACGGTAGCGGAGGACCAGTTCCCGGGCCTGCAAGGTCGATTCGGCCTGACCCAGCATACAGGTGATATAGCGATGCTCGCCTGGCGCCATACTGATGGTGACCCGAAGCGCCGCGCAGGGATCCAGTCCTGCCCCGACGCGCTGCGAAAGCCTGGCCAGTTCCATGGCCACCGGGATGGCCGGCGAGCGATTGCGGCCGATAAAGGCACTGCGGTCGCCGCCATAGGTATTGGCCTCCGGAGTGAGCGCGACAAAGGCGATCCGATCACGATATTCGGGATGATAGCGGTTTTTGACCAGCATCGCCGAAATTTCGTCATCCCAGTGGGTGGAGATATGCATCTGGGAGCTTTCCCGGTTTTCGCCGAGGGTCAACTCGACATAGTAGGTGATCGACAGCTGGCGTTTGCTCGGGGAGGCGTTGATGAGACGCAGGCGCTGGAGTTTGACCGGACTACCGCCGTTCTCATCGACCGGAACGAAGACGGTCAGTTCCTGCTCGATGCCGTTGCTATTATGTTCAAAGACCGTATAGCCGGCGCCATGCCGGGCCCGGTAGGCTTGTTGTTCGCGAATTGGTACGGCAGTCGGTGTCCAGTAGACGCCGCTCTCCTCGTCGCGGAGATAGATGGCTTCGGTAACCGGATCCAGCACCGGGTCGTTCGACCAGCCGGTCAACCGATTGCGCTGGCTGTTGCCGTACCAGGTAAAGCCGGAACCGCTCTCGCTGACCAGGGTGCCGAAGGTCGGGTTGGCGATAACGTTCACCCAGGGTGCCGGGGTGTTGGTGCCTGGGCCGAGATAGATGGCATATTCTCGTCCGTCCCGGGTAAAACCACCAATGCTGTTGAAATAGTTCAGCTCCATGAACGGCAGCGGCGCCGAAGGCTCCGGGCGGGCACGCTTTATGGTGAGCTTCTCCCACAACTCCGGCACCTCGACCACCACCCCCATTTGCTGGGGTAACGGTCCACGGGCGGCCACCAGCACGACCGATGCCGCAGCCTTCAGGAGCCGCAGATCCTCTTCCGGGATTTGCGCCAGGTTCCTGAGGAAGATTTCCCCCGGCTGGTCCAGGCTGGACGACAGAGTGTGGCCCTGCATCAGCTGGTCCAGCCTTTCCTGGAGCGGTCGCTGATAACTTCCCGCCTCTTCGTTGAGGATAATCAGATCGGAGGATAAACCATGCATCTGGAGGTAGCTGTGGGCCTGGAGCATCTGTCGGATGAGACCGATTTCCCTTGTTTCGCCGATGGTGACGAGGACCATCGGCCGGTCTCCCGAAATACCGTACGGCCACAGACCGGCCTGACCTTTGCTGTTTTCGGCAAGGCGTCTGGCGGAAGCGCGCAACAACGAATTGGGAAAGAGCAAGTGACTAGCCAGTTGCTGGAACCTCCGGGCATCGTCGGGCTGGATGCGCAGCATCTGTAACTGCTGCTGGGCCGAGTGCCAGGCGAAATCCATGGCCCGCTCGGTGTCGTGGGGATCGGTGTACTTATCAAGCAGCAACAGCACCTTTTCCCGGCTTGCCGCAGCCGCCAGCAACAGGCGAACCTGGACCCGCCCGCCCGGGGCAAGACGGATGCTTTGCCGCAGGCTGAGAATCGGATCGAGGACAAAACCCTGGCTGCCGCCGAGATTCTCCGTAGCCCCCAGGGGCCGAATCAGTGTCCGGCCGCGGCCAATGAAACGGGCCCGGTCGGTCTCAAACTGCCATTCTTTCCCCTCCGCGGTTGCTCCTTCGTTTTCTTCAAGCATCAGGCAATGGGCGACATAGAGGGGGGGATCGCCCTCGCCCCTTGACCGGCGCCAGGCCAGCAGTGCCTGATGGTCGGCGATGGCTTCGGTCTCGATGAACAGCTTGTTGAAGGCCGGATGCTGGAGGTCGGTATCGTGCGGCGCCATAGCCAGTTCGATATAGCTGGTAAGGTTGAGCTGACGGGCCTGAGCGGAATGGTTGACCAGGGTGGTCCGCCGGATCTCCACATCATCCTCCGGGGAGACGATGACCTCGGTTTCGCTGGCAATGGAGTTGTCGGTACGCCTGAAGACCGCCCGGTCGAGGGCAAAGTCGACCGAGTAGCGATCAACCTTGCCGCCGACGGGATGATAGGTGGTCGACCAGAGACGATCGCTGTCGGTCTCATGGACATAGCAGAAGCTCCCCTGGTTGTCGTAGGTCGAATCGGACCGCCAGCGGGTAAGCTGCCGGTTGCCCCACTGGCTGTAACCGCCACCGCTGTTGGTGATCATCAGCCCATAGCGACCGTTACTGAGCAGCAGGGTCCTGGGTATGATTGTGTGCGGGGTGGTAATGGTGATTCCTGCCGGAGCGACCGGGTCGATAGCCAGGAACTGCGGTTCACTTTCCCGGATCGAGATGAGATGAATCGGCGGCAGGGCAGGGATACGCTCCTGGAGCAGCGCCTCAAAGGCACGCACTCTTGGATCACTGTGGAACCGACGTGGAAACGGGTTGTCGTGGAGGAAATTGGTAAGGGACAGAAAGGCCATGCCCTGGTGGTGGGCCATATAGGCTTCGACAAGTACCCCGTGTTTCAGCGCCTTGCCGGAGATATCGCGATGGGGTTGCCGGCTGAAATCCATTGCCTCGAAGTAGCCGTAATCGCCAAGCAGACCGAGCCCGTTCATGTGCCGTAGATTTCGGACCACCGCCTCGGGCGCCAAATTCAGCGCCAGCAGAGAGGCGTAGGGGGCGACCACCGGCTGTTCCTCCATGCCGCGCTTCAGACCGAGGGTCGGCACGCCAAAGGCCTTGTACTGATAGGTCTTCTCCAGGTCCAGATCGGCAAAGGCCGACTCGGAGATTCCCCAGGGTACCTGATGAGTACGGCCGTAGGCAATCTGGATCGCCACCGCATTGACGGCCGCTTTGTCGAGAAGCGAATGGGGATAGGAATGGTGGAAGAGAAGAGGCATCAGATATTCGAACATGGTCCCGGTCCAGCTGAGCAACACCCGCTGTCGGCCGATGGCACCATATGGCCGGCTGAGGGTAAACCAGTGTTCCAGGGGGACATCGCCCCGGGCGATGGCAACGAAACTGCCAAACCGCGACTCGCTGGCCAGCAGGTCATAACTGGAACTGTCGAGGAGGCCGGTGGAAAGGTTGTAGCCGATAGTGAACAGTTTGCGTTTGCGGTCGTAGAGAAAACGCATATCGATTTCGGTAGCCAGACTCTGCACATCTTTCTGCAAGCGTTCGGCCAGGGCCAGGGTTTCTCCGGCCAGCCATTGCGCGGTGGCAAAGGCGCCGAAAACGCGGTCGAGCCAGGCGGTGAGATTCTGGCAGCTTTCGGGAGACTCGTGGCGGATTTTCCGCAGATGGCGAATTGAATCGATCTTCCCCTGAGCCAAATCGATGAGCGACGGCGCCTGGGAGAGATCGTGGCCGATGGCCAAAACGGCAGTCTCACCGAGCGGGGCAAGTTCTGCCGCTGGTAATTCCGCAAGGATCATTGCCCAGGCAAGATAGCGCTCGGCAATGGCCTGCCAGGCGGTTGCCTGGTCGGCCAGTTCTTTCGCCCAGGGTGTGGGTGTCGCCGTGGCAACCACTGACTCGACCTCGATCATCATCGCCTGCAGGCCGGAGAGCAGCCCGCGCAAAGACGACGGGGGGGCATGCCACTCGGCGAGCAGAGCAGCCAGGGCCCGGTGACTGAATCCGGTCAGCTGCTGCTGAACCGCCACCTCTTTCAGCACCTCGCCGGTATCCGCCATACCGGTAAAAACCTTGCCGGAGATCAGCGGATCATGAACCAACTCGTCGAGGCCCTGGCGCAGGGCCCACAAGGCCCCCAGCAGGTTGCCGCTGTCGACGGTGGAGACATAGCGGGGTTCCAGGGGGATCAGGGTACCGATGTCGTACCAGTTGAGCAGATGCCCCTGATACCGATCGAGGTGGCCGATTGTCGTCATGGTGTTGCTCAATCGGCTCAACACCTGGTCAATAGTCAGATAGCCGGAATCATAAGCACCCATGGCGCTGGCCATCCACAGGCCGATATTGGTCGGGCTTGTTCGCATGGCCAGGCGATCCTGATGGGCAACCTGGTAATTGTCCGGCGGCAGCCATGAGGAGTTGTCGTCGACGAAGGTTGAAAAGAAGTGCCAGGTCCGCCTGGCGACCTGCCTGAGCAAGCGGCGGTCAGCCTCCGGCAGAGGGCCATCGCTCTTTGCTGCCGACGGCTGCCGATTGATACACCAGCCGACCAGCGGCGAAAAAAACCACAGAACAAGCCAGGGGGCAGCCATGGTCAGGCTCATTGGGGCGACGAAGATGAGAACCAAGGTGGCTATGCCACTGAAGAAGCTGCCGAAAGTGAGACCGGCGACGAAGTGCCATCGCCGTTGCCCACCCCCCCCACTCAATCCGGCTGCCTGGGGAATCCACTGCAGCAATCGGCGACCGGAGATCAGCCGGCGATAGCCGACCCGGGCAATGGCATCCAGGCTTACCGCCGCCTGGTACGGCAGCAGCGAAGCGTCGGCCATTGCCCGCAGAATGTCATGGCCCAACTTCCGGGGGTTGAAATATTTCCATCCCTTGATGGTGGTGGCCATGGTGAAGGGCTGGGCAAGGGGATGGAAGACCAGCTGCAGGCCGACCACCAGCGTGGCGCAGGTACCCATCCGCGGCGACAGGAACCAGGATGCCAGCAAGAGCAGAACGCTGGCGGCCGGCAGCAGACTCCGGCGCAGGTTGTCCAGTATCTTCCAGCGGTTGAGCAGGGACAGAGGGTTTTCTCCCCGACCACCGTCGGCCAGAGGCACCCAGGGGAAGATCCAGTCGGCGATCTGCCAGTCGCCACGAGTCCAGCGATGGGCCCGCCGGGTATAGCTCTGATAGCCCTGTGGAAAGTCGTCGAACAGTTCAATATCGCTGGCCAGGCCTACCCGGACATGGGCCCCCTCAAGCAGATCGTGGCTCAGAATCCGCTCTTCCGGGAATCGCCCCGAGACAATCCGGCTGAAGGCGCGGACATCGTAGATACCTTTGCCCTGATATGACCCCTCGCCGCTGAGATCGTGATAGACATCGGAGATAGCCTCGGTGTAGGGGTCGATCCCGACGGCATCGGCGAAAAGACGGCTGAAGGTCGAGACACTCGTGCTGGTGAGGGTCGGGCTTACTCGTGGCTGGATGATGGTGTAGGAGCCGGCAACGATATGGCCGGACTCGTCAAAGCGCGGCTGATTAAGGGGGTGGGCCAGGGTCTCGACCATTCTGCGGGCGGTCGCATGCGGCAACTGGGTGTCACTGTCCAGGGCAATGATGAAACGGACGTTCAGTAAATGATTTGGGTTCCCCACCCGGACCAGGGGCGGTGAATCCTCCGGCCGCGTTCCGTCGATCAGGCGGTTCAGTTCCTCCAACTTGCCCCGTTTGCGTTCCCAGCCGATAAATTTCTGTTCCGATTCGCTCCAGCGGCGCTGGCGGTGAAAGAGGAAGAACCGCCCGTCGCCGTGACGCCGGTTGAGGGCTTCAAGCTGTTCTATCGCGTCTTGCAGCAGAATGTCGTCCCCTTCAAGGGAAGGTGCATCGGCATCGATGTAATCCGCGAACAGGCTAAAGAGAAGATTGGACTCCTTATTGGCCAGATAGCGGATTTCCAGCTTCTCCACCTCGGATTTGACCGTTTCTCGGTCGGCCAGCATCATCGGTATGGCCACCAGGGTACGGCAACTGTCTGGGATACCCGAATCGGCAAAATCCATTTTGGCCAAAGGCCGGGGTGGCAGCAGCCGGGTGATCAGGTAATTTATCACCTCGATTGCCAGCTGACTGAGTGGAATTGCCAGGAGCAGCATGCCGAACAAGATGGCGGCCAATCCTCCGGCCGGACCGGAGACAGGAGAGAGAACGAAGAGGGTGATCAGAAACAGCAAGAGAGCAAAGACAAAACCAATGGAGAGAAGATAGACTGCGGTATGGTGCGCATAGATCCAGGCGAGAAAACGGTAACGAAATGCCTCGCGAAACTGGAGCAGGTGCGCCAGGTCAGCCCGCCCCGCCCCGATCAACCAGGTGCCGACGTGGCGGCGAGGTTGGTCACCAGCATTGGCCGTCTGCTCCTCGTTTGCCAGCTTGATGACATGTTCGGCAATTTCTTCCTCGGTCCGGTCGGCGGCAAGGGCGATCGCTTCCACTGCTCGGCGGCAGCGGTCGCGGGTAGCAAAATCCATATCCGGATAGATTCCGGCTGGATCGAATCGCAAAAGCTGTTCAACCCGAGAGAGTTTTTCGAAGATCTCCCGCCAGTCCAGGAGGGTCAGACGACGCAGGCTGGTGAAGGCATTGCCGCAGGTCAACTGGTCTCTGGTCTGGCGGTTCAGTTCCCGCTGTTGCAGCTCATGCAAGGGACATTGCAGGGTACGTACCAGCCAGTTCTGGACCGGCGACAAGACGGTAGCTTCGTCATGGAGCAGGCTGATCAACTGTACCGCGAAGTAGGGACTGGGATTGGTCTCAGCCTTGGTAAGTTCGGAGAGCAGGGCGAAGAGCTGGTTGGTGTGGCGGCGATTGGCGGCGATCAGCCGGTTGGCCCAGAAGTCGGCCTGCTGCCGATCGTGGAGATCGGCCAGGGCGGTGAACGCCAGACCCTGGATGCTCTCAATAAGAGCGATTCGCAACATCTGGGGAATCGCCCAGAGTTCGCCAATGGTCAGTGAACGCGCCGATTGATGGGCCTCAAGAAAGGCGAAAATATTCTCCCGATCCAGGTGGAGATCGAGATGGCTGACCAGATTCTTGGCAAGACCGTAGATGCATGGCAAGCCCCGGTAGGGATCGGAGGCGAGGCTTGGCAACTGCTGGAAGAAGCGCCGGGGCAGGTTGAGCAAGACATCGCGGGTATTTTCCTCGAGAATGTACTCATTATCAAGAATCCAATCGGCGACCGAGGTGGCCTTTTGTTCAATATGGCTTGCCGCCCCGAGATCGACGCATACTTGTCGAAACCATTGCCGGGTCTCCCCGATACGTTTGAGCAAACTGGTGTTGGCAGGGAGATTCTGGTCCACCTGCTGTTCGCCGGCCAGGCGCCGGGCATGTTCCGGGATCTGGGACTGGGAGAGTTTTTCCGATCGACCCCGAATCTCCTGGCGGCGCTCGCGGTTGGCATGCAGGACAAAAAGTGCCGGTGGGGTATCGCCGCTTTCCCGCAGAAAGGCCATCGCCATCGGCAACAGATCAACCGATACGTTAAGAATCAGGACCGATTCTCCGGGTACCAGCCAGCGGGCATGATTGCCCACGATGGGACGCCTGATGGCAAAATTATCAAATCGGAACAGGGCTGCCGCCACCAGCAAGCCGGTGGCGGCAGCCAGCAGGGTAATGACCGGAAAAGTAAAGAACCCTTGGCTGGGAAGCAACTGCAGCCAGCGCAGCAATAGGCAGATAGAGACGCCAATTCCCCCTATCAGTATGGCTGCAGAACCAGCCCGTAGCGCCCGACGCCAGACAAACGGATCAATAGTCTGGTTGGTTCCGTCGACGTCTCTCTGTATCAGAACGGCGGCCGCGAAGCCCTTCTCGGCTACGCCCAGCAGGGCGTTCCGAGCTTCATCCTGTTTGGCATAATAACCTGTAATAATGGTGTAGCTCAAATTTTCATCCTATTCTGCCTTGTACTACCCGTTGAATCAGGCAAAAGGAACAATTTGACCTGAAGCAAAAATCTGCCCGGGAACTGCTAAAAAGCAAGCTCCGTGCCAGCTTCGTCTTTGCTAGCCATAGTGTTTCATGCTTCCAATTATGCGAGATAATAGTTGTTGAAATGGTGTCGACCGATTTCAACATCCAGCCACAAAATTGGTCAAATATAACCGATGGTCGTACATGACCATTATCCGGCTCTTTTGCCACAACCGTTCACCCGCACCACATTCTTGCCTGGTCGGGGCACCACTTTGAGCTAACCGATTGAGCCAACAGATAAAGCCAACTCATAGAGCCAACTGATAGAGCCAACTGATAGAGCCAACTGAGAAGGCAAACCCTAGCTCGGCGGTCTGCCCGTAGGAACCTGGCGCACTGACCGAACAGGTACGGATACGGGCTCTGCAGTTTTTGCCGCCAACCGTTCTTGTCCGGCTCGAACATGCAGCCTTCCTTACTATTTTTAAGACTCAATCACTATCATGAGCATGTCATGTTGAAAAATCCACTGTCGGCTTGTCTCTGTGTTGCTTCTCCAACTTGGTTTTTTCCTTTTCATCTTGTTTATCGCTGCTTTGCTTTTGATTTTTTCTTTTGTCCTTTTTGCCGCCTTTGTCGCCCATGATCATGCTCCTTTCATTCTTTCGCTGTTTCAGCAAACTTTTTTTGACTCTTTATCGCCGCGATTTTCACCCTGCTTCGGTTCCTGTTAACCGATAACCGTTCTCCCATACCCCATTTTCGTCCGTTCAGGCCATCTCACAGGGCCAATAGAGCCAATATCGGCAAGAGAGCCAACAAAAGAGAGCCAACTCCAACTCAGCGTACCTGCCTGAACGAACCCGGAGCACTGGCTGAACGGAGATAGACCCGAATTATGCGGTCTTTGGCTGGATACCGAACCCTTACGTTCAGCGAGTGCGACAAACTCGCCGTCAACCTTGCAAAGCACAAATGATGCCAGGTTTTCGCTTTGTTTGTTATTTTTATCTCCCCATCCTAGTGTAAAAAAATGCTTGAATGGCAGACTTGTGGTACTCTCTCTCGGTCACCATCACGGGTCATATATGACCAAATGTCATATATGACCCGTGATGGTGTGTTCGGATGACAGGGGGATGATAGCTTTTTCAACTCATCAAACAGTCGAAGTTTTGGACCGGGAGAGTTGATGTGATGCCTGTGACTGGCCGTACCATTCATGCCAGGGTTCTGGTGACGGCCCAGTCGGAGGGATGGAGCACGGTTGGGGGGAAGGAAAACTGCAAGAGGCTTACCAACAGATTGGCAACAAGTCAGTTCCTGTCAGTTTTCAGAATATTTCGTAAATGGTATACAATGCAACCGTGGCAAGTGAACTTGATTGCAAGGTTGCGCAGGCAGGAATGTTTTGCTTCAGTTGAAATTGGAGAACCCTTGATTCAAAGTTAGTGGGTTATGCCCCGAAGCCATTTCCGGGAGAATCATATCCAAGCTCCAGAGTCGAAGCCCCGCCGGAGGCGAGGGTGGCACAGCCGCTCCTTCGCCATCGCCACCTTCAGGTTAAGCAGACCGGGGCCGGGTTGACAAGGTCGCGCAGCGCCCCCGCAGGGGGCTTGACCTTGTCAACCCGGTTTCGGTCTGCTACCGATGGTGCGGTGTTCGCGCTGAACCAAAACAATATCAGCATATGCACATGATCTGGCTGCAAATGTCCTTCAAATACCTGGCTCTCTTTCTGCCGAGGCAGTTCATG
>JAABSV010000002.1 GCA_011390165.1 Desulfobulbaceae bacterium
GCCTGGATGGTTGTCGCTCACCATGGCCAGCGGCGATGGCTGGTTATCCGGGTGGGATCTGTTGTCACCGATCATCCTCCAGTACCAGGGAAATCATCTCCAGAACCTGTGTATCTGTTTCGTCACGGTGATTGCGGATGGCACGAAACGCTTCGGGAGTGGCAATAATTCCAAGCAGAGAAATGGCCTCGCCCCTGAGTAGAGGGTTTGTTGCTTCGAGGAGCGGTATCACCGAGGGTACCGCCAGGTTGAGCATTTCGGGCTGCAGCTGCTTGAGCTCTTCAAACAGCACGGATATGCCCAAGCGGACCGACATCCTCTCGTCACGGAGCAGGTCTCCCGTCCAGGCATAATACTGTGGATAGCGACGAAACATCGCCACGATGTTTTCCACATGGCCCTGGTCGATAAAATCGTTGATGACGATTTTCAGTTCCTGGTCACTGACTTCCTTTCTGTCCATGGGTGCAGGGCTGTTTACCCGGGTGATCTTTTTTTCCGTGCCTGGGTACAATGGCGACGATATCCTGACGGCTCTTCTTTTGAGTCAGGTGCAGGGTTTCCCGCTGGGCCGGTGGTCGTTTGCCGGAGAAGACCTTGCCCTGATGACCGGCACGGATCTTAGCAGATGAGAGAGATACTGCACTTGTTTTTCCCGCATCCTCTCTTCCTGTGTTGCTGCGCCTGCCTCTCGGCCTCGGTCGGGTTGTCGCAGAGGATGTAGCGGAAGGTGGCGTTTTGCTGCCTACAGGCTGCAAACGCAAGTCTGGCGTTACAAGAAAAACCGTGAACTCGAATTTTTTATAAATCGTCACTATAAATCGTCACTATTGGCGATAAATAGGTTGATATCAACTTAAGTCGCCATAACTTGCGACTTGTAAATGAAGTTTGAATCAGCAATGTCCCTGAACGGTAAGCGTGACGGCATCACCATGGAGGATTTTAGGGCCTGTGCCAGGGCCGCCTCAATGAAGCGCGGCCGCGCCGAAGCCATTGTCAACGAAGTGCGCGAAACCGTATCCCGCTGGAAGCAGTATGCCGACGAGGCCGGTGTGCCGGCATTCCCCCGGGATCAGATATATCGCGCGCTGAGGCTGAAAGGATTTTGATGAAACGGTGCCCGGACGCCGGAAATCTGTTCAATGGCCTCAAGGGTCTTTTTCCAGCCAAGTCGTTTCCAGAGCGTCTCAATCACCAGGACACACCCCAACATATACCAGCCATCATAACAGGAGATTTTAATACCGCGGTGGGAGACCCTTCTAGCGCGTGCGGAGATTGTTTTTCAACCAACAAGCAGATAGATCCCGCCCACCGCCACCACCGCCCCGATAATCGCCCGCTTCGACACATGTTCGTTGTGGAGGTAGATGGCTAAGGGGATGATGCACACCGGCACCAGCGACAGGATGGTCGAGGCCACCCCGGTGGTCAGATAGTGCAGGGTCAGCAGGGACAGGGAAACGCCAAGGAAGGGCCCGGCAAAGGATCCGATCACGGTCAGGCCGATGGCCCTGCTGTTGGCCAGGGCCCGGCGCAGATATCCCCAGCGGCCGGTGACGGTGAACAACAGGACAAAGCAGGCAAAGGCCGCCAGCGCCCTGATCTGGGTGGCGGCAAAGGCGTCGAGATAGCCCGAGGCGGTCTGCATCCCCACCTTGGAGAGGACAAAGCCTCCGGCCTGGCCGAGCATCGCCCCCAGTCCGTAGAAAACCCCCATCGGCCGCACCCGGGTCACTGTTCTGCCCGAGCCGGGGGCCACAGTTGGGCTGCGCTCGAGTATCACCAGGGCCACGCCGGACAAGGTCACGCCGATGCCCAGCCATTGCCTGGGGGCATAGACCTCGCCAAGCAGCAGCCAGCCGATCACGGCCGCCGTAGGCGCCGCCAGGGCATGGAGCAGCATTGCCAGCCTCGGCCCCAACTCAACCAGGGCCTTGAACAGGAAGATATCGCCGATAAAAAAACCAACCACCCCGGAGAGGCTGAGATAGAGCCAGGCGTGTTGCGGGAAATCCCAGGGGAGCAGCACGCCGTCGCGAACCAGCATGGTGGCGCTGAACAGCAGCAGGGCCACCGCCAGCCGGATGATGTTGACCGAAGTGGAGCCGACCATCTTCGCGGCGGCCGTAAAGAACTGGATGCTCAGGGTCCAGCACAACACGGTGGCAATGGCTATGAGTTCACCGAAAAAAGGCATGTGCCTGCTATACCACCTTCATCCTAGCTTTGCATGGCCGATGATGGCAATCGAAGGAGAAGAGGTGTAGACCCGCCCGGTGTCGACCATTGCCGGGTCCACCGGGCGGCAGGTGACAGAGTTCTTTCAGGTACCGCTGTTCAGTAATGCGCTAAAGTCGGCGTCCAGCTTGGACAACGAGCTGTCGATATGGGCTTTTTTCTGCTCAACCCACGCTGCCTGCCCGGCCCAGAGGTTGGCTGCCTCTTTCAGCATTCGCTCAAGCTCGGCCGGCTGCGGGCCACCGACAGTGGCCCGGTTGTTGACAATGGTGACCGGGTTAAGGGTGGCCCGGAATTCTTCCTCACTCATCGGTAATGTACCAGTCTGATCGTAGTCCTTTACCGCCTCCTGGTAAATCCGCTGCGCCTCGGCATAGGGGAAATCAAGCGGCTTGATATTGTTGCTTCTGGCATAGCTCACCACCTCGGAGGCGAAGTGATGACCTACCCGGAACGGCAGTTTGTAGGTCCGCATCAGCACATCCGCCAACTCCTGGGAAGCGGTCCAGTCACTGTTCAACTCTTCGAGTGCCCGCTCCGGGCTGATCACCAGGGAGTTGAGGATCTTGTCCCAACTCTTCAACACCTTGATGGCGGTGTCGATCATCGCCTTGTTGTCTTTGACCCCTTTCGGGTCGATCATCCCCGGTGTTATGTTGTGGGTACGAAGGACCGGTCCCAAAGCGTACATGATCGCCGAGGAGGCGTCACGGCGGGTGTTGTTGAGGATGCCCGGATTGCGTTTTTGCGGCATCGCACTCGACACGTAGGTGGTGTCACCCCCTTCCTGGAGCAGGATCCATGGGCGGGACTGGGCATATTGGGTCATCATGTCCTCGATGAAGTTGCCGACATGCAGGGCAATGCTGGTTACCACCGCGCCGACTTCGACCGGCTGCTCCATCGACGAAATCTGCGAGGCGTCGTAGGCGTTGTCAACGATTGCCGAAAAACCGAGGTACTCGGCCATGCGGGTTCTGTTCAGCGGCCAGCTGGTGCCGTTGAGCACCGTGGTGCCCATGGCGCACCGGTCGATCCGGGCATACGCCTCACGGATTCGCTGGGCATCTCGCTCAAAGCCGGCTGCGTGACCGAGGAGATAGTGGGCGTAGCTGTTTGGTTGCGCGGCAACGCCATTGGTGTAGTTCGGCACTATGGTTTCGGTGTGTTTCCCGGCAAGACTGAGCAATGACGTTGCCGAGGTATTGAGCTGTTCGGCAAGTGCCAGCAGATCGTCGCGGAGGATGGCGGCCCGGTAGGTTGCATGCATGTCCTGGCTGGATCGACCGGCATGAAGCAGGGTCACTTCCGGGCCGGCGGCTTTGATCAGCAGCGGTTCGAATCTGATAACCGCTGATGGGCGTGGCCCATCCGGTTTATTTCCGTCGCTAATCACTTGGGCGAGGCCGGCGGCAACTTTCGGGGCAATGGCCGGATCGAGCAGGCCTTCGGCTGTATTGATCACCGCGGTCGCTTTGTTGATTTGGCCCAGCCAGAAAAACTCATCTCGCACTACGGTATTGTCATCGGCGACTGTCGGGCTGACAAGCGTCACTGCCAGGATGATGTTTGCCGCGATGAGCAGCAGCGATGAAACTAATCGGCGATATGGCATGATGAACCCCCTGAAATGAAATTTCTTTTTGTAAGGGAGAGAAGTCTCCCACCACGCTCTTTCACTCTCTGTTCAGCACCACCTCCTTTTCTGTTGGGCACCTCAGCTTAAAAAACGGTCGCTACGAAATCACCGAAGGTGAAGCTGACCCTGTCCCCCCGGTATGTCAGTTATGGGAAAATAAGCCGACGCTGTGAAGCAATAAGAAGTTTGCTACCTACTGTAGAATTAACATGCTGATAAGTAAACAATAATCTTTTGCTGACAGCACCTTGTGTCAGGGTGGTTATCCCCTCTGGGCTTTTAAAAAACACGTTGTAAAGACCATTTTTACGACCTATTATGATTCCACAATAAAACATCAACAGCAAAGGTGTAAAACTGGAATCAGTGTTGGCAAAATGTTCAGCAAGTATTTCAGAACTAAAGCAATTTCTCGCATCGAAAACCATGCTGAAGATATCAAATTATCCAACTTGGAAAAGTTTGCGCAAGCCTTAGGTGAGAAAATCACAATAAACGTCACATAAAGACAAAAGAAGTTTTCTGTTGTGAAGAATAATATGAAAATCTGGGTAGATGCAGATGCGTGTCCAGCAGTTGTCAAAGATATTCTGTATAAGGCGGCAGAAAGGACACGGCTGCGGTTGATTTTGGTGGCCAATACCTCTTTTCGTACACCTCAATCCTCATTCATTCATTTCGTCCATGTTCGCCAAGGAGCAGATAAGGCCGACAATGAAATAGTGCAGAAAGTTGAGCCTGGAGACCTGGTAATCACCGCCGATATCCCCTTGGCCGCAAGAGTTTTAGAAAAAGGTGCTGTGGCACTGAACCCGAGAGGAGAGGTGTACACCGAAGAAAATATAAAAGAAAGGTTGAGCACCAGAGATTTCCTTGAAGATTTGCGATCAAGCGGGGTGGAAACTGGTGGGCCGCCTGCCTTGTCCGAACGAAACAAACAGCGATTTGCCAATAGCTTGGACCAAATACTGACCAAATGTTCGAAAAGAACATCACCGTAAGAATCCGGGAAATCTCATGCCTACAATCCTTGTCATTGACGACCAGCAGGAAACCCTGACCACTGTCACGAGCCTGCTGAAAAATCTGCTGCCCGATTGCGCGGTGATCATCGCCCAATCCGGTCCCGAGGGGGTCGAACAGGCGCTGCTCGAGCGCCTGTTGGCGGAAAATCAGACCGACGAGGTGGTACAGGTCGATCGGCAAGGGCGGGATATTGCCGAGCAGAAGCAGACCGACCAGTTTGAATGGATGCTGGCCAAAAAGGCACCCTCGGATAGTGTTTCTGAGAGCGAAGCCCACGATCAAGGCTATGGCGACCTGACCGAGTTGAATCGTGATGGTATTATCCTGAAATCCATAGGTCATGAACGACTGCGAAGCTTTGCCGAAGAGTACCTCGAATTGCTCGGCACTTCCTCGGCAATCTATGAGGTGAATGGCGAGTATGCCTTCGGGATATTCTCCTCGGGCTGGTGTCGAATGATGGACTGCGCCTCGCGCCGGCTCTGCGATACCGCCGACAACAGCAAGGCACTGAACTCGGGTCGATGGTTGTGCCACGAATCCTGCTGGACGTCATGTTCCCAGCTGGCCATTACCCGGGAAACACCGGTTGACATCGAGTGCAACGGCGGGATACGGCTCTACGCTGTACCGATCTTTGCCGACGGAAAAGTCGTCGGAGTGATTAACTTCGGGTACGGCGATCCGCCGAAAGAGCCGGGGAAACTGCGGCAACTGGCTGAAATATATGGCGTCAGCTACGATGACCTTGTTCGCCAGGCAGATGCCTACGATTCGCGCCCCCCATACATTATCGAACTGGCGAGAAAACGTCTGCATGCCACAGCCCGGCTGATCGGTTCAATCATCGAGACCAGGCAGGCAGAGACGGCACTGCGCGAGAGCGAGGAAAAATATCGCGTCCTTTTCAATACCTTCCCGCTGGGGATCACCATAACTGACCCTTCAGGCAACATTGTTGAAAGTAATCCCCGTGCCGCCGAGCTCTTGGGCATAGCAAAAAACGAGCATGAAGCACGGCGCATCGATGGAGAACAATGGCAAATCATTCGCCCGGACGGAACACCCATGCCGGTAGAGGAGTATGCCAGCGTCCGGGCCTTGCGGGAAAACCGTCTGGTTAAAAATATCGAAATGGGCATAGTAAAACCGGATGCCGCAGTTACCTGGCTCAACGTGTCTGCCGCACCGCTTCTCTTAGAAAATTATGGCTTGGTGATCACCTACAATGACATCACCGACAGGAAAGAGGCGGAAGAGGCGCTGAAAAATCGGGAATATCTGCTGAATAAGGTATTTGATGTGCTGCCGATAGGCTTGTGGTTTGCCGATGCGAACGGCAAACTTATCCGCGGGAACCGGGCCGGGGTGAAAATATGGGGCGCCGAACCCACCGTGCCGATAGAAGAATACGGCGTCTTCAAGGCCCGTCGTCTGCCCTCCGGCAAGGAAATTGCCCCTGATGACTGGGCCCTTGCCCGCACCATTCGCGAGGGCGTCACCATCGTTGATGAAATGCTGGAAATTGACAGCTTCGATGGGAAAAGGAAAATCATTCGCAACTACACTGCGCCGGTCCTTGACGACCTGGGAAAGATTCAGGGCGCTATCGTGGTCAACCAGGACATTACGGAACGGGAGCAACTGCATGCTCAGCTCCAACAGGCCCAGAAAATGGAGTCCATCGGCCGGCTGGCCGGTGGGGTGGCCCACGACTTCAACAACATGTTGAGTGTGATTTTGGGCCATACCGAATTGGCCATTGAGAAGCTGGACCCGGCCGATCCCCTCTTTGCCGGCCTGCAGGCGGTGCAGCAGGCCGCCGAGCGCTCAGCCGCCCTGACCAGGCAACTGTTGACCTTTGCCCGCAAGCAGACCGTTGCCCCCAAAGTCATCGACCTGAACGAGATCGTGGAGGGGATGCTCAAGATGCTCCGCCGGCTGATCGGCGAGGATATCGATCTGCTCTGGAGACCCGGCCAGTCAATCCGCCCGGTCAAGGTCGACCCTGCGCAGATCGACCAACTCCTTGCCAATCTCTGTGTCAACGCCCGGGACGCCATCGCCGGGGTGGGCAAAATCACCATCGAAACGGCCCTGGCCACCTTTGACGAAGCCTACTGCGCAGCACACCTTGGATTTTTACCCGGCGAGTACACCCTCCTGGCGGTCAGCGACAATGGCTGTGGCATGGATCAAGAGACCCTGAACCACATCTTCGAACCCTTCTTTACCACCAAGGAACAGGGCAAGGGCACCGGGCTGGGCCTGGCGTCAGTATTCGGCATGGTCAAGCAGAACAGGGGTTTTATCAACGTCTATAGCGAACTGGGTGCGGGGACGACCTTTAGAATCTATCTGCCACGATACACGGAAAAATCGGCCACTGTGGCGGGTATGGTGCCGGACAGCCCGACCGAACCGGGCCACGAGACCATCCTCCTGGTCGAGGACGAGCCGGCTATCCTGCAAATAACCACCATGATGCTGACCAGGCTGGGCTATACCGTCTTAGCGGCAGCCACCCCCGGCGAGGCCATTCGCCTGGCGCATGAAAATAACGGTCTGATCGACCTGTTGATCACTGACGTGGTGATGCCCGAGATGAATGGTAGGGAACTGGCCGGCAATCTGCTTACCCATTACCCGCATCTCAAGCGCCTGTTCATGTCCGGTTACACCGCCAATGTCATCGCCCACCACGGCGTCCTCGATGGAGGGGTGCATTTCATGCAAAAGCCATTCTCTCTGCACGAGTTGTCCAGCAAGGTGCGGGAGGCGCTTGGGTAGACGGGGGAGTTGGGGGAGCTGGAGGAGTTGGAGGAGCTGGGGGGAGCTGGGGGAGCCGGGTCGGACCGGGTACGGGCAGCAAACCCCAGCTTAGGAGGCCATTTAAGCCCTATAAAATGGCTATTTAAGGCTTGAAATTGGCAAATTTTTTAACATTTGTCGTATGATTACAGCCTATTAATTCGGTCCGACCCCAATAAATGGGCAAGAAATTCGGCGGGGTGGCGCACGCTGAGGGTGTCGTCCGGGCTCAGCCGGCCGGCGAGGTTGATCCGGCAGACCGGGCAGTCGGTGAGCCAGAGGCTGGCACCGCTGCGGCGGGCGCCGGCAACCTTGGCGGCGGCCATAGTGCCGGCGATCTCCGGGTATTCGTAAAAAAAGGTGCCGCCGCCACCGCAGCAGTCGAGGGCGTTGTCGGCGGGGAGGAAGTTGATCCCGGGGAGGGCGCGGAGCAGCCGGTCGCCGGGAGTGAAGCTGTTTTTCAGATGGCAGGGGGCGTGGTAGGTGACCGCCACCGCCTCACCCGCCGTGTTGAGGAGCGGGATGAGTTGGTCGAGGTGCTCGTAGAGAAAGGAGAGGAGATCGGTGACCCTGCCGGCGATGGCCTCGGCCGGCGCCGTCTCTTCGCCGTATCTGGCCAGCATGGCCGGGAACTCCTTTTTCAGGGCGCCACCGCAGGTGGGGCAGTCGACGATGACAGCGTTCACCCCGTCCCGGTCCAGGCAGCGGACGTTCTCGAGGATATTCTCTTTTGCCGCCTCGATGCCGCCGTGGTAGAGCATCGGGATGCTGCAGCAGGTCTGCCCCTTGGGGATGATGACCCGGTAGCCGAGGGCGGTGAGCAGGCGGAGGGTGGCCCGGCCGGTGTCGGCAAAGATATGGTTGGTGGCGCAGCCGGTGAAGTAGAGGAGGGTGCCTCGTACTTCCCCTTCCGGCAGGTGCTCTTCGGCCACCTCGTCCCGGAACGGTTTTCTGTTCAGGGCGGGCAACTGGCGCAGGGCGATTTCCCCCAGGCGGTACTTCTTCTGGAAGGCCTCCGGCAGGAGGCTCTGGCCGAGGCGCGCCGCCCCCACCGCCAGGCGCAGGCGGTTCTCCCGGGCAAGCAGATAGACCAGGCCCCTGATCTCCAGACGGTCCCCGTGCTCTTTGGCCATCTCCGCCCGCATGCTCATGAAGCGGGAGTAGTGGTCGACCCCGGAAGGGCAGTTGGCGGCACAGCTGCCGCACATCAGGCAGCGGTTGATCAGCTCTTTCAGGTAGGCCGAGGAGGGCAGCCTGCCGCTCTGGTAGGCCTCGATCAGCTGGATTCTCGCCCGTGGGGTGGCCTGTTCCTCCTGCAGCACCCGGTGCACCGGGCAGACCGCCAGACAGAGGCCGCATTTGCCGCAGCTGCCGCTTTCCTTGCTCATCATACGAATTTCCCCGGGTTGAAGATATTGTCTGGGTCCACCGCTCTCTTGATCAGCTTCAGGAAGTCACGGGAATCCTGGTCCATCACCAGCGGCAGGTAGGGGGTCTTGGCCAGGCCGATGCCGTGTTCGCCGGAGAGGGTGCCGCCAAGTTCGGCGCCGGCGGCGAAGATCGCCCCGAACGACTCGAGAACCCGCGCCCACTCCTCCTTGTTGCTGCGGTCGGCGGCGATCAGCGGGTGCATGTTGCCGTCGCCGGCATGGGCGAGGACGCCGATCGCCACCTGATACTGTTTGCCGATTTCCCGGATCCGCCGGATCATCTCCGGAACCTTGCTTACCGGTACGGTGACATCTTCGGAGATGATGTCCGGGGCGATCTTGGCGAACACCCCGTAGGTCTGTCGCCTGGCCGCCCAGAGCTGGTCCCGCTCCTGGGCGGTGGCCGCCTCCTTCACCTCGACCGCCCCGCACTCCCGCACCTTCTCGACGATCCGCCGCATCTCCCGCTCGCAGGCCTCGCTGATCCCATCCACCTCGATCAGCAGCACCCCCTCCGCCTCCCGGGGCAGGCCGAGACCCACCGCGTCCTCGATGGCGTTGACGGTCATCTTGTCCATCAACTCCATGGCCACCGGGATGATCCCGGAGCCGATGATCGAAGAGACCGCCCGGGCGGTGTCGTCGAGGTCATTGAAGGTGACCAGGACGGTGCGGACCGCCTCCGGTTGCGGCACCACCTTGAGGATGATCTCGGTGACCAGGCCGAGAGTCCCCTCCGAGCCGCAGAAGAGGGCCGAGAGCTTGTAGCCGGTGACATCCTTGACGTTGCGGCTGCCGAAGCGGACTACCTTGCCGGAGGCGAGAACCACCTCCATGCCGAGCACGTAATCCACCGTCACCCCATACTTCAGGCATCGGGGGCCGCCGGCGTTGAGGGCGACATTACCGCCGATGGTCGAGATGTTGATCGAGCCGGGATCGGGGGGGTAGAAGAAGCCGTGCGGGGCGAGGGCCCGCTGCAGGTCGGCGTTGATCACCCCCGGTTCGACGATGGCATAGCGGTCGGCGGTGTTGACCTCGATGATCCGGTTCATCTTGGAAAAACAGAGGACGAGGCCGTGGTGGACCGGTACCGGTGCGCCGCAGACACTGGTGCCGGCCCCCCGGGCGGTGACCGGCAGACGGTGGGTGGCGGCAACCCGGACGATGGCCGCCACCTCGGCGGTGGTCTGCGGAAAGAGCACCGCATCGGGCAGGCTCTCTTCCAGAAAGGCGTCGTAGGCGTAGCAGGCCAGCTCTTCCGGACGGTCGAGGTAGCGTTTTTTTCCTATGATATCGATGAGGGCGGTACGGACGTCGGCGTTCAGCATGGGAAACCTCGTATCAGCTGAGAAACAGGTGGGGCAGAAAGAGAGAGAGCCTGGGCAGGTAGGTGACCAGCAGCAGGCAGGCCAGCATCAGCACCAGGAAGGGGAGAACCCCCCTGGCTACCCGGGTGAGGGGCTGTTTGCTGATCCCGGCGGCGACAAAGAGGTTGAGTCCGAAAGGGGGGGTGAGCATGCCGATCTGGATGTTCAGGACCATGACGATGCCGAAGTGGACCAGATCGATGCCGTACTGGTTGAGGGTCTCGAGAAAAAGCGGCGCCAGGATGAGCATGGCGCTGACATCGTCGACGAAACAGCCGAGAACCAGAAAGAGCAGGTTGACGGCAAGGAGAAAGAGCCAGGGGCTGTGGATATGGGCGAGGATGATCGCCGCCAGCTGCTGTGGCAGTTCCTGGGCGGTGAGCAGCCAGACAAAGGTCATGGCGCAGGAGAGGATAAAGAGCAGGCAGGCGGAGAGAACCGCTGCCTCCCGACAGACGGCGGTGAGTTCGCCCGGGCCGAAGCCGCGGTAGATGAGCATCTCCACCGCCAGGGCGTAGACCACGCTCACCGCTGCCGCCTCGGTGGGGGTAAAGAGCCCGGAGTAGATGCCGCCGAGGACGATCAGCGGCAGGAGCAGGGCCCAGAACCCCCGCCGGCCGGCGGTGATGACCGCAGTAAGCGACGAACGGCTGCTGCCCCGCCAGCCGAGGCGGCGGGCAACCAGCCAGGTGTAGAGCATCAGCACCACGCCGATGAGAAGGCCCGGCAGCACCCCGGCGAGAAACATCTTGGCCACCGAGACATTCATGACCAGACAATAGAGGATCATCGGGATGGAGGGGGGGATGATGATGCCGAGGGAGCCGGAGACGGTGATCAGGCCAAGGGAGAAGCGCTCACCGTAGCCCGCCTTGATCAGGGCCGGGATCATGATCGAGCCGATGGCGACCACCGTTGCCGGCGACGAGCCGGAGATGGCGGCAAAGAAGATGCAGGCGAGAATACCGGCGATTCCCAGGCCACCGGGAAACCAGCCGACCAGGGCACTGACGAAGTCGATCAGCCGGCGGGCTATGCCGCCCCGGGTCATGATCGAGCCGGCGAGGATGAAGAAGGGGACGGCCAGGAGGACGAACTTGTCCAGGGCGTTGAAGAGCTGCTGCGGGATGATGTCCAGCGGCGTTGAAGTGAAGAGGAGCAGAGAAAGCGTGGTGGTGAGCCCGAGGATCACCGCCAGGGGCATGCCGGCCAGGAGCAGCAGGGTGAAGGCGAGGCAGATGAAGGCGATCACCGCGTATCTCCCGGGGCTGTCGCAACCGGTCGCCGCAGCTCATCCAGGGCACTCTTCCCCTGGGCAAGGTAGCGGCCGGCGATGAGCAGGGAAAAGAGCAGAATCGGCAAGTAGACCAGATACATCGGCAGACCAAGGCTTGGCGAGGTGTTGCCAAAGCCGTGCAGGCGGAGGACAACCCTGGCGGTCGCGAAGGCGACAACCAGAAAGAAAAGGGCACAGAGGCCGGCCACACCGGCCTGCAGCAGCTCCTGCCAGGGGCGGCGGAGGTGGCCGAGCACCAGGTTCATGCTGAAATGGCTGCCGCTCTTCACGCCGATGGCGGCGCCGAGAAAGGCGATGAAAACAGCCAGATACCGCCCCAGTTCCTCGTACCAGGTGAAGCTGTAGTTGAACAGGTAGCGGCAGAAGACCTGGACGAAGCCGATCAGGGCCAGGCCGAGAATGGTCCAGACCAGTACGCTGTTTTCCAGCCGGTCGATGATCTCCCCGCTTGATGCGCGGCGGCCCGGCTGCTGCCTGGTCTCTCTCTCCTCGTTCACCCTGCAGGGCCCTCCGTTCGGGTTGGCGGCTGGCCCGGGCGGGTGATTACCTGCCCACTACGGCCCGTGCCTCCCCGCCCCCCTCCGCGCCTCTTGATTATTGGCGGTGCTGGCTGATTTTGGCCTGGGTGAAGTCGAAGATCTCCTCACCGACCTTCGGCCGGTACTTGTCCCATACCGGCAGCATCGCCAGGCGGAACTGCTCCCGCTCCTCGGCACTGAGGCGGATCAGTTCGATGTTGTTGGCGGCGGCGAAGTCGTCGATGGAAAGGCCGCTGCCGGGGAGACGGCCGTGCAACTCGGCGTTGACCTGGCGATTCACCTCGATCGCCTGCCGGGCGGCGTCCCGGAACACCTGCTGGTCGGCCGGCGACAGCGACTGCCAGTAGTCGTTGGCGACAATAATCACGCATTCGGTGAGGGAGTGCTGGGTGAGGGTGACGTACTTGGTCACCTCGGTGAATTTCATCAGCACCGTGGTCAGCACCGGGTTTTCCTGGGCATCGATCACCCCGGTCTGCAGGGCGTTGTAGATCTCCGGGAAGGGGGTGCCCACCGGCGAGGCCCCGAGCTGCTTGAAGGTGTCGATATAGAGGGGAGAGTTCATCACCCGGATCTTCAGCCCCTTGACATCGGCGGGGCTGCGCACCGGCCGCCGGCTGTTGCTCAGGTCGCGGATCTCGTTTTCGGTCCAGCCGATGGCGGTGAAGCCCTTGGTCGGAAAAAATGAGAAGAAACGCTCCTGAAATTCCGGGTCGTCAAGAACCCGGTAGGCGGTCTGGCGGTCCGGGAAGAGGAAAGGCATGTCGAGGACAGCCGCCTGGGGGACAAAATTCTGCAGCACGGCAGTGGAGACGGTGGCGATCTGCAGGGTGCCGCTCTGTACCTGCTCGGCCAGGGAGAGTTCGCCCCCCAGCTGGCCGGCGGGGAAGAGGGCGATCTCGATCCTGCCGCCGGTCTGGGCCTTGACCGCCTCGGCAAAGGCCTCGGCCCCCTTCGACTGGCCATGAAAGGGTGGCGCGACATGGCCGAATTTGGCCTTTTCCGCCGCCGCTGCCGGTAGAGTGGCCGAGAGCAGGCCGAGGGAGGCGAGCGCCAGCACGGCGCCGGCAATACGAACTGTTTTGTTGAGCGCCTTGCGCGCCAGTCTGTTCTTGATCATTGTCGTTCCCTGTGCCTGTTCTGGTGAAGGTATGGAGGAGATGGCCGGCAGGGTTGCCGGCAGGAAAAAAACCAGGTACCGATCATAGCGAAAGTTTTCCGCTTGTCAATGGATATTCAACGTTTCCGGGGGATCGCCGGACCTTGGGAGGAGCGGGAGAAGCGTTGGTGGGGGGCCTGCTCGCCACAGCGCAGCGTACGCGGCCGGGGGCGGCCGGTGATAAAATTACTTGCCGAAGGGAGGTCGGGCAGCTACCATGGCAGGGCGCTGTCCGGAGTGGCGGCCGGCTGTTCCGGTCCGCCGCAGAGACAACAGGCTGCCTGGAAAAATTCGAATTTCCGTTCAAAATCAAGGCGAAAGAAAACAATTTTCCGCAGGCATATAGTTGACATTCCGAGGACAAATTGTTTTCGTTTAACGCAGAGAGAGAGAGAGATTGGCCGGAAATACCATTTTTCAAGGTAGCCAACAGAAAAAGGGAGGGACGATGGCGACGTTTCACGACTACGACTCGGGCGACTTCTACGACGAACTCTTTGCTCCCGACCGCACCCCCCGTCCGGGGGCCCGGTTGCTGGTGGCCAAGATCGAGTCGCTCCCCCCCGGTGATCTGGCCATGCGCCAGAAGGCGGCTGAGGCCCTGCTCCTGAAGATGGGGATCACCTTCAACGTCTACGGCCGGCAGGAGGGGGCGGAGAAGATCTTCCCCTTCGATATCATCCCGCGGATTGTCGCCGAAGAGGACTGGCGGCAGATTGAGAGCGGTCTGAAGCAGCGGATATTCGCCCTCAACGCCTTTCTGCAGGATGTCTACAACGACAAGAAGATCCTGAAAGACAAGGTGGTGCCGGCCGATCTGGTGCTGAGCAGCCGTACCTACCGGCGGGAGTGTGAAGGCTTCACCCCGCCCCGGGGCATCTGGTGCCATGTCACCGGCACCGATCTGGTGCGGGACCGGGACGGCCTGTTCTACGTCCTCGAGGACAACCTCCGCTGCCCCTCCGGGGTCTCCTACGTTCTCGAGAACCGGCAGGTACTGAAGCGCACCTTCCCCCAGGTCTTTGCCGCCTCCCGGGTGCGGCCGGTGGACGACTACCCCGGCAAGCTGCTCGAAGTGCTCGCCCACCTCGCCCCGGAGCATGTGCAGAGCCCGACCATCGGCGTGCTTACCCCGGGGATCTACAACAGCGCCTACTTTGAACACTCCTTTCTTTCCCAGCAGATGGGGGTGGAACTGGTCGAGGGGCAGGATCTGGTGGTCGCCGACGGCTACGTGCACATGCTCACCACCAAGGGGCTGAAGCGGGTGGACGTCCTCTATCGGCGGATCGACGACGACTTCATCGATCCGGAGGTGTTCCGCGCCGACTCCCTCCTCGGTGTACCCGGCCTGATGGGGGTCTACAAGGCGGGCCGGATCGCCATGGCCAACGCCCCCGGCACCGGTATTGCCGACGACAAGGTGATCTACTCCTTTGTCCCGAAGATCATCAAGTACTATACCGGTGAGGAGCCGATTCTCGCCAATGTCCCCACCTACATCTGCGGTAACGACCAAGACCGGGCCTACGTTCTCGACCACCTCGATGAGTTGGTGGTCAAGGCGGCCAACGAGTCCGGGGGCTACGGCATGCTGATCGGCCCCCATGCCACGGCGGCGGAACGGGCCGAGTTCGCCGTCAGGATCAAGGCCGAGCCGCGCAACTACATGGCCCAGCCGACCCTCTCCCTCTCCCGGGTGCCGACCATTGTCGGGAACCAGATAGAGGGGCGGCACGTCGATCTTCGCCCCTACGTCCTCTACGGCAGTGACATCTACGTCCAACCGGGGGGACTGACCCGGGTTGCGCTCACCAGAGGCTCGCTGGTGGTCAACTCCTCCCAGGGTGGGGGCAGCAAGGACACCTGGGTACTGTAAGCTCTTCCCCCAAGGAGATAAGGCTATGCTCAGTCGCGTCGCCAACACCATTTACTGGATGTGCCGCTATATCGAACGGGCGGAGAATGTCGCCCGCTTCATCAGCGTCAACGTCAATCTGCTCCTCGACATGCCCTCCCAGGGGGGGCGGCAGTGGGAGCCACTGGTGCTGATCACCGGTGACCAGGAGCTGTACGAGAAGACCGGCTACTCCGACTACAGCGGCGAGTCGGTGGTCCGCTTCCTCACCTTTGAACGGGAATATCCCAACTCGATCCTCTCCTGCCTGGCAGCGGCCCGGGAAAATGCCCGCTCGATCCGCGAGATCATCTCCTCGGAGATGTGGGAGCACCTCAACCAGTTCTACCTGGAGATGACCCACGACGAGAATTTGCCGGTGGCCTTGAACGAGCCGGACCGTTTTTTCAAGATCATCAAGATGCGCAGCCACCTCTTCACCGGGCTGATGGACTCCACCATGAGCCACGGCGAGGCCTGGAATTTCGCCCGCATCGGCATGATGGTGGAGCGGGCCGACAAGACCTCGCGGATCCTTGATGTCAAGTATTTCATGCTCCTTCCCCAGTTCGACCTGGTGAACACCCCCATCGACAGCATCCAGTGGGCGGCGGTGCTCAAGTCGGCCAGCGCCTTCGAGATGTACCGCAAGGAGCACCACCAGATTGCCCCGCGCCAGGTGGCCAATTTCCTGATCTTCGACCACAGTTTCCCCCGCTCCATCCGCCACTGCGTCAACAAGGCCGATATCTGCCTGCACCGGATCTCCGGCTCCCCGGCCGGTTCGGCCGGCAACAGCGCCGAAAAGCTCCTGGGTCGGCTGAAGGCCGATATGGAGTACACCGACATTGAAGAGGTATTGGCCGAAGGGATGCACGAATACCTCGACGGCCTGCAGACCAGGTTGAACCGGATAGACACGGCCATCGGTACCACCTTTTTCAATATCCAGCCGCTGCCGGCCACCGCCGGCCAGCAGCAGTAATCTCGATCGCGCCGCCACCCCCGGCAACGGGGAGGCGACAGCGCCAAGGAGGAGCCCATGGGGATCCATGTCGCCCTGCACCACCAGACCCTCTACCGCTACGACCGGCGTATAAACCTGGGCCCCCAGATTGTCCGGTTGCGGCCGGCACCGCACTGCCGCACCCCGATCCTCAGCTACTCCCTCACCGTCCACCCGTCGGACCATTTCCTCAACTGGCAGCAGGACCCCTTCAGCAACTACCTCGGCCGGCTGGTCTTTCTGGAGAAGACCGACCAGTTTCGGGTGGAGGTGGACCTGGTGGCGGAGATGGTGGTGGTCAACCCCTTCGACTTCTTTCTCGAGCCGGCGGCGGAGAAGTGTCCCTTCCCGTATGAGCCGGAACTGGCAGCCGATCTCGCCCCCTATCTGGCCAGGGCCGAGGCCGGCAAGGGGCTGCAGCGTTTTCTGGCGACGGTGCCGCGGCAGCCGGAGCCGACCATCGACTTTCTGGTCTGGTTGAACCAGCGGCTGACCGGGGAGATCAGCTACCTGATCCGTATGGAGCCGAACGTGCAGAGCTGCGAACAGACCCTGGCCCTGGGCAGTGGCTCCTGCCGTGACTCGGCCTGGCTGCTGGTCAACATCCTCCGCCACCTCGGGCTTGCCGCCCGCTTTGTCTCCGGCTATCTGATTCAGCTGGCCCAGGACGTCAAATCCCTCGACGGTCCCTCCGGGCCGGCGGCCGATTTCACCGATCTGCACGCCTGGGCGGAAGTCTATCTTCCCGGGGCCGGCTGGGTGGGCATGGACCCCACCTCCGGGCTCTTCGCCGGTGAGGGGCATATCCCCCTGGCCTGTTCACCGGAACCGCAGAGCGCCGCGCCGGTGAGCGGCGCCCTGGAACTCTGTGAGGTGGAGTTCAGCCACCACATGGCGGTACAGCGGGTCGCCGAGGCGCCCCGGGCCACCCGTCCTTACCCGGAAGAGGTGTGGTCGGCAATTGTCGATCTTGGTGAGCAGGTCGAGGCGCAGCTGCAGGAGGCGGATGTCCGCCTCAGCATGGGCGGTGAGCCGACCTTTGTCGCCATTGACGGCATGGACGAACCGCAGTGGAACGGTGAGGCCCTGGGGGTCGAAAAGCAGCAGCTGGCCGAGAAGCTCTTCCACCGTCTGCAGGGGCGCTGGGCCCCCGGCGGCCTGCGCCACTACGGCCAGGGGAAATGGTATCCCGGCGAGTCGCTGCCCCGCTGGTCGCTGGCCTGTTACTGGCGACGCGATGGGCAACCGCTCTGGCGCGACGAGACGCTTCTTGCCGACCCGGGGCGGGACTACGGTTTCGGTGCCGAGGCGGCCGAGCGCTTCCTCACCGCCCTGGTCGACCGCCTGGGGGTCAGTCGCCAGTATATCCGACCGGCCTACGAAGACCCCCTCGGCACCCTGCTGGGCGAAGCGGGCCTGCCGATAAACCTTGACCCCACCGATCCCGCCCTGGAGCACGAGGAAGGGCGAATCCGGCTCCTTGCCTCCCTCCGCCGCGGCCTGGGTGCGGTGGTCGGCTATGTCCTTCCCCTCCAGTACGGCTCCTGGAAGAGTGGACCCTGGCCGTTGCGCAGCCCGCAACTCTATCTGCTGTCGGGAGACTCCCCGGTCGGTCTGCGCCTGCCCCTCGCCTCTCTCCCCTGGGTGGCGGCGGCCGACCTGAACGACGAGCCGCCCCTTGACCCGATGGCCCCGCGACCACCCCTGGCGATGGTATCAGCCGAAACGGAGGCCACGGCAACCGGGGAGAGGAGCGGGCAGTCGCAGCAGCAGCCGGCTCCGGATCCGGAACCGCCACTGGCACCGGGGGAGTCTGCCGCCTGGCTGGTCCGCACCGCCCTCTGTGTGCAGCCCCGGGATGGCCGTCTCTACCTGTTCATGCCCCCCATTCCGCAACTGGAGGGCTATCTGGAACTGATCACCCTGATTGAGGAGACCGTCCGAGAGACCGGCCTGCCGGTGCTGGTGGAGGGCTACCCGCCCCCCGCCGACCACCGCCTGGAGAGTTTCAAGGTGACCCCCGACCCCGGGGTGATCGAGGTGAACATCCAGCCGATGGGGAGTTGGGCGGAGCTGGTGCGGGGGACCACCGAGCTCTACGAGATGGCCCGCGAGGGCCGGCTGGCCACGGAAAAATTCCTCCTCGATGGCCGTCAAACCGGGACCGGCGGCGGCAACCACATCGTTCTCGGCGGGATGACTCCGGCCGACAGCCCCTTTCTCCGCCGCCCCGATCTGCTGCGCAGCTTCATCACCTTCTGGAATAACCACCCCTCCCTCTCCTACCTCTTTTCCGGCCTGTTCATCGGCCCGACCAGCCAGCAGCCACGGCTGGACGAGGCCCGCCACGACAGCCTCTACGAATTGGAGATCGCCTTTGCCGAGCTGGACCGCCTGACCACCCCGGACCAGCCCTGCCCCCCCTGGCTGGTTGATCGGCTCTTCCGCCATCTCCTCGTCGATGTGAGCGGCAATACCCATCGGGCCGAGTTCTGCATCGACAAGCTCTACTCCCCCGACAGTGCCGCCGGCCGCCTTGGCCTCCTCGAGTTCCGCGCCTTCGAGATGCCGCCGCACGCCCGGATGAGCCTCGCCCAGCAGCTCCTTCTGCGTGCCTGCGTCGCCTGGTTCTGGCGTACCCCCTACCGCCGGCCGCTGGTACGCTGGGGTACCCGGCTGCACGACCGCTTCATGCTGCCGGAACTGGTACGGGCCGATTTCGCCGACCTCCTCCAGACCCTGGTGGAGGCCGGCTACCCCCTGCGGATGGAGTTTTTCCACCCCCATTTTGAATTCCGCTTCCCCATCCTCGGCCAGGTGCACTGCCTGGGGATGACCCTGGAGCTCCGCCAGGCCCTGGAGCCCTGGCATGTCCTTGGCGAGGAGCCGGGCGGCGGCGGGACGGTCCGCTACGTCGACTCCTCGGTGGAGCGGTTGCAGCTGAAGGTGAGCGGCATGGTCGGCGAGCGCTATCTCCTCCTCTGCAATGGCCGGCAGGTGCCACTGCAGCCGACCACCACCGCCGGGGTCCTCGTCGGTGGCGTCCGTTTCCGGGCCTGGCAGCCCGCCGCCTGCCTCCATCCCACCCTTGGCGTGCACGCGCCGCTGGTCATCGACCTGTACGACAGCTGGAGCGGTCGGGCGGTGGGTGGCTGTACCTACCATGTCGGCCACCCCGGCGGGCGGAACTTCGACGAGATGCCGATCAACGCCCAGGCCGCGGAGGGGCGGCGCAATGCCCGCTTTATCCCCGGGGGCCACAGCCCGGGTACCCGCCTGGCCCACCCGAGCAGTGAGCGGAACCGGCAGTTTCCCTGCACCCTCGATCTCCGCTGGCCGGCTCTCGGCAGCGGTGACGGGCTTTCCGCATAGATAGAACCTGGTGGCGTGTGGTCGAAGGCGGCAGGACAAAGTAGGCGAGAGGCAAAAGAGAGGGAATGCATGGAGCGTTGCCGATGAACCGGGAAGAGACCGCCAGCCAATTGCCGCCGCCGCTCTTTGCCGCAGCCGCCGCCAGAACCTACTGTGAGCTGACCGGCGGCGGCAATCGACCGCAGGCCCACTGGCAGGCCATTGTCACCGCCCTGGAAGGGATGGGGGTGGTGGAACTGGCCGAACGGCAGCTGCGGGTGGAGAGGATGCGGCACCAGGACGGGGCCACCTTCAACCCCTTTGACAACCCGGAAAGCCGGGAGAGCGCCTGGGCCCTGGACATGATTCCCCTGCCGCTCACCGCCGCCGAATGGGCCACCATCGAGGCCGGTGTGGCCCAGCGGGCCAGACTGCTCGAGGCGGTGCTGGCCGATGTCTACGGGCCGCAGCAGCTCCTCCGTGATGGTTTGCTGCCGCCGGAACTGCTCTTTGCCAACCCCGCCTTCCTCCACCCCTGCCATGGCCTGCGGCCGGCCGGGGACCGCTTTTTGCCCTGCTATGCGGTTGACCTCTACCGGGCGGCCGACGGTTCATTCCGGGTGCTTCGCGACTTTGGAGGCCACCCGACCGGCCTTGGCTATGCGCTAGAGAACCGCATCGTCATATCCCGGGTATTTGCCACCCTCTTTCAGAACACCCGGCTCCACCGGCTGGCCCCCTTTTTCCACACCCTGCATCAGGGATTGGTCGGCCGGGCCAACCGGCAGTGGCAGGAACCGACCATTGTCCTCCTCTCCCCCGGTCCGGAGCAGAGTCTCTATTTCGAGCATGCCCTGCTCTCCCGCTACCTCGGCTACCCTCTGGTCGAGAGCCAGGATCTCACCGTCCGCAACGGTCGGGTCTACTTAAAGAAACTGGCCGGTCTGGAACCGGTGGAGGTAATTTTCCGCGCCCTTGCCGACGACGAGAGCGACCCCTTCACCCTGCGCCGGGAGACCGGTAAGGGGATTGCCGGGCTGATCCAGGCGGCCCGCGAGGGCAATGTCGATCTGGCCAACCCGGTGGGCAGCGGCTTCATCGATACCCCACTCCTCTCCCTCTTCCTCCCGGTCCTTTGCCAGCGGCTCTTTGCTGAAGAACTGCTGCTGGCCGGCCACCCGAGCTGGTGGTGCGGCCACCCAGATGGCCGCGCCCATGTCCAGGCCAATCTCGAGCAGCTGGAACTCTTCCCCGCCCTGCCTCATCTTCATGCCGGCATCGCTGTCGACCCGCTCGTCGGCCTGCGGGAGACCCCTTCCGCCTGGCTTGGCCGGCAACCCCTTCAGACCTCTCTGGCACCGGTCTGGGAGGCGGGACGTGTGGTCAGCCGGCCGGTGCTGCTGCGACTCTTTGCCACCGCCGACAAGAATGGTTTTGCAGTGCTGCCGGGAGGGCTGGCGATTGTTGCCGACGAGCACCGTCAGCTGACCGGTGATGCGCCGGAAAGGCTGCGCAGCAAGGATATCTGGGTCCTCTCCAATGAGCCGGTCAGCCCCTTCAGCCTTCTTGAGGGCTTGGACGCGGTGGCCGAGTTGCGACGGAGCAGTGACCTGCCCAGTCGGGTTGCCGATCATCTCCTCTGGCTGGGGCGCTATCTGGAACGGGCCGAAGGGTCGATCCGGCTGCTGCGGGCGGTCTGCCGCCGCCTGGGTACCGAAGAGCGGCCCGGTGACCTTCCTGAACTCCCCTTTCTCCTTGAGCTGCTCCGGGCAAGAAACCCGATGGTGGTGGGGTCTGCGGCCGAACCGGAGCCGACGGTCGCCCCGGGCGACTGGCCCGATCTGCTCCGGCAGGCCCTCTACAACCCCGATCACAGTGAAAGCGTGCTGGCGGTGTTGCGGCGGGTCCAAGGGGCGGCCCGTCATGTCCGCGACCGTCTTTCCCTGGACTGCTGGCGGGTTCTCAACCGCCTGGAACTGTTCAGTGAGTCAGCTGGAAACGACCCCCAGGAGGTCCTCGATGACACCCTCTTCACCCTCTCCGCTTTCAGCGGTCTGGCCATGGAGAGCATGACCCGGGGGCTCGGTTGGCGATTCATGGACATGGGTCGGCGACTGGAGCGGGCGATGAACCAGACCGCCCTTCTTCGCATCAGCCAGGCAATGGTACGTGGTGCGGTCCGCAGCAGCCTGGAGGCCTTGCTGGAGGTGGCCGATTCGAGCATGACCTATCGGGCCCGCTACCGGACCACCTTCCAGCTGGCCCCGGCCCTCGACCTGCTGCTGATCGATGAGAGCAACCCGAAGTCGCTCGCCTTCCAACTGGCCCAGTTGGCGGCCCATGTCGAAGAGTTGCCCAGGCAGGGGGAACGCCGCTTTGCCAGTTCCGAGGAGCGCCTCGCCCTCGAGATGCTCACCGCCACCCGCCTGCTCGATCTGGGTGACCCGCGCTCTGCCGGCAAGCCGCTGGAGCCGCCGCCGCTCGCGCACTTTCTCGAGACGATGGAGGAGAATTTGAAAAAATTCGCCCAACAGGTGACCGCCCATTATCTCAGTCGAGTGCCGACCACCCCGCACTTCACCATGATCACCAGCGAAGCAGAGCATGCGCTACCGGATCGTTCATAAGACCACCTACCACTACTCCGAACCAGCTTCGCTCTCCCAGAACGAGCTCTTTCTGCAGCCCCGGTCAACCCCTGCCCAGGAGCCTTACTGGAGCCATCTGGAGATTTCGCCGGAGCCCCAGTACCACCAGACCCGCCGCGACTATTTCGGCAATACCGTCCAACTCTTCATGGTCCAGCAGCCGCACAACGAGCTGACGGTTACCGCCGAGAGTGTTGTTGACACCCGCTCTCTGCCGGTACCGGTGGCGGCATTCACCCTTCCCTGGGAAGAGGCGGTAGCCCGGCTCGCCGCCCCCCTGCCGGAGGAGCTGATGGCCTGCCAGTTCCTCTATGCCAGCCCCCTGGTGGCCATCGACCCGGCCGCCACCGCCTACGCCCGCCCCTCCTTTCCCCCCGGTCGGCCGCTGCTGAGCGCCGCCCTCGAATTAATCGGGCGAATCCATGTCGACTGGACCTACGACAAGGCCGCCACCACCGTCGATACCCCGGTTGCTCAGATTCTCTCCAGCCGCCGCGGGGTCTGCCAGGATTTTGCCCATCTGGCCATCAGCTGTCTGCGTGGTCTCGGCCTGGCCGCCCGCTACGTCAGTGGTTACCTGCAGACCCTGCCACCGCCCGGCAAGGAGAGAATGGTCGGTGCCGACGCCTCGCATGCCTGGCTGGCCCTCTTTGTTCCCGGCCAAGGTTGGGTCGATCTTGATCCGACCAATAACCTCATCCCCGGTGAACAGCATATCACCCTGGCCTGGGGGCGGGACTACGGTGACGTCACCCCGGTGAAGGGAGTGGTGATGGGGGGAGGGGTGCACAGCCTGACGGTGATGGTCGATGTGGCTGTCGAGGAGGCCACCGCCGCAGAGGGGGAACCACCAACAGCCAGCACCGATCGACAAAGCCGATACGTTGGGAAAAACCAATCGATTTCCAAGGCTTGACAAGGAGAAGAGGGGTGGCTAGAGTTGGTCGGCCAAGAGGGTGTGCCACCCCGTGAGAAGTACTGCCGGGAAACCGGCCGGCGGCAGGTGAACGCTTTGACTGCCCCTGTTTCGTCGGGTGCCGGCGAGGAGATTGATCTTGGAGCTCTACTTCATCTGCCCACGCAAAGGGGTTCTTTTTGCGAGCGACGGTTACCGTCTGGGCGAAAATCATGGGGTGCGCGAAAAGGCGGACGGCGGCAGGGTTTTGCAGGGAGAGGTCGCTTTGACCACCCTATGTCCGCACTGCGGTGAAAAGCATATCTACCGGGTCGACGAGGTGATCTGCCCGAGCGGGAGATGAGGATGGGCGCCGAAAAAACGTATCTGACCCGCTGTGTCAAAGGGGGCGGCTGAGCTGCCAAGATCGCTCCAGGGGACCTGGAGCAGGTTTTGCGCGGGCTCGATTTTCCCACTGACGACCAGGTTCTGGTGGGGGCGGAAAGCGCTGATGATGCCGGTGTGTACCGGATCTCCGACGAGCTGGCGCTCATCCAGACGGTGGATTTCTTCACCCCGATCGTCGACGACCCTTACGATTTCGGCCGGATTGCCGCCGCCAATGCCCTCTCTGATGTCTACGCCATGGGTGGAGTGCCGAAGACCGCCCTCAATATCGTTGCCTACCCCATTGCCAAACTTGGCCCGGAGGTCCTGCGGGCGATGCTTGCCGGTGGCATCGCCACCCTGCGGCAGGCCGAGACCGTGCTGCTGGGCGGGCACAGCGTCGACGATGACGAGCTGAAGTACGGCCTGTCGGTGACCGGTTTTGTCCACCCGGCGAAAATCCGCACCAACCAGGGGCTGCGGGTGGGCGACTGTCTGCTGCTCACCAAGCCCCTCGGCACCGGCATCATCAATACCGCGGTGAAGGGTGGTTTGGCGTCCGTGGCCACGGTGCAACGGGTCACCGAACTGATGGCTGCCCTCAACCGGCGGGCCGCCGAGGTGATGGCCGGTTTTTCGGTCTCCGCCTGCACCGATGTCACCGGCTTCGGTCTCATTGGTCATCTGGCCGAGATGGTCAGCGGCAGTGGCCTCACCGTGATCCTCGACACTGCCCGTGTGCCGGTTATCCCCGAGGCCCTGGAATTCGCCGCCATCGGGCTGGTGCCGGTGGGTGCCCACCGCAACCGCAGCTTCCGTGAGAAGATGGTGGTCGTTCCGCCCGGCTTCAGCGCCATTCTCCGCGATCTGCTTTACGACCCGCAGACCTCGGGCGGCCTGCTCATCGGCTGCCCGGAAGGAGAGGCAGCGGTCCTCGAGGAGAGATTGCGGGCCGAGGGGATGGAGGAGGCGGCAATCATCGGCTACGTTCGGGACAGCAACCGGGAGCAGATAGTCCTCACCTGAGGAGGAGCGCCTCCCTGCGCCAGTTATTTGCCGAATTATTATCTATTTTCAGACAGTTATACCCAGAAAGGAGAAAGCAAATGTCCCTCACCTTAGATGCCCGGGGGCTGGCCTGCCCCGCTCCGGTTCTACTCATCAAGGATGCCATTGAGCAACAGAACCCGGAAACGATGACCGTATTTGTCGATAACGATGCCTCCCGGGAAAACGTTGGCCGTTTTCTGGCCAGCCGCGGCTATTCGGTGAGCGAAAAGGCCGATGGCAGTGACTGGACACTGGTTGCCAGCCGTGACCAGTCCACCCAGGCCGGTACGGCGGCGGCAGCCACCGCCCGCCCGGCTGCCCCACCGGCGGGGAAGCAGAAGATTCTGGTGCTGATCGGCAACGAACGGCTGGGGGGAGGCGACGACCAGCTTGGCGCCAAGCTGATGGTCAACTATATAAAAACACTGAAAGAATTGGGGGGCGACCTTTGGCAGCTGATCTTTCTCAACAGCGGCGTTCGGCTGACCATCGGTTCCTCACCGGTGCTCGCCGAACTGCAGGAGTACGAGAAGCGGGGGACAATTGTGCTCGCCTGCGGCACCTGTCTGGAACATTTCGGTCTCACCGCCAGCAAGGCGGTAGGTGGCAGCACCAACATGCTCGACATCGTTACCGCCAGCCAGTTGGCCGACAAGGTGATCAGCCTCGGCTGAACCTGCTCGGCCGGTGCTTCCTCTCCGGCCGGCCTCCCCAGGACCTCACCTTAGGGGCCAGAGTTTGGCGTCACCTTCCGTTCCACTCTTGGCCCCAACCCTGGGTTTATGATTTTTCACTTGGCCTCATCATTTAGTCTCATGTTTCACCCCCCATTACGCCCACATTTCCACCCACCCTTGATCCCGGTTCTTTGGCGGCCCCCTAGCCCCATGCCGCTTTGGGGTGGGAAATTCTTTCCTGATCGACACCGTGCCGTGGATACTATTTACCCAGTCAACACCAGGATGGTGGACCTGGGCCGGTTACGAGAAGTGTATTTTTTCTTTTGTATCAACAAAATACGTTTTATCTTCGCGGCTGGCATCGCACTTGCTTATGGTATGACAAAGAAGATCCGGCAGCCAGCCGGAGACAACACCACTCATTGCGAGGCACAGGCCTTGCCACTAAGGAGAAAGGATATGAAGAGAACAAGCAGATCGACCCTTATCGTTGCCACTTTGCTCACCGCCCTGCTGCTCGCCGGAACCGCTTCCGCCAACTGGGGCCGGGGGGGCGACGGCTTCGACTGCCCTCAGGGACGGATGGCGGCACCGCAGATGGATCAGGAGACGCAGGCGAAGGTGAGCCAGTTTCACCAGGAAAACGAGATCTTGCTCCGGGAGATGGTAATGAAGCGGGCGGAAAAACGGGCCCTGATGGCTCACGACCAACCCGACCCCCAGGCGGCGGCAAAACTGGCCGGCGAGCTTTTTGATCTGCGCAGTGCCCTGCAGGCAAAGGCGGTAGAGGCCGGAGTGGAGCAGTATATGGGCGCCGGCAGGATGGGAATGGGGCCGGACCGGATGGGCCGTGGCGGCATGGGCTGCTCCGGACCAATGGGCGGTGGCCGCATGAACCAGGCTCGGTAAGGGAAAGAAGAACTATCCCCCCTATCTGCCCGGTTGCCCCCCCTTTTGGTGGCGGGCAACCGGTTTTTTTTTGGCGGTGACGCCGGCCCGGGGGAGGGGAGGCAGTTTTGTCTCTTCGCCAGGGCGGTTCAGCAACCGCAGCCGTTCGACTGTTTGTTAAGAACTCTGGCCAGCCAGCTGTTGATGATATAGTGGGCGCAACCGCAACCGTCATCCGGGTTGACGAAGAGCGCCTCAACCGGGCAGTTTCTGGCACAGGCACCACACTCCATACAGGCGTTGCCATCGGTGATACGGGCCTTTCCGTCGTTCAGAGTAAAGAGCCGGTGCGGGCAGACCTCCAGGCAATTGCCACAGCCGATGCATTTCTCTGCATCAAGGCGGAGGATGGCGGTGTCGTCGAGATATCTGTAGCCTTGCATGTTTCTACCTCCTGGTTCAGAAAAATGGTGCCGCCAACCAGAGGAGCAGGGCGAGCAGGGCGGTGCCAATCTGGAAGGGGAGGCCCCGACGCATCTCTTTGGCTACCCCGGACAGAGAGGTGTAGGGGGTGGAGCCGGTGAAACACATCGCCAGGTAGGAGGCGCAACCACCGATCCAGAGGAGCAGGGCGAGCAGTTCCAGACGGGCCAGCCCCTCGCCGGCAACGGTAACAAATATCAGGCCGGCGAGCAGGCCAAGCACCGCCCCTTTCAGCCAGAACTGGCGAAAAGGAAGCCAGGGGAGGAGAAGGGGGGTGGCGATCGCCCCGGCGAAGATCGCCGCAGCGTTGGCGAGGGCCAGGGTAGTACCCCGGCGGAGGGCGGCCTCGACGGTAAAAAACTCCGGAGAGATTCCGGAGAGGAGAAAAAAGAGCAGGCTGGCGAGAAGGAGTTTTTTCCACAGCAGGCAGATTTCAACCGGAATGAGTACCGCCCGTTCAGAGAGCCGGAAGGTGACACTGCGCATCGCCTCATCCGCTTCTCCCCGGCGGAGATATTCGGGCAGGTCGGTGGCGAGGATCGGCCCGAAACGGCCGAGAAAGCCGCACAGTTTCTTCAGCTCCCCGGCCCGCACGCCGTTGGCGGAGAGCTGCGGCAGGATCAGCTGGCGATGGTTAACCAGCTGGGCCAGGCCACTGTTCTGTACCTGATAGGCAACCTCGGCGGCGGAAAAGGTCCCCTTCCCGCCGGCACACCAGACATTGATGCCCCGGGTATCGACCACCAGCAGCCAGAGGTGGTGCCCGGCCAGTTCCTGGCGGACGGTGTCGACACTCAGTTTGTAGTTGCCGGTGACCAACACCGGGCTGTTACCGTCCGGTTCACCCAGGCAGTAGAGGCCGGGAACCATCAGGTAGCTGTTGCGCCTGAGACCGCTGCGAACGGCGATGGTGCCGAGGCGGTCACGCCAGCTGAGACGGGTGGCGAGGCGCGCCACCGGCCCGAGGGAGGTGGTATGGAAGCCGTCGACAAAGGGAGAGATGCGGTAGCCGGGGCGTTCAAAGCCACTGGACCGTGGCGGCGGCTTCGGCCCTCAGCAGGGGGCATCGGCGACTTCGGCGGGTATCTGCGGGAATCCACTCAGCCCGTCCCCACTGCAGAGAGGCGGAGCGAGGGGGGCGATGGTGTGTTGCAGCTGTTCCGGCATCTGCTTGGCTGTCTGTTATCCGCTGGGGTTGACTGCCGGTGGCAGGGAAAATCTGCCTCTGACAGAAGGGAAAGAGTCACCCGTTAGAAATAAGCATGCCGAAGCCGTCGGCAAGGTCGGCGAGCAGATCTTCCGGCTCTTCCAGCCCGATATTAAGGCGGATCAGGGTCTTGCCACGGTAGCGGCAGGTCAGGTTCCGCCGTACCCGGCTGGCGGTGATCAGGCTTTTTGAGCCACCCCAGCTGTAGCCGATGGCAAAGAGCTGCAGGGCGTTGATGGCGGTGGCCAGTTGCACGTCGCTGTACTCCCTGGTCAGGGTGAAGGCAAAGAGGCCTGAGGAGCCGCTGAAATCGCGCCGCCAGAGCCAGTGCTGGGGGTGTTCCGGAAAGGCCGGGTGGAGAACCTCGCCGACTCCCGGCTGCCCCTGCAGCCAGCGGGCGATGGTGATGGCCGACTCTTCGTGCCGACGGAGCCTGGTGGCCAGAGAGTGCAGACCACGCAGGGCAAGGGAGCAGATTTCCGCCGGCGTGTAGATCTCCAGATCCTTGTAATAATCGGCAAAACGTTGGGCATGGCGGGCCGAGACGGTGACCGCGCCGGCGAGAATGTCGGAGTAGCCGCCGATGTACTTGCTGACCGAGTGGATGGAGAGATCGACACCGAGGGCCAGCGGTTTCAGGTAGAGGGGGGTGGCCCAGCTGGCATCGAGCATGGTGACGATCCCCCGCTCCCTGGCGATGGCAGTGATTGCCTGGATATCCTGGAGTTCAAAGGTGAGCGAGCCGGGTGATTCGAGGAGGATTACCCGGGTGTTGGGGCGGAGGTGGTCAAGGATGTCGGCGCCGACATCGGGGGGGAGAAGGGTGGATTCCACCCCGAACCGTGGCAGGATCTTGCGGCAGAAGCGCTGGCTCGGGCCGTAGGCGTTGTCGCAGAGGAGCAGGTGGTCGCCCTGGCCGACAAAGGCCGACAGGGCGGTCTGGACGGCATGGATGCCGGAGGGAAAGACCCGGCACAGGGCCCCTCCCTCCAGTTCGCGCAGTGCCTCTTCAAACTGGCGCTGGGTAGGCAGTCGATCGGTGCCGTAGCTTATTCCGGGATACTCGTTGCGGCCCGCCTGACAGAATTCCTCGTAGTTGTTGAAGAGTACGGTCGAACCGCGGTAGAGGGGCGGGTGGATGGTGGTGGCCGGGGTGGTATCCCGTTCCGTCCAGATGGTTTGCAGTATCCTGCTCGCTTCGTGCATCTCGCCTCCTTCGCCTACTGACCATGGCTCTCTTCTCCTCCCGCAAGGGTGCCACCTTTCTCAGCAGTTCTACCTCGTCAACAGGATTATTGCCAGTTTTTCGCCACAGACCACGGTGAGAAAAATATCTCCAGAAAAGAATCTCCTTGACGAACACCGGCCAAGGGCGCACACTCGCCAACGGTTCTCCCCCGCCGAGGAGTTGGCCGGCCGGCGTTTTTTCCGATCAGCAACCGGCAGATCCTTTTTTCATTCTTCCCCATCCCGGGAAGGAGCCCAGCCACCCGATGAACCGCCTCACCATCACCATTCTCCTTCTCGGCTGCAGCAACATCTTCATGACCTTTGCCTGGTATGCCCATCTGCGGACTCTCTCCCACAAGCCCTGGCTCATCGCCGCCCTGGTCAGTTGGGGAATCGCCCTTTTTGAATACCTGCTGCAGGTGCCGGCCAACCGGATCGGCCACCAGATCATGTCGGTGGGGCAGTTGAAGATTCTACAGGAACTGATCACCCTGGTGGTATTTGTCCCCTTTTCCATCTGGTATTTGAAGGAGCGGCTGACCCTCGATTATCTCTGGGCCGGTCTCTGCCTGCTGGGGGCGGTCTTTTTCCTCTTTCGCAGCCGGCTGTTCGGGGCCTGAGCCCTGGCCGCGGGGGCCACCTGCGGCACGGCTCTGCCCTTGCCGCCTGACCGTTTAGCGTCAGGGTTTGTGACGGGTAAGCGAAAAGCTTGTTTTTCTGGGCAGTTTTCTTTATGGTGTCGGCTGGTAGTCGGCTGGTAGTCGGCTGGTAGTCGGCTGGTGTCGGTCGGTGAAGAAGGGCGGACGGAGAGGGGAGGTGGGGTGAAGAGAGCAAGCGACAGGCAACTGGCAGGGTGGCAAGTGCTCCAGGGGTGCGGAGGCTGCCGAGTGAGCGGAGTTCCGGGAGGGCACCGTGGGGCAGTTTTGTCCCCGAAAAGGGGTACTCTGCCCCTGTTCCTCCTGCTTCTTCTGCTCCTCTGCCCCGGTTTGACCGCTTGCCTGGAGAAGCGTCGGGTGGTCTACCTGCCGCCACCGGTCCGACAACCACTGACCCCGGCCGCTCCAGTCGCTTCGGCCGACCCGGCCGCTACCCTTGCCCCAGCCGAGTCTGCACCGATGGCAGCATCGGCCGGCGGCGGTGGCATTGTCGACCGGCTCCGGGCCCATTACGCCGGCTGGCGGGGCATTCCCTACCGTAACGGTGGTCTTTCCCGCCAGGGGGTGGACTGTTCCGGCTTTGTGCAGCTCACCTACCGCGATCTGTTCGGCAAGGAACTGCCGCGAACCGTCCGGCAGCAGGCCAGGGCCGGCCGGCCCGTTCCCCGTGCGGCGGTTCGGCCCGGTGACCTGGTCTTTTTCAAAACTGGTCTGCGCCAACGGCACGTGGGGATCTACCTCGACGAAAATCTCTTCCTGCACGCCTCTCTCTCCAGCGGGGTAACCCTCTCCAGCCTGCAGGAACCCTACTGGCAAAAGAGCTACTGGCAGAGCTTGCGGCTATGAGCAGGTGGAACCGATCCCTTACGTTGCTTGTCGGCCAGAGTTGTGGTTCGTTACCAAGCCTGTTACTGGGCCTGCTTATCGGCCTTTTTATCGGTCTGCTCCCAGGCCCGCGGTCGGCGCTGGCGGCGGCGGAGGGTGCGGCAAGCTCTGCGCCGCTGCCCCTCTGGGAATACGGAGTGGCCGGCGCTGCCGCCCGAATTCCCCATTATCGCGGCTCTGATGAGTACAGCAGCTACCTTCTTCCTCTGCCCTATTTCGTCTACCGGGGTGAGGCGCTGCAGGCCGGTCGCGAGGGGTTGCGGGGGATCTTCTTCCGCCGGGGCAGATGGGAGAGCGATCTTTCCCTGGCCGGCAACCCGCCGGTTCCCGGTGACAATACCGCCCGCGACGGCATGCCCGGTCTCGATGCCCTGGTCGAAGCGGGTCCTGCTCTGCGCTACTATCTCTTCTCCCAGGGTGAGCGTGACGCTTTCTTCTTCCAGGCCAACCTGCGGGCGGCCTGGTCGGTGGGCTTTGACTCCGGCCTGGAGGTCGGTTATCAGGGGCTGGTGACCGACTTCGGTATCATCTACCGCGATTCCCGCTCCCTGCAGGCCCAGCGCATCCGCTTCCACCTCAGTACCGGCCTCCAGTTTGCCGATAGCCGATTCCACGAGTACTTCTACGAAGTGGCAGAGGACTACGCCACCAGCGACCGTCCGGCCTACCGGGCTGAGGCCGGCTATGGCGGCCTGCAGCTGTCCGGCAGTATCTTCAAGGAACTCACCCCGAGGCTGCAGCTAGGCGGCTACGCCCGCTGGATTGCCAGCGGCGGGGCCGCTTTTGTCGACAGTCCGCTGGTCGGAACCGAACATAACCTGGTCCTCGGGGCAATGCTCATTGTCCAGTTGGGCAAATCGGCCGAGATTGCCCGCTGAGGCCGGTGCCGGCTTTTCCTGCCTTCCTCTTCGCCCCACCCCCTCCCCTCCTGCCGGCGCAAAAGGGAATTCCCGTTTCAGTGGCGGGGCTCCGGCCGTGCCTCGCCGGTTGTCCCGGGGTAGGGGCCGATTCCGGCGGCATGGACTCGGTCGATCAGGGCCTGGGGATTTTGGCGGAAGGCCTCCTCCAGGGTCGGTTCGACCTGCAACGAATCCCTGAAGGTGTCGATCAGGTTGTGGTGGTTCCAGCGGCTGAGATAGTAGGCTACCAGTTCTGGCAGTTGGCTGAAGATAGTCTCCTCCGGCATCGGGTCGACAAAGGAGGATTGGAGCAGGCGTCGGGGAGAGAGGGTCTGCGGCTTGTAAAAGCTGTCCAGGAACATCAGCTCCGGCGGCAGGGCGGCCTTCAGACCGATGCGGCGGCAAAGCCGCACCATCACCTGCAGGAATTTTCTGCCATAGTTGGCCAACCAGAAGGGGACATAGATCTCTTTCGGCTGGCTGAGGTTGAGATAGGACTTGATGGTGAGGATGAGGGTGGCCAGATCCACCGGGTTGCGATCGACAAAGTGGTAGGTCTGGCCCCGGAATTCCTGCCGGTGGCAGAGCATGTGGTGGATGCAGTGAGGGAGCTTGCGGGCGTTGCTGTAGGAGTGCAGGGTATTCTTCTTGGTGAAGAGGACCGGCATCGATTCGGCGGCGATGGAGAAGAAAAGGCGGTGGAAGCCTTGAATCTTATGGTCATGGGCACCGTAGACGATGCCCAGGCGGATGCAGCTGTAGTCCAGCCCCTCGGTGGCCGCCATCTGGCGCAGGGTGATCTCGGCCATCAACTTCGATTTGGCGTAGTTGCTCAACTGCGCCGAGAGGGGCAAGGTCTCCTCTTCACCCAGGTCAAGGCCGGCGGGGAGGGTGGCGGCGGAACTGATATGGATGTAGGGGATGCCCAGGGAGTTGGCCGCCCGGGCAAGGTTGATCGCGCCGAGGTAGTTGACCTGGTAGGAGAGGTGGCAGTCTGACCCAAGGCTGGCCATGGCGGCGTTGATCACGAAATCGGGGCGTATCTCGTTGAGGTAGAGGCGGATATCCTCCTCTTCGCGAATGGACAGCTTCTTGCTGCTCGGGGCGCGGATGTCGACGGTGTCGGGGTGACGGGTCTTGTAATAATTGACTATTGTGCCGCCAATCAAACCGGAGCCGCCGATCAGCGCACCAATTTTTTTTCCAGCCATCTCTCTTTCTCAAGGGGTCAATCGGGCCGGCACGGAGTCAGGTCCGGTGGCCGGTTTGGCGGAGCCATGATCCCGGGGAGGCACTAGCGGTTCTCGTCGGCGGCGTTTTCCCGGATCTCCCGGACAGTGACGTTGCTGCGGGTGGCCTGAACACAGCGGGAGCGGTAGAGGATCTCCATCTCCAGCAGGGCCCGATCGATGGCCTCACCCTCGGCCCCGGTCGCCTCGCCGGTCTGGCTCAGTTGTCCGGATTGTTCCGGTCGATTGTTGTCCGGAGCAGATGGTTTGGCCATGTTTTACTCTCCTCGTCCTTCTGGCAGGTAATGGTTCACCGGTATGCAGTAAAAGACGGCAGAACCCGGACTGTACCCGTTCGGCCAGTGTTTCGTTCGTTCAGGGACAGTTAGCCGAGCTAAAAGTTGGCTCTCTCAGCTGGCCTGGCCGGGTGAAAACAGGGTGCTGGTGAACGAGTGCTCTGGCACTGTTGAAAAAGGGGGTGAACGCCCCGCGACAGGGTGATGGTACGAATTTCCCCGGCTCTCTGCAACTCTTATTTTTTCTGCCGGTTGAAGCGTACCAGCCGGGGTGCCGGAGGCATGCCGCCTTGCGCAAAGAGCCATCGGGGCAACCGCTGCGGCTGCCTGTTGACTTTCGCCGGGGTATTGATGATAATGGCGGCCGATTTACCCTGACCGGCCGGGAATTCCGACATCCTGCGCCCACAGAGCCACCTTTTATCCGACATAAGGACGACAGCGGACGGCGATGAAATTTCTTCCCTCCCAGTTGATGTTTTTCTTCCAGAACAAGTCCACCCGGAAGAATTTCGTTCTGCTCAGCAAGTTTGTTTTTTTCCTCTTGGCCATCATTATCTTCTTCAGTGCCATGTTCCAGGTGGTGATGTTCCACGAGGGGCGGGAGTACAGCTGGGTTGGCGGGGTTTACTGGACCCTGGTGACCATGTCAACCCTTGGTTTTGGCGATATCGTCTTCCACAGCGATCTTGGCCATCTCTACACCATCATTGTCCTGGTTTCCGGGGTCGTGCTGATGCTGGTGATGCTCCCCTTCTCCTTCATCCAGTTTTTCTATGCCCCGTGGATCGAGACCCAGTCGAAGATCCGGACCTCGAGGGAACTTCCCGCCGGAACCACCGGCCATGTGATCATCTCCCAACTCGAGCCGATCACCGAGAAGCTGATCACCAAGCTCAATCGCCGCCATATTCCCTATGTCCTGATCGTCCCCGAGTGGCAGCGGGCGACGGAGCTCTTTGACGCCGGCTACCGGGTGGTGGTGGGGGAGCCCGATGATCGTGAGACCTTCGAGAGGCTGCAGGTGGCGGGGGCCGCACTGGTGGTGGCCACCAACGACGACCTCACCAACACCTCCATCGCCTTTACGGTCCGGGAGATCACCCGGGCAGTGCCGGTGGTGGTGACTGCCGACCAGGCGAACTCTCTCGATATTCTGACCTTTCCCGGAAACACCCATGTTTTCCAGTTCGCCAGAAAACTGGGCAACGCCCTTGCCGAGCGGACCTACGGGCTGGGTCGACCGATTAATGTCGTCAGCAGTTTCGATACCCTGCATATTGCCGAGATCTCGGCGGTACAGACTTCCCTGGCCGGGAAGCGGCTGATCGATATCGACATGCCCCGGAAAACCGGCAGCATGGTGGTCGGGCTCTGGGAGAAGGGTCGTTTTGAACTGCCCCAGCCACAGACGGTAATCAAATCGTCAACCCTGCTGCTGCTGGCCGGTACCGTCGAACAGCTGGACAGCTTCGAAACCCATTTCGTCACCGCCAGGGAAGAGGACAAACCGACCGTACCGGTGGTTGTTCTCGGTGGTGGCCGGGTCGGCCTGGCAGTGGCCGACACCCTGGCCGAGAATGGTCTCGACTACCGGATTGTCGACAAGCGGTCGGTGGCCAGAGTGGGAGGGAATGGTGACAATATCATCCAGGGAGATGCCGCAGATATTGCCGTTCTTGAGCGGGCAGGCATTCTTCAGGCGAAGACGGTGATCATCACTACCCACAACGATGCGATGAATATCTATCTCGCCTTCTATTGCCGGCAGCTGCGCCCGGATATCCAGGTGATTACCCGGGCGACCAACGAACGGAGTGTGTCGAAACTGCACATGGCCGGTGCCGATCTGGTCCTTTCCTATGCCTCAATGGGGGCGAACGCGATTGTCAACCTCCTCAACAGGGATGAGATTTCGATGTTCACCGAGGGCTTGAATATTTTCAGCCGGCCGATGCCGAACACTCTGCTGGGGCGCAATCTGATCGACAGCGGTATCCGCGAGAAAACCGGCTGCTCGGTGATTGCCCTGAAGTCCGCTAGCGGATTGATGGTCGGGCCCAACCCGGTCCTGCCCCTGGCCGGGGGCGATGAACTTATCCTGATTGGCACAACCGAGTCGGAACAGAAGTTCCTGGAACTTTTTTAGGTTGTCGGTATCCTTGCGGCAGCCCTGCGGCGGTTCTGCGTTGGCCCTTTACCGCCGGATGCTTTTGGCCAGCGAAAGGCCGCTCCGAACCGGCTGAGGCGGAAGGGGCCACAGACCGATTTTGCTGGGGGGAGGATGGACAACCAGAGTGAGAGCAGGATCGGCCCGAAGATGTCAATCGTCGGCGAGGTGGTTGCCGGTGGTCCGGTACTGGTCGCCGGCAGTTGCCGTGGTTCCCTCACCTGTCATGACCTGAAAATCGAGTCGGGGGGGGTGGTGGTCGGAAGCATTCAGGCCGGGGAAATCGACTGCGCCGGCCACCTGGAGGGAGAGATCGTCTCCACCGCCCTGATTCTCCGCCAGGGCGGAGAACAGGTCGGTCGGGTGGAGACCGCCAGGCTGCGGCTGGAACCGGGCGCGGTGGTTGATTTTGCCCGCCCCAGCCAGTACCCCCCGGAAGGTAGTCGAGTGGTGGCCCCACGCCGACCGGTGGCCAGAGCGCCGATCAGGCTCAAACAGCTGGTTGGTGCCTTTCGCGAGGGTGTCAGGCCCTGCTGTACCGAGATACCCTGTTCCGGTCGGGCCGAGCTCCTTCGGCAGCTGTTCGACCTGCTGGTCCGGGACAAACCCCTCATTCGGGTCTGCGGCGAAGCGGGGAGCGGCAAGAGTGTGCTGGCGGCGAGGTTGTGCCGGGAGGCGCCGGCCGGCAGTGCGTTTCTCCGCCTCTCCGGACGACCCGGTTCGGTAGCCGATCTGCTGGCAGATATCGCTGCCCTTCTGCGGGCAGCCGGTGGCCACGACAGCCCACATCCGACCACTTCCGATGATCCGGAGTCGCTTAAAGGGCGGCTGGCGGCGGTCAGAAGTATCCTGGTCGGCTGCCGGACGGCCGGCACCCGGGTGGTGGTGCTGGTCGATGCCGCCGAGCAACTCTACCCGGCGACCATGGAAGGCCTGATCAATCAGCTGACCGCAACGCACCAGTCGCATCAGCAACAACTGCAGATGGTGCTGCTGGGGCGACCGGAGATGCTGGCCAGTATGGTGCCAACCACCCTGGAGTATTTCGTTGACGAGACCAACTGTCAACTCGAACTCCTGCCGCTTACCCTTCAGGAGACCGCCGATTACCTCCGCCTCTCCCTGCGCAACGCCGCCGGCAACACCACCGCCCAGGTGGCCGATGATGCCGCCTCCCTGCTCCCCTATGAGAGCATCAGGACGATCCACCGGTTGAGTTGTGGCAATCCGGCCGAGATCAACCGTCTGGCCGATGAGTTGCTGCACCGGGCCTGGAGGGCAGGGGCCAGTGAACTCTTGCCTCGTTTTCTCTAGTTTTCGTGTCCCGCCGAGCCCCTTGGCGATGGCGCATACCTCCCCCGTACGGTCGCTGCCGATTCGATGGCTGCGGCAGTCTTTTGCGTAATTCGTATTATGGCAGCTGCTCTGCTGCTCTATTCGTAAAAATAATTGGTCGATATTGACAGCGTTGAGGGCTGTCGGTATACTACAGGCTGCAGAGCAGGGAGGCTGTCTGAGCATTTCTCTCAGGACCTGTCCGCAGAGAAGGGCAACTATGGAATTTGACGAAATAAATCTTGCCATTATCAACCATCTCCGCGATGGGCGTCTGCCCTTCAGGCAGATCGCCGACTCCCTGGCCATTGCCGAGGGGACGGTTCGGGCGCGGGTGAAGCGACTGAAAGAGGAAGGGATTCTGGCCATCACCGCCCTGGTCGACCCGGAGGCGCTCCCCGAGCAGTCCATTGTCATCGTCGGGGTGCGGTTGAAGGATATGGACCTGGTGAAAAAGGGGGAAGAGTTCAGCCGTCTGCGCGGGGTTATTTCGGTCTGTGTGGTCACCGGCCGCTTCGATCTGATCCTGACCGTGCTGCTCAGCCGCGAGTTCACCATGCTGCAGTTTTACACCGAAGAGGTGGCAAAGCTTGACAACGTTCGGGCGGTGGAGACCTTTGTGGTGTACAAGAGTTTCAATCTGAAGGTGCCGCTCACCCTGCCCTGAGCGGGCAGAGGTGGAGAGGTCGGGAGGAATATGCCGTGGAGTCGGTGAAGAGAACCTGCCTGTACGACTGGCATGTGGCCCAAGGGGCCAATATGGCCGAATTCGGCGGCTACGAGATGCCGCTCTGGTATGCTGCCGGCACCAGATCCGAGCACCTGGCGGTGCTTACCGCCGCCGGCATCTTTGATACCAGCCACATGGCGGCGGTCTCTTTGCGCGGCGAGAGGGCGCGGCAACTCCTGCAGAACTGTTTCAGCAAGGATCTGGCCCAAGAGAGGAAAAACACTCTGGTCGAGGGGGGCTGTCTGTACGGGGTCTTTCTCGCTGAAGATGGGACGGTGCTAGACGATGCCATCGTCTACCAGCTGGCCGCCGAGGCCTATCTGGTGGTGGTCAACGCCGGCATGGGCGGGGTAATCGCCGCCCATCTCCACCGCCACGCCGGTGGCATGGCGGTGGAGATCATCGACCACAGTGACCGGCTTGGCAAACTCGATCTACAGGGGCCGCTGGCCGCCGGGATCCTTGCCGGTGTCCTGCGGGAGCCGGCGAAAGCCCTGGCCGGCCTCGACTATTTTCATTTTCGCGGCGCTGTCGCCGACCTGCCCAGCGGTGGCACCCTGTCCCGGGTAGAGCTGACCGACGGAACGCCGCTTCTTCTCTCCCGTACCGGCTACACCGGTGAACAGGGTTTTGAGATCTTCATCGCCGGTGACCGGCTGGTCGACCTCTGGACCATGCTGGTGGCGGCCGGAAGTGACCGGGGCCTTCTCCCCTGCGGACTGGCGGCCAGGGACTCCCTGCGGGCCGGGGCCGGGCTGCCCCTTTCCCATCAGGACATCGGGGCCTGGCCCTTCCTCCACAACCCCTGGCAGTTTGCCCTCCCCTGGCAGGCCGGACGGAGCGCCTTCAGCAAGGAGTTCCTCGGCAGTCGGGCGCTGCTTGCCTCGAACTGGGCACAGCATACCCTTCTCTTTGCCGGCTTTGACCCGCGAAAAGTCCCGGCCGGCCCGGAGAGTGTCGTACTGAACGCGACCGGGGAGCGGTGCGGCCGGATTCTCACCTGCACCACCGATATGGGTATTGGCCGGGAGGGTGAGGAGATTGTCCGTTTTGCCGCCGGCTCCGACCGCCCGATCAAGGGGCTCTGCTGCGGCGTTGTTTTGCTTGACCGGCCATTCCCCCCCGGGACTCGGGTACTCCTCGGTGCCGGCAGGCGGCAGGTGGAGGTGGAGATCCGCACGGAGATCCGGCCAGGACGGACGGCGAGGCTGCCGTTGCCTGAGCCGGCTAAGGGGTGAACCGCCCCGGTCAAGGTGCCTGGCATTGCTGCCGGTGGCTTTTTTGGGGCTGCTTGGCCGCCCGGCCCGGCTGATTTGTTTTCAGGGGTTGTCGTGACGCCAGGTGATGACGCCAGGTGATGGGAATGGCCAGCTGCTGCCGGCGGCGGCTTGCGGCAAATTGTCGGAAGCGGAGAAGACGAACAGGAACAAAAACCGAAGGAGGTGAGACGTGAAGGGATTCGATGCGTTGCTTTTTGGTGAGGAACTGCGCTACAGCGAGGACCATGAGTGGGTGAGCACCAGTGGCGAGACCTTCCAGGTCGGGGTGAGCGATTACGCCCAGGACCAGATGGGTGATATCGTCTATGTGGAGTTGCCGGAGGTGGGCCAGACCTTTGCCAAAGGCGAGCAGTTTGGCACCCTGGAGTCGGTGAAGGCGGTTTCTGAACTCTATCTGCCGGTGGGGGGTGAGATCGTCTCGGTCAACCCTGCCCTGGCCGACTCCCCGGAACAGATCAACAGCGATCCCTACGGAAGCTGGCTGGTGACGATCAAACCAAGCGATCCGGAGGAACTGGAGCGGCTGCTCAGCGTTGCCGCCTACCGTCAGCTCTTGCAAGGATAAGCCGATGCGTTACCTGCCCCATACCGAAGAAGAGATTGCCGCAATGCTGGCGGTGGTCGGCCGCAACAGCCTGGACGAACTGTTCTGCTCGATCCCCGATGCCTGTCGTTTTGCCGAGGAAATGGTCTTGCCGGAGGCGCTGGACGAGTGGCAGCTGACCCGCCACTTTGACCGCCTCGCCGGCAGCATGGTGGTCAGCCACCGGCACCAGGTCCTGATCGGTGCCGGCAGGTACCACCACCACATCCCCGAATCGATCCGGGCACTGGCCGGCCGCTCCGAGTTCCTCACCGCCTACACCCCCTACCAGCCGGAGATCTCTCAGGGAACCCTGCAGGCGATGTACGAGTACCAGACGCTCACTGCCCGCTTGCTCGGCATGGATGTCGCCAATGCCTCGGTCTACGATGGCGCCTCGGCACTGGCCGAAGCGCTGCTGATGGGGCTGCGCATCTCGCGGAAAAAAAGCAAGGTGGCGATCTCGGCCGCGACCCACCCCCATTATCGGCAGGTGGTGCGCACCTACCTTAATGCCGCCGGGTATGAGGTGGTGGAACTGCCGGTGGGGGCCGATGGCCGCTGTGATCTTGGTGAAGCCGCCCTCGATGAGATGGCGGCGGTGGCCATCCAGTCGCCCAATTTCTTCGGGGTGATTGAAGAACTGACCACCCTCGGCGAGACCATTCATGCTGCCGGGGCGCTCTTTGTCGTCTCCTTTACCGAACCGCTCGCCTACGGGCTGCTGAAAAACCCCGGCGAGTGCGGTGCCGACATTGCCTGTGGCGAGGGGCAGAGCCTTGGCCTGCCCCGTTCTTTTGGCGGGGCGGCGCTGGGAATGTTTGCCTGCCGCGACAAATTTGTCCGCAACATGCCCGGGCGGCTGGTGGGAGAGACCGTTGACAACCAGGGCCGGCGGGGTTTTGTCCTCACCCTTGCCACCCGTGAACAGCATATCCGTCGCGAGAAAGCAACCTCGAACATCTGCACCAACCAGGGGGTCTGCGCCCTGATGGCGGCCATGTTCATGGCCTCTCTCGGTGGCACTGGTTTGCGCCGGCTGGCCCGTCTCAACTACGACAAGGCCGGCTATGGTCGGGCGGTACTTCGCCGGGCCGGGGCCCGAATGGTCTGGGAGACACCGACCTTCAACGAGTTTCTGGTCGAATTCCCCAGTGATTTCGCTCCCGTTCGCGAACGGCTGCGGGCGGAGGGGATTGTCGCCGGCCTGGAACTTGGCCGGTTCTACCCGGAACATGCCGGCCGCTATCTGTTCTGCCTGACCGAGACGGTCGAGCGGGCGACGGTGGACAAAATTGCCGAGGAGGTGCAGCGATGAGCGGGACAGTAGAGGCCAACGGCATGATACAGGAGGAACCGCTGCTCTGGGAAAAGGGGAGTCGAGGCCGACAGGGGATGTCGATCCCGGCAGCGGATGTGCCACCGGTGGAACTGCCGGCGGAGCTCTGTGGGGCGGGGCCGGATTTCCCCGATCTCAGCGAGGTCGATGTGGTCCGTCACTATACCCGCCTCTCCGCCTGGAACTATGGGGTGGACAGCGGCCTCTACCCCTTGGGTTCCTGCACCATGAAGTATAACCCGAAAATCAACGAGCGGCTGGCCGCCACCCCCGAACTTGCCGCCGCCCACCCGCTCCTTGCCGACAGTGAGGTGCAGGGCTGTCTCGAACTGATGTATGGTCTTCAGGAAGGATTGGCGGCGATTACCGGTCTGCCCGGGGTCTCCCTGCAGCCGGCGGCTGGAGCCCAGGGGGAGCTGACCGGGATGTTGATTTTCGCTGCCTGGCACCGCAGTCGCGGCTCCCGGCGGAACAAGATTCTCATCCCGGATACCGCCCACGGTACCAACCCGGCCAGTGCCGCCCTCTGTGGCTTCCGGCCGGTCCCCATTGCCTCCGGCCCGGACGGGATCCTAACCACCGAGGCGGTGGCAGCGGTGATGGACGACGAGACCGTCGGGATCATGATCACCAACCCCAACACCCTGGGCCTTTTTGAGACCAATATCCGGGAAATCGCCGAAGTGGTCCATGCCAGGGGTGGCCTGGTCTACGGTGACGGGGCCAATATGAATGCGGTGATGGGGGTGGTCAACCCGGCCCTTTGCGGGGTGGATGTCATGCACCTGAACCTGCACAAGACCTTTTCCACCCCGCATGGCGGTGGCGGGCCGGGGGCGGGGCCGGTCTGTGTCACCGCCGAACTGAGCCGCTTTCTGCCGGTGCCGCGGGTGGTGCGTGCCGGCAACGGCTACCGCCTCGATGAGGATTGTCCGGATTCGGTGGGCCGGGTCCATGCCTTTCACGGCAATTTTTCGGTGCTGGTCCGGGCCTATGGCTATGTCCTCAGCATGGGGGCAGCCTTCCTCAAGCGGGCCAGCCAATTGGCGGTCCTCAACGCCGCCTACCTCAAGGAGAGTCTGAAGGAGAGCCTGCCGCTGGCCTATCCCCGCCCCTGCATGCACGAGTGCGTCTTCTCCGATGGCTGGCTGCACGAGCACAATATCACCACCCTCGACCTGGCCAAACGGCTGATCGATTACGGCTACCACCCACCAACCATTTACTTCCCGCTGGTGGTCCCCGGGGCAATCATGATCGAGCCGACCGAGACGGAATCTCAGCAGGACCTCGACCGCTTTATCGCTGTCCTCAAGCAGATCGTGGCCGAGGCCCGAAACAATCCGGAACTGCTCCGCCAGGCCCCGACTCGGGCCAAGTTGGGTCGGCTTGACGAGACCCGGGCGGCCAGGCAACCCTGTCTCTGTGGCTGAACTGCCGGCAGCCGGCCTCGTTGACCTGGGCAGGCGTGACTACCAGGCCTGCCACCGGCTGCAACTGGCTCTGGTCGAACGGCGCCGGCGAGGGGGTGCCGAAGATGATCTTTTCCTGCTCACCGAGCACCCGCCGGTCTTCACCCTCGGCCGGCGGGGGGGGCAGGAAAACCTGGTGGTTGCCGCTGAGGAGCTGGCCCGTCGGGGGATTGGCCTTCATCGGGTGGAACGGGGCGGGGATATCACCTACCATGGCCCGGGGCAACTGGTCCTCTACCCGATTCTCCATCTCGGCCAGGCCGGCCTCCGGGTGGCCGAGTATGTCGGCAGGCTGGAAGAGTTGATGCTCCAACTCGCTGCCGGCTGCGGCCTGGCGGTCGGTCGTGACCACCGCAACCGCGGGGTGTGGGTGGGCGACCGAAAGCTGGGCAGTGTCGGGGTGGCGGTTCGGCACGGGGTGACCTACCATGGCCTGGCCCTCAATATCGACCTCGACCTGACCCCCTTCAGCTGGGTCAACCCCTGTGGCCTGCATGGCGTCGCCATGACCAGTCTCAGCCGGGAATTGGGGCGGCAGGTGGCCCCCGCCGAGGTGAAGAAGGCACTCGTCGCTCTATTGCCGGCGGTTTTCCACCGTGAGGTCAATCTGCTTTCCGGAGGTCTCCCCCATGACGCAGCCTGTTTCTCCCCCTGTTCCGGCGACGCCTGCCACAGCAGCACCGAAGTGCGGTAAGCCAGCCTGGCTCCGGCAAAGCCTGCCCAGCGGCGGGCAATACGAACGAATCCGCCAACTGGTTGGTGCGCACGGCTTGCACACCGTCTGCCGGGAGGCCTGCTGCCCCAACCAGTTCGCCTGCTATGGCCAGGGGACGGCCACCTTCATGATTCTTGGCCGCCACTGCACCCGAAACTGCCGCTTCTGTGCGGTGGCGCACGGGCCGGAGGGCCCCCCCGATCCCGCTGAGCCGGAGCGGGTGGCAGAGGCGGTGGCCAGGCTTGGCCTGCGCTATGCGGTGGTCACCTCGGTGACCCGGGACGATCTGCCGGATGGCGGTGCCGGGCTCTTTGCCGAGACCATCCGGGCGATCCGCCGCCACAACCCCGGCACCCTGGTGGAGGTGCTCATTCCCGATCTGCAGGGGGATTCCCGGTCGCTGGCAACCATCGTCGAGGCGGAACCGGATGTCCTCAATCATAACCTGGAGACAGTTCCCTCCCTCTATCCGCAAGTCCGGCCGGAGGCCGGCTACCGCCGCTCCCTGGGCATCTTCAGTCGAGTAAGAGCGCTGGCACCGGCGATGGCGACCAAGTCAGGCCTGATGCTTGGCCTGGGCGAGGAGCGAACCGAGCTCTTACAGGTCTGGGACGACCTGCGGGCCGCCGGCTGCGCCCTGCTGACCATGGGCCAGTATCTTCAGCCCAGCCGGCAGCATTTGCCGGTTGCCCGCTATCTGCCGCCGGAGGAGTTTACCGAACTGGCTGAACTGGCTCGGCAGAAGGGATTTGCCGGGGTTGCCTCCGGCCCATTTGTGCGCAGTTCCTTTCAGGCGGAGGAACTCTACCGTCTTTTTCGCCCGGCAGGTCCCGCCACCACTGACTGACCCCCCTCCCCTCCCGCTGTCCGGCTCAGCGACGGCTGAGAAAAACCCCGAACATGATCACCCCGGCGGCAAAGAACTGCTCGAGGTTGAAGCTCTCACCAAGAACGAGCCAGCTGAGCAGTACCGCAAAGAGGGGGATCAGGTTGACAAAGACGGCGGCCCGACTGGCATCGACATACTTCAGACCGTAGTTGTACAGGCCGTAGGCGCCGAGGGTGATCACCGCACCGAGATAGAGGACGGCAAAGGCGGGTACAGGCTGGAAGCTCTTTGGCAACTCGATCCCGGGGAGAAAGAGGATCGGCAGGTAAAAGAGGCAGCCGACCACTGCCTGAACGGCGGTGAGGAAAAACGGGTCATACCGCCGGGTGAGGGCCTTCATGGTGATGGTGTAGCCGGTGGCGCAGATCATGGCCAGAAACTCGAGAAAATTGCCAAGCATCGGGTTCGGCGCCTCTTCACTGGGACTGCTGGCCAGGGTGAGCCAGGTGACCCCGGAGAGTGCTACCAGCGCCCCGAACCAGGCGCGGGCACCACTCCGCTCCTTGAGCAGCAGAGTGGCGGCGACCATCACCAGGATGGGCAGGATGGCGGTGATCATCCCGGCCTGGGAGGCGGTGGTGTTGGCTACCGCCTGGGCTTCGAAGAGAAAGTAGAGGCAGGGTTCACAAAAGGCCATCAGCAGGATCAGCTTGTAATCACCGCGCTGGTAGGCAAGAGAGCGGGTGATCCGGCGGGCGACGAAAAGAAAGCAGAGGCTGGCCACCAGCATCCGGCCAAAGATCACCACCATCGGATCGTAGGCGCGGAAGGCCAGCTTCAGGGCGATGAAGGAACTGGCCCAGAGGAGCATCGCCAGGAGCAGGGCAAGGGTGGGGAGGGTGGAGTTCTGCCCACCGGCGGATGTGGCCATGCTGAGCCCTGCTCAGTGAGGGGGAGGAAAAAACAGTTCCGCCGGCGGGAGCCGGCGGAAGAGAGAAATGGAGGCTGGCAGCGAGAGCCGGCTCAGTTCTGCAGGACCCACTGTCCCTGCTGGTTGCGGCAGGCGGTGGTGTAGGTCTTTTCGGTTCTGCCGTCGATGGTGGCGAGAATCTCCGCCTGGCGGCAGGGCTGCTGGGGCCTGCTCGGCTGGGTGTAGGCGGGTTGCGGGGTAACCTGGTAGCTGTTGCCGTTGTCGGGATTCTGCCAGCTGGTGCTCTGCCCGGAAGGGGTGTACTCGTAGGCTTGGTTCAATTCCTGCCGGTCATACTTGTCCATCTCGTTGCCGACAATGTAGCCGAGCATGGTGCCCACCGCGGCACCGATCAGGGTTGCCTCGGTGTTGCGACCGAGGGCCTGGCCGATCAGGGCACCACCGGCGGCGCCGAAGCCGGCCCCCTGTTGCCCCTTGCTGTAGGGGGTGTCGGCGCAGGAGGCGAGGGTAAGGAGAAGAACGGGAAGCAACAACAGGGCAATTTTTTTCATGAACTGGTCTCCAATGTGGACTTGGTCTGGATGATTGTGCCAACTACTGGTAGTCATCACCTCCTCTTCTGACAAGCGGATTTACTGCTCAGGGCGATTATTTCCGCAGCCACCTGTCCGCCCCGGCCACTTCAGTACTCCTGCAGTTCTTCTTTCGGCGCCGGTCTCTTCAACTCAAGTTCGGAAAAAAAGGGGGGCAGGTCAGCCTGTCTGGCTGCCTCTTCGACCAGCCGCTGCCGGTGGCGGCTGATGGCCTGGTAGGCATCGGTGTAGACCCCGTCCAACTCCAGCTGGTCGAAGAGGGTATTGGTGAGCTTCAGGAGCTCCTCCTCTTCCATGGTGGCGGCGGCGGGGAGTTGGGCCAGCCGGTGCAGGCCATACCGTTTTGCCTCGGCAAAATAGCCGGCCAGAGCGCCGATTGCCTGGCCATTCTCGTCGTGGCCGGCGATTGTTGCGGCCGGGGCGGCAATTCCCCAGGCGTAGCCGGCCACGATCCGCAGTCCGCTGTTGCTGAACAGCCAGGAAGAGGGTGCGGCGGAAGTGCCCGTGTCCCCCTCCGGGTTGCCGGCAAGCAGTTGGAGGAGGGGGAGATCCATCTGCCGTTCGGGGAGCAGTTGCTGGTGGAGACGCTGCAGGGTGTCGGGGTCGGAGCAGGCGATGAGCAGTCGGCTCTGGCGGTCGAGATAGCCGAATTGTGCCAGGGTGTCGAGGAGCAGGGCGCCGTTCCCGGCAGTTGGCTGGGCCACCGAGGCGTCGATTTCCAGGAAAATTGACAGCGGCAGGGTCAGGTGCTCTTCCAGCCGGCGGATCAGGGCCAGGGCCTCGGCCAGGGTTGGGATGGCCACCGAGGGTGAGGGCCACTTGTCATCTTCGGATTCCGGGTGCAGGCGGAGCTGGCGGATCTCTTCCAGGCTGAAATCATTGGCCCGGAAGGTGCCGTCGTCTTGCTGACGGTCGGGAAAGAGACGGGCAGCATCGCTGGCGAGGTTCAGGTCGTCATCGCTGAGCAGAAGCAGGGTAGAGTCGGCCGTCGTGCTCACCCGCAAGGCCAGCTCCGTAACCCCTTTGGCCATCGCCAGGGTCAGTGCCGGCAGGCTCTGGCCGGGCAGGGGGCCGGCGGCAGAGGCGATGACCAGCCGGTCGGCCGCCAGGGCGGGGGAGCTCAGGGAGATGAAAAGAGTGAGAAAGAGAAAAATCCGCAGCTGCATGGCCACTCCGTTGCTGGCAGGAAAAGGGCGGCCGGATTGCCGCCAGTCAATATTCAGCTGATAATAAATGACTGACCATGATTTGCAAGAAAGAGTGGCTCGGCGGTGGGAAAAAAGGGGCCGCAGCTCAGCCGGCGGCCGCCCGCGGGCACTCGTTGTTGAAGGTTGGTGGCAGCAGTTCGGCAAAGCTGGAAATGGAGGGGAATCGGCTGGAGAACCGGGCCGGCTGGCGGGAACTCGGTCTGGCAATATGGACCAGGTAGCGGAGGCCGCCGGCGGCAGCACTGTCGAGGACCCTTTCCGTGTCATCGACAAAGAGGGTCCTGGCCGGGTCGTAGCTGGTGGCCTGGCCGAGGGCCGGCCAGAATTCCGGCTGCTCCTTGGCCAGGCCGATCTCCTGTGAGCAGATAATGCCGGCGAAGTGGTGGCCGATGGGCACCTTATCCAACTTGATTCGCAGGGCCTCGGGGTGGGCATTGGTGACCAGTCGCGGGCGCTTGCCGATGGCGTTGAGAAAGGTGAGAAAGCTGTCGACGTGGGGATGGATCCCCACCAGGTGGCTGACCTGTCGTTTTTCGGCGCAGACATCCAGCCCCAGCCGGTTCGACCAGTAGTGCAGATCGGTCCAGGCCAGGGTGTTCTCGACACTGCGGTAGATTGCCAGGAGCTCTTCCCGGGCCTGTCCGGGGGGGAGACGGTGTCTGCCGGCATAGACCATGGGAAGGTGCTGTTCCCAGAAGTAGTCATCAAAGTGCTTGTCCAGCAGGGTGCCGTCAAGATCGAGAAAGACCGTGTCGATCTCGGCCCAGGGCAGTTTCGGCCGAGGGCTGTCAGCTGTCGGTTGGGAGGAGTCTGGTGAGTTCATCGAGCAGTCCGGTGATGGTGGCGAAGGTATCTTCGCTGGAGAGCAGGCGGCGGTTGACGATCAACCGGCCATCCTGGGTGAAGCTGAGAGCACTTCCCTTTTTGCCGGTTGGCCGCCGCTTAAGGGTGGTGAGGACACGCTCCGCCTGGAGCGGGGTGTCGCTGCGAAAGGTGAAGACCAGCGTGTCTCGTCCCTGTTCCAGCTTGCTGATCCGGAGGGTGACCAGCCGCTGTTTGAGGTCGATTACCCGGAACAGGGTCTCGGTCTCCACCGGCAGGGTGCCGTAGCGGTCGGCCAGTTCCAGGCGCAGATCGGTGAGGGCCTCCTCGCTGGTACTGGCGGCCAGCCGCCGATAGGTGAGATAGCGCTGGTTGATATCCGGGATATAGCTCTCCGGGATGTAGGCGGAGAGCTGCAGATTCACTTCCGGATCGAGTTCCTCCATCCTGGCGCCGGTGCCGGCGCGGGCCTCCTCGGCCTTCAGGTCGGCCACCGTCTTCTGGAGGAGATCGAGGTAGAGTTCGTAGCCGATGGCGGCGATATTGCCGCTTTGGGAGACCCCGAGGAGGTTCCCCCCTCCCCGGATCTGCAGATCGCTCATCGCCAGTTTGAAACCACCGCCGAGATCGTTGTAGTCCATCAACGCCCGCAGCCGTTCCCGGGAATCCTTGCTCAGGTTGTCCAGGGAGGGGACCAGGAGATAGGCAAAGGACTGGCTGGCGGCCCGCCCCACCCGGCCGCGCAGCTGGTAGATTTCCGCCAGGCCGAGGGTGTCGGCGCGGTTGATGATGATGGTGTTGGCCGCCGGGATATCGAGACCCGATTCGATGATGGTGGTGCTGACCAGGACATTCACCCTGGCGGTGACAAAGGAGACCATGATCTCCTCCAACTCCTTGCCGGCCATTTGGCCATGGGCGACGGCAATTTTTGCCTCGGGTACCAGTCGGGCGATCAGCCTTGCCATCCGGTGGATCGACTTGACCCGGTTGTGGACCACGAAGACCTGGCCACCCCGGCGCAGCTCCCGGCTGATTGCCTCCTTGATCACCAGCTCGTCGTAGCGGGCGACAAAGGTTTTGATCGGCTGGCGGTGCTCCGGCGGGGTGGCGATCACTGACAGATCGCGGATGCCGAGCAGCGACATCTGCAGGGTGCGGGGGATCGGGGTGGCGGTGAGGGTGAGGATATCCACCTCGGTGCGCAGCTTTTTCAGCTTCTCCTTATGGGCCACCCCGAAGCGGTGCTCTTCGTCGATGATCAAAAGCCCGAGGTTGCGGAACTGGACATCCTTGGAGAGGAGGCGGTGGGTGCCGATGACGATGTCCACCTGCCCGCCGGCCAGTTCCTTGAGGAGCTGGCGCTGCTCGCTGCTGCTGCGGAAGCGGTTGAGGCAACCGATCCGTACCGGCAACGTGGTCAGCCGTTCGCGGAAGGTTTTCAAATGCTGCTCGGCCAGGACGGTGGTGGGAACGAGAATTGCCGCCTGGGCGCCATCCTCCACCACCTTGAAGGCGGCCCGCACCGCCACTTCGGTCTTGCCATAACCGACATCACCGCAGATCAGCCGGTCCATGGGGCGGTCACTGGTCAGATCGTTCAGAACATCACTAATGGCCCGTTCCTGACCGGGGGTCTCATCGTAGGCAAAGGAGTCGGCCAACTCCTGATAGAGGGGACCGGGGGGTGAGAAACGCCGGCCTTCCCGGAGTTCCCGGGTGGCGTAGAGGCGGAGCAACTCCTGGGCCACCTTCCACACCTCTTCCTTTACCTTCGCCTTGGTGCTCTTCCAGTTCTGGCTGCCCAGCTTGTCGATTTTCGGCAGGCGGTCGGAGAGCCCCTGGTAGCGGCTGATCAGATTGAGTCTGTCCACCGGCAGGTAGAGCTTGTCGCCGTCCCGGTATTCGATCAGCATGAAATCGTTGACCACGCCGGCCAGTTCGATGGTCTGCAGCCCGCGGTAGATGCCGAGGCCGTGTTCGCTGTGGACCACGACCTCGCCGTCGTGCAGCTCGGTGAAGCCCGCCACCTCGGCGACAGGGGTCTTTCGGCTGCCCTTGCCGCCAAGGCGCCGGGCGCCGAAGAGCTCGTTTTCGGAGAGAATGTGGAGATTCCAGGCGGCCAGGGAAAAGCCGGCGGAGAGGGGTTGGTCGCTGAGTTCGACCAGATCGCGGCCGGCGTCGGCGTCCGTCAACTGCAGTGGCAGGGTGGCGGTGGCGACCGGCAGGTGGTGGCTGGCGAGGAGTTCGGCCAGGTTTTTCCGGTGGCGGGCGGAGCGGCAGCAGACCACCACCCGTTCACCGGCCGCCAGCCAGCTGTCGAGTTGCCGGCTGAGCGGGGTGAGTAGCCCCTCCCGGGTCCGGCGGAGAGCGATCTCCTGCTGCAGGAGGCCATGGCCGCTGCAGACGATCGCTGCGGTCGCCTCGCCTGGACGGGGAAAGTCGCTCAGCCGTAACCGCCGGAACCGTTCTATCTGCGCCCCCAGTTCCTCGGCAGTCAAAAAGAGTTGGTCTGGTGCCAGGGCCGGGCTGTGCCGCGCCCGAGCCTGGGCAAAGTTCTGGTCGATCCGTTCGAGGCACTGGCCCATCCTCTGGTGGATCCCTTCCGGGTCGGTGAGGATGATAGCCGTCTGATCCGGCAGGTAGTCGAACACCGAGGCGCTGGCCATCGGTTCATCCCGGTAGTAGAGGGGCAGGAAGGTCTCAATGCCGGGGAAGCGGCTGCCGCTGCTGCTTCGTTCGGCCAGCCGGGCGGTCTCTTCACTGTCCCAGCTCTGTTCCTCGCCCAGCCGGAAGAACTGCTCGGCCACTCTCTGTCTGGCCGCTGTCGAGCCAGGGGGAATGATAATGTCGGCGACCGGCAGGAGGATCGCCTCATCAAGGGAGGTGGTGGAACGCTGGCTGAAGGGGTCGAAGGCACGCAGGGACTCGATCTGGTCACCGAAAAAATCAAGACGGATCGGGCCGTCGTGCGGCTCACTGGCGGTGGGGAAAGGGGGCGGGTAGATGTCGATGATCCCGCCGCGGACCGAATAGTCACCCACTGCCTGGACCAGGGCAACCTGTTCGTAGCCGAGGCCGTCGAGCCGCAGGAGCAGCTCCTCGCGGGCACAGTCTTCTCCGGCCACCAGGTATTCCACCTGGCCGGTGAGGGCTGTGGCCGGCATGACCCGGCGGAGCAGGGCCTCCACCGAACAGACCATGACCACCGCACCCCCCTCGCGGAGTTGGTAGAGGCTGGCCAGTCGGGCCGCGGTGATCCGTTGGTCCGGGCTGAGCAGGGTGTAGGGGGGGATCTCCTGGGCCGGATAGAGGAGAACTCTGTTGCCGGTGAAAAGACGGAGGTCCTGGTCAAACTGGGCCAACTGATGCTCGTCGGCAACAATACAGAGGCAGGGGCGCTCCTCTGCCATCAGAGCGACCAGCCAGGCGGGGGCGGCCCCGCGCAGGCCGGTGACGGTGCAGGCCGCGCCGGCCGCGCTGAGAGAGGGAAGAAAAGAGGTGGTCATCGCGGCAAAAGAGGATAAGGGGGCTTCTCGTAGGGGTCGGCGGGGGCCGGACAGACCGGCCCCCGGGGCAGAAAAAGAGAGCCGATTATGGAGAGCCGGTCACGCCAGGCATAACCGGCATTGAAAAAGAGCAGGCTAGAACACGCCGCCGACACTGAAGTCCCAGACCGCGTCGTCTTCGCCGTCCTCCGGGTCGAGGTTGAAGCCCCAGACCAGGTGGAGCGGCCCCATCGGAGAGAGCCAGCGGATACCGACACCGGCCGCCTGTTTGATCTCCTCGACGGCATCCCCCCAATCCTGATCGTCGTTGAGGGCCTGGCCGGTGTCATAGAAGACCAGCCCCATCAGGCCCTGCGTCTCGAGCAGGGGAAAGATGATTTCGCTGTTGGTGTACCACATCTTGTCGCCACCGATACGCTCTCCGGACTCCGGGTCGATGGGGCTGATTTTGGCGTATTTGAAACCGCGGACCGAATTCAGGCCACCCAGGTAGAACCGTTCGTAGACAGGTAACTTATCGGTATCGTTTTCGAATACCTGGCCGGCCGAGAGGGAGAGGCGCAACACCGTCTTCAGCAGCATCGGAAAATACCAGCCGGTTGAGCCTTCCACCTTGGTGAATTGGGCGTCGCCGCCCAGCGGGCCACCGCCATACTTGACACTGACCACGTTGCGAGACCCTTCCGAGGCGCCATAGCGGCGGTTGCGGGTATCGCGGACCAGGGAAAACTTCATCGCACTGGTTACGTGCAGGTCCACTGATTTGCGGATGATGTAGGAGGCAGTCTCGGAGACATCCTCAAGATCGGTATCGGTATAGGTATAGTTGCCGTACAACCGCCATTTTTCGAAGACCGGGTAGCCGATCCGCAGGCCACCTCCCTGCGAATCCTTGGTGTAGTCATCATATTCTCGGCTGGTGCTGAACAGGTCGGCGCCCCAGGAGAGGGCCGAGTCGTAGAGGCTGGGGTTGGTGTAGCCGAGATTGTAGCGGGAGCTGTTCCCGCCGATATTGGCACTGAGGGCCAGGGTGTCGCCACGGCCGAGGAAGTTGTTCTCGGAAATCTGTCCCATCACGATCAACTGGTCGACCGAACTGTAACCGGCACCGATGCTGAAGGTTCCTGTGGACTTCTCCTTCACCTCGACGGTGATGTTCATACGGTTGGGATCGAGGGAGGGTTCCGGGGTGATGCTCACCTCTTCAAAAAACATCAGCCGCTGCAGGGCCTGAGTACTCTGGCGGAGAGCCTTGGCATCGAAGATCCCCCCCTCGGCAACCCGCAGTTCGCGGCGGATGACGTTGTCCCGGGTCCGGACGTTGCCCTTGATGGTGATCCGGTCGATGTAGACCAGATCGCCCTTGCTGATCCGGAAGGTGACATCCATCCGGTCACCGCTGGGGGCCTTGTCAATGGCCGGTCGGATCGAGGCGAAGGCGTAGCCGGCCTCGGCGTAATGGTCATTCAGCTTGAGGATATCATCGCGGATGGTCTGCCGGCTGAGGTAGGGCTGGTTGCGGATGCTCAGCAGGGCGAGAAGTTCTTCGCGGCTGCCCAGCAGGTCGCCGGTGAGCTCGACGGTACCGACGCGGAAGCGGGTCCCCTCTTCGATGACGAAACGGATGTGCAGCCACTCCTCTTCCTGGATGATTTCCGGTTCACTGATTTTCGCCTCGAGAAAGCCCTGATTGGTGTAGAAGGCGACAATTTTCTGAGAATCCTGCTCAATGACGGTGCGGTCGAGGAGGCCGGAACCGGTCAGCCAGGAGAGGAACCATTTCGGGCTGGTTTCGATCTCTTTCAACAGGGTCTTGTCATCAAAGAAGGTGTTCCCTTCAAAGGAAATCTCCTTGATATAGATCTTCTCCCCCTCATCAATGGTGAACGTGACCACCGCACCGCGGTCATCAGGATAGGTGATGGTCGAGCGTACCGTACTGTTATAAAAGCCTTTGGTCTTGTAGAGCTGTCGAACGGCCTCCTCGGCGGTGCTGATTCGTGCCGGGTTGAGGATGAAATTTTCGCGGATATTGGCGGCCTCGCGGACGTCCTCCTCTTTCAACTCGGCTACCCCTTCGAAGAGGACCGAGCGGATCAGCGGTTTTTCGCTGACCCGGAAGACCACCTTCTTGCCTGCCGGGGTGTCACTGACGCTGATCTGCACGTCGTTGAAATAGCCCATGGCAAAGATCTCCTTGAGATCGTTGCGAAGGCTTGCCTGGTCATACAGATCACCGGCCTTGCTGGAAATTTTTCTCAGAATGGCCCCGGAATCAATCCGCTGGTTGCCCTCCGGGACTATGGTGGCGATACGGAAATCCCGAGTCAGATAATCGCTGATGCCGGCAACGGTCTGGTCCAGGGCGGCGGCCAGGCCGGAAACGTCGTCGGCGGTCTGGAAATAGAAGGTCGGGTTGTCGGGGGAAAGCAGGTCGAAGAGTTTGATGTCGACACTCAATCCAGCGCCGATCACCGTCAGGTGGCCGGCCGCCAGGTTGGCATAGCCTGACTTGCCGGCAATCTCCTCCAGCACCGTTACCGAGGGGGGCCAGGGACCGCGGTAATCGGCTAGTTCCATCGCTTCTGCCCGGTCGAGAAGGATAAAATCGGTACCTGTCAGGGCTTGGGCCAGCTGGTTGTCCACCGCCACCTCATACTCTCGGGGATCATCCGGGCTGTTGACCACCAGGGGCAGAAAGGCGGTCTTGCCACGTTCGGCGACGCCCGGGGCGGGGGCAAGGAGGGTGCAGCAGAGCAGCACCAGGATGGAGACGGTGAGACGGACGCCGCAACCCTGAGCTGCGGCGTTTTGCTTGAAGAGCTGCCGGAGTGGTGTCATCGAAATACCTTCAAGAGTGAGGGGACAAATCTTGTGAGCCTGGGGGTTGCCCAGGTGTGGGCCCGGCTGTCAACCGAGTTTCGGCCGCTCTGCCGGCCGCGCTGGTGGCAGTGACCGGGCGGTGAGCCGCCCGGTTCCCCTTGCTGGCAGAGTGGGCAACCGGTCGGGCCGGTCTGCAGAGCCGACCCATTATGCCATGTTTGCCGGTGATTGCAAAGCAGGCAAAGCAGTTGGCAGGAAAAATATGGGCATTGGTGGCTACAGTGCATCTCGAATCCCCGTTCCATTCCTTTCCCCATCCCCCGCGCCGGCCAGGCCAGCTGGCGGCAGTCGAGGAGGGCCACTGCCATGACCAGCTGTTTCCGACCACTGTTCTCCAGCCTGGTCGAGACCCTTTTCCCCCGGCGCTGTCCCGGTTGCGGCCGGCCGCCGGCGACGGAGAGGGATCGGCTCTGTGCGGCCTGCCTGGCGACAGTGGTGCCGCTGCGACCACCACTCTGCCGGTTGTGCGGACTGGAACTGGTTGGCGGCCTGGAGAGCCGGCAACTCTGCGGCGACTGTCTGCGTCGGCCACCGGATTTTGTCTGTGCCCGTTCGCTCATCCGCTACCAGGGGGTGGCCAGGCGGCTGATCCACCGGTTGAAATATGATGGTGACCGGGTGGCGTTGCCGGCCCTGCGGGAGATAGCGGCCGGTTTTGATCTGGGTGATTTTGCCGACTGCAGCGCCATTGTGCCGGTCCCCCTGCATCGGCAGCGGCTCCGCAGTCGAGGACTCAACCAGGCCCTGGAACTGGCCCGGCTTTTCTTTCCGGCTGCGGCTGGGGTAATCAGGGTGGATGGTTTGCTGCGCCAGAAAAATACCGTTCCGCAGACCGGCTTGGACGGGGCTGCCCGCCGCCGTAATCTTCGCGGTGCCTTCCGAACCGGGCCGGGACTTGACTTTTGTGGTGCGGTCGTCTGTCTCGTTGACGATGTCTACACCACCGGCACAACCGCCAGCCTCTGCAGTCAGGCCCTCCTGGCCGGAGGGGCAGAAGCGGTGAAGGTGCTTACCCTGGCCCGGGTGGTGGCCGTCGGAGATGGGGTCGGCCGTGGTTGACGAAAAAAAAATAATTTGCCGCTCTCGCCTGAAGCCCGTGAAATGACATGGATTGCCATTTTTTTATCGATATATTTTGAGATATTTTAATTAATATTGAGTAATATGATTTAAAATAGAGATCATTAAATTCCTGAACTTGTGGATAACTTTGTCGAAAAAAGGCTAAAGGTGCCATCTGGCGAATAAAACTGATGGTCCTCCGAGGGCCCCGGAAAGCAAGGGGAAAGAGGATCCGCACAACGCAGAGCCAAGCACTCTGCGGGATTGCGGGGAGTGTTCATAACCATCTGCTCTGATGTTAAAACATCGGATAATCGTCTTTGACGGGGTAGGGCTTTTGGAGTCTACTCCGCTCCATCGAATTTGCCGCATGGTTCGTTGCGGCTCTCCTGTAGAACTGCATGCTGGGAAAATCGGAAAGGCTGACAAGAGTTGGCTTCCGGGAACTGATCAGGATTCTCATAAGTCCTGGAGAAGGTGTAATATTGCCGAATTTTGCTTTTTTTCGCTCTGAGGACGAGGCACTATGGTCTGGGAAAAAGTCAAAGTAGGGTTGAAGGAATCACTGGCCGCCAGCACCTACCAGCTGTGGATTGAACCGTTGCAGTTTGTGCAATTGCAGAACGATCGGCTCTATCTTGCTACACCGGATCGATTTTTCAGCGCCTACGTCAAGCAGAATTATCTGCCGGCAATCGTCGACAAGCTGCAGGAAAACGGGCTGGCTGAGACACGGGTGGTTTTCTGCGAAGAGAAACTGCCCTTGCCGCTCCCCCAGGCTTCCGGCAAGAGCCCCACCGGAACCCAGCTGCGCCTGCCCTCCGTGCCGGCAAACAATTCGCGGTCCCGGGCCCTGCACCCCCGCTATACCTTTGCCGAGTTCATGGTCGGGGAGAGCAACATCCTCGCCGAGTCGGCCTGTCGGTCGATGGTCAGTGATGACGGTCTGGTCGGCCCTTGCCTGTACATCAACAGTGACACCGGTCTGGGCAAAAGCCATCTCACCCATGCAGTTGCCCACCAGGTTTTTGCCGAGTCACCGATGACCCGGCTCCATTACCTGACCGCCAAACAGTTTGCCGCCGAAATGGTCAGTGGTATCCAGAACCGGAATATGGAGACCTTCAAGCGCAAATATCAGGAGCAGTGCGATATCCTGTTGGTGGAGGATGTCCATTCCCTTACCGGCAAGAAAAAGACCCAGGAGGAACTCAACGAGGTACTTGACGCCCTGATCAAATCGGGGAAACGGGTCATCCTCACTGCCAACAGTGCTCCCCGTGAACTGCAGGGGATCGACCATGAGTTCGTTTCCCGGATGACCTCCGGCCTGGTGACGACCATCAATCCCCCGGATGTGCAGACCAGGACCCGTATCGTCGAAAAAAAGGCTGCCCAGCAGCAGCTCTTCCTCGACGAGGAGCCGATAGCCTACCTCGCCAACTACATTCGCGGCGATGTCCGGCGGATCGAGTCGGCCTTGGTTGCCATTCGGGCTCGGGCCAGGCTGAACGGCGGCCAGGTGGATATGGATCTGGTCCGGGAGGTTGTGGCAGCGGTGGTTGGTGCCGGCCAGAACCTCACTACGGCGATGATCAGCGAACTGGTCGGGGGGCAGTTCAAGGTAAGTGTGCAGGATATGCGGTCGAAATCGAGAAAGAGGGGGATCGCCTTTCCCCGTCAGGTGGCCATGTACCTGGCAAGAAAGTTCACCGACCAGTCACTCACCGATATCGGCCGGGTGTTCAACCGCGACCACTCCACCGTTCTCCATGCGATCAAGGTGGTCTCCGACCGGCAGCTGCGGGACACCTCAGTCAACGCCCAGCTGGAACTGCTCAGCAACAAGGTGAAGCAACTCTAAAAGTAGACCCCTTTCAGTTCCGCCGCCCCCCCGTCCGGGCGGGCGGCGCTTCCCAGCGTGGCCGCCACCCGGGTGGCCTGTTTGATCATGTCGTTGATGCCGATCCCGTTCCAACCGAAGCCGCAGACGGCCAGGCCGGGATGGCCGGCGACGAACGCCTCACGCCAGGCAAGGAGCTTGCCGTAGCCCCGTTCCAGTTGCGGAATCCCCCCCTGGTGGCGGAGAACGGCAGTGTAGACCGGCAGGCTTTTGATCCCGAGAATCTCCCGGACATCGGCCATTGCTCTGGCGGTAAGGGTCTGGTCGTCGAGGGCGACACGTTCCGGATGCCGTCGTCCGCCTACCAGGGTTTCGAACATAGTGTGGCCGGCCGGGGCCCGACCGGCAAACATATTGGCCGAAAAAAGGGTCCCGAGGGCAAAACGCCCCTCCACCTCCGGGGCGAGATAGCCAAAGCCCGGCGGTAGCCTCACCTCGTCCCGGAATCCGAAGACCACGGTACTGATCCACGTCTCCGGGATAGATGTGGCCGGGGGAGCGGGGGAGAGGGGGGCGAGAAGCTGCAGGCACCGGTTGACGGGCAGGGCGATGACCAGCCGCCGGCCGCTGAAGGTGCCGGCCGTGGTTTCCACCTGCCAGCCGCCGGCATTCGAGCTGACCGCCTCCACCCGGACCTTCAGGCGGATATCCCGACCCGGCTGGAACTGTTCCGCCAACCGGGCCGGCAGCCGCTCCATCCCCTCCGGAAAACTGGTCATCGCCGGCAGCCGCAGCCCCTTGCCCTTGCCGCTCTCGCCCTCCCCACTCTCCTTTGGCCGCTGCCGCGCCCTGGCCAAAAGTCCCCGCAACACCGAACCGTACTGCCGTTCCAGGGCCCGGACCCCCGGCATCACTGCATCAATGCTCAGCCGGTCGAAATCGCCGGCATAGGTGCCGGTGTAGACAGCGTCGAGATAGGGGAGCAGGGCGGGACCGAAACGGTGCTCGGCCCATCGGGCCACCGTCGGTTCGCCTGCCAGCACCGGGCGGCGCAGTTCGGCCAGGACCCGCAGCTTGGCCGGCCAGGGGATCAGTGGCGCGAAGAGGATTTTCAGCGGCGACTGGGGAATAAGCCTAAGTCGGCCGTGGAGGTAGACGTAGCGGACATACTCCTGCAGCGATGCGGTGACACATTCGCGGTCGAGGCCGGTTTCGGCCAGGACATCCCTGCTCTCCTGACAGTTGTCAAGAAAACCGTGTGGGCCGATTTCGGCGGTAAAGCCTGCCTGCCGATGGCTGCGGATTACCCCGCCGGGGCGCTCGGCCTGATCAAGAAGGAGGAGACGGTGCCCGGGATCCTGCCGGCGCAGCTTGTGGGCCACGGTCAGGCCGGAGAGACCGGCCCCCAGAATAAGGGTCTGGTAGCTGGCGCTCATGAGAGGGTGGTCTCCAGTTCGCTGCCCTTGAGGTCGATGCGGAGCCAGCCACCCTCGCCGAGCATTCCCGGGTTGATCACCGGGGTGTCGCCGAGATGGTCTATTCCCCTCGCCTCGTGGATATGGCCGGTGACGCAGAGGGCCGGCCGGTACTGTTCTATGATGCTGCGGATGGCGGTGGAGCCGACGTGCATGCCGTTACCCAACCGGTCCACCAGGGTATCGTGTGGCGGCGTGTGGGAGATGAAGATGGTGGGAATCCTCCGGCCGTGCAATGGCTCGGCCAGGGCGGTGTACGCCTGGCCTTGGCGGAAGGCCTCTTCGGCCAAGGCGTGCAGCTCCGGCTCGGCAAACTCGGAAGGGGTATGGAAGGGAGTGAGGTTGGAACCACCCACCCCGACCAGACAAAGCCGACCCTGAATCAGCTTCGCCTGACCGTGCAGATTGAGGCCAAGTTCTTCCAGGTAGTCGTTGATCTCCGGATGATCAAGGTTGCCGAATTGGGCCAGGAGCCTGGGGTTGAGTGCCAGGAGCTCATCCAGAACCCCCCGCGCCTCCTTTTTCCCGCCGTAGTTGGTGAGATCGCCGTTGACCACAAGCAGGTCGGCAGTGGCGACCCCCGGGATATTCCGGGCTGACTCGGCGGCCATGTGGACATCACCGAAGACGATAATCTGCATAGCTGTATCCTGTCTGGTAAAGGGTGATAGCTGGTGATAGCTGGCTGGAGGCCGGGTGGCGGTCGGCTTTCCGGCAACTCTTGACACGTTGCCGACGGTGCTTACCATTCTCCCCGAATTTGGCACAAAAATCAATGGCCGGGAAGAAACAATACCACTTCCCGGATCCTGCAATACGACAGCCAAGCACAGCCAGGCACAGCCACCACCAACCAGGCAGAAGTTCGCCGCAGCCCGCACCGGTTAGTCCGGACACCTCCGGACGGTGCTGATGCAAATGGAGCTTGCCGGCGGCGGCGCTCTCCGCTTGAGGAGTTGCTGGTTGCTGAGCCGGTACCACCAGTTGCGTACTGGTTCGCACCGTACTGGTAGCGTACAGCAGATCCGTCAGCCAGCCCTTTTAACCATTCACCCCACTCATCTCACCAGATACGAGGTAGAACATGGACACCGTAACCTACGAATTCAAGGCAGAAACCAGAAAATTACTCGATATTGTCATCAACTCGCTCTATACCGAACGCGACGTCTTCGTTCGCGAGTTGATCTCCAACGCCACCGATGCCCTGGAAAAATTCCGCTACGAAAGCCTTACCCGAGAGGAGGTATTTGACGGCCATCTCCCTTTGGAAATTACCATTGAACTGGACGACAAGGCCAAGACCCTGACCATCACCGACACCGGTGTCGGCATGACCCGGGAAGAACTTGAGCACAACCTCGGCACCATTGCCCATTCCGGCTCCGGCGCCTTTCTCGCCGAGCTGGTCGAGGCGGCCAAGAAGGATGTCAACCTGATCGGCCAGTTCGGAGTCGGCTTCTATTCCGCGTTCATGGCCGGCAAAACTGTCCGGGTACAGACCCGTTCCTGGGACAAGAGCGAGGGGCACGAATGGCTCTCCGATGGTGCCGGTGCCTTTACGATCAGCCCGATGCCCGGGCTGCGGCGTGGCACCAAAATCATTGTCGAACTGAAGGAGGACGCCGCCGAGTATGCCGAGAAGTGGAAGATCAACTCGATCATCAAACAGTACTCGGCCTTTGTCACCTTTCCGATCAAGCTGGACGGCGAGACGGTCAACACCGTGCAGGCCATCTGGACCAAAAACAAGAACGATCTCAAGGACGAGGAGTACGTCGAGTTCTATAAGTTCATCGGCAATGCCGCCAGCGAGCCGATGTACCGGCTGCACTTCTCGGCTGATGCGCCGCTGGCGATCAACGCCCTGCTCTTTGTCCCGGGCGAGAACTTCGAGGTATTCGGTTTTGGCAAGACCGAACCGGGGGTGAACCTCTACTGTCAGCGGATCCTCATTGACCAGCACTCGAAAAACATCCTTCCCGAGTGGTTGCGGTTTCTGAAAGGGGTAGTGGACAGTGAGGATCTGCCGCTCAACATCTCCCGGCAGGCGCTGCAGGACAACGCCCTGCTTGCCAAACTGCGCAAGGTGATCACCAAGCGTTTCCTCAAGCATCTTGATGAAGAGGCGCAGCGGGATCCGGACCAGTACCGGAAATTCTGGTCGGCCTTCGGCATCTTCCTCAAGGAGGGGGTGACCTCCGACTACGAGTACCAGAAGGAACTTGGCAAACTGCTCCGCTTCGAATCCTCCAAGTCGGCGGATGGCGAGGCCATCAGCCTGGCCGACTATCTCCTCCGCCTGCAGCCGGATCAGGAGGAGATTTACTATATCAACGGTCCGAGCCGGGCAGCCATCGAAGCCGGCCCCTATGTCGAGATGTTCCGTAAAAAAGGCATCGAGATAATCTATACTCTTGAACCGATTGACGATTTCGTCCTCAGCCACCTGGCGGAATACGAAGGGAAGAAACTGGTCTCGGCCGACCGTGCCGACCTGGCCATAACCGATAAGGACGAACCGGCGGCAGAGACCGACGCCGCCGCCGAAGAGCCCCGTCTCGATAAGGAGACGGTGGCCACACTCACTGCCTGGTTGGGCAAGGTGCTCGAGAAGAGCGTGGCCGAGGTGGTGGTGTCCAGGCGACTGGTGGACGCGCCGGCGATGATTGTCAACCCCGATGGCTACATGACCTCCTCCATGGAACGGATTCTCGCCGCCAGCCGCAAGGAGCACGGCATGCCCGGACTTGGGGGGAGCAAGAAGAAGATGGAGATCAACCCGAAGAACCCGCTGATTATCCGACTGGCCGAACTGCAGCGGGATGATGAGGAGTTTGCCGCCGAGGTGGCCCGGCAGATCCATGACAACGCCATGATCCAGGCCGGGCTCAGCGTCGATCCACTGGAAATGGTGGAAAGAAACTACAAGATCCTCAACCGGGTCGTGCAGTAGTGGTGCCGTTAGAAGAGTGTTTTGAAACATCGACCAGTTAGGTGTTGAAAAATGGCAAACCACCGACTATAGAGTTGGCATTCGATCTACTCAATTCCCTTAATCACCGCTCTGGAGAGAGGCATGGGTTTGCGATTATGGACGGTGTTGTTGCTGGTGCTGACGCTTGCTGCCGTTACCGGTTGTTACAGTAAACCCGTACGCCATCTTGCCGCCGATGTCGCTCTGCTCAAGATCGGTCGAACTACCGCCGAAGAGGTGTTGATCTATCTCGGTGACCCGGATGAGCGGCAGCTGCTGGCCGGTGGTGAGGAACAGTGGCTGTACAGCGAACAGCGCCGATCCCTGCTCGAGAAAACACCGCTGGTGGGGAAATATGTCGGAGCCCCGGAGTATCTCAAAGCGGTGGTCACCCTGACTGACGGGGTGGTCAGTGACTGTCGTTTTACGGCCTGGGATGAGGATGACCTCGGCTGGGAACGGGATTTTTCCTGGCAGAAAGAAAGGCAGTGAACGTTCGTGCGGGACATGTGAAGGGGTGGTGAACGATCTCTACCGCACCAGCAGGGAGCGGATGGTTCAGGAGCAGCTGCTCGGTCGGGACATCACCGACTCCGCTACGCTCCAGGCAATGGCCGAGGTGCCGCGCCACCTTTTTGTCGATGACGCCCTGCACAGCCAGGCCTATGGCGATTTTCCACTGCCCATTGGTGCCGGCCAGACCATCTCCCAACCCTATATCGTTGCCTACATGACCCAGGCCCTCTGCCTGCAGGGAGGGGAGAGGGTGCTGGAAATCGGTACCGGCTCCGGCTATCAGGCGGCGGTGCTCTCCCGTCTCTGCCGGCAGGTCTATTCCGTCGAACGGGTCAACTCCCTGCTCGCCTCGGCACGGAAGGTATTTGACCGGTTGTGCTACTTCAATATCCGGGCGAGGCTGGATGACGGGACCCTGGGTTGGCCGGAAGATGCTCCCTATGACGCCATCGTGGTCACCGCCGGCGGCCCGGCCATCCCGCAGCCGCTGATCGACCAACTGGCCGACCCCGGCCGCCTGATCATGCCGGTGGGTGACCAGGGCTGTCAGCAGCTGGAGCTTGTTGAAAAGCGTGGCGGCGAGCTCTCGGTATCGCCGCTGGTTTCGGTCCGTTTTGTTGACCTGGTGGGAGAACATGGCTGGAGTATCTGAGGGTTCCCCCTCACCCGGGGCGCTGCGCCGCCTCTACGACCGGTGCATGGGCTGGATCAGCGGTCGGCACGGAGAATGGGCGTTATTTCTGATCGCCTTTGTCGAGTCCTCCTTTTTCCCGATTCCCCCCGATGTTTTTCTCATTGCGATGTGTGTGGCCATCCCGGCTAAATCGTTCCGCTACGCGGCCATCTGTGCCGTCGGTTCGGTGCTTGGCGGGGGCTTCGGCTATGGTCTTGGTTTCTGGTTCATGGACAGTGTCGGGATGACCATTGTCAACTGGTACGGGCTGACCGAAAAGTACCAGCTGGCCCAGCGCTACTTTCTCGACTACGATGTCTGGATCGTCGGAACCGCCGGTTTTACCCCCATTCCCTATAAGCTGTTCACCATTACCGCCGGTTTTGCCAAGTCGAACTTCCTCACCTTCATGCTGGTCTCGCTCCTCTCCCGCTCCGCCCGTTTTTTCCTGGTTGCCGCCCTGATCTGGAAATTCGGGCCACAGATCAGAAAATGTATCGACCGGTACTTCAACCTTCTCTCGATTCTCTTCATCGTCCTGCTGGCCGGTGGTTTTCTGCTGATCAAGCTGGTTTTGTAAAGTTCGAGGGAATTTTCTTGTGGAAGGAGAAGATGGCAGCTGTTGTGGAGCAGGAGGTGAAAGCTTTTCTGGATGGCTGGCCGGCAGAGGCTGAGTCCCTGCGCGGCTGGTTCGTCCGCTTTTATGAAGAGTTACGGGCGATGGCCGGGGTGCAACTGCAATTTGTTGCCCGGCCCGGGGTGAGTTACTCTCTTCGGCCCCGACACCTACGGCAGAGTGGCCGACAGCTCTTTGCCATTGTCGACGTGATCGACGACGATCCGGCTGCCCGCTGGCTGTCGATCTGCTTTTACGGCGATATGATCACCGATCCGGAAGGGCGGGGAGAGCTGATCCCGGGCGGCCTCGGCGGAGAAGACGGCTACTGTTTCGATTTCTCCGAGGAGGAGGCCGCTCTCGGCAACTACCTCCTCGCCCGTCTGGCTGAGGCGGCGGCCAGCGCCGCGGCCTGATCAGGTTTTTTGGTTGCGGAGAGTTCCGGGCAGGTATTACAAACCTGCCCGGCCCGAACCGAGGTTGATGGAAGCGGTCCGGTCAGTTTTTAAAGCTGTGCAGAGGGGCCGGCATCCTTCCCCCCCAGGCAATGAAGCGGCTTGACTTGCCGACATTACGCACCGCCATGATCGGGCTGGCACCGAACAGTCCACCGAAACTGACCTCTTCACCGGCCTCTTTTCCCGGTACTGGGATCAGGCGGGCGGCCGTGGTCTTGCTGTTGATCACTCCCATGGCCATCTCGTCGGCGATGATGGCGGCGATGGTATCGGCGTCCACCGAGCCGGGAATCGCCACCATGTCCAGACCCACCGAACAGACTGCGGTCATCGCCTCCAGCTTTTCCAGGCAGAGGCTGCCGTCACCAACTGCTTCCGCCAGCAGGGCATCCTCCATTACCGGGATAAAGGCACCGCTCAGCCCGCCGACAGTCTTACTGGCGAAGATTCCCCCTTTCTTTACGGCATCGTTGAGCATTGCCAGGATGGCGGTGGACCCCGGGGCGCCGATGGCGTCGATGCCGAGAATCCGGAAAATCTCGCCGACACTGTCACCAATGGTTGGGGTCGGGGCAAGGGAGAGGTCAACCACCCCGAAGTCGATCCCCATGGCCCGGGAGACCGCCCGGCCGATCAGCTCTCCGCAGCGAGTGACCCGGAAGGTGGTCTGTTTGATCTCTTCGGCCAGTTCGTCGAAGCGGAGGCTGCCGGGGCTGGAGTGGTTGCTGATCAGCCGCTCCAGAGCCCGGGCGATTACCCCCGGGCCGCTCACGCCGACGTTGAGGACTGCATCCCCCTCACCCAGGCCATGGATAGCCCCGGCCATGAAGGGGTTGTCACCGGGCTGGTTGCAGAAGACCACGAACTTGGCGGCCCCGAAGCCACCCCGATCGGCAGTCCGTTCAGCCAGTTCCTTGACGGTGTGCCCCATCATCGCCAGGGCGTCCATGTTGATTCCCTGGCCGGTGGTGGCAATATTCACCGAGGCGCAGATCTTCTCGGTTACCGCCAGGGCCTCGGGGATGGCCGCGATCAGTTCCCGGTCGGTGGCGGTCATCCCCTTCTCCACCTGGGCGGAAAAACCACCAAGGATGTCCACCCCGACATTGCCGGCCGCCCGGTCGAGGGTCTGGGCGATACGGACAAAATCGTGGCGCCCGTAGCCGGCGCCGACAAAGGCGATGGGGGTGACCGCGATCCGCTTGTTCACCACCGGGATCCCGTAACGGCGGCTCATCGCCTCGCAGCTGGCGACAAAGTTGCCGGCGACCTGTTCGATTCTGGCGGCAATATTGTCGCAGCAGCTTTTGATCCCCTCCCCTCTGGTATCGAGGAGGTTGATCCCCATGGTGACCGTCCGGACATCGAGATTTTCCTTCTGGATCATCTCGACGGTGGCGAGAATCTGGTCTGAGCGTAACATCGTGTCTCCTCTTCCCCATCGGCAAAAGGGGGCGGATTGTGGTTGGCGGGTCAGTGCAGGGCCACCTCGTTGGTGACCTGGAAGATATCGTTGTGCTGGATCATCACCGTCAGGTCGGTGCTGGCGGCGTAGTCGGTCAGATCTTTCTGCAACTGGTCGATGGACAGGGTGCAGCCGCGCAGGTCAAGTTGCAGAGCCATGGTATACTGGCTGTTGCGAAGACTGGTGGCGAGATCGAGGATATTGATGTTCCGTTCGAAACAAAACTGGCTGACGCCATGGACGATACCCGCCTTGTTCGGTCCCTGGACGGTGAGGATATAGCTCTCTTCCGGCGGGGCTAGCTGGGTTGCCGGTTCCGCCGGTCCCGGTTCCTTGATCGAGACCTCGAAGCGGCAGTCGGTTTTGATATGGGAGATGGCGGCGAGGAGGTCCTCTCTGGTCACCTCGGGATCGAAGGTGGCGCTGAGGATCATGGTCAGGTAGCCGCAGAGCACGGTCTGGTTGAGGTCGGCGACATCGCCGCCGAGGCGGTAGATGGCCCCGGTGATATTGGCAACAATCCCCGGCCGGTCCTTCGACATCACCGAAATGATCATCTGTTTCTGCATCGTCTCTCTCCTGCTGCAATGTGGCGCATCGCCCTGGTAAGGTGGTCCCGGCCGCCCTGGCGGCAGGAAAATTGTCCAATATTTCACACTTTCCTCGAATCGGCAAGGGGGAAAATCGGCCCGCGCCGGTGACCCAGTGTCGGTAGCCTTCTGCCGGAGACCATCGCCTCCTCGTCCGGAGGGTGATTGTAGGGGTAATTTTTCCGCTTTGCCAGTATACTCAAGGCGCCGGCAAGAGGAGAACGGCGGTCTGGGGCCGTCGGTGCGAGGTCGATGGAAGAGGTCGACCACCGGTTGCCGCCACCGGGATACATGTGCAGGAGTCTGCCGCAATGACCGAATTGCCCCCCCTCTGTTTTACCCGCCTGCTCGGCCAGGAGAAGGGTAAACGGATACTTCTCCGCTCCCTTGCCGCCGGTCGCATCCCCCACGCCCTCCTTTTTCGGGGTCCGGATGGGGTGGGCAAGGCGCTGTTCGCCCGGGGGCTGGCGGCTGTGCTCAACTGCCGGGATCAGGCAGCTGGTGCCGCCTGCGGCCGTTGCCCCTCCTGTCGGAAACTGGCCGCCATGAACCACCCGGATTTTCTCGTCGTTCGTCCAGAAAAGGGGGCATTGAAGATCGAGCAGATCCGCCGCTTGAGCCGGGAACTGAGTTACCCACCCTACGAGTCGAAGCGACGGGTGGTGGTACTGGAAGATATCCAGACGATGCGGCGGGAGGCGGCCAACAGCCTGTTGAAAACGCTTGAAGAGCCACCGGCCGACAACCTGTTGGTGCTCACCGCCGATGCCTCCCGGGAGATTCTCCCCACCCTGGTTTCCCGGTGCCAGGTGGTCCCATTCGTGCCGCTCTCCCTTGTCGACACCGTCACCCTGCTCCAGCAACATGGGGTGGATGCAGTGGCTGCCCCCCTCCTGGCCCGGCTTTCTGAAGGCAGTCCCGGCCGGGCCCTCCTCTTTCACCGCCAGGAGATGGTCGGGTTGTGGCGGGAAGTGGTTACCCTTCTTGTCGGGGCCGGTGAAGACCCGGACCGGGAGGTCCTGCCCCTGTTGCACATGGCCGAGCGGATGGCGGCCCTGCAGGAGGCCCTGCCATCCTTGCTCGGTCTGTTGAAAATTTGGCTTCGCGACCTGCTTTGTGTCGACCTCGCCCCGGACTCCGGTGGGGAGCTGCCAATCCGGCCGACGAAAAGCTGGAGTTCCGGCCAACTATTTGCTAGATTGCAGGCGATTGCGCTGGCTGAAGAGCAGCTGGCCCGGAATTGCAACCGGGCCCTGGTCGCGGAAGTGCTCCTCTTTGCCCTGCAGGGGGGCATAGAATCACCCCGGCGATTTTCTATAAGATAAGGATCCGCTATGACGGAAAGTGTCGCAGAGGGCGGTGATGGTGCCGCCGGGCAGGAAAATTTTTACCGCATCCGCTTCCGCCGGGATGGCCAGCTGGCCACTGCCGTCGGCCCCGTCCCGGGGCTGACCAGGGGCGAGGTGGTGCTGGTCGGCACCGACCATGGTGCCGAACCGGCCGAAATTGCCGGCAACAGCCCCATCTGTGGCTGCCACGGCGAGAGGCGACAGGCCGGCCTGCTGATCGAGCGGCTGGCGACTGCCGCCGAAAAGGAAAAGTACCTTGCCCTTGGCGAGGCCGAGGAGCGGGCCTTCACCGTCTGTCGTGGCCTGATCGACAAGCACCGGTTGAGCATGCACCTGGTTCGGGTAGAACGGTTTTTCAACGGCAGCAAGATGATCTTCTACTTCACCGCCGACAGTCGGGTCGATTTTCGTGCCCTGGTAAAAGATCTGGTTCAGGAGTTTCGAACCAGGGTGGAGATGCGCCAGGTGGGGGTTCGCCACGAGACCAAAATGATCGGCGGCATCGGCACCTGCGGGCGGGAGCTTTGCTGCTCTTCCTATATCCAAAATTTTGATTCGGTCTCCATCAAGATGGCCAAGGAGCAGGATTTGCCGCTCAACCCGGCCAAGATCTCCGGGGTGTGCAACCGTCTGCTCTGCTGCCTTACCTATGAATACGAGACCTACCGGCGACGGCGAAAAAACATGCCGAAGTCCGGCAAACGGATTACCATTGACGGAGAACGTTTCCTGGTCAAGCGCCAGATTCCGCTCCAGGATGCGGTGGTGGTGGAAAACAGTGCCGGAGAGGAGCAGATTCTCGACAAACACCAGTGGAAGAATTTTCAGCCCCTGAAAAAAGAGACTGCCGACCAGAAAAAGGAGTAAAAACGACTGAATCGCCGCGCCACCTCCCGGTTGCATCCAGCGCCGGGCCCCTTCAGCCGAATAGCCGAGATGACCACCTACATCACCACCCCGATATACTACGTCAATGCCCAGCCGCACCTCGGGCATGCCTACACCACCATGGTTGCCGATACCTACAGCCGCTTCAAGCGGCTCTGCGGGGATCGGGTCCGTTTCCAGACCGGAACCGACGAACACGGCGACAAAATCGTCAAGGCGGCCGAGGGGGAGAATCTGCCTCCCCGCGACTACGTCGACCGGATCAGCCGGATGTTTCGGGATACCTGGCCGTTGCTGGTGGTGGAACCGGACCATTTTATCCGGACCACCGACCCCGAGCATATAGCCGTGGTGCGGAACATTCTCCAGAAGGTCTATGACCAGGGCGATATCTACTTCGACGAGTATACCGGGCTCTACTGTCAGGGGTGTGAACGCTACCTGACCGAGAAGGAACTGGTCGACGGCAACTGCCCGGACCATCTGCAACCGCCCCGGGAGATTGCCGAAAAGAACTATTTTTTTCGGATGTCCAGGTACCAGCAGCCGCTGATCGACCATATCCGGGCTAATCCGGAGTTCATCACCCCCGAGCGCTACCGCAACGAGGTGCTCTCCTTCCTCTCCGAACCCCTGGAGGACCTCTGTATCTCCAGGCCGAAGTCCCGGCTCACCTGGGGGATAGAACTCCCCTTCGACGCCGCTTTTGTCACCTATGTCTGGTTTGATGCCCTGATCAACTACCTGACCGGCATCGGCTACCCGGACGGGAACGATTTTGCCACGTTCTGGCCGGTGGCCGAGCACCTGATCGCCAAGGATATCCTCAAGCCCCATGCCATCTATTGGCCGACCATGCTCCTGGCCGCCGGCATTCCCCTCTACCAGCGGCTTCACGTGCACGGCTACTGGAACGTCGACGATACCAAGATGTCGAAAAGTATCGGTAATGTGGTCCGCCCTGCCGAACTGGTGGCCGAGTACGGTGCCGATACCCTGCGCTATTTCACCCTGCGGGAGATGTCCTTTGGCCTCGATTCGTCCTTTTCCTCTGCCGCCATCGTCAGCCGCTATAACGCCGACCTGGCCAACGACCTCGGCAACCTCTACAGCCGGGTCATGGCGATGGTACGAAAGTATCGTGGCGGCCGGGTGCCCGAGGCAGGCGGCGGGGACGATGATCGGCTGCTGGCCGAAGCCGCTGGCGTTATGCTTGCCGCCTACCGCAGCAATATGGCCGGGTTCCGTTTTCACCTGGCCCTGCAGGCGGTCTGGGAGTTTGTCGGCCTGACCAACCGCTATATCGTTGAGAATCAACCCTGGCAGCTTGCCGCCGAGCCGGAGCGAGCGGTTCGGCTTGACCAGGTGCTCTACAACTCCCTGGAGGCTCTCCGCCTGCTTACCCTGGTGCTTCGGCCGATTCTGCCGGAAAAGAGTGTGGTGATGGGCCAGGGCCTGGGATTGGCAGCAGATGACAGGCGGGTTTCCGACCTGGCTGTCGGGGCTCTCTGGGGAGGGCTCACTGCCGGCAGCGAACTGGTCGCCGTCGACAACCTCTTTCCGCGTCTAGAAAAGCAGCCGGCGGCTTCAGCGGCCCCGGGGCCGGCGGAGGCGGTCGCCGACTTGACCGATTCGGCAGTGACGCTGGTCAGTCTCGAACAGTTTCGGCAGGTCGATGTGCGGGTGGCCGAGATAGTTGCCGCCCGGCCGGTAAAAAAGTCGACCAGACTGCTCCACCTGACCGTTCGCCTCCCCGAGGAGCGAACCATCGTTGCCGGTATTGCCGAACACTACCGTCCCGAGGAACTCATCGGGCGGCAGGTCCTGGTCGTTGCCAATCTCAAACCAGTGAAGATCATGGGTATCAGTTCCCAGGGGATGGTGCTGGTGGCCAAAAAGATGGAGGCGGGGCGGGAACGGTTGGTTCTGGCCGGAATCAGCGAAGAAGTCTCCCCCGGTAGCCGGCTCAGCTGAATGGAAAGGAGAAAAGGATGTTTGTTGTCAACAACTTCATGATGGCCATTGCCCAGATACTTGATTTTCTGCTCACCATCTACATGTGGATCATCATCGGCAGGGCGGTGATTTCCTGGGTCAATGCCGACCCCTATAACCCGATTGTCCGGTTCCTCTTCGAAGCTACCGAGCCGGTACTCAGCCGCATTCGCCGGTTCCTGCCCCTGCACTTCGGGGGGATCGATTTTTCCCCGATGATACTGATCCTGGGGATCATGTTTCTCCAGAGTTTTCTCGTCCGTACCCTGAAACAGATCGCTGTCGGGATGGGATAGAGGGAGTGGTCTGTCGCCAACTTTCAACCAGGGAGAGCAGTCATGCTGACCGCACAGGCAATCAAGGATCAGGAGTTTCAGATCAAGTTCCGGGGCTACGATGCAATTGAGGTGAAGGCCTACCTCGAGCAACTGGCCGAAGACTTCTTTGAACTGGGGGAACAGAACCGGGTCCAGGCCGAGGAGATCGAGGCCCTTCTTGCCGAGCAGCAGGCGCTGCAGCAGGAAAAGGAGAATCTGGTGACCGGGTACCAGTACCACCAGTCTGAGTTTGCCGGTGAGGAGATTGTCACCCCAGCCGACCAGGAGCAGCTGGCCTTTGTGTCCGCGGAGTTGGAGGCGACCCGGGCCGATCTGGCCAGAGTGGAAGAGGAGAACCGCACCGTTCGACAGCGGCTGGCCGAACTTGAATCCAGACCGGCGGAAATGGTGAGACCGGTGGAAATGGCCCCACAGGAGCCGGAAGAAATGGCCAGATTGCGGGCCCGCCTGGAGATGGTTGAGGAGCAGAACCGCGAACTGAAGCAGGAAGGGATCGACTTCAAAAGCACCATCGTTGCCGCCCAGAAGTTTGCCGACACCCTGCGCCAGTCTGCCGAAGAGGAGGCCCGGCAACTGCTCGGTGAGGCGAAGGTTGAAGTGGAACAGTTCCGCCACCAGGCCGAGGAGGAATTGGCGCGGCTACCCAAAGAGATCGAGGCCCTGCGCCAGCAGAAAATGAAAGTGAAAAAAGAGCTGAAGGCGGTACTCCTCTCCTATCTCAGCTCCCTGGAAGAGACTGCCGACTCGGGCCTTGAGGTTCTGGACGAGTACTCTGAGCTGTTTCAGTCTATTCAGCTGCCCGGAGACGATGCCGGCCGTCCCGACACCAACGAGTCGGGCGAAAAACCTTAGATGGCCTACGCCCTCACCCTGGCTGATGGCCGCGTCCAACTCCGCCTCCATGTCCAGCCCAGGGCCGTGCGGAGCCGGTTGCTTGGCCTCCATGACGGCTGTTTGAAAGTGGCCGTGGCGTCCCCCCCCGTCGATGGCCGTGCCAACCTTGCCGTGTGCCGATTTCTTGCCGATCTGCTTGGGGTGGCGCCCCGTGACGTTGTCCTTGACAGTGGGACCCAGGCAAGAAAAAAACGGGTTGTGGTGGCCAATATCGATGAACCAACACTGCGGGCGCGGCTTGCGGCCGCTCTTCCCCCTACTGGTGGAGAAAAACGATGACCTTCTGGCTGATTGCCAACTGGAAATGCCATAAGAGCAGCGATGACGGACGTCGCTGGTTCGACCATTTTGCCCGGCTCTATCGCCCGCACCCGCAGCTGCAGGTGGTTATCGCCCCACCGGTGGTGGCCCTGGAAAATCTGGCCGGCCACCTGCACGGTCTGGGGCTGGCTGGCGTTGCCCTGGCTTCCCAGGATATCTCCCCCTTCCCCCGTGGGGGCTATACCGGGGCGATTGCCGCCGATATGGTCAGCCCCTTTGCCGACTATGTGCTCGTTGGCCACAGTGAGCGGCGGCGGTACTTTCACGAGAGTGACCGGGAGGTGGTGAACAAGGTGGGTGAGGCGGTGGAGTTCGGCCTGCGGCCAATCGTCTGTGTGGAGCCGGACAACCGCCTCGCCCGGCTTGCTCCGTTACACGATATTGCCGATGGGGCGGCTGAACTGATCATCGCCTATACCCCAGTTTCGGCTATGAATTTTCGGATTCCCGAGACTCCGGCCCGGGTCGCCGAGGCGGTTGCCGAACTGCGCCGGCAGAACCCGGCCTGGCCGGTGGTCTACGGTGGTTCGCTGCGTCCGGACATGGTCGACCCGTATCTGGAAATCCCCGGCCTCCAGGGACTTTTCATCGGTGCGGCCAGCCTTGACGCCGATGATTTTGCCGCCATCTCCACCAGCTGTCAGGCCTTTCTGGCCAGTTCTGGGCGGACCTGAGCCTGGCCGGCGTTCGTGCCCGGCTGAACTGCGCCGGTCCCTGCCCGGCTGAACTGCGCCGGTCCCTGCCCGGCTGAACTGCGCCGGTTCCTGCCCAGTTGAGCGGAGCACCTTGCCCGGGCGGTTGGCCCTTCCTGTCGGCTGCGCCGCTTCGGCCTGATCGTCAGGGCGGAGAGGCCGGCAGACGGGCCATCCCTGGCCCGACCGCCGGTTGCCGACATCCCTGTCGGCAACCCTGTGGGCCCTGTTCTCCGCCCTGCCGGGCCTTTCGCGATGCAGCCGACAGGAAGGGCCAACCGCCCATCGACCACCTCGCAATATTTTTCATCGATACCGGGCTCGGATGGGTAAACAGTTCATGGACGCTTGGTTGATTACAAATTGATGTTTTATTTTCAGTGGTTTCAGGCAGTTCTGATTTTTTTAATAATTCCTTGTGGTGGAAAGTCATTTCAATACAATAAAAGAGGTTGTTTTGTTGGTCTGGGTTGGTACCTGGGAACAGGTTTTTCTGGGAAGTGGAAAAATTTGGCAGACAGTTTTAAAGGACAATTAGTTGGCGTTGAAGCTATTGTTTTGGCCTCAATTACAACCTATGAGGATGGTACCCCCGATTATTTTGGCTTCTCCTTCAGGATTGTGGATACGAAATCAGGGGTGGTTATTTGGACAGGAAATCATTCGCTGCACAGTGGACCGATTTCTGTCCCTGATACACTAGATTCACTCGTGCCATATACGATTCGTGAGCTTATAGATCAGTGTATTGCAAGTATGAACAAAATTTGAGTATCTATTGGAATTACTCGTGAAACGTTCACCAGCCCCCAAAGCAGGGGGGATGATACCACTGTGTCCCGCTCACTGGCCACCCAATCGAACATGGCCAATCAATGGCTAAAGAGTCGAGGTTTGCTTTCTGTCAAAGATCTCTGGGTAAACATCCATTACCCGGCTAGCTCGGTAGCTCTTGGGAACCGCCTGGTGCGGACCCGCATGCTACGCATGTAACTTCGAATACGAATTTTAGCAAGGTACGAATTAGCCGACTGCCGGTTATTGATGGAAAGGTGATCATACGTTGACCGCCACTTTTTGCACACCAATAAATTCATTCGAAATAGGCTTTTCTACCTCAAGGCTCAGCTCAATGGCCTCTTTAATTCTCTTCATTAATGTATCAAGAGATTTTGCCTGCGTATGACAGGTGTAAGTCAGCGATAACCGGAAAGCACGCCTTGGTGGCGGCGGGCGATATCCCCATCTCCGAGTCGGCGCTGCACCGGGCGATCAGCGAGAAGTCCAAGGCCGCCTTCGTCGGCGCCTACATCGAGTGCTTCGATGAGGGCATGGCGGTTGCCGGCCGGCAGGGGGTGGCGGCATGAGCGGCACGTCTATTCAGCTCTCCATCGATTTTACGGCGATCACCGCGCTCTTTGCTGCGGCGGCGCAGGCCGGGCGGGATACGCTCTTTGAGCACGAGACCTATGAGCTGCTGCAGAAAAGCGGCGCCGAGACCCCGCCGCGTACCAACTTTCTGGCCAAGGGCAGCCGTCCCTCGGACGAGGAGCTGCTGGCCATGTCGGGGGCCAAGGTGGTGTTGAAGATCGTCTCGCCGACCATCATCCACAAGACCGAGGTCGGCGGGGTCAAGGTGGTTGAAAAAAGCGTCGAGAAGATACGCTCCGCCTGGCGGCGCATGCTCTTCGAGGTGCCGGAAAACTATGCCCGCAATCTCGAGCGCGACCCCGGCCACGGGCCGGAGCTCTATCGCGGGCTCTCGGGAGAACCATTGGTGCAGGCGATCTCCCGCGACATCGAAGGGGTGCTGCTGGTGCAGTTCATGCCGCCTGACTCCGAGGCCTTCGGCAACGAGATGATCGTCGGCATCCGCAACACCCGCGAGTTCGGGATGATCATCAGCGCCGGCCTGGGCGGCACCGACACCGAACTCTACGCCAAGCGCTTCCGCAAGGGCCAGGCGATCGTCGCCGCCGCCACCGCGCTCATCTCCGGCTGGGACTTCTTCCAGCTCTTTCGCAAGACCATCTCCTACCGCAAGCTCGCCGGGCTTACCCGGGGGCAGCGGCGTATCGTCACCGACGAGCAGATCATCGAGTGCTTTTCCTCGCTGATTGAGCTGGCCAACTTCTATTCGCCGGTCAAACCCCAGGCCCCCTTCGTTATCGAGGAACTGGAGATCAACCCCTTTGCCTTCACCGACTTTCTGATGGTGCCGCTCGACGGCATGTGTCGCTTCGGCGAGCCCCGCCGGCAAGCGGTGGCCCGGCCGCGCGCCAAGATCGGCAAGCTGCTCAAGCCCGCGACCATCGGCCTCGTCGGGGTGTCGACCTCTCGCCCCAACTTCGGCCGGGTGATCCTCGACAATATCCTCGCCGCCGGCTTTGCCCCGGAACAGATCCGCATGATCAAGCCGGGCATGGAGAGCTTTGCGGGTGTGCCTTGCCTCCCAGATCTCGCTGCCCTTGATTGCAAGCTCGACCTCTTTGTGGTTGCCGTTGCCTCGGCTCAGGTGGGGGAGATCGTCGACGAGGTGCTGCGCCTTGACGCCGCCGAATCGGTGATGCTCATCGCCGGCGGCATGGGCGAGACCGGCGACAGCGTCGGCCGCGCCTCCGAGCTGATGGCCAAGATCCGCGAGGCCCACGGCCGGGGCGACGGCGGGCCGGTGTTTCTGGGCGGCAACTGCCTGGGAGTGGTCTCGCATCCCGGCAAATACGACACCCTCTTCATCCCCGAAGACAAATTGCCCAAGTCGCGGGGCGGGCATCGCCGCGACACCGCCTTCGTCAGCCAATCCGGGGCCTTTATGATCACCCGGCTGAGCAAGCTGCCGGAGATCGACCCGGCCTATATGATCTCGGTCGGCAACCAGAACGACCTGAGTCTGGGCGACATCCTCGGCTACCTCAAGGACGACCCGGAAATCGAGGTCATCGGCGTCTACGCCGAGGGCTTTCAGGACCTCGACGGCCTGAATTTTGCCACGGCGGTGCGCGAGGCGGTGCGGGCCGGCAAGGAGGTGGTCTTCTACAAGGCGGGACGCACCCCGGAAGGCAAGACCGCCACCTCCGGCCACACCGCCTCGCTGGCCGGCGACTATATGGTCTGCGCCAGTTGCATTCGCCAGGCCGGGGGCATGGTCACCGAGACGTTTTCCGAGTTCGAGAACCTGCTGATGCTGGCCCAGCGCCTGCACGGCAAGAAGATCCTCGGCAATCGCCTCGCGGCGGTGAGCGGGGCCGGTTTCGAGGCGGTGGGCATGGCCGACAACATCCAGTCCGACGATTTTCAGATGAAGATGGCCTCCTTCGGGCCGGCCACCGTCGAGAGCGTCCGCCAGATCCTGCGCGACAAGGGGCTGGAGGGGCTGGTCGAGGTCAAAAATCCCCTCGATATCAACCCCGGCGCCGACGACGAGGCCCATGTCAAGGTGGTCGAGGCCCTGAGCGCCGATGCCAACGTCGATGCCCTGGTGATCGGTCTCGATCCCCTGTCGCCGGCGATGCGGACACTGGCCGACACTTCATCGGCGCGCTATTCCCTGAGCGACCCGTCAAGCATCGCCAGCCTCCTCCCCAAGGTGGTGGCGGCGCTTGAGACGCCGGTGGTCGGGGTGGTCGACGGTGGCCGCCTCTACGATCCCCTGGTCGACGAACTCACCCGCGGCGGCATGGCGGTATTCCGCTCCTCGGACAGTGCTATCCGTACCCTGGCCCTCTATATCGAGGGGCGGCTCTATGCCGAGCTGTTGCGAGGGTGACGGGGGGCTATCGGTGCGCTGTCCCCGGCCAGCGGAGGAAAATTTTCAGCGGAGGGGTAAGGGAAGGTTAGCCTTCGTCGGTGAGCGAGCCTCTGCTCGGAAGAAAATTCACCGTTAAGGGCGTTGACCGCTGCAGCTAAAAAACTTTTTGTTTGACATACTTTACCGCCACTGGCTGCGGCAAAACGCCTATTTTCTCGACACTGAGACCACCGGCCTTGATGCGCAGGCGGAGATTGTCGAGGTCGCGGTACTGAACAGTGCCGGTGATCTGGTAGGCGCTGATCCGTCCGCAATTCCCCATTCCCGTACGGGTAATCGCCATTCATGGCATCACTGACGCCATGGTGGCTGATGTCCCGTGCTTCCCGCAATGTCATGAAGAGCTGCGCGAGATCCTGGGCGGATGTGCTCATCGCCTTCGGCGCCGTTTTTGATTCCCGGATGATCAAGCAGAGCTGTATGCGTTATAACCTGCCGCAGATCGTTGCTGACTGGGGCTGCGCCATGGAGATGTATCGAGTGCATGCCGGCCAGAGGAAACGGATGTCGCTGGCCAACGCCACCCTGCAATGCCAGGTGCACAACCTGCAGAAGTACCGGGCTCGGGGCGATGCCGAGGCGACCCTTGGGGTGGTGCAGGCTGTTGCCGGCTATGGGCGGTGAGAGAGATTCAGTCCCAAGGATTGAGTATCGGAACGCCTGTCCTTTTGAAATCATCGACATTGCGAGTGACAACAACCATACCGTGGACCAGGGCCGTTGCCGCGATGAGTCCATCCCGGACCGGGTGAGGATTCGGAACGTGTAATAAAGCACTTTTTAGAGCGACCGCCAGGTCGACCGGGAGAATGCGGCCCTGGAAGGCCGGCAGGACATGGCTGTTAAGCCATGTTCGGAAAATGGCCCCTTTTTCAGCATCGCGTCGTTCGACAAGAAGCACCCCGAGTTCTAATTCCTGTATCGTTATCACCGAAAGATAGAGGTCGGGGGTTGCGACACTGTCTGCCCACTTGGCAACATTTTCATCGGCCTTGCCGAGACGGATTTTTCTGAGCTCCGAGACCACATTCGTGTCAAGAATAAACATTATGAAAGCCCAGTAGCAGGTCGTGGCAGTTCACGCATCTGGGGGATATCCAAGTCAAGGGATTCGATGCCGGGCATAGCCAGAAGATCGGCAATCTTCTGCCTGCTACCGGAAAGCTGTTGATACTCTTGCATGCTCAAGAGAACATGGGCCGGACGGCCTCTATCGGTGATAAACACAGGGCCTTTGTTTGCGGCCTTTTTTGCTTCGCTGATATGTTGATTGAATTCACGGCTGGATATGGTTGTGACGGTCATAATGCACCCCCTTGCGAGATTATAGCGAGATTACATGTAGCAACGTTACTACATATTGCGCCGTTATGCAAGGAAATGTCTCAATTATTTATTATTTATACATATTTTTTGTCCTTGGAACTAATCAATACTGCTCCGTGCTTGTTTTCAGCCCGATACTGGAGGTCGGCAATGTAACCGAAAATCGACAAAGCGACCTACGCCGCAGCGATCGGCAAACCCGTGCCATCGGCCCAAGATGACACGGGCGGTAGCCGGATGGCGGCCTAGGATTCAGGTTACTTATGCCGTCGCGGCAACAGGTAGGAGATGACGAAGGCGGCGGTGTTTACCCCGGCCAGCACCAGGCCGAGGAGTCCGAGGGTGCCGATGAAGCCGTGTTCGGCGCCGATGCGGTCGGCAAGGATGAGGATCGACGAGCCGACGATCAGGGCGGCGATGATCATCGCGATCCCCATGATCCGGCTGGAGCTGTCGATCCGTTCTGAGAGGTGTTCGATCCGCTTCAACTCCAGGTTGAGGGTGAAGCGGCTGTGCCGGGCGTGGTCGAGGAAGCGCTGCAGGTCACCGGGGAGATCTTCCGCCAGTTCCAGGGCGCTGGTGAGAGTTTTCACAACTCTCTTGCGGATTGCCGCCAGGCTGTGGCGGTTCTCGACGATCTCTTCAATCTGTGGCTCGACGTGGGCGAGGACGTCAAAGCTGGGATCGAAGTGGGCGGCAACCCCTTCGATGGTGGTCAAAGCCTTGGTGAGGAGGAGCAGGTCTCCCGGGCACTGGATACGGTAGCGCTGCAGCATGCCGAAAAAATCGGCAAGCAGCCCGGCTATGTGGAGATGCTGCAGATCGGTGTTCTGAAACTGCTCGGCCAGTTGGCGCAGTTCGAGGCGAAAGTCGCGGCCATCGGTAACCGCCGGGTCGACATCGGTCAGTTCGATGACCACCCGGCAGAGCCGGTCAATATCGCCCCGGACCACTCCGGCCACCAGGTCGATCAGCTGGTCGGTGGTTCGGCGGTCGAGCTGGCCGGTCATCCCGCAGTCGATAAAGCAGAGCCTGTTTCCTGGCAGGAGGAAGATGTTGCCGGGGTGGGGGTCGGCGTGAAAAAAACCGAAGCGCAGGCACTGTTTGAACACCGCATCGGTACCGCTGGCAACAATTGTCCGTCGCTCGGTCGGGCTCAACTGCTCGGGAGAGACCGTAGAGAGAAGCCGTCCCCGTATCTCCTCCATGGTCAGGACGTTGCGGGTGGTTGCCGCCCAGAATACCTTCGGGAAGCTTATCTTCGGGTCGTCCTCGAAGTAGCGGCGCAGCCGTTCGGTGGACTGTCCTTCCACCACCAGGTTGATCTCTTTAAGAATCTCCCGGGAGAACTCCTTGCTCACCGCCGTCGGGCTGTAGCCGAGGTCGGAAAAGTACTGTTCCAGGAGTTGGGCCAGGCTCTCCACCAGGGCCATGTCTTCTTCGATAAGGGCCCGGGCGCCGGGTCGGATCACTTTGACCACCGCCGCCGTACCGTCGGCCAGGGTGGCCCGATGGACCTGGGCGATGGAGGCGGCGGCCAGGGGGGCCTCGTCGATGGAACGGAAGAGCAGTTCCAGGCGGCCGGGAAACTCCCGGTTCAGGACCTGTTCGATCTCAGCAAAGGGGACCTGGCGGCAGTTGTCCTGCAGTTTCTTCAGTTCCTGAGCCCATTCCGGTGGGATCAGGTCGGGGCGGGTGGAGAGGGTCTGCCCGAGTTTGATAAAGGTTGGACCCAGTTCTTCGAGCACCATCCGCACCCGCACCGGCCGTGGCAGGGTGCTGTCGCCGTTGCCGGCGGCACCGGGCCAATCCTCCCGGTTGCCTAGCAGGCGATGCAGACCGGTGTCGACCACCAGCTGGCGGAAACCAAATTTTGACAGAACCGCGATTATTTCGGCAAAGCGCTTGGTGTTGCTGATGGTCCGTTTGAGGGCGGTAATCTTCATGAGGCAACGAAGATCCTCAGGATGTCCTCCTTTTTCTCCCGTTGCTCCTGCAAAGCGGAGAACCAGTTGCCCGGCTCGCCGCTCTGCCAGTAAAGGCCATGCCTGGCCCAGAGAGGCTGGGTTTCGGGAAGGAAATCGGCGAAGATCTTCTCCGCATCCCAGGGTCCGGAGATATCGGCACAGCAGTAGAGCAGAGAGAGGATATCGGCAACCTGCATGATCAGGGGGTAGCGGCGGTGTGCAGGGGCCACCTCCGGGTTATGGTGGTAGCCGATGGCGGCGACCAGTTGTCCCGGTAGTCGCCAGTGTTCGGCCAGTTGCCGGCCAACCACATCATGGCTGGTGGCGAACTGGAGCTGTTCCTGTCCCGGGTTGTGGAAATGGTTCGGGTCAGCCAACTCCTGCAGGAGCGGGTAGTCGTGGGGAAATTCCATCAACATTGCCAGCCGGCCGATATCATGGATCAGCCCGGCAATGAAAAATTCGTTACCGGAAAGGTGAAAATGGTCGGCAATGATTTTTGCCGCCAGGCCGCAGGTGAAGCTGTGCTCCCAGAACAGGCCGAGCTTTTCCCGGTTGCTGCCGCTCATTTTTGGAAAGGCGGCAAACAGTGCCTTGCCGATGACGATGTTTTTCACCTCCTCCTGGCCGAGGACCACCAGTGCCCGATCAAGGCTGCCAACTTGGCTTGGGAGACCAAAAAAGGCCGAGTTGGCAAGTTGCAGCAGTGCCGAGCACATGCTCTGGTCCGGCTGGATTGCCCGCATCAGGTCGCTGATGCCGCACTCCGGATCGGCGGTGACCGCCATCACCCGGGAAACGGTGGCCGGCAGGGCGGGAAGGGAATCAATCCGGATATGGATGGAGCGCTGGTGGCGGGGAGTCATGGCGACACAACTGGGAAAGAGTTGTGTACTTCGGCTCGACTGGCCTGGAGTGCCTCCGGGTCCAGGGGAAGAAGTTTTTTGTTTTCGATAACTTCAAGGAGACGGATGACCAAGTCCGGGTCAAACTGGCGGCCGGCCTGGTTTTTCAGTTCGGTGATGATCTCCATGGCGGTCAAGGGGCGGCGGTAGGGGCGGGAGCCGACCATTGCCGCCAGCGAGTTGGCCAGGTTAAAGATCCGTGCCCCCAGAGGAATCTCATCGCCGCGCAGCCCAAAGGGCTTGCCGGTCCCGTCATAACGCTCGGCGTGGCATTGCAGAAGCTGGTTCTCCTCGGAAAAATAATGAAACATATCTGTTATTTCAGATATTTTCAAGGGCAGTTCGGCAATGCCCTGCTTTTCGTCGGCGGTCAGTTCGCCTGGTTTTCCGCTCAGGTCGTTGTGGAGGAGGAGGCGGAAGCTGTGGTAAAGGGTGATTGAGTTCTGGAAGGTTTGCAGATGGTGTTCCGACAGGCCGAGATGTTCGCCGAGCAGGTTGATATAGCTGGATACGGTGTCGATGTGGGTCTGATGCTCGGGGCCGGCGGTGTTTCTCGCCAGCAGTTCCAGGGAGTCGATTACTGACTGCCGGGTCTTGTCGAGTATCCTATGCAGGCTCTCCCGCAGTGAACGGTGGGAGTGCTGGGTCGTGTCTTCCGGGGAGCGCGGCTGGTAACTGCAGACCCGGTTACGGCCTCCGGCTTTGGCGGAGAAGAGTGCCGCCTGGGCCATGCCCAGCAGCCGTTCGTGGCTTTCCGGCTGGTGCGCGCAAAGAGAGGCGGTGCCGATGGAGATGGTGACCTGCCGGCTCTCGTTGCCGTCGGAAAAGGGTTTGCCGGCACAATTTCGGCAGATTTCCGTGGCGGTGGCGGTGGCGGTGGCGGTGTCGGCCCCGGGGAGCACCACGACAAACTCCTCGCCGGAAAAACGGTAACAGGACGCCCCCTCATGAACCATGCTGGTCAGCCGGGCGGCCATTTCGTTTAGAATCAGATCGCCGAAAGCAAGGCCGAGAGCTTTGTTGATGCTGCTGAAATAATCGATATTGAGCAACAGGACGGAGAGGTCACGGTTGTCGTTGCAGGCATTCTGGAACAGTTCTCCCAGCCGGATGGTGAGCTGGCGGCGGTTATAGAGGCCGGTCAGCCCGTCGCGGTTGAACAGGGCGTCGAGTTGGCGGCTGACGCTTTGCGCATGGCCCTGGTTTTCCGCAGCGAGTAGCTGTATCCGGAGGAGCAGTGCCAGGCGGTGCTGAAGGAGGCCGGCTTCGACCGGCAGGGAAAGGTAGTCGGTGATCCGTCCGCTGATTTCCGGAGCTGTGGTTGTTGTCGGCGGGGAAGAACCGAGAAAGAGCAGGGGGGTGGTGGTTGGCACTTCGCTGTCATTGATCAGGGCGGAAAACTGCTCGGGCCGGGCATCGGTAACCAGGAGCCGGGCGTTGCTTCGTTCCCCGGCTGTTCCTCGGTTTCCAGAGAGTAGCCAGAGAACCTCCCTGGCTGCCACACCGCTCAAAGCACGGCGAACCGGTTCATTGAGGAGGTCGGCGGTGGTAATGATGTGGTTTTCGCTCATTGCTGGTGCGAACCTGTAGGTTTAGCTGCTAGGCCAAAGACTGCTTACAAGCGTTGGGCACGTCCATAACTTCCACAGTATACAGGTTCGATACCGGAAAGAGCAAATTTTTCCTCTCCTGTATTTGCCGGGACCGCTTTTCAGCGGTCGACGAGGGGGGCCAGGGTCGAAGTGTGCCGGCTGTACACAGCCTTAAGGATCGGGGTGAGCCGGGCCTTGATCTGGGCCAGCGGCACCGGGGCGGGGAGTTCCGGCATCTTTGACTCCACTGCGGCAGGCGGGGCAAGGCGGAGTTGCTGTTCCAGCCCCACCCCTCCCAACCGGGGTATTTCCCCCTGAAGAATTCCTGCCTGCCAGTTACCGGCTCTCTCCATTTCACGAAAAAAGCCGAGTATCCCGGAAAGATCGTTCTGACGCTCGAAGGCGTGGATATCGTCGACAAGGTCGGCGTGCCAGCGCCTCAGCTTGGCCCGGTGTATCCGATACTCCTCAATGTCTGTAGTAAGGCTCTGGCAGGCCCGGTAGACCGTATTACGGTAGCGGCCGACCCTGGTCAGCCCGTGGCCACGGCAGCTGCGGCAAAGTTCGACGGCGGTCAGCTGCCCCTCTTTCGACGGGAAGAACTGGCGCAAGTCGTCGCTCAGCCCGAGGAGGCCGCAGCAGGCGAGAAAAGAGCGCTCTTCCGGGAGGAGGAGGCGCAGTCGTTGCAAATCTTCGCCGATCCTGGCAGAGTAGTTTGCGCTCTCTTTGTCAAGGCACTGGAGGTAATTCTTGGATTGCTCTTCAATCCGCCGGCGGTCGCCGAAATAGCGTTCGGCGATGTCTCGTTTGAGCTCGTAGGCGATGGCGTCAGCGATATTGCTCATACAGAGTGAAGAGTAAAGAGTACGAAGTGCTTTCTCTAGGAAAAAGTGGTGGTTGGCTGCTTTTCCCTGTTACCGTGAAGGCGGGCCGGGAGGGCGGACATCGCTGCTCCCGGTGGTCAGTATAGTATGGATAGCGTGAAGAATCACCTTCTTTTCCATGGATATCGAGTATGGCTGGCAGCGAGTCTCGCGACGAGGTAACCGCACGGATCAAAGAACAGGCCGATATTGTCCAGATTGTTGGCGAACATGTCGAATTGCGGCGCAGCGGCAGCCGCTATCTCGGCCTTTGTCCCTTCCATGGTGAAAAGACCCCCTCTTTTTCGGTTCAGGCTGATCCCGGTCTGTTTTACTGTTTTGGTTGCGGTGAGTCGGGTGATGTCTTCAGCTTCCTGATGAAGTTCCATCAGATCGACTTTCCCACCGCCCTGCAGCAGCTGGCTGAACGGTACCACATCGCTTTGCCGGAACGGCGGCTTTCCCGGGAGGAGGAGCAGCGCCGGGAGCGGCGGGAACAGCTCTATGCGGTCAACCAGCAGGCAGCTGAACTGTACCAGCGCTATCTCCGCGAGGCGGCCCGGGCCAAGCCGGCCAGGGAGTATCTGTACCGCCGGGGGGTGGCCGAACCGCTCCAGGCGCGGTTCGGAATAGGCTACGCGCCGTCGGTGGAGGCGGAGGGGTGGAATTTTCTCGGCAACCGGCTGGGCCATTCGGCCCAGCCGGCGGCCAGGGCTGCCGGTTTGCTGGTGGAAAAGGAAGAGGGAGGCAGCTATGACCGCTTCCGCGATCGCATTGTCTTCCCGATCTTTGACAACCGTGGCCGGGTCTGTGGTTTCGGGGGGAGAATTGTTGGTGAGGGGCAGCCCAAATACCTCAACTCACCGGAAAGTGAGATCTTTGTCAAAGGAAAGATGCTCTTTGGTCTCTACCAGGCCAGGGACGAAATCCGCCGACAGAAGCGAGTGATTGTCGTGGAGGGTAATTTTGACCTGATTTCTCTGGTCGGCAGTGGTCTTGCCCCGGTGGTGGCGCCACTGGGTACGGCCCTGACCCGGGATCAACTTGGTCTGTTGAAGCGTCTGGTCGACAAGGTAATTCTCCTCTTTGACGCCGACGCCGCCGGCAGCGCCGCGGCCGTCCGCGCGGCAGCACTGTTTTTTGCCGAACAACTGCCGGCCCTGGTTGCTCTGCTGCCAGCAGGGCATGACCCGGACACTTTTGTCCGGGAGCAGGGACTGCCCGCCCTCAACGAGCTTCTTGACCAGGCTCGGGACCTCCCGGAATTTGTTTTCCAGCACTGGGCCGAACGGCACGGCCTCGGCCTGGCCGGCAAGGGGAAAATTGTCGAAGAACTGCGCCCCCTGGTGGCTGCCGCCGCTTCACCACTGCAGCGCTCCCTCTGCCTGGCCCATTTTGCCGAAAAGCTTGGACTTCCGGTGGCGGAGCTCGAGCAGCATTTTCGTCTGCCGACTGCCGGGGTCGAGGTCTCACCCTCCCGGCCCACCGCTCAGCGGCCGACCTCGAACCCGGCTGTTCCGCTGACCATTGCCCAGAAACCGCTGGTGGAGTACATGGTTCTCAATCCCGGCCAGTACCAGCGACTTGCCGAAGAGGGTATTCGTGCCTGCCTGGCCGGCAGTGTCGGCGAAATTCTCTTCCTGCACCTCGGCCGGCTCCTGGAACAGAACCCGGCAACAGAACCGGAGGAGCTGCTCAGCACGTTGGCCGAAGGACCGGAACGGGCCCTGGTCGCGGCTCTGCTGGTCGGAGCCTCATCGGAGCGGGCCGCCGGCTCGGGCGGTGGAGGCCGGGATCTGGCCGATCTCCTCGCCTACCTGGAGAACTGTCGGCAAATCGAAAAAAAACGGCAGATTCTCGCTCGGATGGAGCGGGCAGAACAGCAAGGTGATCTGTCTCTTCTTGGCCAGTTGCTTGCCGACCTGCAACAGATACGGCAAGCAGATGGCTGATTCGGGCGGTCCCCCGGTGGCGGCTTTTTTACCGGAGGTCTTCATTTTTCTTGACATTTTCTTCACTTTCGTTTGTGTAAGGAGCAGGTTGCTCTGCGCTTTTGCCGCTTTCAGACGGCTGTATGCCAAGAGAGGCCAGGTGCTGGCTGGCAGGCCCGGTTTCTGGCCGGGGATTGCTGGGTAGGGTTTGATCTGAGGAGAAGTTGATGCCGTTGACCGGAAATGATGACGAACTGATCGAAGAGGGCCCCTTCGAGATCGATCAGGAGCAGGGCTTGGGCTATGGTCTTGCTGACGAGTTTCCAGGGGTGCTTGCCGCCGGGGTTGGGGCAGTGGTGCCGGACGGGGACCGCGAAGAGAGCACCTTCCCCCTTGCCGACCGACGCACCGGTTCGCGAAGCGACCGGCGGAAGTGTGACCGGCGTCGCGCCACCCGCTACAGTGAAGAGGGCGAGAGCCAGACGAAAAATCGCCTCTCCACCGACCCGATGAATATCTATCTCCGTGAGATGGGGACGTTGACCCTGCTTAGCCAGGCCGAAGAGCTGGAACTGGCGCAAAGGATGGAAGAGGGGAAACAGCGGGTTCAGAACGCAGTGCTCAAGGCACCGCTGGCCATTGCCGCCCTCGCCGAACTGGTCAAGGGGCTGGAGGAGAACAACGATAAAATCCTCCAGATCATCTCCGGGATCACCGAAAACAAACCGAGCCTGCTGCTCCGGGAAAGCTCTGAGCTCCTGGCTCTGCTTGCCCAGGCGACGGCTCTCGAACAGCGCCGGAACGTGATTCTTGTCCGCTACCTGCAGTTGAGCCCGGAGAGTGGTGAGGCCGTACGGCTGCTCTCCGATATCGATATGCTCAGTGAACAGGTGGCAGCACTGTTCGCCGGGAAAATGATCTGCGCCGACTGTATCAAAGCCATCGCCACGTCACTGGAAGAGCTCTCCAGGCGCTTTCGCAAGGTCTTCGTCGAGATCATGGGCGGGCAGGCCGGTGCTGCCGGCGCGACAAGTCCGGAAGCCATCGAACGGCTGGTGAACCGGCAGATGCTCGCCGAATCTGGTATTGACAGCACTCGATTGCAGGAAATTCTCGATGAGGTTGACGCGGGCTGGGAGCTGTACAAGCAGGCCAAGGAGGGGTTGGTTCGGGCCAATTTGCGGCTGGTCATCTCGGTATCGAAAAAATTTATCAACCGGGGGCTGCAGTTCTCCGATCTGATCCAGGAGGGCAATATCGGCTTGATGAAGGCGGTGGAAAAATTTGATTACCACCGCGGCTACAAGTTCAGTACCTACGCCACCTGGTGGATCAGGCAGGCCATCACCAGAGGGATTGCCGACCAGGGCAGGACCATCCGGCTGCCGGTTCACATGATCGAGACGATTAACCGACTGCTCCGGGTTTCCAAGGATTTTTTGCTCGAAGAGCATCGCGAACCGACCCCGGAGGAGATGGCGGCACAGTTAGGTACCGAGGTAGGTAAGGTCAAGTCGGCCCTGAAGATCGCCAAGGATGCGATTTCCCTGGATACCCCGGTGGGTGACGATGGCGAAACTTTTCTCGGTGACTTTATTGAGGACAAGGAGAGAATCGGCCCGGACCAGGCCTCCATGGTTGCCAGTCTTCGCGAGTGCCTCAACCAGGTGATCTCCTCTCTTTCGCCGCGCGAGGCAAAAATTCTCCAGATGCGCTATGGAATCAACGTCGACTGCGACCATACCCTGGAAGAGGTGGGCAAATGTTTTGCGGTGACCCGTGAGCGGATCAGGCAGATTGAGGCCCAGGCTATCATGAAGCTCAAGCACCCCTCGCGGGTGGAGGAACTTCGCGTCTTTATGAGCGATTGAGAGCGGCCGCCGGCCACGGCAGCAATGGAGAGCAGATGCTGGTTGATTGGGTGGCGCTCAGCCTGGTACCAGGGCTCGGACCGGTTGGTTGTCGCCGGTTGCTTGATCATTTTCACACCCCTCGGGCTGTTCTTTCCGCCTCTCCGGCCGAACTCTCCAGGGTGGCCGGGGTGCAGGCAAGACAGCTGAATAACCTTTCTACCGTTGACGAGTGGCGTCGGCAGGGCGAGCGGCAACTGCAGGCCCTGGCCGCTGCCGGGGCCTGCGCCCTTCCCCTGGACGATCCGGCCTACCCGGACCGCCTCAGGCAACTCCCCGACCCCCCGGTGGTCCTTTACCTGCGCGGCAATCCGGCCCTCCTCTCCGCACCGGGGATTGCCGTGGTCGGCTCCCGGGCGGCCACCAGCTACGGGCGGCGGATCGCCTTCTCTCTGGCCGGGGGGGTGGCCGGGGCGGGGCTGACGGTGACCTCGGGCCTCGCCTTGGGAATCGATAGCGAGGCCCACGCCGGGGCGCTGGCGGTGGCGGGGAACACGGTGGCGGTGCTTGGTTGCGGCCTTGACATCTTCTACCCGCCGGCCAACCGGCAACTGGCCCAGAAAATCGCCGAACAGGGGGCCCTGGTAAGTGAATACCCATTGGGAACCACGCCGGAAAGTTTCCGTTTTCCGGCCCGAAACCGAATCATTGCCGGCCTGGCCCAGGGTGTTTTGGTGGTCGAAGCGACCAAACGATCAGGCTCGTTGATCACCGCCCAGATCGCCCTGGACTTGAACCGTGAGGTATTCGCCGTTCCCGGACAGGTCGATTCCGGAAAGAGTGAAGGGTGCCACTGGCTCCTCCAGCAGGGCGCCAAACTGGTTCAGCGGGTTGACGATATCCTGGTGGAAATCGGCCCAGCTTCAGGGCAGCGGGAAAGGCCGGCCCCTGCACCCGTGTCGTTGCCGGCGGGGTTCGATCCGGCCGCCACCGCCCTTTTCGAATTGCTCGAACCCTATCCCCAGACCCGGGACGAACTGTTGGCCCGCTCAGGTCTTGCCCCGGCCAGGCTGAGTGAGTTGCTCCTTATCCTCGAACTGGAGGGGGTGGCGGCACTGCTGCCCGGTGATCGGGTTGAGAGAACCGGCCGTTGACCGATCGACACAAGGCGGCCACAAGAGGGGATCAGCCCTTGGAGAAAATCATGCAGAGCACAATCAAGATTGCCCCGTCGATTCTGTCCGCCGACTTCGCTGCCCTTGGAGCGGAAGTGGCGGCGGTGGTGGCCGGTGGTGCCGACCTTATCCACGTTGATGTGATGGATGGACACTTCGTCCCCAACATCACCATAGGCCCAATGGTGGTGTCGGCGCTGCGGAGGGTGACCGACAAAGTTCTTGATGTGCACCTGATGGTCAGTGACGCTGACCGCTCTCTTGAGGCCTTTGCCGCTGCCGGAGCCGACTGGATCACCGTCCACGTTGAGGCCTGCCCGCACCTCCACCGCACGGTGTCCCGCATCCGGGAACTTGGCAAAAAGGCCGGGGTGGTGCTCAACCCGGCCACACCGCTGACCAGCCTCGACTGCATTCTTACCGAAGTTGACCTGGTGATGCTGATGTCGGTCAACCCCGGCTTTGGCGGCCAGTCTTTTATTCCGGCGACCCTTGCCAAGATTCGGGCGCTGCGGCAGATGATTGAAGCCCGTCGGTTGCGGGTGGCAATCGAGGTGGATGGCGGCATGTCCGCCGAGACCATCGGGGCGACTGCAGAGGCCGGGGCGACCATCTTTGTGGCCGGATCGGCGGTGTACGGCAGCTCCGATTATGCCGCCACCATTGCCATGCTGCGCAGTCGCGCTGAAGCCGGCGCCGCTCGCTATCGCTGATCAGGAGAGTGGTATGGAATGTACCAGCCTGTGGCGGACCACCGCCCACCAGAAATTGCTTGCCCTGGCGCAACACCCCTATGACCTCACTGCCCCCGGGGCCCTTCTGGCCGACGACCGGCTGGCCCGGTACCGGTGCTCCTCGGCCATGCTGCGCCTCCATTACGCCACCCAGCGGGTAGATGACCGGGTACTTGACGCCTTGCAGGAGCTGGCAGACGAGCTGGCCCTGGTGGAACAGTTTCGTAAGATGCGCCGCGGTGCCGTTATGAACCGGATCGTCGGTCAGGAAAGTGAAAACCGTCAGGTCCTCCACACCGCCTGCCGTGACCTCTTCCATGCCGAGCCGGCTGCCCCCGCTGCCACCGCCCAGGCCAGAGAACAACTGGCGCGGCTGCAGACTTTTCTGGCCGATCTGGGTTCCGGCCGACTCGACAATGGCCGTGGAGAATCCTTTACCACCCTGATCAATATCGGTATCGGTGGCTCCGATCTCGGCCCCCGTTCAATTCTGGAAGCCCTCCGCAGCGACATGTTGCCTGACCGGCAGGTGCACTGTATCGCCAATGTCGACCCGGACGACGCAGCCAGAGTGCTAGGTGGGGTACATCTGCCCACCACTCTGGTGAGCATCGTGTCAAAGAGCGGCACAACCCTGGAAACCCTCACCAACGAGGAGTTGGTTCGTGCCGCCCTGGTTCGAGCTGGTCTTGAGCCGTCCCGCCACTGCATCGCGGTCACCGGTGCGAACAGCCCGATGGACGACCCGGAACGGTACCTGGCCTGCTTCCACATGTACGATTCCATCGGCGGCCGTTTCAGCAGCAGTTCGATGGTGGGGATGGTGATGCTTGCTTTCGCCCTTGGCTATGAGCGGGCAGTGGCTTTCCTCCGTGGCGCGGCGACCGTCGACCGGGAGGCGGAGGGGGCAGATATCCGTGGCAACCTTCCGCTGCTCCTTGCCTTGATCGGGATCTGGAACCACAACTACCTCGGCTATCCCACCCTGGCCGTCTTGCCCTACAGCCAGGCCTTGCACCGTTTTCCCGCCCATCTGCAACAGTGCGATATGGAGAGTAACGGCAAGTCCTGCGACCGGCTGGGTCATCCCGTTGCAGGCCCCACCGGGCCGGTGCTCTGGGGCGAGCCGGGCACCAATGGTCAGCACGCCTTCTACCAGCTGCTCCACCAGGGGACAGAAATTGTCCCGGTGGAGTTCATCGGCTTTCACCACAGCCAGTACGGAGTGGATCTCGAGGTTCAGGGGTCGACTTCGCAGCAGAAGCTGCTTGCCAATCTCTATGCCCAGATGGTCGCCTTGGCCACCGGTCAGCAGTCGGCCAACCCTAACCGGGTCTTCCCCGGCAACCGCCCCTCTTCCCTCCTTCTCGGCCGGCAGCTCACCCCGGAGGTGATGGGCGCCCTGCTGGCGGTCTATGAGGCAAAGATTGTTTTTCAAGGCTTTGCCTGGAACATCAACTCCTTTGACCAGGAGGGGGTGCAGCTGGGGAAGAGGCTGGCCAGTCGATTTCTCGCCGCGATGGCTGGCAGTCCGTCGGGGGTCGATTCCCTCACCGAAACCTTTCTCACCAAGATGGCGGAAAGCCCCTGATCGGCGGGTCCTCTGGCTGAATGGCGGTTCAGTAACGGACTTTGCCGGCTATGGTTTTTTGTTGACAAATGGCCAGCGCAAAGATATCCTCCTTCGCTGAATGTAAATTCATAATCCCGATCAGTTTAAGCGATCAGTTCAATGGATCGAATCCAGCGATTAGTCCAGTAGTTAACCCTCCCGGTTGTCCCGCTTGATTCCCCGGGAAAATGGGGAGACGGTTCAGTTGCGGTGGGTATGTCGCTCAGTTCCCCGGGAAAGCGGGCAGACGGTTGCGATACGAAGAGTAAGCCGCCTGGGCGGCGCACAGTTTTTAGTAACGAGTATGAGTAATGTAATGGTGCAGTATTAAGAGCAATTCAAAGGAGGAAATCATGGCAAAACATGAGACGCCCTTGTTGGACCAGTTGGAGACCGGCCCCTGGCCGAGCTTCGTAACCGATCTCAAGCGTCAGGCGGAGACCAAACCTGAGTGCTGGGATATTCTGGGGATTCTGGAACTTTCCTACAAGGACAGAATCACCCACTGGAAGCACGGTGGTATAGTCGGTGTCTTCGGCTACGGCGGTGGTATCGTCGGCCGCTATGCCGATATGCCCAAACAGTTTCCAGGTGTTGAGCATTTCCATACCATCCGCGTTGCCCAGCCGGCGTCGAAATACTACTCCACCGCCAACCTGCGCCAGCTCATGGCTCTCTGGGAGAAACATGGCTCCGGAATGACCAACTTCCATGGCTCCACCGGTGATATCATCCTCCTTGGCACCCGTACGGAAAATCTTGAGCCCTTCTTCTGGGATCTCACCCACGACATGGGCCAGGATCTTGGTGGCTCCGGCTCCAACCTCCGTACCCCGGCCAACTGCATCGGCATGTCCCGTTGCGAGTGGTCCTGTTACGACACCGAGGAAGCCTGCCACCATCTCACCATGACGTATCAGGATGAGATCCACCGCCCGGCCTTCCCCTACAAGTTCAAGTTCAAGTTCTCCGGTTGCCCGAACGACTGTGTCGCCGCCATCGCCCGCTCCGACATATCCGTTATCGGCACCTGGCGCGACAACATCCGTATCGACCAGGCCGCCGTCAAGGAGTACATCGCCGGGAACTACCCATCCAACGGCGGCGCCCACAGCGGCCGCGACTGGGGCAAATTCGATATCGAGAAAGAGGTAATCGCCCTCTGCCCGACCAACTGCATGTGGATGGAGGGGGGCGAACTGAAGATTGACGACAAGGAGTGCACCCGCTGCATGCACTGCATAAACGTCCTGCCTCGAGCCCTGCGCCCCGGCGCGGACCAAGGCGCTTCGGTATGTGTCGGCGCCAAGGCCCCGATTCTTGACGGTGCCCAGTTCTCCACTCTGATCCTGCCCTTCATCAAGGTCACCAAGGATAACGACTTCGAAGAACTCATCGAGTTCATCGAGAAGGTCTGGGATTGGTGGATGGAAGTGGGTAAAAACCGCGAGCGGGTTGGTGAGACCATGCAGCGAGTTGGCCTGCCCACCTTCCTCTCGGTGATGGGCGTTGAGCCGATACCCCAGCATATCAAGGAGCCGCGGAGCAATCCTTACGTATTCTGGAAAGAAGAAGAGGTTGAAGGTGGTTTTGAGCGTGATATTCGCGAATTCCGTGCTCGCCACGCCGCCTGATTTCGAACTGTAACACGTTTTATTACCCAACTATATAAGGAGATTTGCCATGGGTTACAATCCGCAGAAACCAATGGAAGGCCGCATATCCGATCTTGGTCCACCCCACTATGAGCAGTTTTTCCCGCCGGTGATCAAGGCCAACAAGGGCAAGTGGCTCTGGCACGAGATCACCCAGCCGGGTGTCCTTATGCATAAGTCGGAGACCGGGGACGAGGTCTATTCGATTCGGGTCGGCAGCCCCCGTCTGGTCTCTGTCGAATATATCCGTGAGGTGTGTGACATTGCCGACAAGCACTGTGACGGCTTCCTCCGCTTCACTACCCGCAACAACATCGAGTTCATGGTCGATTCGAAGGAGAAGGTGCAGCCTCTGCTCGATACGCTGGCCAGCTACGGCAACAAGTACCCCGTTGGTGGTACTGGCGCCGGGGTGACCAACATCGTCCACACTCAGGGCTGGGTCCACTGCCATACTCCGGCCACCGACGCCTCCGGTGTGGTCAAAGCGGTGATGGATGAGCTGTTCGATTACTTCACCTCCATGACCCTGCCGGCCCAGGTGCGGATCGCTCTGGCCTGCTGCCTGAACATGTGCGGTGCGGTGCACGCCTCCGACATCGCTATCCTCGGTATCCACCGCAAACCGCCGATGATTGACAACGAGCGGATCACCGGGGTGTGCGAGCTGCCCTTGGCCATCGCCTCCTGTCCTCTTGGCGCCGTCAAACCGGCCAAGGTGGAAGTGGATGGGAAAGAGATCAAATCGGTCAAGGTGAATGTTGAACGCTGTATGTTCTGCGGTAACTGCTACACCATGTGTCCTGCCATGCCTCTGGCCGATCCTGAAGGCGACGGTATAGCCATCCTGGTGGGCGGAAAGGTTTCCAACAGCCGGACCGCACCGAAATTCTCCAAACTGGTCATTCCCTTCCTGCCCAACAACACCCCGCGCTGGCCGGAAACGGTGCAGGCGGTCAAGAAAATTCTGGTCGCCTATGCAAACGACGCCCATAAGTATGAGCGTGTGGGCGAGTGGGCTGAACGGATCGGCTGGGAGAGGTTTTTCGAGAAGTGCGATATCCCGTTCACCGAGAAAAGCATCGACGACTATCGTCTTGCGTACACTACCTGGCGTACGACCGTGCAGTTCAAGTACACCAGCCATATCAAGTAAGCAAGTTAGATGATGAGTGGCCAGCCAGGCAGCCTCGTGCTGCCTGGCTACCGTGATGCTTTCTTCTGAAAACTACTTTTGCAGGGAGTTCAATTATGGCATTGAGTAAGGAAGAATTAAAAGACGCCATTGAGGAGAAAGCAAAAAAATCTCCTAAACCCCAGCTCTACATTAAGGATTTTTACGCCTGCGACCCGGATACCAAGCCGCGGGATATGAAGAATGTCGCCAACGAAATGGTGCGTGAGGGGCGTCTGGCCTTCTGGTCTTCAGGCTCGACCACCATGTATGGCATACCGTCAAGGATTCAGAACGAGGAGCATTGATTTCTTCGCTATTCTGCGCAAGTCCAGAATAAAACAACAAGGGCCCAGCCGGTGTCACCACCAGCCGGGCCCTTGTTGTATGCAAACGTTATTTAGCCCGTTACGCATTTTGGGCGGCCGGCCGGTCGCCCCTACATTCGTTCCTGCGGTTTGCCATGGTTTTCTTCACCTGCTGCGCACCGTAGGGGCGCCCGGCCGGTCGCCCTTACATCGGTCGGCTCAGCAAAACATCCGCCACGCCAATCCTTAATACCGGTAATATTCGGGCTTATATGGCCCGCCAACCGGTACCCCGATGTATTTGGCCTGCTCCTGGGAGAGGGTGGTTAGCCTGGCACCGATCTTTTCCAGGTGGAGCCTGGCCACCATCTCGTCCAGGGCCTTTGGTAGAAAGTAGACCTTCTTCTCGTACTTTTCCGCCGACTGCCAGAGCTCAATCTGGGCCAACACCTGATTGGAGAAGGAGTTGCTCATCACAAAGCTTGGGTGGCCTGTGGCGCAGCCAAGGTTGACCAGGCGCCCTTCGGCAAGAATTATGATCCGTTTCCCGTCCGGGAAGATAACGTGGTCGACCTGCGGCTTGATGTTTTCCCAGGGAAGGGTGCGGATGCCGGCAATATCGATCTCTGAGTCGAAGTGGCCGATATTGCAAACGATGGCCTGGTCGGGCATCCGTTCCATATGTGCCCGGGTAATGACCCGGAGGTTGCCGGTGCAGGTGACAAAGATATTGCCGATTGCGGCAATATCATCCATGGTGACCACCCGGTACCCCTCCATGGCTGCCTGCAGGGCACAGATCGGGTCGATCTCGCAGACAAAAACAGTTGCTCCCATCCCCCGGAGGGCCTGGGCACAGCCTTTTCCGACGTCGCCATAGCCGATGACCACACAGTTTTTACCGGCAATCATGACATCGGTGGCTCGCTTTATTCCGTCAATCAGCGACTCGCGACAGCCGTAGAGATTGTCAAATTTCGATTTGGTCACCGAATCGTTGACATTGAAGGCCGGGCAGGCGAGGGTGCCGGCCGCCGCCATTTCATTCAAACGGTGGACGCCGGTGGTGGTTTCTTCGGTAATCCCACGGATAGCCTGCAATTCCCGGTGGTATTTCTGATGCAGAACAAGGGTGAGGTCACCACCATCGTCAAGAACCATATTGGGATGCCAGTCGTTGGGTCCAAAGATGGTCTGGTCAATGCACCACCAGAACTCCTCTTCGCTCTCGCCCTTCCAGGCAAAGGTGGGGATACCGCCGGCGGCGACGGCGGCGGCAGCGTGGTCCTGAGTGGAAAAGATGTTGCAACTGGACCAGCGCAGTTCAGCGCCAAGGGCAACCAGGGTTTCCATCAGAACCGCAGTCTGGATGGTCATATGCAGGCAGCCGCCAATCCGCGCCCCGCGCAGGGGTTGCTCGGCGGCAAACTTTTCGCGTAGGGCCATCAGACCAGGCATTTCGGTCTCGGCGATGGCAATCTCCTTACGGCCCCAACTGGCCAGACTGATGTCAGCTACTTTGTAATCGGTGTTGCGTGTTGTCATGATTCCGTTCCGTTGATGAAAAAAACAGGGTCCCCGCCAGGCTGTGCGCGGGGTGCAGAGCAACTCAGATACTATACGAGCAGTATGGCCCGAGGGAAAGGGCCGTTGTGTTCGTTCCGACGGATCCCGGACTCACAGCCGGGGGCCCCTCAGCGAAGGCCGGCTGCCTCGCGGAGAGTGGCGGCGCGGTCGGTCTTTTCCCAGGTGAAGGCTTCCAGTTCCCGGCCAAAATGGCCATAGGCGGCGGTTTGCAGGTAAATTGGCCGTAGGAGGTTGAGCTGCTGAATAATGGCTTTGGGGCGGAGATCAAAAAATTCGGTAATCAGCTGTTTGATCCTTTGGTCGGAGATTTTGCCGGTCCCGAAACTGTTGACGGTGATCGACACCGGTTTACTGATACCAATGGCGTAGGCCACCTGCACCTCGATTTCATCGGCAATTCCCGCTGCCACCAGGTTCTTGGCGACATAGCGGCCGTAGTAGGAACTGGAGCGGTCCACCTTGGAGGGATCCTTACCGGAGAAGGCACCGCCGCCATGGGAGCCTTTGCCGCCATAGGTGTCGACGATAATCTTCCGACCAGTTACGCCGCAGTCGCCCACCGGCCCGCCAATAACGAAGCGGCCGGTGGGGTTAATGAAAAATTTGGTATCCTTGTCAACCATTCCGGCCGGGAGAATCGGTTTGATGATTTCTTCCATCACCCCTTCCCGCAAATCATGGTAACCCACCGACTCTTCATGCTGGGTAGAGAGAACCACTGCCTCGATCCGTTTCGGCAGCCGGTTCTGGTACTCGATGGTTACCTGACTCTTCGCATCCGGGCGGAGCCAGGGGAGGACTCGCGCCTTGCGGACCTCTGCCTGCCGCTTGGTCAAGCGATGGGCAATGGTGATCGGCATCGGCATCAGCACCTCGGTTTCGTTGTTGGCGTAGCCAAACATCAGCCCCTGGTCACCGGCACCCTGGTCGAGATCAAGGCCAGTGCCTTCATTGACACCCTGGGCAATGTCGGGAGATTGCTTATCGATGGAGGTAATAACGGCACAGGATTGCCAGTCAAAGCCCATGTCAGAGGAGTTATAGCCGATATTGCGGATTGTGCTGCGGACTACCTCGGGCATATCGACCCAGGCAGTCGTGGTAATTTCACCGGCGATGATAGCCATACCGGTGGTAACCAGGGTTTCACAGCCGACCCGGGCGACCGGGTCCTGAGTGAGGATAGCGTCCAATATTGCATCGGAAATCTGGTCGGCGACCTTATCGGGGTGGCCTTCAGAGACGGATTCTGAGGTAAAAAGATATTCTGACATGTGTTCTCCGTTGTTTGGCTGAACTCTTCCTGGAAAAAGATAAAGGGGATACGGTTGAATACGAGGGCGTGTTTGTCCGGCCCGGCCGGCAGCGGCGATACAAGTGCTTTTTTTGAAGTGCTGATTTGGTCTTTGGTTAGAGTGGTGCGCCTCAGAGCAACGCAGTGTGAGGGTACCCCTCTGGCCGGCAGGAATGCTTGTCTGAAAATATACTCAAAAGGATGGCATTATATCCCAATTGCGATGAAATAGGTTGAGAAAATGTAAGGTCGGTAATTTTTTCCTGCAAATTTTTGTGGCGGAGGAGTAGTATGCGGCGGCAATTACCGGCCGATTGCCGGTTGCCAGTTCGTTCGAGGCGAAAACTACACCGGGGATTCCGGTTTCGATTAGTGGAGAGTAAACGATGACGGTTGAAGCGGCGAAAGAGGTATTGCTGATTGAAGAAGAGGGGCTTGCCGCGGTTCGGGAGCGGATCGGTGACGAGTTTGTTCAGGCGGTGGAGACCATTCTTGCCGGCGGCGGTCGATTGGTGATAACCGGGATCGGTAAATCAGGGCTGGTCGGACAGAAAATTGCCGCCACCCTCAACAGTACGGGCACCGCCTCGTTTTTCCTCCATCCGGTTGAGGCGATGCACGGTGATCTCGGCATGGTGATGGCCGAAGATGTGATTCTGGCGATCTCCTATTCCGGGGAGACGGCAGAGTTGAACAGCCTGCTGATCAGCCTGAAAAAGCGAGGGAACCGGATTATCGCGATGACCGGGGGTGAGAACTCCTCTCTCGCTGCCGCCGCCGATATTGTTCTTAATATTCAGGTACCGCGGGAAGCCTGCCCCCTCGGTCTGGCACCGACGGCCAGCACCACCGCGACCCTGGCGATGGGTGATGCCTTGTCGGTGGTGCTCCTCAACCGGAAAAAATTTCAGGTGGAAGATTTTCGTCAGAACCACCCCGGCGGCAGCCTTGGTCAACGACTGAAGGTGCGAGTCACCGAGGTGATGCTGAGCGGTGCGGAGATTCCGGCGATCAAACCGGATGCCCGCGCCACTCAGGCCGTGCGGGAATTGAATGAAAAGAACAAGGGGGTGGTTGTCGTTGTCGGTTCCGATGGCGAGGTACTGGGTATTGTCACCGACGGTGACGTCCGCCGGGCGGTGGTGACCGGTCGGGAGTTAAAGGATGCGGCCGTCACCGAGTTGATGACCCCGAATCCGATCTGTATCCTCCCCGACCGGCTGGCTGCCGATGCCTTAAGCATCATGCAGCGTCACGAGATAACCGCCCTGCCGGTGATTGATGCCGGCAAGCGGCTGCTCGGCCTGCTGCACCTCCATGATCTGCTGGGCAAAGGGGAGTTTCGCTTCCTGGTTTAGGCAGCCTTTCCCTCTCGGTCGGCCAGTCAGTGGATTTCGGGCCTTCAGGAGCCCCCTTCAGTGTGGAGGCGCCACGTTTCCTTAACCCGGTCATAGTGGTAAAACATCACCAGGGTTAGGGGACGTCCAGAACCGGTTTCGGTACACTGCATTCTGAAGAGGAGTTCCGTGTCGCTTTGCCTGGCCAACTTCACCTGGAAATTCGTCAAACTGTCCGGGTTGACGGTGGGGTAATGGGCGGCAAAGAGGTCGCGAAAATGCTCGCGCAGATGCCCCTCCCTCGCCGCGAGGTAGCTGCGGCTGGTCAATTCCTCAATGGCTGCAGTTAATTCCACCCGGGTAGAGTGGAACTCTGCCTCGTCGGTGAAGCCGCTGCCGGTGATGGCATCGATGATGCGCTGGTAGCTGGCACGGGCAGCCGAGAGGTTGTTCTCCTGCAGGGCGCTGGCAGCGGACTGGCGTTCCTGAATGATGGCGGCCTGGAGGATGATCCGCTCAATTTTACGCCTGCTGGCAGCTGAATCGGTGCCGGCGAGAAGGTCCTGGTGGCTCGTCAGGAGATCGGCAGCCTGCTGGTAGGCCGCAATTGCCTCCTCCCATCTGCCTCCGGCGAAGGCCAGATTGGCACGGTCGACGGTGCTGTAGAGTTCCGCCCGCTGCAGACGTTCCTGCAAGGGGGGTATGGTTGTCTGCGGCGGGGAGGCAGCTTCCTCCACCATGGCCAGAGCGGCCCGGTAGGCCTCGGCCGCCTGCGACCAGCTGCTGGCGGCAAATAACTGGTCGGCCGCGGCGACCGCCAGCTCAAGTTGGCAGTGTTGCCGGAGAGCGGTAAGCTGCGGCCGATGACGGTCCCCCTCCGCCACCATGCCGGAAGCAAGAAGTTCTGCCGCTGCGTCGATCTCGGCCAGTGCTGCCGCCCACTGCCTCTCGTCATGCAGTTTACGGGCTGTGGCGTGGGTCTGGTGGAAAAGGGCGGTGTCCAGTTTTCCCTGCAAGTCGTGCAGAGACTGATCGTCTTGGTGCAGGCGAGACTGGTCGAGGAGGTCACGGTAGATGGCAGTTGCCGCTGCCCACTGACCGGTGCTGACCAGTTGTTGGGCTTCATCCAGGCCGGCAGACAGCCTCTGCTGAAACGCCAGTTTTTCCCGTTCGACGTAGGTACCGTCGACCAGCACCTTCCCCTGTAGTCCCTGACGAAGCTCTTCCGACTGAAGAATTCGATCAACGGTAGCCAGCAGGTTTTGTACCTGCTGCCGCTGGCGGAAGGGAATGGCCTCCAGGGTTAACCGGGTCGACTGGCAGAGCGATTCGGCGGCGGAGAAATCGCCGCCGGCAAGCAGCGACCGGCAGCGGTCGATTTCGGTCTCTGCGGCAGCCAGCTGGCGACTTTGCGACACGTAGAGGTAGCCGCCGCCGGCTGCGACAGTAATAGCCGGCAGGAGGAAAAGAGCCAGCCACAGCGAGCGACGCCGGCTGGATGGCTTTGCCTGGGGCGGTTGGTATGAGGAGAGCGTCCGGTGGCGGCGTTTGGGGCGCTCCTCACCGCTCTCTTGTCGCTGACGATTTGCTGCCGGCGGTGGCACTTCGGCCGGGGCGGTTGGGGAAGAGGTGGCTGCTGCTGCCGGAGAGGGGTCGATTGCCGGGCTGAGGGAAGCGGCTTCGCTGAAGGCACCGGCGTCGTCGACGTCGAGCTGTGCTACCGCCTCTTGTGCCGCGTCGTCATCGCCATCCTCGTCAACTTCGAGACTGAGGTAGTCTAAGTCGGCATGAAGGTCGGCATCTTCAAGAATGTCGATCGTCTCGTCGGGTGTAGGCTGGCCGGCCGCAGGTCGGATCCAGAGCAGTTGGGCGAGGGGGAAGCGTTGGCGGTGCTCTGCGTACCAGGAGGCGGCCTGCTCGTTGAAGGCGTTGCCGGTGGTAAACAGTTCTCCATTGATCATTTTGCCAAGATGGATGATCAACTCCGGCAGGGAGGGGGTATGGGTCCAGAAATCACCGAGGCAGATGGCAGCCGGGTCAAAATCCGGATGGAAAATGGGGCTTTTCGGCTTGCAGTTCGGTGGGAAATGGGGGAAGCCGAAGGGGATTGCCAGCTCGACCCTATGTTCGTCCACGGTAACGATCTCTCCCTGGGGGGTCTGGCTGAGACCGGCAAGGAGATAGGTGATAAGGTAGCTGTCAGGCGGCTGCCCGTGGTCGGGGGTGACCCTGATCAACGGATGGGCAGAAAAGGTTGCTTCAATCTGCCGGTGGATATCCTCCAGGTGGTCAGTGGCAAATGACATATCTCATCCCGGGCTGCGCCGGCGCGGTTGGCTGAATTGTCTGACGAGGTCTCATAAGGTTTGGTGAGGTTGTACGACCACCCATGAGATCTAACGATACCCCTCCGGCCGGCAGGATCACCCGGTGGAACGGCATGCTGCCGCTGGCGAACTTCCGGTGGAAATGCTCCTGTTCTGTGTTACTATACCAGCATCTTCTGGTAACGACAAAAAAAAGTTGCCACCGGAGTTGCCGGCGTGCGAAACTGACAAAAACACTGGCGACGGGCGGCTCAAGCTGGAAACCGATATCGCTGTCGCCGTGGAGGAAAGAGCAGAGGAATCCCGAAATGTGTCGAATATGGAGTGGAAAAGAGGAAGCCGATGAACCATTTTCACGCCACATTCAAAATCACCGCTGACCGCAACTGCCCACTCTACGACGAAGAGGAGAGGCTGCAGCTGACCGAAAAGACCATTACCTGCCCGCCGGGAAAGGAGGCCTGCCTGATTCTGGTGCGGGATATGACGGAACTGCTCTTCCAGCTGCTTCGCAGGCTGCCTGAGCATCTTGATACCGACAGAGTTTTCAACTGCAGCGGTTGCAGCGGCCTGATCAAGTTTCAATTGGAGCGTTCTCCCCTAAAGGATGAGGGCGATACGGGCGTTGTGGTCCAGGCCCGCTCCGACTCCGGAAAGAGTCGGCTTCGGTCGGCGCTGGCACGCTGTTCCCTCTTTACCGGCGTGCCGGCCGGCCGGCTCGACACCCTTCAGGAGCACTTCCGGGAAATGGAGGTGGAGGCCGGTGGCCTGCTGTTCCGACGAGGCGACCAGAACCGCAACATCTATATCGTTATCGATGGGGCAGCGTACGTTGGCGAAGGGGAGCAGTCGATCACGCTGGGGCCGGGGGAGGTTTGTGGCGAGATGAGTTATCTGGGCCCGGATTTGGCTGTGGCAACCGTCCGGGCCAGAGAGAAAAGCCTCTTCCTGGCGATGCCCGGAGAGGCCTTTGGCCGGCTGCTCGGCGACATCCCGGGGGTGCAGGCAGAGATGGCCAGACTGCTGGCTGCCCGGTTGCGGCGGAGCAGTGCGGTCAGGGCTGGCGAGGTGGAGGCGTGCATGACCGGCAGAATTGCCGAAATCGTCCCGGCGGAACTGCTGCAGATTTTTCACATGCACCAGAAGACCGGCATGCTGACCCTGGAACTCCCGGGCGGGATCGGCAAGATTGCCTTCCGGGAGGGGTGTATCATTAACGCCAGTTACGGCCAGTTGCGCAGCCAGAAGGCGATCTTCTCGGTTCTGGCGGAAAAGGAGGGGCGCTACCGGTTCACCTCCGGTCTCTCTCCACAGGACATGAAGGCGGCCGAGATCGGTGATTTCATGATGCTGCTGATGGAGGGGATACGCAGGGTTGACGAGGGGTTGAGCGATTAGCTGGCGGTCCGCCCGGCCGCATCACCACCGTTGAGCAGGGCAGCCAGCGGTGGCAGGCGAAGAATCTCCTGAAAACTGCTGACGTGGAAGGCGGCCGGCAGTTCCCGATTCTTGAAGGCGATGAAGGGGACCCGGCACCCTCCGGCGTGGGCGACGTCAACGGTCGAGTCACCGACATAGATCGCCTCAGCGGGCTGGCAGCGGTAGTGGGCGAGGATCTCTTCCAGGGCATCCGGGGCCGGCTTGGGTCGGCGGGCCGTGGCTGCGGTCATCACCTTGCCGAAGTAGTCGCTGAGGCCGTAGTGGTTGAGCAGGGGAAAGATGCTGTCGGTGCGGTTGGTGGAGATGGCCAGGTGGCAATGCCGGCGAGTCTGCTCAAGAAAATCGCGAAGGTCCGGCTCCATCCGCATCAAGGCGAGAAAGGGCTGATAGTCGCTCTGCCGGCGGAGTTCCTCGACCTCGGCCAAGGTCGGCTGCCGGTAGTGGTGAAAGATCTCCCGGAGTGACTCGCCGACACTGTGCATGTGGACGTAGTCCTCCTCCTCCCGCCCCATGGGTGGCAGGGAAAAATGGCCGAGCAACTGGTTGTAGAAGGCTATGTTGGCCTGCCGGGAATCAAACATCACCCCATCGCAGTCAAGGACAATCAATTTCAGCATGGTCCGTGTCGCTCTAGTCGAGTAAAGGAGAGGCCTCGGGGCAGATCGGCAAAGAGCTGCCGTTCAACCTCGGCCATGGCGAAAGAGAGGAGGAACTCGTCGTCGGTGGCCAGGCGGGATTTTTCCTCGGTGCCGAGAGCGGTCGAGGCAAGGCAGTCGGCGCGGAAGAGGTCGAGGTCGTAGAGGGCGTGCAGGAAAAAGCCGTTCTGGCTCTGGTTGGGGATGAAGCCTTGGCGGATGGCCTGGTGCTGGAGTATTTCGGCCAGACGGTCGTTGGAGCGGTTGTAGCTGGCCAGCCCCTGTTCGCGGGTAAAGCTAGTGATGCTGTTGACCGCCGACTCGGCAAAGCCGCGGCAGTGTGGCTCGCGCAGCAGGACATGCTGTTCTGTCAGGCTGCCATCCTCTCGGCGACTGACGGCCCGCCCCAACGGGTAGCTGCGGCAGGCTGCCGGACGATGCGGGTAGACCCGGCAACCGCTAGCCGAGGCAAAGACACAACTGGCCCGGCCGTCATCGACCATGCTCAGATAGACCCGGGGAAATGGTTCACCGGCCTCCTGCTCGACGAGCAGATAGTCAGCAAGCAGTTGACTGGAATTGAGCCCGGTGGCTAAGCGTAACCGCAGGACATCATAAGGGGTCAGGGCCAGTTCGAGCAGCCGGCAGCACTCGGTGAAACAGGCCACACCGGGGTGGCAAGAGAAAGTGAAGCTCTCTTCTTTGCTAAGCCGGCTGACCTCTGCCGGCAGATCGGCCGTCACTGCCCCAACTCCGCACTCAGACCCGCTTCTCACCCCAGAAGGTGAGGACCGGGCTGGCAATGAAGATTGACGAGTAGGTTCCGATCAGTACCCCGATCAGCAACGTGAAGGCGAAATCGCGGATCACCGTACCACCGAACAGGAAGAGAGAAAGGAGCACGGCGGCGGTGGTCAGGGAGGTGACGATGGTGCGACCTAGTACCTGGTTGACACTCTCGTTTATGGTCGAGGTGAGGGAGCTATTCTCCAGTTTACGGAGGTTTTCGCGGATCCGGTCGAAGACCACCACCGAGTCGTTGATGGAATAGCCGGCCAGGGTAAGCAGGGCGGTGACGATCAGCAGGGTGATCTCGACATCCAGCAGCCAGCAGATGCCAAGGACCACCAGTACGTCATGAAAGGTGGCTATGGCGGCGGCGAGGCCGAAGCGGATATCAAAACGGAGGGCAAGATAGACAATGACCCCCGCCAGGGAGATGAGTATCGCCAAAATGGCCTTGTCGCGGAGCACTGAACTGACCGAGGCACCGATCTCCGACTGGCTCTCGATGACAAAATTTTTTCCCGGCAGTTCACTGGAGAAGATCGCGCCGACGCTCTCGTCGAGGTTGGCCACCACCGCATCGGCCTTTTTGATCTTGACGATCAGTCGGTACTCGTTTTCGACCTTCTGCAGGTCGACATCCCCCATGCCGTTGCGGGCCAGGGCCTGCCGCACCTCAGCCATGCTGAACTCTTCGCTGGCCCGGTACTGGAGAAGGGAGCCGCCGGTAAAGTCGACCCCGAGGTTGGCCTGGCCGCGGCTGATCTGGATAAAGGCGAGAAGGCCGATGGCCACCATCACCCCGGAGATGGCGTAGGTTATCTTGCGTATATTCAGGTAGTTGAGATTGGGCTTGCTGATGATCTGGAGGAAGCGGAGGCTATTGAGGGGGCGACGGTTGTTGATGGTGTCGAACATCAGCCGGGAGAAGAACAGCACGGCAAAGAGGTTGAAGATAATCCCCAGCGAGAGGGTGACGGCAAAGCCTTTGATCGGTCCGGTGCCGAAGAGAAACAGGGCGAGGGCGGTAATCAGGGTGGTAACCTGGGAGTCGACGATGGTGGAGAGGGCGTTGCCGTAGCCCCCCTCGATACTGGAACGGACCGATTTGCCCAGGCTGTACTCCTCGCGCATCCGCTCATAGATGATCACGTTGGCGTCGACGGCCATGCCGATGGAGAGGATGATGCCGGCAATTCCCGGCAAGGTAAGGGTGGCGCTGAGAACTGCCAGGCCGGCAAAAAGCAGGAGTATGTTGAGGACCAGGGCGCTGTTGGCAATGATCCCCGAGAGCCGGTAATAGATGACCATGAAGGCGAGAACGATGATCGCCCCGAACAGCCCCGAAGCCATCCCCTTGTTGATCGAGTCCTGGCCGAGGGTGGCGCCCACCGTCATGTTCTGGACGATATCCACCGGTGCCGGCAGTGCTCCGACCCGGAGGACGATGGCCAGGTCGGCCGCCTCTTCATGACTGAAGTTGCCGGTAATCTGTGCCGAACCGCCAAGAATCCGCTCGCGGATCACCGGTGCCGAACGTACCGTGTCGTCGAGGACGATGGCCATTCGCTTGCCGACGTTCCGTTCGGTGACCTGGCCAAAGACCTTGCCGCCGCGGTTGGTCATCTCAAGGCTGACGTAGGGTTCGTTGAAGGTGCCGCCGATCCGGACCTGGGCATCCTTGATCATTTCGCCGCTCATCAGGATCTTGTTATCCAGGAGCAGCGGGGTGAGACTCTCCCTGCCGGTCTGTTTGTCGGTCTCCTTCTCAAAGTGGATTGAGCTGTTGTCGGGCAGTCGGCTTTGCAGAACCCGGTTCAGCTTGGCGACACTCTCCCCATCCTCCCACTGGCCGGTTGCCCGGGCCTGGGCGACCATTTCGTTGAGGTTGAGGCCGGCGCTATCGGCAACCAGGCGGAATTCGAGTTGAGCGGTGTCACCGAGCAGGCGCAGGGCCCGTTTCGGGTCCTTTACCCCGGGCAGTTGGATGACGATTTCGTCATCCCCCTGGCGGATGATCACCGGTTCGGCAACCCCGAACTGGTCGATCCGGTTCCGCAGGATCTCCAGCGACTGGTCAACCGCATGCTGTTTGATATAGGCAATCTTTTCCTCACTGAGGCGGAGGAAAATTCTCGGAAAGCTTCCCTCTTTGGCCTCGACGGTGGCGTCAATATCCGGGAAGTCGTCGGTGATCATCTGCCCTACCCCGGCCACGGCGCTGCTGTTGGGCAGGGTGAAGATTACCGTGCCGGGGGTAGCCGAGGAGGTGCGGACGGCACTTATCGATTGGTCGGCGAGGGCGTCGCGCAGGTCGTTGGCGGCAAACTCCAGGGTATTCTCTTCAGCCTTGGGCAGATTGACCTTCAGTACCAGATGCATCCCCCCCTGCAGGTCCAGGCCGAGGCGGAGTCCTTCCGGCGCGAGATATTTTCGCCACCACTCCGGGGTGCCGGCAAAAAATGAGGGGACAACCGTGGTGATGGCGAGAACGACGACCAGAAGCAGAAAGGTGAGTCTGAGTTTGAGTGCGGTAGTCATGAGTATCCCTGAAGTAGGCTCAACAAGCTGAGGATTCGATCAAAACTGGCAATTATACCTTACCGGCTGAATCTTGCAAGGTACAAAAAACAGGCGACTGAGGCCCTGCCGGCCAGCGCTTGGCGGGGTGAGGGCAGTCAGGCAGTTTGCCGCTGCTCAACGGGCACTCCGGCGGTTGATCGCCTCGGCCATGCAGGCGGCACCAAAGCCGTTGTCGATGTTCACCACCGCAACTCCGGGGGCACAACTGTTGAGCATGCCGAGCAGGGCGGCTATGCCACCGAAACTGGCACCATAGCCAATCGAGGTCGGCACGGCAATCACCGGGGCGCTGACCAGGCCGGCGACAACACTGGGCAATGCCCCCTCCATGCCGGCGACAACGATGATCACCTGTGCCCGGTGGAGAAGTTCCTGCCGGCTGAGCAGGCGGTGCAGGCCAGCCACTCCGGCATCGTAGAGGCGGGCAACCGGGTGACCAAGAGTGGCGAGAGTTACGCCGGCCTCTTCCGCCACCGGGATGTCGGTGGTTCCGGCACAGACGATCAGCGTCTCGCCATGGTAGCGGTGGGGGGCAATGGGGGCCGGGTTGGCGCTGAGGATCCGCGCTTCCGGGTGGTAGGTGAGGCTGGGGAGTTCCGCCAGGAGATGGCGCGCCTTCTCGGCATCGACCCTGGTGGCCAGCAGGGGGTAGTCCTGTTGGAGCATTGCCCGGGCAATGGTGGCGATCTGGTCGACCGTTTTTCCGGCTCCGTAGATCACTTCCGGGATACCGGTACGGAGTCGGCGCTGGTGGTCGATGCACGCCAGGCCGAGGTTTTCTTCCGGAAAGCCTCGTAGCCGCTGCAGTGCTTCGCTTACCGGGAGGGTGCCCTGCTGCACTTGGTTGAGCAGGGTGGTGAGAGTCTCTTTCTGCATGGCGGCCTCAACTGAGTTGGCAGTGCTTTATGGTTGGTATGCTAAAGTTGGCAGTGCTGAGTGGAAAAAGGGGCTTGCCTTGGTTGGCGGGAGACGGTAATGTCCCGGCAGCCACCCGGAGGATGGGCCGCCGGAGAGGTGCTGATGGCCACACCAGCCGAAACCACAGCCAGCCGAAGTGTCAGCCGGAGGAACCGACGGTGTACACCCAGATCTATATCCTGCGCTTTCCAAAAGATACCAGTGACCAGCCCTATATCTATCGCCTGGTCAAGGAGTATGACATCGAGTTCAATATTCTCAAGGCCGACATCCTCCTCCAGCGGGAGGGGTTGATGATCATCGAACTCAAGGGCAGCAGCAAGAACAACGTCAAGGCGGGGCTGGAGTATCTTCGTCAACTGGGGGTGAAGATCGAACGGCTGGCTGCCCGGATCCACCGGGATGACGACAATTGTTTTCAATGCGGCGCCTGTACCGGGGTCTGTCCGGTCGGCGCGCTCTCTATTCGTCGGCCGGAGATGCGGGTCATTTTCGACCCGGAAAAATGCACCGGTTGCAGCCTCTGTGTGCCAATCTGCCCAGTCCGGGCGATGGCGGTCTCCTTGGATGACAACTGGATGCTGGCCGCCGGACTCCCCTCCTGATTGTGATCCCCTCTACTCCGGTACCGACTCGACGGTGCTGCTGCCGGCGGCCTCGGTATGGTTGGCCCCCCAACGGGGCAGGCGCAGTTTCGGGAACCAGGCGGCCAGCGGTGAGCGCGGCGGGTCGCCGGCCTCGAGGCGGCCCTTCAGTTCCGCTGCCTTGCCAGCGACCTGGCTCTTTGGATACATGGTGAGAAGATAATCCAGGCGCACCTTTGCCTGGTCGTATTTTTCCGAACGGACATAGAAGGTTGCCACGGCATATTCGTGGTCGGCAAGGAATTCACTGGCGGTGGTAATCCGTTTGCCGGCCTCTGCCGCATAGGGTGACTGGGGGTAGACCTTCAGCAATTGCCGGAAGAGGACGATGGCCTTCTCTGCGCCGCTGGTGTCACGGTCAATGCGATCGATCTGCTTGAAATTGCTCATACCCCTCTGGAAGAGGACATAGGGGATACTCTCGTTGGTGGGGTGGCGGTTTTCGAACTCCTCGTAGAGGAGGAGCGCCTCCTGGTAGCGGCCGAGATGGTAACTGCAGTCGGCCGCCTTCAACTCCGCCAGGGTCGCCTCCGGGCTGAAGGGGTAGCGGTTCAGTATCTCTTCGAAGAATTCGATGGCGGTAAAATATTTACCGACACTGTAGTCGCTCATTCCCTGCAGAAGAAGTTCCTTGGCCGGCAACTCCAGGTCGTCGGAGGTGACGTTGCCCTCCTCGTCGATGGAGGTAAAGCCGAAGTTCTTCTTCAGGTCGGCGCAGCCGCCGAAGAGGAGCGGGGCCAGGAGGACGATACAGAACAGGCAGCGGAACAGCGGGGCGGAAGAGGTGGTTGAAGGCATGGGCGTTCGCCGGGTTGTTCAGAGTTGGTACCATGCGAAACAGGGTCGCACGACAGGGACGTTGCAGAACTACTTTAAACCTTGCAGATATTTTTCCGCCGCCAGGACGGCCACCGCCCCTTCACCGGCGGCATTGACGATTTGCCGGACATCCTTGCTGCAGATATCGCCAGCCGCCATGACGCCGGGAACGGCAGTGCGCGATTCGATATCGGTGGGGATGAATCCCCAGGTATCGGCCTTGAGCAGTTCCAGAGGGAGGCCGGCATTGTTCGGGGTGACACCGATCAGGATGAAGACCCCTTCGACAGCCAGGCTCGCGCTCTGGCCGCCACTATCCACCAGTTCCAGACGCTCAACCCCCTTGTCACCCCGGATGGCCGTGACCTGGCTGTCCCAGATGAAGTCGATCTTGTCGTTGGCGAAGGCGATCTCCTGGATGATTCTGGTTGCCCGGAGTTCCCGGCGGCGGTGGATGACGGTGACTCTGGTGGCGAATTTAGTGAGGTATTCCGCCTCCTGGATGGCGGTGTTGCCACCGCCGACCACCGCCACATGCATGTTCCGGTAGAAGGGGGCATCACAGGTCCCGCAGTAGGAGACCCCCTTGCCGCGCAATTCCAGTTCGCCGGGGACATTGAGGGTGTTGGCCCTGGCGCCGGTACAGAGAACCAGCGTATCGCAGCTCACCGTGCCGCCACCTTCGAGATGAAGTATTTTACGGCCGGCATCGCTCAGGTCCACTTCGCGGACAGTGGCCATGGCCTGGTTGAGGTCGAATCTTTGGGCGTGTCTGGTCATCCTTTCGACCAGATCAAAACCGGTCAGGCCCTCCGGAAATCCGGGGTAGTTGTCCACCCAGTCGGTGAGCAGGACCTGTCCTCCGGGGGCAGCCTGTTCAATGAGTACGTGGTCAAGGCGAGCCCTGGCGGCGTAGAGTCCGGCGGACAGGCCAGCCGGTCCACCACCGAGAATCACCAGTTCGTAGTGCTCTTTCATCTGTCGCCGAGGTAGGAAAAGCGGGAAACGGGCAGCCCGGGTCCGGTCCGGGCTCGGGCTGCCAGGCGCAGAGGAGGGCTATTTTGCCTTGTCGATGAGCGCGACGAGTTGGGTCTTGCCGACCGACCCGGTGATCTGGTCGACTACCTGGCCGTCTTTGAAGAGGATCAGGGTAGGGATGGCGCGGATGCCGAACTTACCGGGAGTGGCTGGGTTTTCGTCGACATTCATCTTGGCGATGGTGACCTTGCCCTCGTACTCTCCGGCCAGTTCTTCAATGACCGGACCGATCGCCTTGCAGGGTCCGCACCACGGCGCCCAGAAATCCACCAGGGTGGGTTGCCCTGCTTGTATTACCTTGTCAAATTCGGCATCGTTCAGTTGCAGGACCTTGTCATTTGCCATCGTCAACTCCTCGTTTGTTTTCGTCTGTTTGTTCACTGGTACGGTTCAGCCGGGCTCTCTCAGCCCGGGCCGGCGGTGCTCGGGGAGAACCATGGCGGCAGTTTACCTTCTGCTCCCCGTGCTGACAAGAAGAAAACGTTGGCAGCCGCTGCGTGGAGAGCTCTCCTCGCCATGGTGCCCTACCTTGCGCATTCCCGATGAAAAATCAAGGGGCGGGTGTTTGACAGCAAACCGGGCAGCGTGCTATAGTGCAGGCCGATTGCCCGCCGTTGGTGGCTGCGGCCTGGAATATGCTGTCGGCGCCGCCGCTTCCGCCAGGGAATCTGTCGTCGAGCCGCTCCGGCCGGCACCATTTACGGAAACCTTGCCTCTGCAGCCTGTCGATTCCCGGTGGATAAAAGCAGCCGGGTGTCCCGAGTCGGCCGGTGGCCGGGCCACCGTTTCGTACCACCGTTGCCGGTACTATTTTTGTAACCATTCACCAGCACCCCAGTTTTGCCCGGTCAGGCCACCGCATAGAGCCAACTCTAGCTCGACGGCCTGCCTGAACGAACCCGGGGAGCACTGACTGAACGGGTACAGCCCGAGTTCTGCAGCCTTCTGCTGCATGCCGGTGAATCATTACCAATTTTTTTTGCTGCCGGCAGGCCCGGCCGCAGAGAAGGAGCAGAGAATGGACCACGCAGTTTCCGCACAACTCTTTACCCAGGCAAAAAAGTCCATCCCCGGTGGGGTGAACAGCCCTGTACGTGCCTGCCGCTCGGTGGGCTGTGACCCCGTATTTATCCGCAGCGCCACCGGGGCCACCCTGATCGATGTCGACGGCAACCGCTATCTTGATTTTGTCTCCTCCTGGGGGCCGATGATTGTTGGTCACGCGCACCCGAAAGTGGTTGCCGCGATCAATCGGGCGGCAGCTGCCGGTACCAGTTTCGGCGCCCCGACCGCCGCAGAGATCGAATTGGCCGAAATGGTTGTCGCGGCGGTTGACTCGGTGGAAAAAGTGCGATTTGTCAACTCCGGGACGGAGGCGACGATGAGTGCGGTTCGGTTGGCCAGAGGCTATACTGGCCGCAGTGGGGTGGTCAAGTTCGACGGCTGCTACCACGGCCATGCCGACTCCTTTCTGGTCAAGGCGGGCTCCGGTGTCCTCACTCTCGGCATTCCGGGAAGCCCCGGGGTCCCCGACGACATCGTCAAACATACCATTTCCATCCCTTATAACGATACAGCAGTGCTGGAAAAAACCCTGCGCGAAGGGCGCGAAAGCATTGCCTGTGTGATAGTCGAGCCGGTGGCCGGCAACATGGGGTGTGTTCCACCACGGCCGGGCTATCTGCAAAAATTACGGCAGCTGACCAGCGAACTGGGGATCGTGCTGATCTTTGACGAGGTGATTACCGGTTTTCGCCTGGCCTACGGTGGTGCTCAACAGCTGTACGGAGTACCGGCCGATCTCACCTGCTTCGGCAAGATTATCGGAGGCGGACTGCCGGTCGGCGCTTACGGTGGCCGGCGGGAGATCATGGACTGTATCGCCCCGGACGGACCGGTCTATCAGGCCGGCACCCTCTCCGGCAACCCCCTGGCGATGGCTGCCGGCATCGCCACCCTTCGGCTCCTCGGCCAGGGGGATTTTTATGCACGGCTCGAGGCCAAGGCGGCCGGCTTTGCCGCCGGCCTGGCCAGGGCGGCCGAGAAGACCGGGATGCCGGTCCAGCTGAACCGGGTCGGCAGCATGATGACCGCTTTTTTCACTGACCGGCCGGTGCACGATTTCGCCACGGCGATGGCCGCCGATACCGACCGCTACGCCTGCCATTACCGGCAGATGCTGGCGCAGGGAATCTATCTTGCTCCCTCCCAGTTTGAAGTGGCCTTCGTCTCCGCTGCACAGAGTGAGGAAGAGCTTGCCAGGGCAGTGGAAATGACTGAATGGTCATTCAAAAAAATCCTCGAAAAGTGAAATTTGATTGACTTTGCCGGGGAGGCGTGATACCAGACTCGGATAGATTGAGCAGGGGCCTGAGAGAGGCCTGGCAGGTGGACAGCATGTCGGATGTAAAGAAAGAGTTTGTTCAGCTGCTGGCCAATTACGGCCACATCGGGTTTACCTTTGTCTCGGCCATTCTCATCGGCCTCGGCGGGGGTATTTACCTCGATCAGAAGGTCTTTGACGGCCGAACGGCACCGTGGCTGACTTTTCTCGGTCTGGCCTTTGGTATCGCCGCCGGCTACAAGACCCTCTTCGAGGTGGTATGGCGTAACCGCCGGGCCGAAGAAAAAGAGCGGGCGGAAGCGGAAAAACGGGATGGTGGGGGTGGGTCGGGTGGCTGATGAGGAACTGACCCTGCCGAGGATGCAGACTGCCAGCTTGCTGCTCCTGTTCCTCTTGACCCTCGCCTCGGCACTGCTTGTCTCACTGCCCTTTGCCCTGTCTGTACTGGCGGGGGGGGTGGTAGCCGTTGTCAGCTTCCGCCTGGCGGGGGCCGATGTTCTGCGCTTGCTGGCCACAATATCCGCCCAGCCCGACCCCGAGGGGCGTCAGGCCATGGCGCGGCAGGGTCAGAGAGGCTATCTGGTAAAATTCTGGCTGCGGCTGTTGGTCATTGCACTTGTCCTGCTGGTGCTGATCAAGGGGCGGCTGGTCGACGTTTTTGGTTTGCTTGTCGGTTTGTCAACGGTGGCGCTGGCGATCACCTTCGTAGCCTTGAGTGTGGTTGGGCGCTCCATCTTCAGAGGGAGGAGGTAAGGGGATTATGGAACATCCGATATTGTTCATTTCGATCATCCTGGAAACACTTGGACTGCCGGTTCCCCACGGTCCGGTGGGCCACGGCCTTATCCAGCAGCTCTGCGCCCCCTACATGACCTACACCTGGTTGGTCATGGCCTTTCTCTTCCTGGTTGCCAAACTGACTCTCGGCAATCTTGAGCTTGTGCCCGGTAACGGCCAGAATTTCTGGGAGCTGCTGATTGGCGGCATGGACGATTTCTTCGCCGACAACATGGGTCGTGAATTGACCGACCGGTTCTTCCCGATGATCGCCACCTTTGCCCTCTACATTGCGGTGGCCAACCTGATCGGCCTTATTCCCGGCTTCATGTCCCCCACTGCCAGCCTCAACACCACCTTGGCCCTGACCCTGATTGTCTGGGTGAGCCACCACCTTATCGGTTTGCGTGAGCATGGTTTGAGCTACTACAAGCATTTCATGGGGCCGGTCTGGTGGCTGGTGCCCCTGCTTCTCCCCATCGAGTTGATCAGCAACTTTGCCCGTCTGCTCTCTCTCTCCATACGTCTCTTTGGCAACATCATGGCCAAGGAAACCCTGCTGGCGATACTGTTCATGCTGGCCGGTGGTTTTTTTGCGCCGCTGCCGATCATGCTCCTCGGGGTATTGGTGTCGGTGGTCCAGGCGATGGTTTTTGTCCTGCTGACCGTGGTCTATTTTGCCCAGGCGCAGGAGCATGCCCATTGAACGAAGCTGATCGGCAAGTGGCCTGAACCTGCCCCGACCTGCCCCGACAAAGTCGGCTGGCCGGGTGGGCGCGGTTCTCCAGCCGCTTGCCTGTTGATAGATTGCATTGCATGAAGAAGGCCAAACAACCAACCCTATCTTAAGGAGAACACAATGGAAGGAAATGTGATGTATGCCCTGGTCTGTATCGGTGCCGCCCTCTCCATCGGTCTTGCCGGCCTTGGTGCCGGTATTGGTATCGGTTCGGTCGGCAACGGCGCCTGCCAGGGCCTGGCCCGTAACCCGGAAGTGCAGCCGAAACTGATGGTGTTCATGATCCTGGGCATGGCCCTTGCCGAGTCGGTGGCCATCTACGGGCTGGTTATCTCCCTGATCCTGCTCTACGCCAACCCTCTCATCGGGTAAGGGCGCCAGAGGTACTCAACGGACCCCGTCGGGGCCGTTGCCGGGGGTCGCAGAGTTTCATCTGCGGCCCCTTTTTCGTTGGCGGGCCAAGGGAGCCCCCCTCGCCACTGCTGGCAAAGAATCGAGAGAAAGGGATGACGCAGCATCAAGACGACAACATCATCATCCACCCCCGTCGTGGACGGGGGGAGAAATCCCTGCCGGAAAATGGGCTGCTTTTCGTCAACCCGGCCGAGGCGGCCTCGGCCCTCACCACTCTCCGAAAAAAGGGTGGCAAAAAACGCAAACTCTTCCACTCCGGCCTGGTGGTGGCGCCTGAAGAGGAATTTTTCGCTGCCGGCCCGGCCATCGGGGCACCCATGGCTGTGTTGACTCTGGAAAAGCTGGTGGTGCTCGGGGTCAAACGGTTGGTTCTCTGCGGCTGGTGCGGCGCGGTTGCCTCGGAGTTGCGGATCGGTGATATCATTGTTCCGGAACTGGCTGAAGCAGGTGAGGGGACCTCCCCCTATTACCCTGCCCCCCGACCGCTCCGACCACACCATGGTCTGCGCCGCGAACTGCTCGATCTGCTTCAGGAGCGGGGGCTGGCGGCTGCCGGCGGCACCCTCTGGTCCACCGATGCCCCCTATCGCGAAGAGCGGACGACCCTTGCCCGCCTGCACCACCAGCATGGGGTGGTGGCGGTGGATATGGAGTTCTCCGCCCTCTGCGCCGTGGCTGCGTTCCGTGGCATTGCCCTGGCAGCCGTACTGGTGGTCTCCGATGAACTCACCGGTGCGGCCTGGCGGCCTGGCTTTTCGATACCGCTGTTTCTCCGGCAAACCTCGGCAGTGCTGACGGCACTGCTCGATCAGGCAGGAAATTTACAGGAGGGGTGATGGCATCTTTTCACCTGGTCAGTCTCGGCTGTGCCAAAAATCTGGTCGACTCAGAGTTGATGCTCGGTTCGTTGCTGGCAGCTGATCATCGCTTGGTCGACACACCCGCACAGGCCGATATCCTGATCATCAATACCTGCGGGTTCATCCAGCCGGCAGTGGAAGAGGCGATTGAGGAAATTCTTGCCCTGGTGGCCGTAAAAAACGAATTCCCTGAGAAAAAGATTGCTGTCGTCGGATGTCTGGTGCAGCGATATCGGGATGACCTGGTCGCTGAACTGCCGGAGGTCGATTTGTTTGTCGGAACTGAAGGAACGGCCGGTTTTGCCGATCTCCTGGCGAAAATGATCCGGGGGGAAAATCCCGGGCGGCTGGTATTGCCGGAACGATCGCTTATGGACAGTACCTTGCCCCGGGTACTGACCACTCCTCCCTTCCGGGCCTGGCTGAAGATAACTGAAGGGTGTGACAACCATTGCAGCTATTGCATGATTCCTTCCATCCGCGGACCCCTGCGCAGTCGACCGGTGAACGACCTGCTGCAGGAGGCGGTGCGGTTGGCGGCTGGCGGGGTCAAGGAACTTTCCCTGATTGCCCAGGACAGTTCAGCCTACGGCCGCGATCTTGCCGGTGCTGATCTGCCCACCCTCTTACAGGCCCTGCTCGCCGAGACGGATATTCCCTGGCTCCGCCTGCTCTATCTCTATCCATCCGGCATTACCCCGCTGTTGCTCGAATTGATTGCCGGCAATCGGCGAATAGTCCCCTATCTTGACATTCCGATGCAGCATGTCAGTGACCCTGTTCTTGCCGCGATGAACCGCCACTACCGTCGTCGTGAACTGGAGTCGCTGATCGCAGTCAGCCGTCAGGTCCTGCCGGATGTTGCCCTGAGGACCACTTTTCTGGTCGGCTTTCCTGGTGAGGATGAGGAGCAGTTTCTGGCCATCGAAGACTTCATGCGTCAACACCGCCTGGACCATGTTGGGGTCTTTGCCTACGCCAATGAAGAGGGGTGCGCGGCACAGGGGTTAGCCGGTCAGGTGCCGGCGGAAGAGGCCATCCGCCGCCGCGACCATCTGCTCAACGTGCAAGCGGAACTGGCTGCGGCTCGACAGCGGCAGTATCTTGGCCGAACGCTGGAGGTGCTGGTGGAAGGGGTTTCCGCCGAGACGGATCTGCTGCTTGAGGGGCGAAGTCGATATCAGGCCCCGGATGTGGACGGTTGCGTCTATATCAACGATGGTACTGCCAACCCGGGCGATTTGGTCCAAGTGCGTATTACCGACAGCCAGGTGTATGACCTGGTCGGAGAAATAGTACCGGATGTTGGTTTGGCTAAAGAGAAAAACACCGCCCGTGGGTAAGCGGGCGGTGTGTAGCCAGTCGAGGAAGGTGGCGCCGGTTATTTGCCGCTGTTGACCTTTTCCCGAAGATCCTTGCCAACCTTGAAGAAGGGAAGTTTCTTCGGTTTGACCTGAATTTTTTTGCCGGTTTTCGGGTTTCTTCCTTCGTAGGAATCGTATTTTTTGATCACAAAGCTGCCAAAACCACGAATTTCTATGCTCTCCCCCTTGGCCAGGGCCTCGGTCATGGTCTCAATGACAGTATTGGTTATTGCCGCCGCTTCACGGTGAGGAACGTTGATGTCCTGGGCCAATGCTTCGATGAGTTCTGACTTGTTCATACGTCACTCCTGTCTCCGGGTAGCAAGTTAAGGTCTGAACTAGGCTCGCATTTTGCTTGGAACATGGCGCAAAGTTACAACCTGCAGAGCGACCTGGGCGGCGACTCTGGTGGAAAAAAGTATGTAATACAAAGTGGTTAGAGAGTAAAAGTGACGCATCAGGTTCGACTCGAACCCCTAACTAGTGAGATTTAATCAGCTATTTCACCGTTTGTAAAGAAAATTCTATAAAAATATTTTTTTTAAATCTGAGGGGTTAAGCTCTCTGAAACGGCCGATGGCAAGATCGCCGAGGGTAAGCCGGCCGTAGGCGGTCCGTCGGAGGTGGCGGACAGGATGGCCGACCAGGCGAAACATCATTTTTATCTGCCGTTTCCGCCCCTCGTGGATGGTGATTCGGATCAGGGTCTCCTCCCCCCTTTGCGCGAGGGGTTGGAGGCTGGCCGGGGCGGTCATTTTACCCTCCAGGGGGACACCCCGCTCCAGTTGGGCAATCGTGCCGGGGGATGGCCGGCCGGCAACCAGTGCCTCATAGGTCTTTTTCACGCCATGGCTGGGGTGCTGGATTTTTTGGGCCAGTTCACCGTCGTTGGTCAACAGGAGGGCCCCCTCGGTATCCAGATCGAGGCGACCAACCGGAAAGACCCGGGTCAGTACCTCCTTGAGCAGAGAGACAACTGTCGGTCTCCCCTGGGGATCGGCGAGGGTGGTGACATAGCCGGCCGGTTTGTTGAGGAGGTAGGTTACCGTCTGTTCGCCGGGGAGAACCGGCTGGCCGTCACAACTGACCTGGTGGAGCCCAGGGTCGATCTGGGTCCCCATGGCGGTCACCACCCGGCCGTCTACCATGACCCGGCCGGCGGCGATCAGTTCTTCCGCCCGGCGGCGGGAGCACAAACCACACTGGGCAAGATATTTCTGCAGGCGAAGCGTCATGCCCAGCCCTTCAAAGCAGGGTCCGTCGGTTCACTTTTTACCGAGGCAGCAAACCGGATCGGCCGGTGGACGGCTGGGGGCGTCCGGTTCAAGGAGGCGGCGGGCGGTCCCGCAGAAAAAGCTGGTGGTACTCTTTTTCACTCAGGTGCCGGCGCAACAAAAACATGATCTGGTCTGTGAGGTCGGCTATTTCCTCCGCTGAGAGGCGTGATGCCAGCACTTCGCTGAAGCGGCGGTCGCCGCAGAGTTGAAGAAAGAGGGCCACAGACTGCTGGTCCTGCTCCAGGGAGAGGCCAAAGCAGATTTGTCGGGGATCAGCCGCCATCCCGGCCTCCATTCGGTGCCGGGATTATCGACTCCGGCGGGTCGAAAATCACCTTCCACTCGACAGTTCGGGTACGTGGCCCATCGAATTCACAAAAGAAGATAGCCTGCCAGGTACCAAGCAGCAGCCGGTGCCCGGTGAAAAAGATGGTCAGAGAACTGCCGGCCATACTGGCCATCAGATGGGCTGGAGAGTTGCCCTCCAGATGATGGTAGTGAAGGTGCAGCGGGACAAGATGCTCCAGCGCCTTGATCATGTCGCGGGCAACGGCGGGGTCGGCACCCTCGTTGACGGTGAGTCCGGCCGTGGTGTGGGGGTTGAACAGGCAGAGCAGACCCGAAGGGGCTGGCAGGCCGGCAACGAGTTCCGCGACGCTGGCGGTGATGTCGACCAGCTCTCGCTGGGCCCTGGTCTGCACGGTTACTGTCCCGCCGGTCATGGCTCACCTCTCAGTTTAGGGGCCGGTCTGGCCAGTCTGGCCGGCGCTGGTGGGTTCGGACGATCGGGCGACCGGGGAATACGGACAGAGCTGCCGAGGGCAGCAGTGCCCACCTTTTTCGCGCCAGTATAGGCCCTTTTCTGCAGACCGTCAATGTCGACGTGGTCGCCATCACCCTATCCTGGCCGACAGCTTGCCGGCTGGAGAGTCTAGCCGGCAGGGGAGCCGGGGAGGCGGACGGTCAAGTGGTTCACCTGGTCGTAGGCCGCTTGCCGCCAGGGCTCCCGGAGAGAGGCAGCCAGCCGCTTTTCATTGCCTGTTGTGCCTTGCGGTCATGAGAGGTATATATGAATAGGAGAATTTTTTGTGAACAGTCCTTGCCGAGGCGCCCCCACAAAGGGAACGGGGGAGCGCCCCCTGGCGGATACTGACCAGCTGAAAGGGAGAGTCGAGACGGGAACAGCAATGGTGGCAACGAAGAAATCGATCAAAAACGTCTGGATGCTCAGTCGTGAATACGGGGAAATAGCCGGCGTTGGCGGGGTGAAGGATGTCGTCTGTCAGCTGGCCGAGGTGTTGGCCCGCTGGAGTGGCAGAACGGTGCAGGTGGTGTTGCCCCGTTACGGCTTTCTTGACACGGTTGCTCTCGGGTTTCGACCGCTGGCTGATCCGGTCTGCGCCGACCGGGAACTCCGCCTGCAGGTTGAGATGAATCAGCCGGAACACTCTATTCGTGAGGAGGTGGGTTTTTTCCACCAGAGGATCAACCGGGTCAATCTCTACCTGGTGGATGGAGAACGTTTCCGACAGAAAACGGCGGTTTATACCTATAGTCGGGAAGACGAGAGCCGGGTCTGGTGGCAGAAGCAGGGGACTGGCCATCATGACTATTTTGCCATGAATCTGTTGCTGCAGAAGGCTGCCCTGGAATTGATGATCGCCCTCGGCGAGAGGCCGGATTTGATCCACTGCCATGACGGCCATACTGCGGTGGTGGCGGCACTGATTCGGGAAAACGGTGGCTATCGGAGCTATTTCCGCGGCTGCGCCTCCCTGGTGACCATCCACAACGCCGGCCACGGCTACCACCAGGAGATCGATGATATCCCTTACGCCTGTTCGATAACCGGCCTCCCCACCCATGTCGTCGACAACAATCAGCTCGACCACAAGTTCAACCCCTTTCTGCTGGCCGGCCAATACGGCCAGTTGAATACGGTCAGCGAGAACTATGCCCATGAGCTTCAGCACACCGACAATGACCGGTTGACCGGCTGGCTTGGCCATGAACTGCTCCACCGCGGGGTGGTGCTGGCCGGGGTGACCAACGGGATCTCGCCGAAGCAGTTTTCCCCGGCCGCCGAAGCCGTCGATCGCCGCTACCGTTTCGACCCGGGCAGCGAGACTGATCAGCTGGCCGGCAAGTTGCGTGGCAAGCAAGCCCTGCTTGACCAGTTGTCCGGGGTGAAGGTGCTACCTGGAGTAGAGCGGTATGGACACCTCGACACCATTCCCGCCGGTGTCCTGTTCACCTTTGTCGGCCGTCTCAGCGAGCAGAAGGGGATCGATATTCTTCTGGCGGTGCTGCCGGCTCTCCTGGCCGGAGAGGGTGGGGCTCAACTGCTGGTGCTTGGCAGTGGCGGAGCCGATATCGAAGCGCGGCTGACGGCCATGGCTGAGGAAAAGATGATGCGGGGCCGGCTCTGCTTTCTTCGCGGTTTCCATCCGGAACTGGCGGAGAGGATCTATGCTGCCGGTGATTTTCTGGTTGTTCCCTCCCGCTACGAGCCATGTGGGTTGACCGACTTTATTGCCCAGTTGTACGGCAATATCCCGGTGGTCCACCAGGTGGGTGGCCTGGTCAAGGTGCTCGACGGCCGCACCGGCATCGCCTATCAGGGCGAGAAGCCTGAAGATCTGCTTACCGCTCTGCAAAGGGCGCTGGAACTGACCCGCCAGCCGGAGCGGCGGCGGCTGATCCAGCGCCAGGCCGTGGCGGAAATTCATCAACGGTATACCTGGGAAAAAGTGGTTCAGCGGTATCTGGAACTCTATCGGCAAGCCTGGTACCAGCAGGTCTGCCAGGAGGGCTGAACCCCGGCGCGGGAGTGTGTCTGACAATGCACTGCGGCACCCTGTAGCGGTCCCGCAGAAGAACTTTGAAACAGTCTGGAGAGGATGATTATGACGATACGAATAGGGATAAACGGTTTTGGCAGGATCGGCAGGAACATTTTTCGCGCCATCGACAAGGATCCGGCCTTTGCCGACATTGAAGTGGTGGCGATCAATGACCTGACCGACAATGCCGTACTTGCCCACCTGCTCAAGTACGATTCGGTGATGGGTGTGTACGCCAGTTCCGTTGAGAGTAGCGAACAGGGTATCGTGGTCGATGGCCGGCAGGTGGCAGTTTCCAGCCACCGTAATCCGGCAGAGGTCCCCTGGGGAGATCTGGGGGTTGACTATGTTGCCGAATGTACCGGACGTTTTGTTGATGCTGAATCGGCTCAGGGCCACATCGATGCCGGCGCCGGCAAGGTGGTCATTTCCGCTCCGGCCAAGGGCTCCATCAAGACCTTCGTGATGGGGGTGAACGAGGACGAATATGATGCCACCCTCCACCACATCGTCTCCAACGCCTCCTGCACCACCAATTGCCTGGCCCCCTTTGCCAAGGTGATTCTGGATAATTTCGGGATCAAACGAGGATTGATGACCACCGTGCACGCCTATACCGGCGACCAGCGGCTGCTCGATTTTCCCCACACCGACCTGCGTCGGGCCCGGGCCGCTGCCATGTCGATGATCCCCACCAAGACCGGGGCGGCGGCAGCGGTATCATTGGTCATTCCGGAGCTGAAGGGGAAATTTGATGGATTGGCAGTGCGGGTACCGACCCCGACCGTATCGCTCGTCGACGCGGTGATGGAGGTGGAGCGCGATACCACGGTGGCCGAAGTGAACCAGGCCCTCAAAGAGGCCGCCAACCGCTATCTCGGCTATTGTGAACTGCCGCTGGTTTCCATAGATTTCCAGGGGGACCCCCGCTCGTCGATTATCGATAGCCAGTCAACCAAGGTGATCGGTTCGTCGGTGAAGGTGATGAGCTGGTACGATAATGAGTGGGGCTATTCCAACCGGATGCTGGACCTGATACTCCATATGGAGGCGAACAAGGCGCTCTGACCTGCGCCACTCTGGCCGGGTTGAGCAGGGGCAACTCCGGAAAAAATTCCTGCCGGCCGGACATCAACCGGGCCTTGCCGGCGGAACCGGCAAAGGCCGGCTGCAACAATGTCTCTGGAAATCTGGCGGAGTGAGGCGGCGGCGGAGGACCCTGGCCGGTCGCTTCGCTGCGCCGGCGCCTGGGGCAAGTTGGTATGGTCCCGGAAGGCTCAAGAGTGGAGGGCTGATGGATGCGAACAATGAGGTCAGGGTGATTGAGTCCGATGCCCTGAAGGCGAACCTGCTGGAGACAGCCGGTGAGGTGGAGATAGAGCCGGAACTTCGCCTGCTGCTGACCGTCGTCGAGAATTACAACGGCCTCCACTCGACCCTTGAAAAGCTGCTGCTCGAGGTGTGCCACCCGTTCCGCAACTGGAAGATCATCCTGCCAAGCCTGCGCAGTTTCGCCCTGAAGAATATCCACCACTATCGCCTCCATCCCCGCGGACCGGAAACCTTTCGACTCTTTGCCGGCCTTTTTCTCGAGGCCATTGTCGACAGCCAGCGCGATCCGGCCCTGCTCGGTCAGGCGGTGGCAGCAAAAATGGTCTGGCTGGACCGGATGGTCGAGCGGTTCGACACTGCCGATCTCGATCGTTTTGGCCCGGAACTGAATCGGGTCTTTTCCCGCTTCGTCGACCTTGACCGCAATGATCGCCCGGTCTTCATGCATCTCGTGCAGGGCCAGCATCAGCCAGGCAGACTTGCCGGCCGGATTCTCGCCATTGCCGGCAATGACTTCCCCCTCTTCCCCCTGGCCGAACTGATGCGGACGGTCCTCAGCCGCTGCTATGAGTACTGGCTGCGTGAGGATGACCCGTTGCCCTGGTTTCTTGACCGCTGCGCCATACCGGTGGCCGATTTCACCTCATCCCAGCTCTTCCAGGCCATTTCCCATGCCCAGATGCGCGAACACCTCGGCCAGTTGCGGCAGATGGACCTGGCCGCTGCGCCAAAGGCCAGCCTGGAACGAATGCTGACCCTGCCCGACCATATCGCCACCGTCAAGTACTATCGGGAGATGCCCAACAAACTTGGCGAGGCGGAAGAGGCCTTCAGCCGGCTGGAACAGCCTGGCCGGCAGCCCCTGCACCATTTCCGCGAAAACCGCAAGCTGCTTTTCCTCTTCAAGATCATGGATACCAAGGGGCTCCAGCTGATCCACGAGGAGACCCTCAGAGAGATCAACCGCAGTCTGGTGCAGCTTATCCGCCAGCAGAGTTTCGAAGAGATTGAGGAGTTTCTGCTCACTACCTTCGCCCTGCTCAAGGCCAACGTCAAGCAGTATCCCCACACCTCCCTGCAGTGCATTCAGGTTCTCGGTGGTGAGGTGTTTGACCGGGGCAACAGCCGGATGGTCGAGGCCTTTCTCTGGGGGGTGGTGCGCTTCGGTTTTCAGCATGCCAGTGTCGTCGGGGTCGACGAGAACTGGCAGCCCCTGGCCAACCCTGCCCATCTCGCCAACATCCGGGTCTGGCTCCATCTCATCATGCGTGAACCGAAATGGTGCTCGACCCTCTTTTCGGCACTGATCATCCATGTCAAGCTTTCCGGCACCTGCATCAAGGATACCGACCTCTTTCAGCGGGATATCACCCAGCTGCTCAACCACCCCATTGAACCGATCTACAATCTGGCAAAACAATTCACCAAGCTCATGCCGGTTTTCTTTAATGAAATCGGATCAGAAGGTGAGTTGCGGGATGTCTCGACCGAACTTGACGAGATCCATCGCCGTGGGGATGTGCTGATCCACTTCCTCCGTAAGCAGGGACATGTCGAGAGTTCCAACCTGATAGTCGATTTTATCCAAGCGATCTTTCTGTTCTGGAAGAGCCGCGACAAGACCCTGCTCATCCCCTTCATCCCGGAGGAGGTGTACAGCCAGATCCGGACCAGTGGCGAGTATATCGACGAACAGTTTCAGCTCAGCCAGCGACTCTGGCGGGAGATGAGGATCGAGCGGGTTCAGGATCTGATCAACATCGATCATGAGCGGTTGACCAGCTTCTTCGCCTCCCAGGAAGATCTCCAGGCCAGCGAATTGCGCCGCTGCGAATTGCTCATCCGAATGTACCGGCTGCTCTATAAAAAGTACAAGCTCGGCTTCCAGCAACTCCACGCCGAGATCAGCCGGGCGGTGGCCGACGGTTTTCCGGAGATGGAGCGGCTGCTCGATGAGCTGAGCGAGGCCAATACCGAGCAGAGCCTCGAGGCCCTGCTGGTCGCCCTGGAAGGTCTGCAGGCGATCACCCTCTCCAAGGAGACCTTTCCGGCCCAGGAGGATATCTATTACAAACGGCATATCGCCGTTGATATCCCATCGGTGTACGGCCGCTACAAGGAAAAGAAGTTCGATGCCCTGAGCCTGACCTTCCGCCTGGAAAACCTGGCCAATCTCTATCTGGAAAAGCTGCCCGAGACAGTTAACCTGTCGATCATCACCCAGGCCACATTCTTCGGTATTGTCCGCTGTATCAAGATTTTCATGCGGGCACTGGCGGTGGACGGGATCACCTCCCGGAAACTCTCCACCCACCTCTCCCTGCTGGAAAATTCTCTCAAGGTGAGACGGTTTTCCTACACCCAGTATCTGGATATCCTCCGCGGTATGTCGGAGGGGGTCAAGGATATCATCTACGCCTTTTATACCAATATCCATCAGAACAACCTCTCGATCATCATTCCCCAGATCACCAAGGAGAATATTCTGGAGAAATTCGCCACTCTCTATGACGAAGAGGAGATGGCGACCACCATTCAGCGTCTCTCCGAAGTCTTTCTGCGTGAGCTGATTGCCTCGACCTTCGGTCTGCAGCATCTGGACAACTTCATTCTCCGGATTCTCCAGACCCTGGAAAACCAGAAGGACCTTCTCGACCAGAAAAAGCTCGACCTGCTGATGACCTATAACCCGGAACGGGCCCTGTCGCTCCTCCACCGCCCCAACCCATTCACCAACAACCTCATCCACCTGGGCAACAAGGGGTTCAATCTGGCCACCCTGATCGCCGACGGCAAGCGGGTCCCGCCGGCCTTTGTGATCACCACCGAGGTGTTCCGCTGCCGGGAGATCGTCTTCGATTACCCGAAGACCCGCGAAGAGTTCATGCAGCGGGTGCGCGGGTCCCTCACCGAGTTGGAGGAACTGACCGGCCGAACCTTCGGTTCACCGGAACGGCCTCTGCTCTTGTCGGTGCGCAGCGGCGGGGCGATATCCATGCCGGGGATGATGGCGACTGTCCACAACGTCGGCTTCAACGAAGAGCTCATCGGCGAATGTATTGCCAACCACGGTAATCCCTATCTCGCCTGGGATAACTATCGCCGTTTTCTCCAGTCCTGGGCGATGATCTCCGGGGTGGGGCGGGAGGATTTCCAGGTCCTGATGAATAAGGCCAAGGCGAAACACAACGTTTCCCTGAAGCGACACTTCTCGCCGGCGCAGATGCAGGATCTGGCCCTCTCCTACCAGAGACTGATCCGACAACGTGGTCTGGGCATCCCCGACGATCCCTGGCTGCAACTGGTCAATGCCATCGAATTGGTTCTCGACTCCTGGGAGACCAAAAAGGCGGTGGATTACCGAAAGATCATGGATGTTTCCGACTCCTGGGGGACGGCAGTGATCGTTCAGGCGATGGTCTTCGGTAACAAGAACGAGCAGTCCGGAGCCGGGGTTGTCTTTACCGCCCATCCCTACCGGAAGGTGCAGCGGGTTGCCCTGTGGGGTGATTACGCCTACGGCGATCAGGGTGAGGATATTGTCTCCGGGCTGGTCTCCAGCTGTGCGGTATCGGTGGAACAGGCGAAGATCGACGGCCGTTCGGTGGAGGATACCCTGGAACTGCGCTTTCCGAAAATCTATGCCCGCCTGCTGGAGATATCCCGCGAACTGGTGTACGACAAGCGCTGGAACCCCCAGGAGATCGAGTTCACCTTCGAGGGGGCGGCGGCGGATAAGCTCTTTATCCTGCAGACCCGGGACATGATTACGATTAAAAAGAAGGAACATCTGAACGTCTTCGTCGAGTCGCCGGCTCTTGCTGCCGCTCATCTCGGCCGGGGGGTCGGGGTCTCCGGTTCCGCCCTTTCGGGTCGGGCGGTCTTTACCGAAGAGAACATCCGCATCCTGCGGCGGGAGGATCCGGACACTTCACTCATCCTGATCCGTCAGGATACTGTCCCGGAGGATATCAAGGCGGTGAGCCAGGCCGATGGCCTGCTTACCTCACGGGGCGGACAGACCTCGCACGCCTCGGTGGTGGCTGTCCGTCTGGAAAAAACCTGTGTCGTCGGCTGTCGCAGCCTGAAGGTCTATGAGGCGGAGAACTACTGTGAGATAGCCGGGGTGCGGATCGGCTTTGGTGACCCGGTCTCCATCGACGGTAGAAACGGCCAGTTGTTACGCGGAGCCCACCAGATTATTGAAGAGTACCATATATTGCCCATCTGAGCACCCTCTGCAGATAGTCAGGCAGCTGTTATTTTACGTGCATTTTCAAATCAATGGAGTACAATATCGGGTTGCCGTAGCCGCTGCTCCGGATTGTCCGGAGGCGCTGCAGGGTAGCCGTTCAGTGTGGTTCATTTTCGCCCGAACAGACCACCGCATAGAGCAAACGCATTGAGCGAACTCTAGCTCTGCGGCCTGCCTGAACGAACCTGGAGCACAGAATGGACGGGTGCGGCGCCGGGTAAGGCAGCCTTTTGCTGCCCACTGGGGAAAGATTACGCTGCAGGACTGGCTGGCAGCATTGTCACTGCTGCAGAAAGGGTCCTGCGGGAGGCAATGAGGGGAGAATATGTCGCAGAAAGAATTCAAAAAAGGTCCAAAACTCTTTTCCCTGGCCAGAAAAAAGGCGCTCATGCTGGGTATCCCGCAGGAAAAAGGGGTGAAACTGGCTGAACTGATCGGTCGTATTCAGTTGAATGAGGGAAACCAGCCCTGCTTCGGCCAGCGCAGCAGCTGTGCCGAAGTCAACTGCTGTTGGCAGGCCTCCTGCAACGTGAAGATGGTCAGGGAGTAGGAAATTCTCAGCGGCGGTGTTCCGGTACACCCAGCCTTTTCAAGATCAACCCCAGGGGGCAAAAACCGGAAAAGCCGAACTGAAAGAGGTTGAGGCCGACGAAGGTGGTCAGGAAAAGCCAGTAGCTGCTGTGAAAAATCGGGCTGCTCTCTACCCCAAGAGCAAGAGAGATGAGGATGATGGAGCCGGCGATTACATGTATCCAGTCGGTGATACCCATGACATATTATCCCTGTGCGCTTGCCGGTGCCCTTCAATCAATCCGTTCCCCGATCAAAACTCAGGGCAGAAGAGCACTCGCATCTTCTGGATCAACTCAAGAATACGCCGGTCGGTGATTTTATTGTAGATGAAATTGGCGTCCTTGCGGTAATCAATAATCCCCTGACCACGCAGGATGTTCAGATGCTGAGAGACGTTAGCGTTGGTTGTCTGCACCTGATCGCGTATCTCACCCACCGAGAGTTCACTGTCTTGAAGGAGACAGAGGATTTTTAATCGAATCGGATGGGACATCGATTTGAGGAGTTTAGACATTGCCTCTATCTGTTCGTCTCGCATCTGTTCTCCCCGTGATGGTATTTTACCTTTTAGTTTAATACCTCTGCTGATCTTGTAAAGGATTTTCCGCCTTGTCCGTGTTATTTTTCTAAGGTAAGGTCCAGGAGGGAAAAAAACAGAGCTACCATACTGTTCGGGACGCCAGGAATGCAATAGATATTTTTTGCCTCGAAGGATGTCGGCGGTGTGCCGGCGGGCGCCCCCGGCAGGGCAGGCCGGTGGTCTGTTGCTGTTCCGGGGAAAAGGCTGAGGAGGGCCATATGGCAGGAGAGAAGGGCACGTTACCATCACTTCGGCAGTATTGGGCCACCCAGGCGAATGAACTGCTCCATTGCTCCCGTCGCTGGGAGCAGGTTGTCCGGGGAGACTTTACTACTACACCAACGGTGGAGTGGCTGGTCAACGGCGAACTGAACGCGGCGGTTCATTGTGTTGATCGGCACCTCACCACTGGTCGTCGCAACAAGGCGGCCCTGATCTGGCAGGGGGAACGGGACCATGAGGTGCGGGTGTACACCTACCAGATGTTGTTCTCGGAGGTGTGCCGGTTAGCCAACGTCATGAAAAAAAAAGGTATCGGCAGGGGCGATTGTGTGGCCATCTACCTGCCGATGGTGCCCGAGTTGGTGGTGACCATGCTGGCCTGCGCCAGGATTGGTGCCCCGCACACGGTTGTTTTCTCCGGCTTCTCCGCCGCCAGTCTGCAGAGCCGCCTGGAAGACTGCCGGGCCAGGATGCTGATCACCGCCGACGGCGGCCTCCGCGCCGGAAGGTCCATTCCCCTGAAACCGACCGCCGATTCGGCCCTGGAAGAATTTGCCGAGGTTGGCAGTTGCCTGGTGGTCCGTCGTACCGACCAGAAAGTGGAGATGGTACCGGGACGGGACAGCTGGTACCACAGCGAGCTCAGTGCCGCTGATATCAGTAGTGACTGCGAGGCCGAAAGCATGGCCGCCGGAGACCCGCTCTTTTTTCTCTACACCTCCGGAGCCACTGGCCTGCCAAAGCAGGTCCGGCATGGTACCGGCGGCTATCTCCTCCATGCCCTCTCCAGCTGCCGGCAGGTTTTTCGCCTTGAAGAGGATGATATTTTTTGGAGTACCGCCGACCTGGGCTGGATAACCGGCCACACGTACTCTGTTTACGGTCCGCTCGGACTGGGTGGGACGGTGCTTCTCCACGAGGGCGTTCCACTCTATCCCGGGGCGGCCCGATTCTGGCAGGTTGTCGAAAAATTTCGGGTAAACAAGCTCTACACCGCTCCGGCGGTGATCCGTGCCCTGCGTCGTGCCGAAGGGGCCCTGCCGCCTCCTGCCGCCCTTTCTTCATTGCGGTTGGTCGCCTCGGTCGGGGAGCCGGTTGACCCGGGATCCGCCGGCTGGTTTGCCGGACTGGCCGGCAGGCCGGTGCCGGTGATCGATACCTGGTGCCAGACTGAGGCCGGTGGGATACTTTTCGCCCCCCGGACTCCTGACGATCCCGCCTCGAGCGGTACGGTGGGTACACCTCTGCCGGGGATCGACGCCGCGGTGGTTGATGAGAGCGGCCACCTTCTGCCAACAGGCGGCTGTGGCCGGCTGCTCATCCGCCACCCCTGGCCGGGAATGGCACTGCAGCTGCAAGAAGAAGGCGAAATTGGTGGCGTGGTGACCGACGGCGGCTATGACACCGGCGACCTCGCCCGCCGGGATGAAGAGAACAGATATGTCATCCTCGGCCGCCAGGCCGACCTGATCAATGTGGCCGGGCAGCAGTTGGGTACGGCCGAGATCGAGGCGGCACTGCTCGCCCATCCCAGTATCATCGAGGCGGCGGCGGTAGGCATTGCCGATACCGAGCGCGGCCAGGCGGTGTACGCCTTTGTCACTCCCCGCCATGATGTCCCGGGGACCAGGCGTCTCCTTGAAGAACTGCGCAGTCATTTGGCCGACAAACTCGGTCCCGCAGTGCTGCCGGTGGGCCTACAGTGCGCCCCGAGCCTGCCAAAAACGAAAAGCGGCAAGATTGTCCGGCGGTTGCTGAGAAAGATTGCCAGCGGTGAAGATGGAGGTTTTGGCGATCTTTCCGCCCTCGCCGACCCCTCGGTACTGGCGGTACTGCTGGCAGAAAAAAGGCGGGGTGAGACAAAGATACACTTGAATCTCTAGGTGGAAAGGGGTTAATTAGCCACGCTTGTGGAGTCTCTGGAAGCTGAAGATGGAGGGCTGGTGATGCGAGCGGGCTTGCTGCAGCCGGAAAATGTCTGTCTGCAGGTCATTGATGTGCAGGAAAGTCTGATGGCCGGAGTCACTGCTGCCGAACGGGTAACCACCCGGATCGTCCGGATGGTCCGCTGCGCCACCCATCTCGGCATACCGATTATCGCCAACACCCAGTACCGCAAGGGGCTGGGTCCCACCGTGCCGGCGGTTGCCGCTGTTCTGGCCGGTGTACCGCAGTACGATAAGCTGACCTTCAACGCCCTGGCCGATCAAGATACCGCCGCCCACTTCGCCCGCCTGCCCCCGGCGGTGCACACTGTCGCCCTGGTCGGAATCGAGACCCACATCTGCGTCTACCAGACTGCCATGGCCCACCTGTCACTTGGGCGCCAGGTGTGGCTGGTTGCCGATGCGCTCTCATCACGCCACCATCAGGACCACCTCGCCGGCCTTGCCCGTCTACAGGCTGTCGGGGCCTCCGTCGGCCCCCTGGAGATGCTGGTTTTCGAACTTCTCGGTCAGGCCGGCACGCCCAGTTTCAAAGCGATCCAACCCCTTCTGGTCGAACGGGACAGCGAAGCTGACTGCTCCTGACCGGCTTTCCGTCGCGCCGCCAGGATGGGTCTTACTCAACTCAATCTCCACCCCCAGCGTTGATCATTATGAAAGGAAAAGAAATTCGCCGCAGGTTTCTCGAGTATTTCCAGGAAAAAGGGCACACAGTGGTGGAAAGTTCCTCGCTGGTCCCCAAAGATGATCCCACCCTGCTCTTCACCAATGCCGGCATGGTGCAGTTCAAGACCGTATTCATGGGTGAGGAGAGCAGGGACTACCGCACTGCGGTGACCAGCCAGCGCTGTGTCCGGGCCGGCGGCAAACATAACGATCTGGAAAATGTCGGCTACACCGCCCGCCACCACACCTTCTTTGAAATGCTCGGCAACTTTTCTTTTGGCGACTATTTCAAGGAGCAGGCGATCGCCTACGCCTGGGAGTTTCTCACCGGCGAACTTGGCATCGACCCGCAAAATCTCTGGGTGTCGGTCTTTGAGGATGACGATGAGGCCTATGCCCTGTGGGAACAGGTTGAGGGCCTGCCGAAAGGGCGGATTGTGCGGATGGGAGAAAAGGATAATTTCTGGGCCATGGGCGACACCGGCCCCTGTGGCCCCTGCTCGGAAATCCATATCGATCAGGGCGCGGCGGCCGGTTGTGGCCGGGCCGACTGCGCCCTTGGTTGTGACTGTGACCGTTTTCTCGAGTTGTGGAACCTGGTTTTCATGCAGTTCAACCGGGACAGTGACGGGACGATGACTCGACTGCCCAAGCCGAGCATCGATACCGGCATGGGGCTTGAACGGGTAGCCGCTGTCCTCCAGGGTCAGTACAACAACTACGACTCCGACCTCTTCCGGCCGATTATCAGCTGTCTGGAGAAACTCTCCGGCAAAGGATACGGGCGAGGCACCCTGGATGACACGGCCATGCGGGTCATTGCCGACCATGCCCGGGCAACCACCTTTCTGATCAGCGACGGGGTGTTACCGGCCAACGAGGGACGGGGCTATGTCCTCCGCCGGATTATCCGCCGGGCGGTCCGCTACGGCAAATACCTCGGCCTTGACCGGCCCTTCATGGCGACGGTGACCGGAGTAGTGGTGGCGGAGATGACGGAGGCCTATCCCCATTTGCTGGCCGCTGCCGCCCTGCTTGCCAAGGTGGTAGGAAATGAAGAGGAGCGTTTTCGGGAGACTCTCGAGAACGGTCTGCTTCTCCTTGACGAGGAAATCGCCCGGCTGAGCGGAGACAAAAAGGTCATACCGGGCAAATTCATCTTCAAACTCTACGATACATTCGGATTTCCCTTTGACATCGTACGGGATATCGCTTTGGAACGGGGTTTTTCTTTCGATGAGGCAGGCTTTCAGGAGGAGATGGAGGGGCAGCGGCGCAAATCGCGGCAGGGGCGGCGGGATGAGGGGCTGAAACTCCATGGTGAAGGGGTGAAAAGCCTTGCCGCCCAGGGGGTGGCCGTCGAGTTTACCGGTTACAGCGAAGGCAGCACCACCTCGACGGTTTTGGGCCTTCTTTCTGCTGCCGGAGAGAGGCTCAGTTCTCTTGCTGCCGGCAGCAGTGGCCGGCTCTGTGTTGCCCGGACCCCCTGTTACGCTGAGGCCGGCGGTCAGGTCGGCGACCGGGGAACGGTGAATTGGCAGGGCGGTCGGGGGGTGATCCATACGACCACTACCGCCGGAGAGAAGATTGTCCTGCACAGTATCGATGTCGTGGCGGGCAGTCTCCGGGAAGGGATGGAGGTGACCATCAGTGTCGACCGGCAGTACCGGCGGGCGGTTGCCGCCCACCACTCCGCCACCCACCTCCTTCAGGCAGCCTTGCGGGAGGTGCTCGGTGAACATGTCAAACAGGCCGGTTCGCTGGTGGGAGCGGATCGTCTCCGTTTCGATTTCACCCACTTTTCCCCTCTTACCGCGGAGGAACTGGCGGCAGTCGAGGAGCGGGTGAACGAGAGAGTCCGGGCCAACGCACCGGTGGCCACCACCCTGCTTAAGCGGGAGGAGGCTCTCCAGTCCGGAGCCACCGCCCTCTTTGGCGAGAAGTATGCTGAGACCGTGCGGGTGGTCGCCATGGCAGAGTTCAGCACAGAACTGTGCGGCGGCACCCATGTGCACGCCACCGGGGAAGTAGGGGTGTTCACCATCCTCTCCGAGAGTGGTATCGCCGCCGGGATACGGCGGATCGAGGCCCAGGCCGGGGCCCCGGCCTTTGCCGCAATCCAGGCTGTCTTTGCCCGTGAGCGTGGTCTCTGCGCCCTTCTTGGCACCGGCTCGGCCGAGGAGCTCCCCGAGCGGCTTGATGGTCTTATCAAGAGCATCAAAGGGCTGGAAAAGCAGGTTGCCGATCTTTCCCGCCAACTGGCCGGCCGCGACCTGGAGGGTTTGGCGGAGAAGGCTGTTCTGGTGGACGGGATTCGGGTTGTCCACGCTGAAATTGCCTTGGACAGTGCCAAAACCCTGCGCGAGGCCGGGGATCGGCTGCGTGCCGCCCTGGGCAGCGGTGTGGCGGTGCTCGGTGGGGTAATCAACGGCAAGGCTGCCCTGCTGGCGCTGGTAAGTGACGACCTTACGGCACGGCTGAAGGCGGGTGACGTGATTGGCCGGGTCGCCGTGCTGGTTGGCGGCAAAGGGGGAGGTCGGCCAGACATGGCCCAGGCCGGTGGCCCGATGGCCGACAAACTGGCCGAAGCCCTCCGTTTTGTCCCGACAGCGGTACGAGAACTGCTCCAGAAAGACTAGCCGGCGGCCCTTTTCACCGTGTCGAAGGGAGGTGGCGGCCAGGGGACGCCCCCCCCTTCCGGATTCCCCTGTCAACGCCAGAAATATTTGAATTTCCAAGGACTGCAGGAAATTGATCAGGTCGTATCGGGGCCGGTACAAAGTAGTTGACAGAGCGGCATATTTACAGTAAGAATTTTTTGCTGTTGTGAATGGTCGTTCATTTTTTTTGGCGCTATCCCGGGCCGGGTGGACCACTCTTTTGCAGCCATACCCTCTCTCACTCTCTGCGGTCAACATGCATCGTCTTCGATGAATGTTTGTTTATTTCTCTTCGTCAAGCAGGAGCCACTGACATGATTACCACGGATATCACACTGTTGTTTCAGATTGTCAACATGGTCGTGCTCATGTTCATTCTGAACGGGGTCCTCTACAAGCCGATCCGCCGGGTGCTCAGGGAGAGGGCGGCAAAGATGCGTGGGATGGAAGAAGATATCGCCAAATTCGAGAGGAATGCTCGACTTCGCCAGGAAGAAGTGGACGCCAAGATGGCCAAGGCCTCCGGCAAGGCAAAGGCCGCCCTGGATGCCGCTCGCGCCGAGGGGCAGCAGGCAGGGGACCAGCGTTTGGCCGCAATCAAGGCCGAGGCGGACAGTACCAGGGAGGCTAAACTTGCCGAGTTGAAGGCGGAGATTAACGGCGCCAGGACGGCCCTGCAGGAGAACCTGCAGGGCTTTGCCAATGATATGGCGGGTAAAATTCTCGGAAGGAGTCTCTAACCATGTGCAGTTTGAAAAAAGTGCTCAGATTTTCCAGCCTGCTCTCCCTGGCCCTGTTTTTTCTCCTCGCCGCCGGCGTTATTTCCCCATTCGGACAGTTGTCACTGGGCCCGGATACCCTCTACGCCGCCGGTGACGGTGGGAACGCCTCGAGCAGCCTCTCGGCGGAAAAAATCAAGGATCTGGGCTGGCGGATCGTCAACTTCATTGCCCTGATGATCATCCTGGTCTACTTCGGTGCCAAGCCCATCGGCAAAGGGCTGGCTGCCCGCCGGCAGCGGATCACTGATGAAATCTCCTCCCTCGAAGAGAAAAAGAGGGCGGCGGAGCGGTCGTATAACGAGTTTCAAGCCAAACTGGCCGGAGTTGAAGGAGAAATCGACAAGATTGTCGAGCGCGCGGTAGCCCAGGCCGAGATCGAAAAGGCGAAAATCCTCGAAAAGGCCGAGCAGGCCGCCGAGGATATCAAGCGGGCAGCGGCAATGGCCATCCAGAATGAGGTCACCGAGGCGCGGCGAACCTTGAAAAATGAGGTAGCTGAACAGGCAGCGGCGCTCGCCGAGGCGATAATCATCGAGAATCTGAAGGCTGACGACCAGGTCAAGATCATCAAAAACTACCTAGAAAAAGTGGGGGCCGTACAGTGAAACAGACAATCCTCGCCAAACGCTACGCCAAGGCCATTTTCAGTATCGGCCAAGAGAATAAGGCCGCTGAAGAGTACAACGAGGTTCTGAAGGGATTGTCTGCATTGTTCACGACCCATCCCGAAGTCTCCGACGCTCTCACCAACCCTCTCTACCCCATGGAAGTCAAGGAAAAAGTAATGTCCGGGATGGCCGCTTCGATGGAGGTGGACGAAGTGATGGGGAATTTCCTTCGTCTGCTGGTGCAGAAAAAACGCGCCGTCCTGCTGCCGGAGATTGCCGACAGTTATCAGGAGATGCTTGATGAGGCAAAAAACATCAGCCATGGTGTGGTGATTTCGGCAATTGCCCTCAACAAGACCTTGCAGTCCTCCGTGCAGAAAGTGCTCGAAAAGTTAACTGGCAAGAAAGTAGAACTCACAACCAGAGTCGATCCGACAATTATCGGCGGCATTGTCGCCCAGGTTGGCGATCTGGTTTTGGACGGGAGTATAAAAACCCAGCTTGCAGGTTTAAAAGATTCCATCAAGGGGAGAGAATAGATGCAGATCAAAGCCGCAGAAATCAGTCAGCTTATCAAGGATCAGATTGGGGCCTACGAGACCAGCATAGATCTCAACGAAACCGGTACCGTCATTTCTGTTGGTGACGGTATTGCCAGGATTTATGGGGTGCAGAACTGTATGGCCATGGAGTTGCTCGAGTTCCCCGGGGGGATCATGGGCCTCGCCCTGAACCTCGAGGCCGACAACGTCGGCTGTGCGCTGTTCGGCAATGTCTCGAACATCAAGGAAGGCGATATCGTCAAGCGGACCGGCAGGATCGCCGAGGTCCCGGTCGGGCCGGCCATGGAAGGGCGGGTCGTCGACGGCATCGGTCAGCCCATCGATGGCCTTGGCCCGATCAAGACGGAGTTGACCTCCAAGATTGAGGTGCTGGCCCCCGGTGTTATTGCCCGAAAAGGGGTCCACCAGCCCTGCTACACCGGTTCAAAGGCAGTCGATGCGATGACCCCGGTGGGGCGTGGCCAGCGGGAGCTGGTCATCGGCGATCGGCAGATCGGCAAGACCGCCCTCTGTGTCGATGCCATCATTGCCCAGAAATACAGTGATATTCACTGTATTTACGTTGCCGTCGGACAAAAGAAATCCACCGTTGCCCTGGTTGTCGAGGCGCTCCGCAAGCACGGTGCCATGGAGTACACCACGGTGGTTTCCGCCTGTGCCTCCGACCCGGCCCCCATGCAGTACATCGCCCCGTTTGCCGGCTGCGCCATGGGTGAATACTTTCGCGACAATGGCCAGCATGCCCTGATCATCTACGACGATCTCTCCAAGCAGGCGGTTGCCTATCGCGAACTCTCCCTGCTCCTTCGCCGTCCGCCGGGACGTGAGGCCTACCCCGGTGATATCTTCTTCAACCACTCCCGTCTGCTGGAGCGCGCGGCCAAGGTCAACGACGAGCTTGGCGCCGGGTCGCTTACCGCCCTGCCGATCATCGAGACCCAGGCCGGCGACGTTTCCGCCTTTATCCCCACTAACGTTATCTCAATCACCGACGGACAGGTCTACCTCGAGCCGAACCTCTTCTTTTCCGGTGTCCGGCCGGCAATCAATGTCGGCCTTTCCGTCTCCCGGGTAGGTGGTGCCGCCCAGGTCAAGGCGATGAAACAGGTTGCCGGGACACTCCGCCTCGATCTCGCTCAGTATCGTGAGTTGGCTGCCTTCGCCGCCTTTGGCTCTGATCTCGATGTCGGTACGCAGGCCAAACTGACCCGTGGCGAACGACTGGTGGAGATCCTCAAGCAACCGCAGTACCAGCCGTTACCCATGGAAAAGCAGGTGACCATTCTCTACGCCGGTTCCAATGGCTTTCTCGACAAGCTGCCGGTGAGCAGTCTCGCCGACTACGAGGCGGAGCTGTACAACTACATTGAGTCCAACGAGCCGAGTATCTTTGCCGATCTGGTCCAGGAGGAGAAGTTCACCGACGGGATCAAGGAGAAACTCAACAAGGTACTGACCAGCTTTGGTGAGACCTTCAAAGCGACTAAAGGTCTTAACTAATCACGGAAAGGTCACGCAATGGCGACACTGAAAGAAGTAAAAACCAAGATCACCGGGGTTAAAAAGACTGCTCAGATCACCAAAGCCATGAATATGGTGGCGGCTGCCAAACTGCGCGGTGCCCAGGAAAAGATGGAGGCCTTTCGACCGTATACCGCCAAGTTCAACGAGACCATGTCCAACCTCTCCGCCGGCGCCAACAGCAACTCCTTTCCCCTGATGGAGAACCGAACTCTGCAGGCGGTGGAAATAGTGGTGGTCACCTCTGACCGTGGCCTTTGCGGTTCGTTCAATGCCAACATCGTCAAACTCGCCCTGCGGCGGATGGCGGAGTACGAATCCAAAGGCGCCAAAGTGACCTTCGTCTGCGTCGGCAAAAAGGGGTTTGCACTCCTTAAGAAAACCGGCAAGGTGCGCAAGAGCTATCGGGAAATGATGAGCAGTTTTCAAATGTTCCACGCCCGGGAGGTTGCCACGGAGCTTACCCAGGAGTTTCTGGCCGGTAAGAGTGATCGGGTGGAGATTGTCTTCGGCAGGTTCAAATCGGTTGCGGTGCAGACCCCGGAATTCGCCTCCTTCCTGCCGGTGGAACCTGTTCAGGCGGAGGCGGAGACGGTGGGCAGCCGGAAAATTTCCGGTGAGTATATTTATGAGCCCTCCACCGAGGAGATCATGGATGTGCTGCAGCCCCTCTACCTCAATGTGGTTATCTACCACGCCATGCTTGAGGTCGGCGCCAGCGAGCATGCTGCCCGGATGAGCGCCATGGACAACGCCACCAACGCCTGTAAGGATATTGTCCGCAATCTGACCATCGTCTACAACAAGGCCAGACAGGCCGCGGTCACCAATGAACTGATGGATATCGTCGGCGGCGCGGAAGCCCTGAAATAATATTTTATCATCACGATAAACAAAGACTTTTGAGGAGGGGTAAGACCCAATGAGTGATCAAAAAATTGGTAAAATCATCCAGGTAATCGGCCCTGTTGTCGACGTCGAGTTTGAACCCGGCAAACTGCCCAACATTCTGAACGCCCTGCTGGTCACCAATCCCGGGATCAACGATCAGGAAGATAATCTGGTTGTCGAAGTTGCCCTGCATATGGGCGACAACGTCTGCCGTTGCATAGCCATGGACCAGACCGACGGCCTGGTCCGCGGGATGGCGGTGAAGGATACCGCCGACCCGATCCGGATACCGGTTGGTGCCGCCTCCCTTGGCCGAATCATGAACGTTGTCGGTCGGCCGGTGGACGGGCTGGGCCCGATCAGTTCGGAAAAATCCATGCCTATCCACCGCGAGGCCCCGGCCTTCACCGATCTTGATACAGAGGTGCGGGTACTGGAGACCGGCATCAAGGTAATCGATCTGCTGGTCCCCTTCCCCTTGGGAGGCAAAATGGGGTTGTTCGGTGGTGCCGGCTGTGGCAAGACGGTCATCATGATGGAAATGGTCAACAACATCGCCATGCACCACGGTGGTATTTCCGTTTTCTGCGGTGTTGGTGAGCGGACCCGTGAGGGGAATGACCTGTACCACGAGATGAAGGATTCCGGCGTTCTACCCAAAGCGGCCCTGGTCTACGGCCAGATGACCGAACCTCCCGGCGCCCGGGCCCGGGTTGCCCTGACCGGCCTCACCGCCGCCGAATACTTCCGCGACGAGGAGGGGCAGGATGTGCTGCTCTTCGTTGACAACATATTCCGTTTTACCCAGGCTGGCTCGGAGGTTTCGGCCCTCCTCGGCCGCATCCCCTCGGCGGTTGGCTATCAGCCGACCCTGGCCACCGACCTGGGTGCCCTGCAGGAGCGGATCACCTCCACCAATAAGGGTTCGATTACCGCTGTCCAGTGTGTCTACGTACCGGCGGATGACCTCACCGACCCTGCACCGGCGACCACCTTTGCCCACCTTGACGGGACGGTTGTTCTCTCCCGGCAGATTGCCGAGTTGGGCATCTATCCGGCGGTCGACCCACTCGACTCCACCTCTCGGATTCTCGATCCCAACGTCATCGGTCTAGAACACTATCAGGTTGCCAGGGGGGTTCAGGTGACTCTCCAGAAGTACAAGGATCTGAAAGATATCATCGCAATTCTCGGCATGGACGAACTTTCCGAGGACGATCAGCAGCTGGTTTCCCGGGCTCGTAAAGTCGAGAGGTACCTCTCCCAGCCCTTTACCGTTGCCGAGGTCTTTACCGGCATGGCCGGAAAATTTGTCAAGGTTGCCGACACCGTCCAGGGCTTTAAAGAGATTCTCGAAGGAAAGCATGACAGTCTCAACGAGAACTCCTTCTATATGGTCGGATCCATTGATGAGGCGATTGCCAAAGACGCCGCCGCCAAGGGATAAGCCAAACTCATTGCCAACGAGGACAATTCGATGGGACAGCAGATCAGACTGGAAGTTGTCACCCCGAGCGGTGCCAAAGTGAACGAGGACGTCGATATCGTCAACGCCCCTGGTTATGGCGGTGATTTTGGTGTTCTCGCCAACCATGCCCCCTTCTTGTCGACAATCAAGATTGGCACGCTCACCTACCAAAGTGGTTCCAGAAGGGAGTCTTTGATGGTAAGCGGCGGATTCTGTGAGGTCTCCAACAATACCATCACCTTTCTGGTGGAAAGTGCCGAAAGGGGTACGGAGATAGATGTCGAAAGGGCGATGCGGGCCAAGGAGCGAGCGGAAAGACGGCTCGCTCAGGCGGCCCAACAGGCAGAGAATTTAAACAGAAGCCGGGCCGAGGTAGCCCTGCAGCGGGCGCTGGCCCGTTTGAAGGTGGCCAAGCACTAGGGCATGTAGCAACAAGGCTCTGCGCGGCCAGGCCGGGACTTGGCACAGCCTTGCTTAGAAAAAAGAACACGGGGCAGTCTCCAAAGTGGAGTCTGCCCCGTGTTCTTTTCTTCCTGTCTCGACGTTTCTGCCGTACGATACTCTCCTTTGGCCAGCCGAGTCCACCACCGGCTGCAGCGCTGTAACCTCAGAAACTTCCTTCCGCCTGTTGCTCCTGACCGTCACGGTATGTAGCCGGTGTCTTTCTCCAATGCCACGGGTACATATGTGGTATGATCAGCACCCCAAAGACATTTTTCAGCTTAATGGCCCAGTAATTGCTTGCTTAGCCATGCAATATCGACGCGCCTTCTTTCGAGTTACATTTCAGTACGATACATTGTCAGGGCCCAGCGAAAGGAAGAAAGATCTATTGCCAGCCGCATGAGCATTCCTTAAGGCTTCATGACGCTCTAGAGGAACGTGACTGGAAGCAGACGAATTTGAAAGGACTTCAATCACCAGCGATCATAAACAATTAAATCGCGTCTTTAAAAGAGAATAACCAGGAAACTAAACTATCAAAAGGTAGCATTTGCCAGAGTAGTTATGAGAACATTGCAGCATGTCGAATTACGGTAAAGGTTATATCAGCAAGAAAGCGATAAGGCTGCTCGTCCAGATTCCTAGTTAACTGGAAAAAAGAGTTTGAGAACTGACCACCGAGTTTTTCGTGGAAATGAGAAAGAACAGAATGGACGCAAGTGATTTTCAGCTTTTCCTGAATGCCATTATCGATACCAAGATTCATGATCAAGGGGAGGAGTCTCTATCGCCACCATTCCCCTTTTCATTCAGCAGTTTTATTCGACGATCCCCAGCTGTTGAAGGGATCAGGTTTGGTTTGAACAGCACACAAAAAATCTTACCTGATCACGGTGGCCACCTGAGCTTTAAGAGCCACCCAGGCTTGCTCTATGCTGACACTATAGATGTTCCAGTTGCTCGGAACAGTGAAAAGGGAGAGGTATGAGTGCGAACATTCTTGTGATTGATGATGAAGAATCGATAAGATTTACCTTCGAAAGATTCCTCCGGGCCGCCGGCTATTTCGTTACCACAGCGTCATGCCGAACCGAGACCATGGAACAGCTCAACAAAACCGATTTCGATATGATTTTCGCCGATATCATCCTGGAAGATGGTACAGGAATTGATATTCTGCGCGAAATTCGGTTACGGGGCCTGAGCTGCCCGGTCATCATGATAACCGGCGACCCAGCAGTCGGGACAGTGGCTGAATCGATTCGTCTTGGTGCTTTCGATTACATTCCAAAACCGATCAATCAGCGGGCATTGCTGCATGCAGCTCGTACTGCCTTGAATTTTAAAATCGTCCATGAAGAAAAAGAAAAGTACCGCACCAACCTTGAGGCCGTCTTTAGAAGTGTAAAAGATGCCATTATCACCATGGACGAAGATGGAATAGTGATTCAGATGAATGAAGCTGCCATGACAATGTGCCGGTTTTCTGAAAAAGATATCGGCAGGCATTTCAACTCTCTGGTAAAAAAATGTAACGGCCGATGTGGGGAAATTCTTGACGATGCACTTACTAGCAAAAAACTGGTTGCGATAGATCGCATAGAATGTCTGCAGGATCACCGTACCCGCCGATTGATGAGCGTTAGAACCTATCCACTGCTCAACTCACAGGGCTTTGCCAAAGGGGTTGCAATGGCGGTGCGGGATGATACGCACGTCGCTGATCTTGAATCGGAATTGCAGGAACATCGACAATTTCATCGTATCGTTGGCAGAAGCAAAGCAATGCAAAAGGTATATGCTCTCATAAAAGCTTTGGCCATCGTGCAAACAACAGTTCTCATCTCCGGAGAAAGTGGCACTGGAAAAGAACTGGTTGCCGAGGCTCTGCATCTAGCCGGGGAGCGCAGCCATAAACCGATGGTCAAGGTCAACTGTTCGGCATTACCGGAAAGTCTCCTCGAGAGCGAACTTTTCGGTCACGTGAAGGGGGCGTTTACAGGAGCCATTCGAGATAATGTCGGGCGGTTTCATCGCGCCGATGGCGGTACCATCTTCTTGGATGAAATAGGGGATATTTCGCAGA
>JAABSV010000020.1 GCA_011390165.1 Desulfobulbaceae bacterium
TGGGCCGCTGATGACTGCAGCAACCGGGGCACCCTGGACGAACTGTACTGCGACGAGGACATGGATCTTGTCGCCGACCCCCCCAAGGACCCCAAGGAGTGGAAGGATCCGAGCACCCTGGTTTTCACCTACACCCCGGTCGAGGATCCGGCGGTGTACAAGGATGCCTTTTCCGACTTCCAGGCCTACCTGGAAAAGGCCACCGGCAAAAAGGTCATCTACTATACCGTCCAATCAAACGCCGCCGAGGTTGAGGCAATGCGTTCCGGCCGGCTCCACATCGCCGGCTTTTCCACCGGCCCTACCGGTTTCGGGGTCAACCTGGCCGGCTATGTGCCCATCGCCGTCAAGGGGGACGCTGAGGCCTTCCAGGGCTACAACCTGATCGTAGTCACCAAAAAGGACAGTGACATCAAGACGATCAGCGATCTGAAGGGAAAACGGGTGGCCCACACCTCCGCCTCTTCCAACTCCGGCAATCTGGCGCCGCGGGCCCTCTTCCCGAAGCTTGGTCTGGTCCCCGACAAGGATTACACCGTCCTCTACTCCGGCAAGCATGACCAGTCGATCCTTGGCGTGGTCCATGGCGACTACGATGCCGCCCCGGTCGCCTCCGACGTCTACAACCGGATGGCCGAGGCCGGCCGGGTCAACCCGGATGAACTGCGCATCGTCTACACCAGTGCCCGTTTCCCCACCTCCTCCTTCGGCTACGCCCACAACCTCCACCCCGACCTGGTGAAAAAGATCGTCGATGCCTTCTACTCCTACCGCTTCACCCCGACGATGATCGAGACCTTCGGCGGTGCCGACCGTTTCTTCCCGGTCACCTTCAAAGAAGACTGGCAGGTTATTCGTGATATCGCCGAGGCCACCGGCACCTCCTACAATCAGGCCGGTTTGAAAAAAGCGGCGGAGAAAGAGGCCGCTGCCGCCGAGGCCAAGAAGAAAAAGTAAAACCGTCACCTGTCTGGCACAACAACCGGCCCTGCCCCTCACCCGGCGGCAGGGCCGGCCCCTGGCCGAACGGCTTCCCCCCCGTACCCCGAGTCGTACATTTTTTATGTCTACCAGCCCTCAGCAACCGGAGCAACCGGCGAGATCCCTGCAGGTCGACCGTTTGACCAAGGAGTACGTGGCCGGCAAACCGATTCTCAGCAATATCAGTTTCGAGGTCTCAGGCCGCAGCAGCGTGGCAATCATCGGCCCTTCCGGGACCGGAAAAAGCACCCTGATCCGCTGTGTCAACAAGTTGATCCCACCCACATCCGGAAATATCTACGTCAGTGGCGAGAACATCACCGTCCTGCACGGCGCTCGGCTCCGCCGGGCACGGCGAAAAATCGGCATGGTCTTTCAGGAGTTCAACCTGGTGGAACGGCTGACGGTAATGGAGAATGTCCTCTGCGGCCGGCTCGGCTACGTCTCCTCCCTGCGGGCCTGGCTGCGCCGCTACCCGCAGCGGGACATTGAGATGGCCTTCTCCCTGCTCGAATCCATCGGCCTGCTCGACTTCACCCGCCAGCGCGCCGACAGCCTCTCCGGCGGCCAGCGCCAGCGGGTCGGCATCGCCCGGGCCATCATGCAGGAGCCGCACGTACTCCTCGCCGACGAACCGACCTCCTCGCTTGACCCGAAGACCAGCGTCGAGATCATGGAACTGCTGGTGTCTCTGACCGAAACCCACCAGATTCCCCTCTTGATCAACATCCACGACGTGGAACTGGCCAAACGCTTCACCAATCGGGTGATCGGCATTGCCCGTGGTGGTATCGTCTTTGACGGCCCTCCCGCCGAGTTGAGCAACGACCACCTGAAAGATATCTACGGCGGGGAGAACTGGCTACAATGAGCGGGGGAACAACAACTCGCCGCCCCTTCCAGACCAACTGGCTGGCCCGGGCCGGCTGGCTGCTCGCCTTCCTCTATGCCCTCTATGCCGCCAACCTTCTCGATATCTCCTGGGAGCGGTTCCTGATCGGCCTCGACAACGGAGCAAAATTCATCGGCGAGATGGTTCCGCCCAACTTCTCCCGCTGGCAACTGCTGCTTGGCAACCTCATCGAAACCATCGAGATCGCCATCATCGCCTCGGCCTTCGGGGTGTTCATCTCCCTGCCGGTCGGCCTCCTTGCCGCCCGCAACCTGATGCCGGCCTGGGTCACCTGGCCGTTTCGCACCTTCATTGCCCTCTGCCGCTCCTTCCACCCGGTGATTTTTGCCATTCTCTTTGTCAAGGCGGTCGGTTTCGGCCCCCTGGCCGGCATCCTCACCCTGATTTTCGCCTCCATCGGCTTCATCGGCAAGCTCTTTGCCGAGGCGATCGAAGAGATCTCGCTCAAACCGGTTGAGGCCCTGCGTGCCACCGGGGCACCCTTCATGAGCGTCATCGTCTATGCGGTCCTCCCCCAGGTGCTCAACCGCTTTATCGGTTTCTCCTCCTACCAGCTCGACGCCAACCTGCGCAACTCCACCATGGTGGGGATCGTCGGAGCCGGCGGTATCGGCGGCACCCTCTTTTCCGCCTTCCAGCGCTTTGACTACGATTTCCTGGCGGCAATCCTCATCTCGATCATCGCCCTGGTGATGGTCAGCGAGTATATCTCCACCCAGGTCAAGAAGGTGTTCCAATGATCCAGGAAAAACTCTGGCAGCGCTTCACCTTCGCTGAGCGGCTCAGTCGATTCGCCGTCTTTCTTGGTTTTGCCGTCGCCCTGGCGCTCTCCATGCGCACCGTGCAGATCATCCCCGAGTTCCTCTACGATGCCCCCACCCAGGTCGCCGACCTGCTCGGACGGATGTGGCCAATGGATTTCGACTACTACCCGCAGGGAGTGCACGCGACAATGATGGAGACGCTGCACATCGCCAGTCTCGGCACCCTGCTCTCCATCTTCATGGCCGTTCCGGTGGGTATCCTCGGCGCCAACAACATCGTCCGCCAGCCGCTGCTGCACTGGCTCTCCAAACTGATCCTGGTCTCCTCCCGCTCGGTGAACACCCTGGTCTGGGCCCTGCTCTTCGTGGCGGTGTTCGGCCCCGGCGCCCTGGCCGGGACCATCTGCATCGCCTTCCGTTCGGTGGGCTTTGTCGGCAAGCTGTTTGCCGAGGCCCTGGAGGAGTGCAATCCCGGACCGATCGAGGCCCTGCAGGCAGCCGGAGCCCCCTGGCTGAGTCTTTTTCTCAAAGGATACTGGCCCCAGGTTGCCCCGGCCTTCTGGGGGATCTTCCTCTTCCGCTGGGACATCAACGTCCGCGAGTCGGCGGTGATCGGCCTGGTCGGCGCCGGCGGCATCGGCATGGTCTTGGACGACGCCCTCAACCTCTTCTTCTGGGACCGGGTGGCGGTGATCCTGCTCAGCATCTTCACCGTGGTGATCGTCGCCGAACTGCTGGTCACCGCCATCCGCAAGCGGATCATCTGAGCCGGTTAAGCGACATGGTGGCGAACAATCTCTTCACTGCATCACTGGCGGCGGCGACGGAGGAAGAGAGCACAATACTGGCCCGGGGAGCGAAGACCCGGGTCGAGAGGATCGTCTCCTGGGGACAGGCTTCACCGCCGGGATTCTGGTACGATCAGGACGAAGGGGAGTGGGTGGCGGTACTCCAGGGGCGGGCCGGTTTGTGCCTTCTTGAACCGGATGAGCAGATCGTTCTCGGCCCGGGAGACTGGCTGTGGTTGGCCCCGCACCGGCGGCATCGGGTGGAGTGGACCGAGGCCGGGGTGGCAACGGTCTGGCTGGCGGTCTTCATGGAGATAGAGGCGAGCGGCTCCCGCCTGGAGGAAGACAGCTCCCGGCCGGAGGGGAGCATCTCCAGTCGCTAGCCGGCCAGCTCCGCATCGATCTGGTCGATCTTTTCCTGCGCCGTTTCCCACTTGTCATACCAGCGCTCGAGATGGCGCTTGCAGTCGGCGTACTCCTTGCCGGCCTCGGCCCAGCCGTTTTCGTCGGCGTAGAGGCCCGGGTCGGCCATCTTCCTCTCCAACGCCTCCTTCTGCTGTTCCAAGCCCTCCACCTTCTCCTCCGCCTCGGCCAGCTGCCTGAGCCAAGGTCCGGCCCGGCGGCTCCGCTCCTGGCGCCGTTCCGCCTCCAGCCGCTTTTTCTCCTTGCGGCTCTCGCTCGTGTCGCCGCCGCCTCCCTTGCCGCCGCCGTTACCGGCGACCTCGCGGCCGACCTCGCGGCTCTCCTGGCGTCGCTGCAGTTCCACCTCGGCGCGCAGTTCCTCCTGCTTGAGCAGGTACTCGGCAATGTTGCCCTCATAGAGGGTCAGCCGGCCATCCTTGACCTCCAGCACCTTGTTGACGAAACCGTCAAGGAAGTATCGATTGTGGGAGACCACCACAATGGTTCCGTCATACTGGGCCATCGCCGCCTGCAGCACCTCCTGGGAGCTGATATCGAGATGGTTGGTCGGCTCGTCGAGGAGCATGCAGTTGGCCGGGGTGGCGATCATCCTGGCCAGAGCAAGACGGCTTTTCTCGCCACCGGAGAGCACCGACACCTTCTTGTCGACATCCTCGCCTCGGAAGAGGAAGGCGCCGAGCAGGGAGCGGGTGCGGGTGATGGTGAGCTCCTCGCCGGCCATAGCCATGGTTTCCAGGACAGTGAACTGCGGTGCCAGTTCCTGGGCCTGGTGCTGTCCGAAATAGGTGAGCAGGACGTTGGTGCCGATCCGGACCACGCCACTGTCCCGGTCGGTCTGGCCGGCCAGGAGTTTCAGGAAGGTGGACTTGCCGGCACCGTTCACCCCGACCACCGCCACCTTGTCACCCCGGCTGAAAAGCAGATTGACCTCGGTAAAGACCACCTTGTCGCCATACTTTTTGCTCACCTCCTCCACCCGCAGCACATCCCGCCCGCAGGGAGGGGCCGGCGGGAAGGTGAAACGGACCTGCATCTCCTCTTCGGAAAGTTCCACCCGTTCGAGCTTTTCCAGCTGTTTCACCCGGCTCTGTACCTGCCTAGCCTTGGTTGCCTTGGCCCGAAATTTCTCGACAAAGCGCATGGTCTGCCTGATCTTCGCCTGCTGGTTGTCGTAGGCCCCCTTCTCAATCGCCCGCCGTTCCACCTTCTCCTGGGTGTAATAGCTGTAGTTACCCTTGTAGACCTCCAACCGACCCAGACTGATCTCCCAGGTGATCTCGGTCACCCGGTCGAGGAAGGTGCGGTCATGGGAGATGATCACCATGGCACTTTTCGAGTTTCGTAAAAACTGCTCCAGCCAGGTAAGCGAATCGAGATCGAGATGGTTGGTCGGCTCGTCGAGGAGGAGCAGGGAGGGCTCTTCAAGCAGCATCTTGGCCAGTTTCACCCGCATCTGCCAACCGCCGGAGAAGGAGGAAACCGGCCGAGTCATCTCCTCACGACCAAAACCGAGGCCAACCAGGATTTTTTCAATTTTTCCGTCGATGGTATAGAGTTCACTGGCATCAAGAAGATGCTGGATCTCCCCCTGACGAAGAAGGAGCTGGGCAAAATCCGCCCCCTCGTGGTCCATCCCCTCCATCCGCTGGTGCAGTCGGTTCAGCTCCTCCTGCAGGGCAAGCAGGGGGGCAAAGGCGGTGCGGGCCTCCTGGTACAGGGTGTTGGCGGAGAAGAGTTCTGCCGACTCCTGGGCAAGATAGCCGATGGTAAAGTTTTTCGCCTGGCTGACCACCCCGTCATCGGCCGCTGCCACCCCGGCCATTATTTTCAACAGGGTGGTCTTGCCGGCCCCGTTCACCCCGACCAGGCCGACCCGGTTGCCGGGATAGAGCTGAATCGAGACATCCTTGAACAGATGCTTGTCGCCGTAGCGGATATCAAGATGGTTTACTGCAAGCATAACGAATACTTCCCCGTTCAAGAGTTCTGTCACTGATGACCTGCAGACGGCCGGCAAAGCCAAGTTCGGCCAGCCGTCGGCGGTTACTGCCACCCATCCCTTCCAGGGCCGAGCGGTCACGATGGGAAACCTGGACTGTCAGGGTCTCCCCCGGTCGAAGCTGTGCCAGCCCGGCCCGCAGCCGGCGCAGCCAGATCCTGGCCAGAACCAGTTCACCAAAGGCCGGATGAAAGGGGCCGGCCACCAGGGCCGCGGCCAGGGCCGGGGTCGGCTGCAGCCCCATCCGCGCCACCTTGATCCCGGCGGCGGTCAGCCGCTGGTGGCTTTTTGCCACCAGGACCACCGCCATCCCCAGACTGAGAGGCCGGTAGGCCCCTTGCTGATAGAGCCGGGCGAGAGCGGAACCGGCCACCACCAGCACCGGGTAGAGGCGGACAAAATCGGGGCGCAGCCGGGCCACCTCATCCACCCCGCGCAGAAAGGAGCGCCTGCTCTCCCCGGGCAGCCCCGGCATGAGCTGCAGGCCGACGGCAAGACCGGCGGCGCGGAGCATCGCCACTGCCTCCCGGCTCTGCTCGGCGGTGTGGCCCCGGCAGCTGGCGGCAAGAACGGCGTCGCTCAGCGACTGCACGCCGAGTTCCACCACCGCCACCCCCTGCTGCCGCAGCCACCGGCAAATCCCGGGATCGAGGCAGTCGGGGCGGGTGGAAATGCGGATGGCATCGACTGTCCCGGCTGCCAACGCCGGTTGCACCGCTGTGAGCAGGGTTTGCTGTTCCGCCTTCGGCAGGCAGGTGAAGGAACCACCATAAAAGGCCACCTGCACCCCACCCGCACACCGCTCTGGCACCGCCCGGGCCAGCCAGCTGTCGATGGTGGCGGCAACCCCCTCCCCACCGCCGACACTGTCCTCCCCGGCGATCTGCCGCTGGTTGCAGAAGAGGCAGGCATGGGGACAACCACGATGGGAGATGAAGATTGGAACAACCAGAGGGGCATTACCGCCCATGCTCAGACCCCGAGCAGGTTCTGCAGGGCGGTTGCGGCGGCCCGCTGCTCCGCCTCCTTCTTCGAACCGGCGGTGCCGGTGGCGAGTACCTGTTCGCGGAAGCAGACGGCGATGGTAAATACCTTGAGATGGGCTGGCCCATCTTCTCCCTCCATTCGATAGGTCGGCGCTTCATTGTGCTTCTCCTGGAGGATCTCCTGCAACCGGCTCTTGGCGTCGGCGATCAGCAGCCCCTGCATCTTGCCGTCGATGACCGGCAGAAAAAAGCCTTCTACCAGATCCGCCACCGCCTGGTAGCCGCCGTCGACAAAGACCGCCCCGATAAGCGCCTCGTAGGCGCAGGAGAGGATGGAGGGCTTGGCCCGCCCCTGGGAGGCATCTTCTCCCCGACCCAGTTCCAGGTAGCGGCCGAGTTCGATCTCCCGAGCCATCCTGGCGAGAAACTGTTCGTTGACCAGGGAGGCCCGCAACCTGGTCAACTCCCCCTCGCGCATCTTCTCGTAGCGGTTGAAGAGCAGGTGGCCGATTACCAGATCAAGGACTGCGTCACCAACAAATTCTAGTTTTTCGTTATCTTCCCCACCCTGCACCTGTTCAAATGCGTAAGAGGCGTGGACCAGCGCCCGTTGCAACAGGCGAAGATCGGTAAAACGATAGCCAAGTGAACTTTCCAGTTCCGCCAGGGTGGCCTTGTTCTGCCGGGCCAGCGAGGCAATATCGAGAGCCATGAAAATATTTTCCTTGTCAAAAATTCCTGCCGTGGTATAAAAATGTCCTCCAAAGTTGAGGCGGCGTAGCCAAGTGGCCAAGGCAGTGGTCTGCAAAACCATTATTCATCGGTTCGACTCCGATCGCCGCCTCCAGCAATTTCAAAGGGATTACAGCAGCCCTCCGGCCGCTGTAATCCCTTTTTCGTTTTCCGCCCCCCTGTACACCCGCCGACCGGGGTAGCCCGACAGCTACAGGGTGGCCTGTAGATACCCGAAATCGCCGATCAGGTCAAGGAGGATGGCAAGGCTGGCGAGCAGGCGCAACCGACTGCCGCCCCCCTCTATTCCACTGGAATTCCCCATATCTCTTCAGCGTACTGGCGGATGGTGCGGTCGGTGGAGAACTTGCCCATCCTGGCAACGTTGAGGATCGCCTTGCGCGTCCAGGTGGCAGTGTCCTGAAAGGCCTCGCCAACCAGCTTCTGGCAGTTGAGATAGGAGTCCAGATCGAGCAGCAGCAGATAAGGGTCGTGCCGGTTCATCAGGCTGTCGTAGATTGGCCGGAACAACTCCTGGTCGCCGCCGGCAAACGAACCATCGGCAATACTCTCCAGCACCTCGCCGATTTCCGGGTTCTCCCGGCAGATCTGCTCCGGGGTCCGACTGGGGTTCTTCCGCTCGAACTCGGCCTCCTCGGCGGTAAAGCCGAAGATAAAGAAATTCTCCTCACCCACCTCTTCGCGAATCTCCACATTGGCGCCGTCAAGGGTGCCGATGGTCAGGGCACCGTTCAACGAAAACTTCATATTGCCGGTTCCGGAGGCCTCGGTGCCGGCGGTGGAGATCTGTTCCGACAGATCGGCGGCCGGCATGACGATCTCGGCCTGGGAGACGTTGTAGTTGGGCAGGAAGACCACCTTCAGCCGGTCTCGTACCCGCGGGTCGTTGTTCACCACCTCGCCGATGGAGGTGATCAACTTGATGATCAGCTTGGCCCGCCAGTAGGAGGGGGCTGCCTTACCGGCAAAGACCGCGGTACGCGGGGTGACCCCCTCCGCCTGGCCGTGGACGATACGGTGGTAGAGGTGGATGAGATGGAGGGCGTTGAGCAGCTGCCGCTTGTATTCATGGATCCGCTTCACCTGGATATCGAACATCGAGGCCGGGTTCACCGCGACATCGGTGGTGCGGAGGATATAGGCGGCCAGATGCTCCTTGTTACGCATTTTGATCTCCTGCCAGCGCCGGCAGAACTCCGGGTCGTCTACCGCCCCCTCCAGCCCGCGCAGCTGGTCGAGATCGGTGATCCAGCCCGCTCCGATCCGTTCGCTGATCAGTGCCGACAGCTCCGGGTTGATATCGAGGAGCCAGCGCCGAGGGGTGATACCGTTGGTCTTGGAGTTGAACCGGCCGGGGAAAAATTCATTGAAGCCGGGGAAAATCTTATCTTTGAGCAGCTGCGAGTGGAGCTCTGCCACCCCATTGACACTGTGGCTGCCGATCACCGCCAGATGGGCCATCCGCACCATCTTCGGGGAACCCTCCTCAATGATCGACAGATCCCGCAGCCGCCGATCGTTACCCGGGTAGCGCTGGGCCACCTCGTTGAGGAAGCGGCGGTTGATCTCGAAGATGATCTCCAGATGGCGGGGAAGGACCCGGCCGATCATATCCACCGGCCAGCGTTCCAGGGCCTCGGGCATCAGGGTGTGGTTGGTGAAGGCAAAGGTGTTCACGCAGATATGCCAGGCTTTGGCCCACTCCAGCCCCTCCAGATCGAGGAGGATCCGCATCAGCTCGGGGATGGCGATGGCCGGGTGGGTATCGTTCAGCTGTACCGCCACTCTTTCGGTGAACTTGTCGAACGCCTTGTGTTTCTTCTTGAAACGGCGCATGATGTCCTGGAAGGTGGCGGCGACAAAGAAGTACTGCTGCTTCAGACGGAGCTCCTGCCCGGCATAGTTGTGGTCGGGGGGGTAGAGGACCTTGGAGATGGTCTCCGAACTCACCTTCGATTCCACCGCCTTGATGTAGTCGCCGCGGCTGAAGTCGGCGAGATCGAGTTCCCTGGAAGAGTGGGCCGACCAGAGCCGCATGTTGATCACATGGTCGTTCATGAAGCCGGGGACCATGATATCGCTGGCCCGAGCCATCACGTCCCGGGTGTTGACCCACTTTGCCCGGTAGTGGCCGTTCTCGTCGACATAGCTGCTGACATTGCCGAAAAACTGCACCCGGAACACCGGCATGGTCCGCTCGAACTCCCAGGGTGTACCGTTCTGCAGCCAGTTGTCCGGCCCCTCCACCTGGTAGCCGTCCACCAGTTCCTGGAAGAAGAGACCGTACTCATAGCGGATTCCGTAGCCGTAGGCGGGGATCTTCAGGGTGGCGATGGAGTCCATGAAGCAGGCGGCCAGCCGGCCAAGGCCGCCGTTGCCGAGGGCGGCATCCTCCTCCTGATCACGGATCTCCGCCATATCGAAACCGAGTTCCTCCACGGCCTGCCGGGCATCTTCAAGAATCCCCAGGTTGGTCATGCTGTTGCCGAGGGAGCGGCCGATGAGAAACTCCAAAGAGAGATAGTAGACCCGCTTTTTCTCCTTGGCATAATAGTTCTTCTGGGTGGAGATCCACTTCTGCACCAGGATGTCGCGCATGGTGTAGGCCAGGGCCTTGTAGACATCCCGGGCCCCGGAACGCTCCGGATCCCGTCCCTGGAAACTCATCAGGTGGTGGATGATATTTTCCTTGATCGCCTGTACCGTCGAGGGAAAGGCCACCGCCGGCCAGGCCGTTCCGTTACCATTTGTCTGACTGACTACCTTCTCCAACACCTTCATTTCCATGCCCTCCCGGCAACAATGTCGATTCTGGATCCCCCCGGACAACCCCGCCTCCCGGGGGGGAAACTGGCCAGACGGCCGACAATCTGCGCCGCACTGGACAAAAGGTCAAAGCCGATGTATCTGTACTGCATCCGCCCGGCCTGGTGGCACTTCTACCAGATACTGCCAGGCCAGCCGATTCATGGCATGTAACTGCAGAGCTTCACAGTCAGAGCATCTTACTACAGGGCGCTCTTTTTCACCACCCCTGATGGCAAGGCACTTTTTTTGCCTTGCCCGGTACACCACACAGTGGTACAAGGGCGGCAGAATGACCTGGCCGGGGCAATTATCCACCGGGGTCATCGCCGGCCAAGCGGAACGGCCCCGGCTCGACCGGCAGGCAATTGCCCGCCGGCCGGGGAAGGCTGCCCCCCTTGACAACATGAGGCTGCCTTGAAAAATTCGAATTTCCGTTCAAAATCAAGGCGAAAGAAAACAATTTGCCGCAGGCATATAGTTGATATTCCGAGGACAAATTGTTTCGTTCAACGCAGAGGTTGGGCGGAAATACAATTTTTCATGGTGGCCATGAGATAACAGGCGCAGGGCGGGGCAGTTAGCCCGACCGGCGCATTTTTCGAAAAAGGAGCCCGCAATGCACTTTGAAACCCTCGCCCTCCACGCCGGCCAGAAAGTCGACCAGGATACCCTCTCCCGGGGGGTGCCGCTCTACCGGACCGCCGCCTACATGTTCAAGGACACCGCCCACGCCGCCGACCTCTTCGCCCTCCGTCAACTGGGCAACATCTACACCCGGCTGGGCAACCCGACCCAGGCGGTCCTCGAGGAGCGGATGGCCGCCCTGGAGGGTGGGGCCGCGGCCCTGGCTCTCGCCTCTGGGACCTCGGCGATATTCTATACCATCATCAACATCTGCGCCCACGGCGACGAGGTGGTCTCGGCCAACAACCTCTATGGCGGCACCTTCATCCAGTTTGCCTCGATCCTGCCGCAGTTGGGCATCCGGGTACGGCTGGTCGACCCGAGCGACCCGGACAACTTCCGCAAAGCGATCAACGATCGGACCCGGGCCATCTATTGCGAGACCCTCGGCAACCCCTCGCTGAACATGACCGACCTGGAGGCAATAGCGGCAATCGCCCGGGAGCACCACCTGCCCCTGGTCGTCGATTCCACCTTCACCCCCCCTTGTCTGCTGCGGCCCATCGAACACGGGGCCAATGTGGTGATCCACTCGCTGACCAAGTGGATCGGCGGCCACGGCACCAGTATCGGCGGCATCGTCGTCGATGCCGGCAATTTTTCCTGGCAGGATCCGAAGTTCACCCTCTACAACGAACCGGACGACTCCTACCACGGGCTGCGCTACGCCCACGACCTGGGCGAGCTCAACCCGGTCGCCTTTGCCCTGCGGATGCGGCTGGTGCCCCTGCGCAATCTCGGTGCGGCGATCAGCCCGGACAACTGCTGGGCCTTCCTGCAGGGGATAGAGACCCTCAGCCTGCGGTTGGAGCGGCATTGTGCCAACGCCCTGAAGGTGGTCGATTTCCTCGACAACCACCCCGGGGTGGCATGGGTCCACTACCCCGGCCACCCCGGCTCCCCCGGCTACAGCACGGCAGCCCGCTACCTGCGCAACGGCTTTGGCGGCATGGTCGCCTTTGGGATCGGCGGTGGCCTCGAGGCCGGCCGGCGCTTCATTGACAACCTGCAACTGGTCTCGCACCTGGCCAACGTCGGCGACGCCAAGTCGCTGGCCATCCACCCGGCCTCCACCACCCACTCCCAACTCTCCCCGGAACAATTGCGGGCCGGCGGCATCGACGAGGGGCTGGTGCGCCTTTCGGTGGGGATCGAGCACCACGAGGATATCCTCGCCGATCTCGACCAGGCCCTGGCCAAGGCCGGCTGATCGGGGCTGGAGTTCGTCGATGCCCACCCTGCCCGGAGAATCGGTCGGTACCGTCGAAAAACAGTACCACACCTTTGCCCGGCCGCCGCAACCTCTCGTTCTGGAGAGCGGTGCCCGGCTCGGCCCGGTGACCGTTGCCTACGAGACCTACGGCCGGCTCAACGCCGCCGGCGACAACGCCATACTGGTGGCCCACGCCTTCTCCGGCGACTCCCACGCCGCCGGCCGCTACCCCGGGGAAACCGAGGCGGAGAAGCCGGGCTGGTGGGACTTCATGATCGGTCCCGGCAAGGGTCTTGATACCAACCGGTACTGGGTCATCTGTGCCAACATCCTCGGCAGCTGCATGGGTACCACCGGACCGGGTTCCGCCAACCCGGCCACCGGCCGCCCCTACGGGCTGGAGTTCCCGATGATGACCATCGGCGACATGGTCAACACCCAGAAGATGCTCCTCGACCACCTCGGGGTCTCCCGGCTGCAGGCGGTGGTTGGCGGTTCGGTGGGGGGGATGCAGGTGCTGGAGTGGTCTCTCCGCTATCCGGAGATGGTCCGGGCGGCCATCCCCATCGCCAGCACCATGCGCCACTCCGCCCTGGCCATCGCCTTCAACGAGATCGCCCGTCAGGCGATCATGGCCGACCCCAACTGGCGACAGGGCAACTACTATGACGGCGACAAGCCGGCCATGGGGCTGGCGGTGGCGCGGATGGTCGGCCACGTCACCTACCTCTCCGACCAGGCGATGCGCCGCAAGTTCGGCCGACGGCTGCAGAACAAGGAGAAGTTTTCCTTCGGCTTCGCCGGTGATTTTCAGGTGGAGAGCTACCTCCGCCACCAGGGTTCCAAGTTTGTCCAGCGCTTTGACGCCAATTCGGTGCTCTACATCACCAAGGCGGCCGACTACTTCGATGCCGTCGACCGACTTGGTGGCATGTCGCCACCACCTTCGGGAAGTCAGGCCAGGATGAAATATCTGGTGGTCTCCTACAGCTCGGACTGGCTCTACCCCACCTACCAAGCCAAAGAGCTGGTCCAGACCCTGAAGCGGAGCGGCCAGGATGTCAGCTTCTGCGAAATCGAGGCGGACTGCGGCCACGACGCCTTCCTCATCCCCGACCCGCGCCTGACCAACCTGCTGAGAGGCTTCCTCGATGGTCTCGGCTGAACATGCACCGATCCGCTTCGATCTGCGGATCATCGCCGGCAGCATCGAACCGGGCAGCCGGGTGCTCGACCTCGGCTGCGGCAGCGGCGACCTGCTCGCCTGGCTGGTGGTCCATAAGGGGGTGGTCGGCACCGGCATTGAACTGGACAAGAACAAGGCGGCCCACTGCATCGCCCGGGGTCTCAGCGTCCTGCAGGGTGACCTGAACAGCGAGGTGGACGATTACCCGGATGGCAGCTTCGACTACGTCATCCTCAGCCAGACCCTGCAGCAGGTCTTCGCCCCGGCCAGACTGCTGCAGGGGCTCTCCCGGATCGGCCGACGGGTGATCGTCAGCTTCCCCAACTTCAGCCATTACTCCATCCGTCTGCAGCTTCTCCTTGGCGGTGCCGCCCCGAAAAACGACCAGCTCCCCTACTCCTGGTTCGACACCCCCAATATCCGGGTGATCACCCTGAAGGATTTTCGCCACTTCGCCCGCGACGTCGGCTACACCATCGTCCGGGAGATCGCCATCGCCACCGACCGGGGGGGGACGGAGGGGAGGATCATCTCCCGGCTGCCCAACCTCCTGGCCACCTACGGGATCTATATCATCGAAAAATCTGCTTCGCCGGCGACCATGCCGCCGGCGGCAACCAGGGGATGAACCATGTCAGCGCCCACCAACCCGAGTCTCACCATCGCCCCACCCTGCGACCACCTGGAAATAGACAACAGCAGCCGGCACGAAGAGGTGCCGAAGGTGGTCAAGGAGTTACTCTCCTCCTGGGCGAGCAAGGAGTGTTACGAACATATCAGTCTGGTATCGATGCCCTCCCAGGAAAAGGTCATCGCCATGGTCGAGCAGGCCAAGCGGGTCCTCTTCCCAGGCTATTTCACCCGCAGCAAGCTGCATGCCGCCAACCTCGAGTACTATATCGGCAAGCAGACCACCGATCTCTACGAGCAGACCGCCGAACAGATCACCATGGCCATCCGCCATAACTGCCGCCGCGACGAGATGCCCTGCACCAATTGCGAGGGGCGGGGGCACCGCATGGCCCTGGCCTTTATCCAGGCGCTGCCGAAGGTGGCGGCGATCCTCGCCACCGACGTGCGCGCCGCCCTGCAGGGCGACCCGGCCACCAAGAGCCCGGACGAGGTGATCTTCTGCTACCCCGGCCTGCTGGCGACAATCATCTTCCGCCTGGCCCACGAGCTCTATCTGCTGGGGGTGCCGATCATCCCGCGGATCATGACCGAATATGCCCACAACCAGACCGGTATCGACATCCATCCCGGCGCCACCATCGGCTCCTCCTTCTTCATCGACCACGGCACCGGGGTGGTGATCGGCGAGACCACGGTCATTGGCGACAACGTCCGGATCTACCAGGGGGTGACCCTCGGCGCCCTCTCCCTGCCCCGTGATGCCGGCGAGAAGATGCGCAACAAAAAGCGCCACCCGACCATCGAGGACGACGTCATCGTCTACTCCAACACCACCATTCTCGGCGGCGACACGGTGATCGGTGCGGGTTCGGTGATCGGTGGCAATATCTGGCTGACCGAAAGCGTCGCCCCCGGCACCAAGGTGCTGCTGAAACGGCCGGAGCTGATCTACGCCAACTCCCTCTAAAGCCCATCCCCGGGCCGCCCCGGGCGGCCCGTCACCCCCCAAAAGCGGAGACCGACATGGCAACCACCATCATCGACAGCATCGGCAACACCCCCCTGCTCACCCTGGCCAGATTCGCCGCCGACAGCGGCGCCGTGCTCCTGGCCAAACAGGAGTCCCGCAACCCCATGGGCAGCGTCAAGTGCCGGATCGCCGCCGCCATGATCGAGGCCGGCGAACGGGACGGCGTGATCGGCCCGGAGAGCACGATCATCGAACCGACCAGCGGCAACACCGGTATCGGCCTGGCCTTTGTCTGCGCCCACAAGGGCTTGCGGCTCATTCTCACCATGCCGGAAAGCATGAGTATCGAGCGCCGCCAGCTCCTCGGCCACCTCGGCGCGGAGCTGGTTCTCACCCCGGCGGCAGAGGGGATGAAGGGGGCCATCGCCCGGGCCCGGGAGATCCACGCCGCCACCCCGGGCAGCGTTCTCCCCGACCAGTTCAGCAACCCGGCCAACCCGGAGATCCACCGACGGACCACCGCTGCCGAGATCTGGCGGGATTGCCACGGCCGGGTCGACATCCTGGTCGCCGGGGTCGGTACCGGCGGCACGATCACCGGGGTGGGCGAGGTGCTCAAGGCCCACAACCCGCACCTGCAGGTGGTGGCGGTGGAGCCGAAGGACTCGCCGGTCCTCTCCGGCGGCAGCCCGGGGCCACACAAAATTCAGGGGATCGGTGCCGGCTTTGTCCCGGCGGTGCTCAACCGGGCGATCATCGACGAGATCGTCCAGGTGGGCAACGACGAGGCCTTCGCCACGGCCAGGGAACTGGCGCGCAGCGAGGGGATATTCTGCGGCATCTCCTGTGGCGCTGCCGGCTGGGCGGCCCGAGAGGTGGCCCGACGGGCGGAGAATCGGGGCAAAACCATCGTCTTCATCCTCCCCGATACCGGTGAACGCTACCTGAGCACGCCGCTGCTGGCGGTGGCACAGGCCGGCTGAGTGCGCTGACCGCCGGCAAGACGAGGCGATCAAATACCCGGCGGGAAGGAGAAAACGGCATGGAAACCAGACACTTGAAGATCTTCGTTGCGGTCTACCGCGAACGGAGCTTCACCAAAGCAGCGGAAAGCCTCTTCACCAGCCAGCCGACGGTCAGCGAACATATCCAGAATCTCGAGGCCCAGCTGAACTGCCGGCTCTTCGACCGTCTCGGCCGCTCCATCCTCCCCACCGCCCAGGCCGACCTCCTCTACCCCCGGGCCCGGGGAATTCTCGACGATCTGCAGCGGCTGAAAGAGGACCTGGCCAGTGCCGAGCAAGGGGTGGCCGGGGAACTCTTGATCGGTGCGAGCAGCATCCCCGGGGCCTATATCCTGCCGCAGCTGGCCGCCGGCTTCAAGCAGCGCTTTCCAAAGATCTCCTTTGAAATCCGCATCAAGGATTCAGCGGCCATCACCGCGGCCGTCGCCGCCAACGAACTGCTGCTCGGGGTGGTTGGCGCAAAGATTGCCGAAGGCCGGGTGGCCTTCCACCCCTTTGTCGAGGACGAACTGATCCTGGCTGCGGCGGACGCCACCCCCCTGCCGGAGGAGATCGACATCGCCCGGCTGGAAGAGCTCCCCTACCTTGTCCGGGAAAAGGGCTCGGGGACCCGCAAAAGCAGTGAACTGCAGCTCCTCGACAGCGGCTCCGCCCTCGCCCGGCTCAATATCGTTGCCACCCTCGGCTCCGGCGCGGCGGTTCTCGAGGCGATCAAGGCCGGCCTCGGGGTGTCGATGCTCTCCCGCCTGGCGGTCCGTGACGAGCTGCAGAGCGGCAGGTTGCGGGAGATACGGGTAAGGGGCCTGGAGAAAAAACGCGCCTTCTACCTGGTCACCTCACCTCGCCGCTCCCTGCCCCGACACTACCGGGAGTTTTTCGCCTGGCTGCAGGAACACTGCGAGTAAAAAGGCTACCGATCAGGCCTGGGTAACCCGGTACACCTCCTCGATGGTGGTAACCCCCCGAACCACCTTGTCGGCACCATCCCGGCGCAGGGAGACCATCCCCGCCGCCACCGCCAGCCGTCTGATCTGGTTGGCGTCGGCGGTCTCCAGCACCAGCGACTTCAGTTCCTCGCTCATCAGCAGCAGCTCATAGATACCGCAGCGCCCCCGGTAGCCGGTGTGCAGGCAGGCCGGGCAGCCCCGGCCGCGAAAGACCATGCCATCCCGGCAGTCAGCGGGGTGCAGGTCGATTTTTGCCAGCATCGCCTCGGTCGGCCGGTAGGACTCCCGACACTCCGGGCAGATCATCCGCACCAGCCGCTGGGCGAGAATGGCGTTCACTGACGAGGCGATCAGAAATGGTTCAATGCCCATATCGCGCAGCCTGGTGATCGCCCCGGCCGAGTCGTTGGTGTGCAGGGTGGAGAAGACCAGATGGCCGGTGAGCGCCGACTGGATGGCGATCTCGGCGGTCTCACTGTCGCGGATCTCCCCCACCAGGATGACATCCGGGTCCTGCCGGACGATGGAGCGCAGGCCGGTGGCGAAGGTGAGGTTGATCTTCGCGTTGACCTGCATCTGGCCAATGCCGTCGATGCGGTACTCGATGGGGTCTTCGACGGTAATGATATTGATATCGGTGCTGTTGATCGCCGACAGAGCGGCGTAGAGGGTGGTGGTCTTGCCGGAGCCGGTGGGGCCGGTGACCAGGACAATGCCGTTGGCGGCACGGATTTCCCGATCGAAGTGGTGGAGGCGATCGGCCGGCATCCCCAGGCCGCTGAGGGAGATCATGGCCGCCGTTTTGCGCAGGAGGCGCAGGACCACCCGCTCGCCGAAGGCGGTGGGCAGGGTGGAGACGCGGACATCGATCTCCCGGTCGGCAATCTTCAACTCGATCCGCCCGTCCTGGGGCAGCCTCCTTTCGGCGATGTTCAGCCTGGCCATGATTTTGATCCGCGAGACCAGCGCCGCCTGGACATGGCGGGGCGGGGTGAGCATGTCGTAGAGTATCCCGTCCAGCCGCTGGCGGATCTTCAGGCTGTTCTGGTAGGGCTCGATATGGATATCGGAGGCATTGTCCCGTACCGCCTGGGCAAACATCAGGTTGACCAGGCGGATCACCGGCGAGTCGCTGGTGTCGTCAAGCAGGTCGCCAACCTCCTCGATTTCCGTGAACAGCCGCTCGGCATCCTCGGCGCCGATATCCTCCATCAGCGCATCGGCGGAGCCCCCCCGGCTGTCGTAGGCGTGGTTGATCGCCTTGATGATCTGCCGGGCCGGAACCAGCACCTGCGGGACGTTGGCGAGGCCGAGAAGACGGCAGAGCGCGTCGCAGGCCTGAAAGGAGCTCGGGTCGTTGACGGCGATGAAGTTCTCCTCCCGGGTTCGGACCGGGACCAGCCGGTGCTGCTTGAGAAAGGCGATGGGCAGACGTTCGGCAAAGTCGGTACGGATTTCAGCCGGCAACTGCCGGCGTACCGCCATGCCGTACTGCCGCGCCAACCCCTCCAGCCGGGAAAACTCGTCCTCGGCATCCCTGCCGGGCAGCTCACTTTCCTGCCGCATCCTGCCCGTCCCGGTCTCGCTCTTCCTCTTCCGCCGCCCCGGCCAGCCTCTCCAGGGCCTCCCGGGCCACCTGCAGGAGGGGCACCCCGACCCGGTCGGCAGCGCTTGCCTTCTCCGCCAGGGCGGCCGTCCCGCCGGCAATCACCGCCTGGTACATGGCCGCCGCCTGCCGCGGATTTCCCTCCTTTTCCAGAATCGCCCCCATATTGATCAGGGCATAGGGATTGCTCGGATCGACGGCCAGAACCTCGGCAAAGTATTCGCGGGCGGCATTGCTCTGGCCGGCACGCAGCTTCTCATAGCCCTGGCGGACCAGACGGCTGGTCTGTTCCGGGTCGGCCGCCGGTGGCAGCTCCGCCGTGGTAGCGGGAAGGAGACTCTCCTTCTCCCTGCTCATTGCTGCCAGTTCCACCGGGTTGCGGACGATCCGCGGGGTAACGAAGATGAACATATTGGTCTTGGTGCTGGCGGTGGTCCGGGTCTTGAACAACCAGCCCAAGAGCGGAATATCGCCCAACAGGGGCACTTTCCACTCGCTCTCGGTGGCGTCGTGGCCGATTATGCCGCCGATGACGATGGTATCGCGGTCATTGAGGACCACCGTGGTGGTGGCGGTCCGTTTGTAGGTGGTGGGGGTGTCGCTGTTGCCGCCGCCCTTTATCCGCACCACCTCGGTCTCGATCTCCAGCCTCAGGGTGTCGGCCTGATTGATATGGGGGACAATCGAGAGTTTGGTGGCCACATCACGGTACTCGTACTGGCTGTAGTCCTGTTCCGTACTGGTGGTGTTGCGGCTGGTGATGTAGGGGACGTTCTCGCCGACGGAAATCTCCGCCTTCTTGTTATCGGTGGTGAGAATCTGCGGGGTGGAGATGATATTGATGGACGAATCGGTCTTGTAGGCCCGGAGAATGGCGGCGATGTTCGGAAAGGTGACCCCGCCGATGCGGATTCCCTGCTTGAGGAGACCAAGGGAGTACCCGGAGGGCAGGGTCGGGTCGTCACCGCTGATTCCGGGGAGGAGATCGAAGCCGGAGGAGCCGCTGAAACCGGTAACCAGCTGACCACTGCCGCCATCGAAGGCACCGGCGGCGGCCCACTGTACGCCGACATCGAAGCTCTTGTCGGCATCCACCTCCATGATCAGTGCCTCGAGATAAACCATCCGCCTGGGGATATCGAGCTTGCCGATCACCTCCTCCAGCACCAGGTACTCCTCCGGGGAGGCGGTAATAATCAGCGCATTGGTCTCCTCGTCGGCCATCACCCGGACATTTTTTGAAATTTCCGCCGCCTGAGCGCCCTTCTCCTCTTCCGCCTGGCCCGTATCCGGCAGAAGGCTGAGCACCTTGACCAGTTCGGCGGCGGTGGCGTTCTGCAGGTAATAGACATGGATATTGCCTGCCGCTCTCGGGGCCTCGGTATCAAGCATCGCCACCAGTTGGCGCAGGCGCCCAAGTTCGGTGGCGCTGGCCAGAAGAATGAGGGCATTGCCCTGCTCATAGGGTACAATGATGGTCTCGCCGGCAGCAGCCTCCGCCTGCGGTGGTACCGTGCTTTGCCGGCTGATGGAGGTAAGGATTCTGGCCAGGTCGGCGGCTTTTGCCTTCTCCAGTTTGAGTACAGCCACCTCCTTCTCCCGGGACTCGACGTCCAGCTGAGCGATGATGCCGAGGAGCTTTTGGATGTTGGCCCGGGTGTCGGTGATGAGCAGCATGGCGGAGGGGGAATGGGCGATGAGCAGCGAGGTCTGGGCGACAAGGGGGGTGAGGACCCGTTTCATCTCTTCCGGCGAGGCGTGCAGCAACGGCACCAGCTGGGTGACCACCCGGTCTTCCGGGCGGTCCGAACCACCATCCTGGAAGAGCTGCAGATTCTGGGAACGGGCCCGGGCCGAGGGGAGAATCTTGGTCACCGCCCCGGCCGGGACGGTGGTATAGCCGTACACTTCCAATACCGACTCGAATACCCGGTACGCCTCCTCCTCCGATATCCGGGTGGGTGAGAGGATGGTTACGTTCCCCTGCACGGCCCGGTCAACGACAAAGTTCCTGCCGGTCAGTTCGCTGATATATTTTATGAAGAGATTGATATCAACACTGTCGAAATCGATGGTGATGGAGCGCTCCGAGGCCGTTCCGACCGGGATTCCGGCAGCCGCTGGTGGTTGGGCCGCCGCCGGCGCCACCGAGGCGACGGCAAGGAGGAGGGTGAAGGCAACGACTCCGGCAACAGCATGGACCCTCCGCCACGCCTGACAAAAACTCGGCAAACTGGTCATCAATCTCTTCCCCCGACACCATCGTTACCAACAACACTCTCTGGATCTCTTGTCCGGGCCGGACTGACCAGGCGGACCACTCTCGGCCTGTCGTCGGCCGTCGGCAGAAGACCATCCCCGGCCGGTTGCGCCCCGGACTCCGCCGCCACCGGGGAAAAATCCACCGGCTGGGAGACCACCGCCACCGGCGGCAAAGCTGCACTCTCCCCTGCTGACGGTAAGGAGGGGCGGATTGTCGCCGCCTCCCGCCAATCGAGGACCTCTTCCCGCCCCTGCCGGAAGACAACCACCTCGCCTCGGCGAATCTCCCTGATCACCGCATCCTCAATGGTTTCACCGAGCGAATAGAGCTGCTGTCGCTGGCTTTTTTTATCGAAAAAGACTGCCCTCGGGATATCCCCGCCAACCGTCCCAAGCAAAACGATGTCCAGTCCACTTCCCTCTCCCGACTCCCGCCGGGGGGAGCTAGGCGTCAGCGCCGTGCCACCTTCCGGCAACCAGCCACCGAACAGGTTGCGTTGGAGGATGATCCGGTGGTCATACCCCTCCCCCTCGCCAACCACAACCGGCACCGGCCCGGCAGCGCTGACCGGAGCGGCTTTGCCTGGCTCTCGAAGCAGCAGGTACTCAAGAGCCAGATAGCCCCCTTCCACCACACCGACAGAAAAGAGGGTCACCACCAGCAGAGAGAAAAGGGTACGCCGGTCAAACATCGCTTAGCCCCTCCCCAGGCGAAAGGTCGGTCGGGAGAGCGTCCCCCCCACCTGGAAGGGGAGGGCCCTGCTGGAGTGCTGTTGCAGCCGTTCCTCGGGCAGCTGCAGGCCACCGAAACTCTGCCCGCCGGCCCCACTCCGGGGGGGGGAACCAGCGGCGGCGCGGAGAAGGGTCTCGTCGGGAGTCAGCTCCCCATCCAGGGAAAGCGCCGATGCCGATAACGGCGTGGCCAACCGTACCGTCCCGCGGAAATCGGCATCAATCTCGCCACCACGCAGTACGCCACCGGCCAGTTGCAGGTCGCCACCGGCAAAAACGACCGCCGCTTCCACCCTGGAATAGGAGACCGCGGTCAGGGAAAGAACCGGTTCCAGCAAAGAAAATTTGCCGGCACCCAGCTGCAGACGGCCGCTTCCCCGCCCCCCCGGAGGCTGCTCGCCGGCGGCCTGATAGCTGCCGCTGAGGCCAAGATGACCGACAATCTCCCGCCGACCGGCAAGCAGGGCGGTGGACAATCGCCCCAGATCAACCTCTGCCAGGGAAAACCTGGCGACAAGCTCTCCCGCGCCGATACGGGGAAGAGGGAGGGCAAGTTCGGCCCTGAACCGGCCGCCATAGAGCTCGGCGGTAACCAGCAGAGCCCGATGCGGCGGCCAGCCGGTGGCTGTCAGAGTCAGCCGGTCAAGGTAGAGGCTTGACGTCTCTCCGTCAAAAGTTCCACTCAGCCCGACGCCACCGGCAACAATCGAAGCCGGTGGCTGGAAATCGATGGTATCTATCCGGGCCGTCGACCAGCCGGGAAACACCGCCGCCAGTTGCCGTTCACAGAAGAGCCGGAAGGGCTCCGCTGGAAACCTCAGATAGAGCAGGGTGGCAATGAGGAGCAGGGGGTAGACCCCGTACAGGAAAACGCGTCGGGCCATTTTACCCCTTCCTGGTAAAGGTGACAACCTGGAGGGTGACGTCGAGCAGCCCCGAGTCCCGTCCCTGGATGGTAATCCGCCGGACAAACACCACCTTTTCGCTGGACTCCAGCAGGAGGAGAAAGTCAACCAGTCCGGCCAGGCCGACCTGCTGCAGATTGACCTCGACCATCACCTCCGCCAGATTGCCTTCGCCTTCGCTGCGCGAGGGCTTCATCGAACTGATCTGCCGCTTCACCCTGCTTTTTTCGGCCTGCCGGTCGAGAAAGGTGAAGAGACTGAAGTCCGGCTGCCGCCGGTCAACCCCGGCCTCGATCCCCCCCTCCTCTTCTTTCAGGGCCAGATACTCCTGGCGCAGTCGTTTCATATCAGAAAGTTCGGCCTCACGACGGAGGATCGACTGCTCGAGAGCGGACCTCGCCTCAACAAAGGGCATGACCAGCAGCTGGACGAGGAGAAATGCGCCGACAAAAAGCAGCCCCCCCAGCAGTACCTTCTTCTCCCGGCTGTCGAGGGTGGTAAAGCCGGAGAGACGGAGCAGCCGGCGCAGGGAGGAGAGCATTGCGTTCACCGTCGGGCCAGGGTCAGTTTCAGTTCGAAACGAACCAGATCATCCTGCAGGGACTGGCTGGCCGAGTTTATTGTCACCCCCTGAAAGAGAGGGGATTTGGCCAACTCTTTCTGCACCGAATCGACAGTGTTGAAGTCACCGGTCACTCCCCGCAGCTGGACGGCACCACTGTCCACCTGCAGGCGGCTGATCCGCATCGGCAGAGTGGCCGGGATTCGGGCCGAGAGTTCGCTGAGCAGCTGGAGGACGGTGGCCCGGCCGCCGCCCTCCCCACCAGGCCGGTAGGTGCGGCGCAACTCGTTGTTGACCACCTGCAGCTGGCGAACAGGATCGACAATCCGGGTGGTCCCGGGGAGTGTCTGCCTGAAGAGGCTGGCAATCTCCTGCTGCAAGGCCTCCTGATGGGAAAGGGCGGTGGCGTAGTCCCGGCCAAGCGAGGCGACCAGCAGCAACAGGGCCACGGCCAGGGAGACTGCCGCCAGCTTCAGAAGCCGGCGCCGGCGTGGCGTCAGGCGGCGGAGACGGGACTGTCCGGGGAGAAATTCAAGTTGTGGCCCCCTGCCTTCCAGGGCAGCAAGCCCATGGGCGACAGCCCGTTCCATCAATTCCGGCCGGTACCCGGCCCGGGCCTCCCGGCTCATCTTCACAAGCGGCAAACCAGGCAGGCGATTGGCCGGGGGAAGGCCGGCCAGGGCATTGATCAGCACCATCTGGAGCGACTCGGGGCAGCCGGCCCCAAGCAGATGCCGCAGCGAGGAGAGGTCGACGCCGCTGCTGCCGGTCCAGCTGAGGATGGTCTGGCGAAAGGCGCTGGCAAAGTCTGCCTGGCCGCTGCCGCCCTCGCCGGCAGGCAGAGGGAGGCCTCGGATCAGAGAAATCCGCCCACCCCGGCCGAGAAAGAGGGTCACCCGGTCGCCGGCGCCATCCACCAGAAGAAATGGCCGCGGGTCAGCCGCCACCCACCCGGCAAGGGCGAGCCCGCTCAGACTGACCGAATCGACCTCGATGCCACCGGCCTGCAGGGCAGCCAACCGTTCGTCGAGGAATTCGCGGGGGAGCAGGAGGGCAAGAACTTCACTTCCGCCAGTACTCCTGGCGGTGGTGAGAAAATCGACCTGCAGGGCCTCGATGGGCAGGGGGAGTTGTTCCGCCAGCTCAAAGGGGAGCACCTGAGCCACCTGCCGCCGTCTGCTGAAGGGGAGGGCCAGATTGGCAAAGAAAAAGGGGGTGGAGCCCAGACAGAGGCGCACCTCCTGCGGCAGGGGGGCTGCCAGTCGCCGCAACTCGGCCGCCGCCTCGGCCAGCGGGCGGTCGCGGCAGTCAACCGTGACACAACCGGTGACCGTGCTCACCCGGCCGGTGCGCCGCAATGAGACGGCCGCAAGCGTTTCTTCGCCCAGTTCCAGGCACAACAGGGAATCGGCCATGCTCTATTCCACCCTTTTCTGCACTACCACTTTTCCGTCCCGTCGGCGCATATCCACCACCTGCCGGCGGCCCTGGCCGGCGAAGAGGGCCTCGCTGGCAAGCCGGAACCGGCCACTCCTGACGGTCAGCATCCTCTCGTCGAGGGCCAGATCGGCCGGCCAGCCGGGAATCTGCCGGTACCAGCCGGGCCTGGCCAGCTGATCGGCATTTTCCGGCTGCCGTCGATAGAAGTCCATCACCCTGGCCAGCTCTGCATCGATTCGTCCATCGAGGCTCTGCAGCAGGAGGGGCGGGGCAGTGTTGAGGTTGATCCGCCGCTCCCCATCGTGGATGGATACCAGCTCCAAGAGCCCCTGCCGTTCGCCATCACCGTAGAGCAGGGCCGGGGTAACCCCCTTCACCAGCAGGAGTTCGGCCTCGCTGTGCGCCGGCCCGTTGCGGCTGCGGTAGGGCCGCGGCAGGGATGCGTAATAGCCGCTCTCAACCCCATCCCGCCGTTCCTGCTCATCGCCATCCAACCAGTCGGCAAGAGAATCGACTATGGTTCCGGGCTCCTCCTCCAGGGCAAAGGCACCACTCTCCAGGAGACGCTGGAGAACCGCCCGAAAAGCCGCGGCCAACCGGCGTTGTGCCGGGCTGGCGTCGCCATCGGCCGGCACCACCAGGGCCTGCAGGGGGAATCGGCCGTTCAGGTCCACCAGCCGCAGCTGCAGTTCGGCCCGGGGAAAAGGCTCGGTGAGGGAAAGCGGCGCGGCCCAAATATCGAGAAAGCTGTCACTGCTGTTGCGATCAGCGGCGAGAAGTGCCGCCCCGATACCGATCCCGGAACCAGCCACTACATCCAGTCTACTGTTTTCCTTAAAGATACTTGAGATCGCCAAACTATGCCAGACTCTTTTCTGGAAGTGCAGGGTAGCCACCACCAGCAGGCTGACCACCAGCAGGGTAAGGAGCAGGGCCATCCCCTCCTCATTGGCCAGGGGGGAGTCACCTCGCCCCTCTTTTGCCGGCAGCCTCACCGGCTACCCCTTCCTTCGACCGCAACATCCGACTGCGGCAGGAGGAACGCGGTCCGCAACGGCAGGCTGTCGGCTGCTGCCCCCGTCGGTTCGGCCGGAAAGCGCAGTTCGGCTGCCACGACCAGCGGCAATCGCCCCTCTTCTTTCGACTCCGACTGCCAGGCAGCGCTCTCCGTGGGCTGGCTCGACCAGCTGTCGTGGCTTTTTCCCGCCTCGTCGAGATAGGCCAGGCGAACCTCCCGCAACCCGGCACAGAGCAGATGTCTCGTGCCGGTGCCGACATAGAGCCCCTGCCTTCCCGGCAGTAGTGTGGTACTGCGGCGGTAGAGGTTCAAAAGACCGCTGCCGGCATCCTCTTCGACACTGTACTCAATGAGACTGGCGCCAAGCGGATAGTCGTTCCGCCGCAGGGGGAGGTGGACCGCCGACACAAAGGCCAGGCCATCTCCCCGACCTGTGGCCAGCTGCTGCGTACTCCCCAGGAGATGGCCCTCCACCCCGGTCACCAGCAACTGGAGATCTTCGCCGAGACGTTCCAGGGCCTCCCGGCCGGCAGCAACGGCGGTCAATTGCTTCAGAGAGCCGGAGACCACCCGCAGGGTAGTCCGCTGGACACTGTAGAGCAGCGACAGGATAACGGCCAGCAGCACCCCGGCAACCAACACCTCGAGCAGGGTAAAGCCGCTCTCTGCACGACGGTTCATCATCGCCCCCCCGCCATGCCATACCACACCAGGGTGTACCTGTGGCCGGGGATACCGTTCTCGACCAGCAGTTCCAGACGAAGAAAGGGCTCGGCCAAGGGGCGATCTGCGACAAGGTCGGTGGCAGGGGTCTCGCTTACCAGCAACTGCCAGCGATAGCCGGGAAAGTCCTCGCCAAAGTCGCCCCTGTCGCTCAGCGTTGGGGCCACGGCCAACTCGGCCAGTTTGCCGGCGGCCAGCAAGGGTGCGGTATTGTTAAACCGTGCCTCAAGAAGGAGGGCCAGGGAGCGGGCCTGCACCCCGTGCAGGGTAACGAGGACTATGGAGATAATTGCCAGGGCAAGCATCACCTCGAGCAGGGTGAACCCGGTAAAGCCGGCAGGGGTGCCGGTTCTTGGCGAAAAAGGGGCCACCGAAACGCCTCAACCTTCCCCGGCCGCTTGACCGGGAACTTGACCGGAAAATTGACCGGTAACCTGGCCGGAAACCGTCACCTCGTCCTGAAAGGGGGAAAAGTGGAGCACCACCTTCCGCCGCTCGCTGTCCTCCAGTTCAAGGTGCATCTCTTCCAGATGGCCGCGGCCACTTATCCATATCTCCGGCTGCGCAGAGAGCGACAGAGCCGTACCGCTGATGGTCAAGCCGGCCAGACGAACCGTCGGCGGCAATTGCACTCTCTTCAGGCAGTCGGCGGTAGCTTCACTGCCGGCGGCGTCGGGTCGGCTGCAAAATCGCCCCCTCTCCCGGTCAATTTCGATGCGCCAGGGCTGCCGGGCAAACCGGGCTTCATGGCGGGCACCCTGAACCAGCCAGATCAGCTGACGGGCCGCCGTGTTCAGCGAGTTGTCGGCACTCTGCGGCCGCAGTGCCGGCATGGCCACGACCAGGAAAGTGGCAATGAGCGCACAGACCACCACCATTTCGATCAGCGTGTAGCCACCCTGACAACCGCCCTGCTCGCTCTGTTTTGGAGAAGAGGCCATGCCGGTCAATCGAGTTGCCAGTTGTTGGTGTCCCGGGCATCCCCCTCGCCACCGACCTCACCGTCGGAGCCGTAGGAGCTGAGATCAAAATCACCATGCAAACCGGGGTGAAGATAGACAAAAGGCCTGCCCCAGGGGTCGTCGGGCAGACGATTCTTGTCCAGATAACCACCGGCCCGCCATTTCGGGGCCAGCCGGCCGGTGGCCGGTGGCTCAATGAGGGCCTGCAGGCCTTGTTCGGTGCTCGGGTAGCTGCCGTTATCGAGCCGGTAGATCTCCAGGGCTGTTTCGATTCCCCTGATCTGCAGGGCAGCCTTGGTCCGCCTCGCCTCTTCCGGGTGGCCGATGATCTTCGGGCCGATATAGCCGGCAAGTATACCGATGATCACCAGAACCACCAGCAGTTCAATGAGGGTGAAACCGGCCGAGGCCGCCACCTTGCAATCCGTCCTCTCCATCACTTCCCACTCCGCGACGGCCGTACAGCGAGCCTTCGCTGGTAAAGATTGTTTGCCGGCGCACTCTGCTGCCGGGCCACGATGGCTAGCCGACCAGCTGGTTCATCTCGAAAATGGGCAGCAGGATCGACAGCACGACAAAGCCCACCGCCAGCCCCATGGCCAGGATGAGCAGGGGCTCGAGCAGCGAGGTCAGGCCGAGAATCGCCGCCTCCACTTCCAGCTCATAGGCGCCGGCGACCTTTTTCAGCATCTCGTCGAGGGCGCCGCTCTGCTCGCCGGCGGCAACCATCTGCAGAAACATCGGCGGAAACCAGGGGGAATCGGCCAGCGCCCCGGTCATGCTCCGCCCTGTCTGGATCCGCGCCATGGCCGCATCGACAACCTTGGCGACATGGACGTTGTCCACCAGGGTACGGACGATCTCCATGGCGCTGAGGAGACCCACCCCGCTGGCCAGCAGGCTGCCCAGGGTCGAGGCGAAACGGGCCAGGATGCTTTTCTGCACCACCGGCCCGATGACCGGCAGGCGCAACCTGAGCAGGTCGACAAACGAGCGGCCGAAGGGGCGGCGAAGAAGGCTCCGCACCCCGGCGGCCGCGAGCAGCAGAACAAGGAGAAGGAGCCACCAGGAGCTGCGCAGCAGGTCGCTGAGGTCGATCAGCAACCTGGTCGGCAGGGGGAGGAGCCGGTCCAGATCAGTGAAAACCTCGGTGATGGTCGGGACGATGGCGGTGAGCAGAAAGACCAGCACCGCAACGCCGATCACCGCCATAAACAGGGGGTAGATGAGGGCTGCCCGCAGCCGATTGCGCAGGGCCGCCTCTTTTTCGGAGAAATCGGCCAGCCTGGCGAGGACGATATCCAGGGAGCCGGAGGCCTCGCCGGCCCGAACCATGTTGACAAAGAGGGGAGTGAACATTTTCGGGTGTTCGGCCAAGGCCACAGTGAGGGTGCTCCCCTCGTTGACTGCCCCCTTCACCTCGGCCAGCACCCTTTTCAGGGTGGCATTGCCGCTCTGCTCGCCGATGGTGCCCAGGGCCGGCACCAGGGGGATGCCGGCGGCAAGCAGGGTAGCCAGTTGGCGGGTGACAACGTTCAGTTCGGCGAGCGCTGCCGAGCGAAAGAGGGTCGGCCAGTGGCGGGCAAAGCCACCCGTTGCCCGCCGCCCGCGGCTCTCGACCACGGCGACCAGATATCTTCCCTGGGCACGCAGCCTGCTGCGCAGCTGCGCCAGGCTGTCGGCCTCGAGGATCCCCTTCACCTCTTTGCCCCGGCTGTTCAGGGCCCGGTATTCAAAGACTGGCATCTGTTCCTTTCAAAGCCTTTCCACGGGGAACGCCCACTATTCCTTCCATCTGCTCCGCCTGCCTCAACCTGTCTCCTGCCTCAACCTGCCACCGCTTCTATCTTCCGGCAATGGCCTCAGCCGGCCACCTTCGCGTTGCCCTCCGACAGGCCGTCGGCAGAACTCCGACAGACCACTGTCAGACCACAGGCAGGCCACCGACAGACCACCAAAACTCCCTGCGTAATTTCACCGGCAACCATGGTAGGAACATTTCCTGAGAAACACAACCACAAAGCGCAGGTTGGGGCGAGCGGCAAGGTGAAGGTTCGACCATCCTGCCACCCACACTCCCCCTCGACACTCGGCCAGCAGCGGCGGGGATGCTCGGGGCGGCGTCGAAACGATGGCAGTCGCCCGGCGGCAAAGATGTTGGCAAATACTTCCATTCCACCGTATACTGTGCCGGAAGCGGTGGAGAAAATGGTCCGGGCCTGTGTCCGCCCCCCTCCACGGCGACCAGCCAGAGCGTCGGGCAAGGCCCTCGAGCCGAATCGTCGAGGAAAATCTTCAAGCCAAGCCGTACAGCCAAGTCGATACCATGTACAGAGACTACTTCGGCCTGCGCGAAAAGCCCTTCGCCATCGCCCCCAACCCGCGCTACCTCTACCTCAGCGAGTTGCACCGCGAGGCCCTTGCCCACCTGCTCTACGGAATCAGCAACGAAGGGTGCATCATCCTCCTCACCGGCGAGGTGGGAACCGGCAAGACCACCATCTGCCGCTGTCTGCTCGAGCAGCTGCCGGAGAATACCCAGGTGGCCATGGTGCTCAATCCGAAACTGACCATAGAGGAACTGCTGCAGACCATCTGCGAAGAGCTGGGGATCAGCACCGGCAAGCAGCCTCCTTCGAGCAAAGAGTCCATCGACCGGCTGAACGCCGCTCTTCTTGCCGCCCACGCCCGGGGAGAGAATACCGCCCTGATCATCGACGAGGCTCAGAACCTCAGTGTCGACCTCCTCGAACAGCTTCGCCTGCTCACCAACCTCGAGACCAACAGCCATAAGCTCCTGCAGATTGTCCTCATCGGCCAGCCGGAGTTGCGGCGGATTCTCGACATTGCCGAACTGGCCCAGCTCAGGCAGCGGATCACCACCCGCTACCACCTCCAGCCCCTCAGTGCCGGCCAGGTGGGAGGCTACATCCGCCACCGCCTGGCGGTGGCCGGTGCCAGTGGTCCGCGCCCCCTCTTCTCACCGGCGGCGGTACGGGAGGTGGCCAGGGTGAGCAAGGGGATCCCCCGGGTGATCAATATCCTCTGCGACCGGGCCCTCCTCGGGGCCTACGCCGAAGACCGGGAGGAGGTAGACGGCAGGACGGTACGGCGGGCGGCAAAGGAACTCTTTGCTAGACAGGCGAGGCAGAGAGGCCTCGGCGGCCGCCGGCGAAGTCTGGCCACCCTCCTCATCCTGCTGGCGCTGGCCATTCCCCTGGGCCTCTACCTGGCCCTTCCGGCGGACAGCCTCCCCTTGCCGCGTCTCTTCCTGCCTTTGCTGGAAACCGGCCGGGAGCTGTGGCAGCATCTCACCCCGGGCGGGGCGCAATAAAAGAGGCGCGGCGGGATGTCCTATATCCTTGAAGCACTGAAAAAATCGGCACAGGAACGGCGGCAGGGCAGCTCTCCCCGGCTCGCCGACCTGCCCCTTGAGCCGCCGGCCTTTGCCGGCCGCCGCCCGGCCAATCGTTTCGACGTTCGGCTCCTTGCCGGCCTGCTCCTGCTGCTGAGCGTCGTCCTCCTTTTGGCAACCTTCCGGCTCTGGCCGACCGACGAAGAAAAAGACACCGTGCCTGTGGCGACGGACGCTCCGCGGGCGCCGGCCGGGCAGACGGAAATCGCATCCCCTCCGGCTACTGCCCCGGCAACTGCCGACGCCACGGCGGCCGACGCCGGCGATGCGGCTGGGGCCATGGCCACGGAACTGACAGAACAGGGAGAGTTTAGAGAGCTCAGGGAACTCAGGGAACGCAGGGAATTGAGCGAACCGGCGGCAAAAGGGGAACAAGCGGCAGAGCAGGGAGAGATGCCGGCGACAGCGGCAGTGCGGAAGATCACCGGGCCGGCGAAGAAGCGTCTCAGTCCCCCGCCGCCTCTGGCGGAACTGCGCTTCGCCGGCCACACTTATGCCCTGGAACCGGCCCGGCGGCTGATCATCGTCAACAACCGGATCATCCGGGAAGGGGAGTGGATCGGCGAGGAACTCCGCCTGCAGGAGATCACCTGGGAGGGTGTGGTGGTCGACTACCAGGGGACCCTCTACCCGCTGCCGAGCCGCTAGCCCCGCTCCTGCCCACCATCCGGAAAGGGGTCGCTGGCCACCGCCTGCTGGAACTGGTCGAACCCCTCGACCAGCTGCGGCAAGAGGCTCGCAGCGGCGGCAAGATCGCCCCCTTTGGCCGCCTTCTCCATCGCCAGGGCAAGCCCCCGCAGCACCTCGGCACCGATATTGGCCGCCGCCCCCTTGATTCCATGGGCGCGACTGGCCAGCGCCGGTTTGTCACCGGCGGCCAGAGCAGCCTTCAGAGCGGCCAGCTGCAGCGGCATGTCGTCGCCAAAGGCGGCGATGACCACCGCTGCCAGCTCCTGATCGTCCATCAACCGCCCCAGCAGGGCCGTCCGGTCCCAGACCGGTGTCGCCGGCTCTGTCGATTGCCGCGCCACACTGTTGTCCGCCGGCACCATCTCGTTGCCCGCCGACACCGACCCGTCGTCGGCCGGCAGAGAACCGTCATCGGCCGGAACCACCGGCAGCCAGCGATTGAGGACGGCGACCAGCGACGACAGTTCCACCGGTTTACTCAAGTAATCGTCCATCCCCGCCGCCAGACAGGCCTCCCGATCGCCCTGCATGGCATGGGCGGTCATGGCGACAATCGGTAGCCGCCGGCCGGCCTGTTCCGCCTCCCGGGCACGGATCTGCCGGGTGGCGGCCAGACCGTCGAGGAGCGGCATCTGGATATCCATCAGCACCAGATCATAGGGGGTACTGGCAACGGCCTTGACCGCCTCGGCGCCGTTGACCACCGCATCTGCAGATAAGCCCAGTTTTTTCAGGATACCGAGGGCAACCTGTTGGTTGGTGATATTGTCTTCGGCGAGAAGCAGACGGGCCGGGCGGCCGGTATAGAGAGCGGCGGTTTCGCGCGCCGTATGGCGGGTTACCAGGGAGGACATTTCCCCCATCTGCCCGGCCTCGCCGTTCAGCGCCAGGGCCAGCACCGAGCGGAGTTCCCGATGGCGCACCGGCTTGGTCAGATAGGCGGAAAAACCGATCTCGGCAAAGCGGCGGGCATCTCCCCTGGCCCCGAGCGAGGTGAGCATCACCAGGCGGGTGGCAACCAGTTGCCGATCGGCCATAATGGTCCGCCCGAGACTTTCGCCATCCATCCCCGGCATCTGCATGTCGATCACCGCCAGGCGGAACGGGTCGTCGTCGGCAACCCCCCGATGGAGGGCGGTCAGGGCGGCGGCGCCGGAGTCAACCTCCTCCGGGCGCATCTTCCAGGCGGTCAGGCGGGTAATGACGATCTCCCGGTTGGTGCTGTTGTCGTCGACCACCAGCACTCGCACCCCCTCCAGTGCCGCCGGCGGTGCCATCTCAGTTCGCAACTGGTGTACCTGTTTGCCGAGGTCGGCGGTGAACCAGAACTCCGATCCCCTCCCCTCTGCACTCTCCACCCCGATCCGGCCGCCCATCAGTTCCACCAGCTGCTTGCAGATCGCCAGACCAAGACCGGTACCTCCGTATTTTCGAGTGGTGGAGGCGTCCACCTGGGTGAATTTCCTGAACAGCAGGGGAATCTTCTCCGCTGGAATACCTATCCCCATATCCCGTACGGTAAGGTGCAGCAGAGCCCTTTCCGCCGACTCTTCTTCCAGAGAGACACTGATCTCCACCTCACCGGCCTCGGTGAATTTGATGGCGTTGCCCACCAGATTGTTCAGGACCTGACGCAGCCGTCCCGGGTCGCCACGGAGGAGGGTCGGCACCTCGGGGTCGGTCCGGTAGAGAAGTTCCAAGCCCTTCTCATTGGCCCGCACCGCCAGGCTGGTCGTGACGTCGTCGAGCAGGGAGAAGAGATCGAAGGGGAGAACCTCAAGATCAAGTTTGCCCGCCTCGATTTTGGAAAAATCGAGAATATCGTTGAGCAGGCCAAGCAGTGATTCGCTGCTGGCCAGAACCACTTCGGCATAGCGGCGCTGCTCTTCGCTCAGGGGGGTATCGAGGAGCAGACCGGTCATCCCCATCACCCCGTTCATCGGGGTGCGGATTTCATGGCTCATGTTGGCCAGAAATTCGCTTTTGGCGATGTTGGCCATTTCCGCCCGCTCGGCCATCTCCCTGGCCACTTCCGTCTGCCGCTGCAGGGCCTGGTTGGTACTGCTCAGCTCCCGCTCCATCCGTTTTCGATCACTGATGTCACGCATCAACCCCACTGCATGCCAGCCATCGGCAAGCTGCAGGGCGGAGAGGGAGAGCTCGACGTCAATCTCCTGACCATTCTGGTGGCAGGCGGCCAGTTCAAGAGTCTGCCCCACCACCGCCCCCTGACCACTCTGCAGAAAAAGGGGATAGGCCTTTTCATGGGCGGCGTGGTAGCGCTCAGGGACGAGCAGATGGTGGAGGTTGCGGCCGATCACCTCCGCGGGCCGATAGCCGAAGATACGTTCGGCGGCCGGGTTCCAGAAGGAGACATTTCCTTGTGGGTCAATCATGATGATGGCATCGTGGGCCGATTCACTGATCGCCCGTATCCGCACCTCCTCGGCACGCAACCGCTCCTCGCCCCGTTTCCGTTCGATAATCTCCCAGCTCACATCGGCAACAGACTCGATTGTCTCGACATCCAGGGGGGTATAGTCAACGGGCTTGTTGCCCAGCCCGAAGATGGCGACAAGGCGGCCCTGCCGGATCACCGGCACCACCACCTCGCGAATAACCTGGGCATGGCCGGGAGGCAGCCCCTTCTTGCCGGGCAACGAACTGTAGTCATTATGGACAACGGTCTTGCCGGTACGGACACTGTCCACCCAGACCCCGGCCTGATCAATGGGATAGTGGCCCCCTTTGCCGTCGGCCCGGCAGAAGTCGCGCAGGGTGGCGGTGGACCACTGCTGCAGGGAGATGGTCTGCTGGTCGGCTTCGACAAAATGGTAGAAACCGATCGGGCTCTCCAGCAGGAGCCCCACCTCGTCGAGGACCCTGACGAGCAGTTGCCCGAGGTTGTGGTCGACGGCGTAGTCAATCAGCCGGAGGCGCAGCGCGGTAATCGCCTCGGCACGTTTGCGGTCGCTTATGTCCCGCAGGGTGGCCAGGGTGGTCGGCCGCGGCAGTGGTGACAACAGGGCCAGGGAGACATCCACCCAGATATCGTTGCCATCAAGACGCCGATGCAGCCACTCGAAGCGGATCGACCCGGATTCCAGCACCTGTTGCAGCCGCTCGGCGCTGCCGAGCCCGGAGGGTGTCCCATCCGGTTGCAGTTCGGGAGAAAAATCGGTCACCCGACGGCCAACCACCTGCTCGCGGCTGGCCGCCAGAATGGCCAGGGCAGCATCGTTACAGTCGGTGAACAACCCCTCCTCCATGGTCAGATAGGCATCCGGCGACTTTTCAAAAAACTCCCGATAGCGGGCTTCGCTCACCCGCAGGCGGTCCCGGCTCTGCCACAGTTCCGCCTGCTGGGCGGCAATGCCGCGATCGGTGCGGCGGAGAAGGAGAAAGAGAAAGAGCAGCAGACCGCCAAGCAACAGCAGGCCCCCACCGCCAAAGAGGAAGGAAACTTTCCAGGCCGCCGCCTTGATCGCGGTGATATCACGAAGCACCAGCAGATCCCCCACCCTGATGCCGGCGACATCGTCCATCGGCACGGAAAGGACGCTCCAGCTGCGGCCGGCAAACGTTTTCTCCACCGCCTCAGCCGGCCCATCAGGGCCGACCAGGGAATGGAGGGTCTCCGGCAGGGTGGTAAAGGTAGAGTAGGCCAGGACATCATCGGCGAACTGATCCCAGTCGGCCTCCCGGCCAAGGATGCGCATGCCGGTTTCCCAGGTCTTTCGGGAAAGGGCCGCCTTCTTCAGGGTGAGGAGCAGATCCACTGCCGCGTGGCGGCTGATCTCGGCAAGAATGCCCTCGATCTCCTTGCCCAGTTCGAGAAAGCCGATCAATCGGCCGTCGACATAGAGCGGCCGCACCACCCGCAGGGTGAAGGTACCCAGCGGACCGAGCTCGATCCCGGCCGCGCTCCTGTCGCTCTGCGCGGCGGCGACAGCGGTGAACCGGTCGAGGCGGTCACCGAATTTTTCCGGGTTATGGAGACGCAGCAGGCAGATCCGCTGCGGATCGATAAAATAGAAGTGGGTAATGGCATGTTCGGCCCGCAGGCGGGCAAAGAGCGGCGCAAAGGAGTCGAACAGTTCCTGCCGGTTGCCGGCCTGCAGGGAGGCGAGCAGCTTCTCATCCCGGGCCAGGACCTCCTCGATCGCCCGCAGTTTGTTCTCCTGCTCGGCCAGCAGTCGCTGCAGATCCTCGGCCACGCCGCTGACCAGACGGCTGTTCGATTCCGCTAGGTCTTGCCGGTACTGATACAGCTGAAAGGAAAAGGCACCACCCACCAGCAGCACAAAAACGATCAGCAGCGGCGGCAGCAACCGCCGCAACACCGGCTCCGGAGGAGGCGCGGCAGGGCGATGGTCGGTGACAGAGTGCTGGGGCTGCTGGCCGGATTCGGGCATGGTTTTTTCCATTGTGGAGGATTGACTTCCACCTGCACTATACCCGCAGGAGATTTCCCCTGGCAAGCCGGAACAGGCCGCCCGACAGGGATTTTTCCCGGGCCGAACCGCTTGCCCAGTAAAAAAAAGCTCGCCTGCCGGCGACGAATGGGTGATAGAGAGAGGGCATCGATCACTGCCGCCGGACCACACCACCTTGCAGCGCAATTTTCCGCCTGGACAAACCGGGTACAAGACGACGTGAACATGAGATCATCCTTCCACTACGCCTGGGTCATCGCCGCCACCGGGGTGCTCGTTCTCTTCTCCTGCATCGGCCTCGCCCGCTTCGGCTATACTGTCCTGATTCCGGGGATGCAGGCCGGGCTGCAGCTTAGCTACCAGAGCATGGGGTATATCGGCACCAGTAACTTTGCCGGCTATCTCCTGGCCGTCTGCTGCGCCCCCGCCCTGATCAGCCGCATTCAGCCCCGGGCGACGGTGGTGGTCGGGCTTCTCCTCCTCGCCACCACCATGCTGCTGCTGAGCCGCGCCACAAGCCTGCCGGGCGTCTGCCTGCTCTACAGCCTCACCGGAGTGGGCACTGGCCTTGCCAACATCCCGATGATGGCCCTCACCACCAGATGGTTCGGCAGGGCCAGCCGTGGCCGGGCCGCCGGGCTGGTGGTGGGCGGCAATGGAATCGGCATAATCTTTGTCGGCTTCGCCATCCCGCTCCTCGGCCGGCTCTTTGCCGCCGACGGCTGGCGGGCCGGCTGGCTGCTTCTTGGCCTGCTCTCCCTGACGGTGGCCCTCATCGCCGCCCTCTCTCTCCGCAACGAGCCGGCGGCAATGGGGCTGGAACCGTTCGGAGAAAACCGTATCACCCGACAAACCGCAGCCACAGAACGGCCGGCCACCGTCGGTGAGGAGCGCCACTTCCTCCTTCGGCTTGGCCTCCTCTACTGTATCTTCGGCACCACCTTCATGATCTACGGCACCTTCATCGTCACCTCGATGGTCAATGAGTACGGGTTCAGTGAGCAAACCGCTGGGCTGTACTGGTCCTGGGTCGGCCTCTTCAGCCTCTTCTCGGGGATCGGCTTTGGCACCATTTCCGACCGAATCGGCAGAAGGTACGGGATGATGCTGGTCTTTACCGTGCAGACCATCGCCTATCTGCTGGCCGGGGCGAAACTGGGGCAGGGCTGGCTGCTGCTCTCCATCACCCTGTACGGGCTGGCGGTCTTTGCCGCGCCGGCAATAGTCACCGCGGCCATCGGTGACTACTTCGCCCCGGAAAAGGTGGCCCGCTCCTTCGCCACCGCCACCCTCTTCTTCGCCGTCGGCCAGACCGCCGGACCGGCCTTTGCCGGCCTGATCGGTGGCGCTGACGGCTCCTTCACCACCGCCTACCTGCTGGCGGCGCTCCTTACCGCCCTGGCCGCGGCCCTCTCCCTCAGCCTGCCCGGCGGCAGGGACAACACCACAACACTTGTTGGCGACCGGAAAAGGGGGTAGAGTGGCGATGAAGTACTGCAACAGAGGAGAACGAAATGGAATCAGGGCAAAGGGAAGTAACCCTCTACACCCCAGGCAAGATGTACACCGGCCACATGGACATGGCCAACGACTCGGTACGCACCACCGATTTCTTCAACAGTTCGAACATCTACTGGAAAAATCCGGCCGAACGGAGCTTTGAGGATGCAGTCCTCCTCCATAACGCCAGGGTCGTCCTCGATGGCGACGTCAAGCTGAGTGACTTCAACAAGGTTCAGGTCCGCCTGAGCGAAGTGGTCTTCTTTTTCGACGGACTGGCCCGCTCCGGCGACAAGACCGAGCAACTCCGGGCGGCCACTCTGCTCGCCAAGACCAAGGAGGAGACCTCGCGAATCCACCTGATGACCCGCAGCCACGGTTCCAGTTTCTTCTACATCAGCGGCAATTTTTACGGCCTGTTCAAAAGCAAGACATCCCTCCGCTTCATAGCCATCACCGAGGCAACGGTCACCCATTTCAGCCAGCTGGGAGAGAAGTGGCAGAAGCGGCCGATCACCATCGACCACGCCTTCGTCGGCGCCAGCGTCCGCCATATCGAGTCCTGCACCTTCTCGGCAAAACCGGTGACCAGGCCCTGAAGGGGGCTGCCCGGCTACTCCGCCTTCACCACCGCCACATCCTCCCATTTGGAAGTATACGCCGGTGACCGCCGCCCCTGCTGCATCCCCCAGGGCTTGTCGGCCTCGGCGGTCATCCCGTACTGGATGGTCTGCCGGCCCCATTTGCCGTTGATGGTGTCGAGGGCGGCCATCAGTTTTCGGTCGTCGCGGGCTGGCTGCGGCGGGGCAAAGAGGTCGACCGGCCGGTAGCCCGGCTTGATCAGGCCGGTGAGCATCACCCCCGCCTTGCGGTAACGGGGGCCCTGCCGGTAGATGGCCTTCAGGACGCGCAGGGCGGCCGCGATCAGCTGGGCGGTAGAGGCTGTCGGTTGGGGCAGGGTGACGGTCTGGCTGGCGCTGTAGGAGGAGTCGCGGGCAAAGGGGCCGGTGGTGATGAAGAGGTGCAGGCAGTCCGCCTCCAGCCCCTGGCGGCGGAGTTTTTCCGCCACCATGGAGGTGTAGCTGATCACCGCCTCGCGCAGCTGCTCAAAGTCGGCCACCGGCCGGCCGAAGGAGCGGGAGGTGACCATCGACTTCGGCGACGGCGGCGACAGCTCAAGGGGGATGCAGGGGATGCCGTGCAGCTCCAGCCGGGTCCGCGCCCCGGTGACGGTGAGCAGCTTGCGCACCAGTTTCTCGTCGGCCTGCTTCAGGTCGAGGGCGGTGACGATGCCGCGCAGGTTGAGCTTTTCCGTGGAGCGGCGGCCGATCCCCCAGATATCCGCCACCTCCACCCCGGCGAGGATCGAGTCCAGTTGCCCCTCGGCCGCCTCCAAGTCGAAGACCCCCCGGTAGTGGGGGTTCTTCTTGGCGATGCGGTTGGCCACCTTGGCCAGGGTCTTGGTGCGGGCAACACCAATGGAGACCGGAATCCCCACCTCCTTCAGAATCTGGGCGCGGAGGCCGAGCAGATAGCCGAGACGATCCCAGCCGCCAGCCACCGGCAGCGACAGAAAGGCCTCGTCGATGGAGTAGACCTCGACATGGTACTCGTTCTGCCGGAGGAGTTCCATCACCCGGTAGGAGAGGTCGCCATAGAGGGCAAAATTCGACGAGAAGACCTCAACCCGGTGCCGGTCAAGGAGAGCACGGACCTTGAAGAGCGGCGCCCCCATCGGGATGCCGAGCGCCTTCGCCTCGTTGGAACGGGCAATCACACAGCCATCGTTGTTGGAAAGGACGACAATGGGCTTGCCCTCGAGATCGGGCCGGAACAACCGCTCGCAGGAGGCGTAGAAGTTGTTGCAGTCGACCAGGGCGAAGAGTTTGTTGGTTGTTGGCATACATCCTTCCCTGCTGGTTGAACCCGCAGACTTGAACATAAAGAGGCATGGAGAGCAAGCGGCAAATCCCTTCTCCGGGCACGAAGGGTGGGCGGTACAGACCACCAGAACTGCTCATTGCTTGACAGAAGAAACGGGATCGGGCACCCTCATACGAGTCTTTTGTCATAAGAGCCCATCCCGGCCGCAGTGGAGAGAACCATGTCCCAGAGATATCGGCATACACCTTCCCGCCAGATCCCCCTACCCCACGAACAGGGGGGCCTCGCCAGTGGCTGGCGGCGGCAACTGCCCATCGGGGCGGGGCCGGGCCGGCACAGCGGTGCTCTCTTCGCCTGGCTGTTGCCACTCGCCCTGGTCGTCATTCTTTTTGCCCCCGGCGGCAGCCCACTCCTGGCCCAGACCACCGACAGCCGCGAAGGGGAGGTCAGAACCCTCATCGCCCGCGCTGAGAAAATCCTGCAGTCGCAGGAGAGCACTCCCCTGGAGACCCTCAAAGAACTGCGCCAGCAGCTTGCCACTCTGCGCGACACTTCCCAGGATCTGGTCGAACAGGGAAGCGTCGAAGGGCTGACCCTCCGGGCACGCCTGGAGAGTCTCGGGCCACTCCCAGGCGAGGGCCTGAGCGAATCGGAAGAGATTGCCGACCGACGGACGGAACTGCTCGCCGAACTGGGCAAGGTGGAAGAACCGATCCGCATGGCCAACGAGGTTCTTCAGCAGTCGGAGGTTCTTATCCGGGAGATCGACCAACAAATCCGCAACCGGCAGACCCAGGTGCTGCTGCACCGATTCCCCAGCCCACTGTTCCCGACAGTCTGGCTCACCGCGGCAACAGAGCTGAGCGAGTACAACGGCCATCTTGTCAAACAGGGCAGACGTTCCCTAGAGCAGCCGGGGGAGACCGCCAGGCTAAAGGAAAACCTCCCCACCATGCTGGTCCTGGCCCTCTTCGGCCTGGCGGTTCTGTTGGTCGGTCGACCGCTGATCCTCCGTCGCCTCGAGCAGATAGCCACCGACAGCAGATGGTCCCGCTGGCTGCTGGTGGTTATGAAAAATCTCTCCCGGCTGGCCCTGCCGGCCCTGGGGGTGGCCCCCTTTCTGCTGATCGTCAAGCTGCTGCAGGTTGATGCCTTCTTTGTTCCGGCCATGACCCTGTCGCTCATGGCGGCGGTGGTGATCGCCGCCTCCTGGTTGGGCCATACCATCTTTGCCCCAGCCAACCGAGAGGAACGCCTCCTCCCCCTTGCCGACCACAGTGCCCGAAGCGGCTTCCGCCTCTGTCTCGGCCTCGGAGTGGTCCTCGCCCTCGAACTGCTGGTCGAGGCCATGGGACAAAACTATTTTTTTGCCCGGGAGACCATCTCGGTGCTGCTGACCCCCCTTATCCTCTATTCCTGCCTTCTCCTCTGGCAGATGGGGCGGCTACTGCTCGCCTCCACCAGGAATATCGCCAGCTCCGACCAGGCGGACGCAGATGGCGAAAGGCAGTCCCTCGATTCCGGGTTTCTCGCCATGCTGTCGCGGGTGATGCAGGGGGCGGCGCTGGTTGTCCCGGTCTTTGCCCTCCTCGGTTTCAGCAAATTTTCCCAGGAGGCGGTGGATGCGATCGTTCTCACCGTCGTGCTCCTCGGCCTTGCCCTCCTTCTCTACAATGTCATTGTCAAGGTTTTCCAGGCACTCCTGGCCACCGGCCAACAAGAGGAGCACAAACCGCTTTCCCTCCTGCCGGTCTGCGTCATCTGCCTGCTGGCGATCGCCTTCGCCCCCCTTCTGGCCATGGCCTGGGGGGCAAGCCCCGCCGATCTCGGCGAGATCTGGCGGCTGCTCACCGACGGTGTGCAACTTGGCGAAATCCGCCTTTCCCTCGATATGGTGGTGACGCTGGTGATCATCTTCACCATCGGCGTCTTTCTTACCCGCTGGCTGCAGCGGCTGCTCCGCGTCTCGGTGTTGCCGCGCACCAAACTGGACCGGGGGGCCCAGACGGCCCTGGTCACCGGAATCAGCTATATCGGTTTGACCCTCACCGCACTCATTGCCGTCTCTTCAGTCGGCCTCAACCTCTCCAACCTGGCGGTGGTGGCCGGCGCTCTGTCGGTGGGGATCGGCTTTGGCCTGCAGACCATTGTCTCCAACTTCGTCTCCGGTATCATCCTCCTCGTCGAACGGCCGATCAAAGAGGGGGACTGGATCGAGGTCTCCGGCTACTCCGGGGTGGTGCGGAAGATATCGGTGCGCTCCACCCGTATCGAGACCTTCGACCGCCACGATGTCATTTTGCCCAATTCCGACCTGATCAGCGGCACCGTCAAGAATATGACCCTCTCCAGCCTGACCGGTCGGCTGATTGTCCCGGTCGGGGTGGCCTACGGCAGCGACCTGGAAAAAACCCGGGAGGTACTTCTCCAGGCAGCCAGGGACCACCATTCCGTCTATTCCTACCCTGCCGCCACCGTCCTTTTCACCGGCCTCGGGGAGAGCTCCCTCGATTTTGAGCTGCGCTGCTTCCTGCGCGATATCGGGGAAATCCTCGTTGTGAAAAGCGATCTGCTTTTTGCCATTTATGGCGGCTTGAGACGGGAAGGCATCGAAATTCCCTTTCCCCAGCGCGACATCAACCTGCGGGATATTGACCGACTGGTTGGAGCGATCGAAAAACGCCCCTCCTGAGCGGGCAAAACTCCTCTCGCCAACGTCCTGTTCAGGAGTTGAGAATGCTCACCACTCTTGACCCACTCTCCTGGTTTGTCGTGCTCACCTCGGTCCTCGTCGCGGCTCTCGTCAGGGGATACAGTGGGTTCGGCTTTGCGATGATTGCCGTAACCGGCTTCTCCCTCGTCCTTCCCCCCTCCCGGGCGGTACCGCTGGTTCTTATTCTGGAGGTGCTGGCCAGTATCCAACTGCTGCCCCAGATCCGCCGGCAGGTCGACTGGCCGTCGCTCCGCTGGCTGCTGGCCGGGGCAGTGCCGGCGACCCCCCTCGGGGTCTATCTGCTGGCATCGATACCAGCGGCACCGCTGCAGATCGCCATTGCCCTCATTGTCCTCACCCTGGCCATCACTCTCCTCTCCGGCTGGGCATGGCAGCAGATGCCGGGGAGGACCCTCACCTTCGCCACCGGCACGGCATGCGGTCTGCTGAACGGGGCTGCCGCCATCGGTGGTCCGCCGGTGATCATCTTCTACCTCTCCTCACCAGCCGGGGTCGCCGTATCACGGGCCTCGATCATCGCCTATTTTTTCGGCATCGACCTGTTCAGCCTGGCAATCGTTTCCCTGCAGGGACTGATCTTCAGGGAGACTGCCCTCATCGCCATGGCCGCTCTGCCGCCTCTCTTTGTCGGGGTTGGCTTGGGCAAGCGCCTGTTCAGCAGAACCGACCCGGAACGTTTCCGACGTGGCGTCCTGATCCTGTTGATGGCCATGTCCTGTGCCGTTCTGCTGCGCAACCTCTCTGTCTGATAGTATTACGGCACGTTAACTCGCTCTGACCCCCATCGCTTTCTCCTCTTCGGCGATACACTCCTCGATCACCCGCAGGGCAAAATCAATCTCCTCCCGGGTGATGGTCAGCGGTGGGGCAAACTCCAGCGCCAGCCCCATGGTTTTGGTGATTACCCCTTTCTCCTTGGCCCGAACCAAGAGGTTCATCAGGTTGGCCTGGGGGAAGGGTGCGCGCGTTTTTTTATCGCTAACGAAATCTATGGCCAGCCATAGGCCGGTGCCGCGAACCTCGCCGACGGAGGGGTATTTGGTTAGTTGCTGCAGACCTTGAAGGAAGTAGTCCCCCATGGCGGCGCTGTTGTCGATGAGACGGTCGCGCTGAAGGATCTCGATATTCTTCAGGCCGACGGCGCAGGGAACCGGGTGGTTGGCGTAGGTATGCAGATGATTGAGCACCTCGATGGGCGCCATCACTGCATCGGTACAGCCCACCGCCCCTAGCGGCAGGTAGCCGCTGGTCAGCCCTTTGGCCATGGTCAAGAGATCCGGCTGCAGATCGAACTGTTCGGTGGCAAACATTGTGCCGGTGCGGCCGAATCCACAGATCACCTCGTCGATGATGAGCAGGATGCCATGCTGTCTGCAGATCTCGGCGATGATCGGCCAATACTCGACCGGCGGCTTGTAGGCACCAAACGCCTGTTGCAGGGGTTCGCCGATAAAGGCGGAAACCTGGTCCGGACCTTCGAACTCGAGGATCCTTTGCAGATCACGGGCACAGGCCATGTCGCAGTGTTCCGGCGACATCCGGAACGGGCAGCGATAGCAATAAGGTGATTCAACAAAGACGGCACCCGGCGCCAGCGGTTCCATGACCTGGCGCATCGGCATTACCGAGCCGAGGGCCCGCAGGCCGATACCGTTGACCCCATGGTAGGCGCCACGCCGAGAGACGATTTTGAAACGACCCTTATCGCCCCGATAGTAATGGTAGTGGCGGGCCAGTTTCATGGCCGTTTCCACCGCATCCGAGCCGCCTGTCTCGAAGGTGAAGCGATTGATGCCGGCCGGTGTGATGTCGGCAAGCTTATCGGCAAGTTCCATGGCTGGGACGTTGGCATAGCCCATCGGTGTGTAGTAGGCCAGTTGGCACATCTGCGCATGGGCGGTATCGGCCAGTTCCCGGCAGCCGTGTCCCACATGTACCGGCCTAGTCATGCCGGCGTCCAGATCCAGGTAGCGCCTGCCGTCCTGATCGTACACCCAGGCCCCTTCACCCTTGACGATGACTGTGATGCCGTTGCCAATTTCACTCTTTGCCGTTCGGTGCAAGATCAAACGAGAGGTCGAATCCATTTTTCGTACCGATTTTTCCATGCCAGGCTCCTTCACACAGTAAGCATTTGATTTTTTTATAATTATTCAACTAGGAAGAGATCAGTCAGGAGAGGACCTCCCGTACTTTTTCTGCCAAGCTTTTAACATCAAAAGGCTTTTGAATAAACTGTATTTTTTCATCAAGGATACCGTGCTCAGATATTACATCGGCCGTATAGCCGGACATATAAAGAATTTTGATATCTGGCATAATCTCCAAGAGTTTATTTTTCAAGTCTCGACCATTCATTTCAGGCATAATAATATCGGTGATTAACAAGTGAATTGTGCCTTCAAAATGGGCGGCTATAGTGATCGCTTCCTCAGGCCTAGATGCACCGAGAACATGGTAACCCAGGTCTTCAAGAATCAGCGTAGTCATCTGCAAAATCATTTCTTCGTCTTCAACGAGAAGAATGGTTTCTGAAACCGGTTCGGTATGAATGATTTCGTCGTCAACGGTGGGCTGATCGACACTACCGGTGTACATGGGCAAATAGATAGCAAATGTAGATCCTTTCCCAAGTTCACTGTCAACTGTGATAAAACCGTTGTTCTGTTTAACAATACCAAAGACTGTAGCCAGACCGAGGCCGGTGCCTTTATTCGTATCTTTGGTAGTGAAAAATGGTTCAAAAATGTTGGCCTGTGCCTCCTGATCCATTCCGCAGCCAGTATCGCGTACAGTCAGGGTGATGTACGGCCCGGGTGCACAGTCAGTTTGGCTGGCGCAAAATTGCGTATCAAGAAACACTTCGCTGGTTGCAATGCTGATGGTACCAGTGCCATCGATTGCATCTCGAGCGTTAACACAAAGATTGACAAGGATCTGATCGACCTGCGTAGGGTCAATTTTCACCATTGCCGGAGTTGCCCCAGGTCGCCATAAGAGTTCGATGTCCTCACCGATCAACCGCTGCAACATGGTGAGCATTGCCTCCATGGTTTGGTTGAGTTCGAGGACCCGAGGGGCAACCGTCTGTTTTCGAGCAAACGCCAACAATTGCCGTGTAAGGTCGGCAGAGCGCCTGGCCGCCTCTTGAATCCCCTGCAGAGCCCTATAGTTTACTGGCTCGTCATCGACCTGCTCGAGAAGCAGTTCGCTGTACCCAAGAATAACACCGAGCATATTGTTGAAATCATGCGCCACTCCCCCAGCCAGGCGCCCTACGGATTCCATTTTTTGAGCGAGTTGGAGCTGCACCTGCATTTCCTTTTGTTGGCTAATGTCAACAGAGACCCCGATGACCCCAGTCAGATTTCCATCTTCGTCATAAATAGGTGTGTCGGTAACGAACAAGGGAATTATTTTTCCGTCTTTTCTTTTAACCGTAAACTCGCCACTCCAGGATTGCCCGGAAATAATCTTCTTCATAATTCTGTCCGCTTCAGAAACATCTTCAGACATAATATACGGAATGTTCTTCCCAAGCGCCTCTTCCGCTGACCAACCAAAGATCTGTTCAGCTATCTTGTTCCAATAGATAACCAATCCATCTTTGTCTGTAGCAATAACCGATTGGCCAATAGAATTAAGTAATTTAGCTTGAAATTCTATTTTTTCTTGAGCGTTTTTCCGGTTACTAATGTTGTCGACATACAGAATCACATGATATGCATCAACAAAGGTTATTCGAAATAAAATCCAATTATATTCACCTTTGAATCTGTTCTTGTAATAATACTCAAACTCGACAGTTTTCTGCTCTGTATAACATTCAGAAAGCTTCTCTCGAATAATCGGCAAATCTGCATATATTTTTTTTGCCTGTAGGCCGACATAATCTTTTGCCCTATTTTCAGTAAGTTTTTGGGCGGCTTTGTTCACCGCGACAAGAGTGAAATCGCCATCATGGAATTCCCAAACAAATGTTGCACTCGGGCTACTGTCGAAAAGAACCTCAAACTTTTGATTACTCTCCCGCTCGTTTTCCTCTGCTTGCTTGCGCTTGGTAATATCGTGAAAGGTGCCGAGGATACCGCAGATATCCGTATCGTGAAGCAGGTTCACTCCGGTAAAATTAATCCACTTGTACTGCCCATTCCTGCACCGGTACCGGCATTCGATGGAACCCGTCGCATTAGGTTCATTTTTCAAGGTGTTAAAAAAATCCTTTGTCCGCTCAATGTCCTCACTATGCACATTATCCCATACGCATTTCCCGACCAGCTCATCGGCATTCCAGCCGAAAAGCTTGACAATATTAGGGCTTTCATACCTATTGATATCATTTTGGTCTATTATGACAATGACATCTCCAATATTTGATATGAATTTTCTGGTCAGGGTTTCGCTCGTTTTCAGTTCGCCTTCGGCGATCCTTCGCAAATGTAATTCATTTTGCATCTCTGTCGTTCTTGCTTTAACCTTACTGCGTAAAAATATATTACCAGTTAAAAGCAGGAGAGCTACACCAAGGGTAATCGATGCTACCCACACAAGCCAGACTGGTACTCTCTCCGTACTCGTTGGAGACATAGCCAACCAGTGTTCCAGCGAATTGTAATAGACTGATTCTTTATCTTCCTTATGGATACTAATGTGTTTATCAAGAGCCTTTAAAAGTCCTGCCGGATCTCCTTTCGGAACGGCATATTTTATCTGTATAGGATTAAATACAATTGGTGTTTGCTTAATATCGTATTTCTCTGAAAGCTGTTTAGCGGCAATATAATTAATAACTCCTGCATCCAGCCTGCCCTCTTCCAGCGCTTCGAGCATTTCATCATAATCTCCGATGACAATATCTTCATAGGTTATCAATAAATCTGACAGCAACCGGTGAAAGTAATCTCCATGGGCATCATTCCTTAATGTCGCGATTTTTTTCCCGGCAAGATTTTGAATTGATTCTAATTCAAGTTCTTTTTTAACATAAACCTGACCCCAATTTGCAAGTATTGTCTGGTTATTGTAATTAACATCTTTCAGCCGTGATTCGACGAAAGCAACTCCTGGAAGTATATCGATTTTCTGGTTAACAAGGAGAGCATAAACGTCAACCCATTTCCCATAACGGTAGCGAATTTCCCACCCTTCAGCTTTGGCTATCTCTTCGAGAATGTCTATGTAAATCCCTTGCGGACCAGCTTCAGACATGAATATCAGTGGCTTGTTGTCGTAGACACCGACTTGGATTTCTTTCGGGTTGGCTGAAAGTTCAAGAGGAATAACCGCAATAAGTATAGCGGACAGAAGAATATTCCAAAAAATTCGAGGAACTGTATTTTGTGAATTCATTGGATACCCAAGTATTAAGGATAAAAGAACTACCCGGCCAATCAATGTGCAAATGCCATAAACATGATGCAAATCCTTCGAGCATTGTGCACCAGGGAACGGAAAATTTCTTTTTTTTATATCATTTCAGGATTATACGCCTTAGAAGAAACAATACGAAGTTACCCACAATGTGATACTACACCCACTGTCCACTAAACTCAAAGCTGAATTTCACACATCATACAATGGCTACAATCCGGCATCCCATTTAAAGCATACCGTCAACAATCAAGATACCAACAAGGATAATAGTCGAATATCCAGACCGGCGAAGAGATATCGGCTATGGATCGTGGCCGTAAAAGATGGTTACGGCAAGGCGGGATGTGCTGGATATCTTTTTTGCATTTGCATTCTAGCTTTCCAAAACCACACGCAGCTTCGCACCAAGTTCCTTCAGCGTGAAGGGCTTCTGGATGAAATGCACCCCTTCGTCCAGCACCCCGTGGTGGGCGATGACGTTGGCCGTGTATCCGGACATGAACAACCTCCGGAGGTCCGGATAGATGGAGAGCAGGTTTCTGCCCAGATCACGGCCGTTCATCTCGGGCATGACCACATCGGTCATAAGCAGATCGATGCGGCCGGAGTGTTCCCGAGCCAGGTGAATGGCCGCACCGGGAGTGCCAGCGGCCAGTACGGTGTAGCCCATCCTCTGCAGCATCATCGTGGCCATGGTCAGGATCGCCGGCTCGTCCTCCACCAACAAAACGGTCTCGCTGCCCCGCGCCGCCGCTTCCGGCCGGTTTCCCTCAGTTTCAATCTCGGCTTTCACCGCATGGCGCGGCAGGTAGATCCTGAAGGTGGTGCCCTGACCCGGCTCGCTGTAGACGGTGACGATGCCATTGTTCTGTTTGACCACGCCGTAAACCGTAGCCAGACCCAGTCCGGTACCCTTGCCCAACTCTTTGGTGGTGAAGAAGGGCTCAAATATCTGTGACTGCGTCTCGGCGTCCATACCGCAGCCGTTGTCGCTGACCGCCAACAGCACGTAATCACCGGTCATAGCGCCTGCGTTCCGGGCGCAGTACTCGGCATCGAACACCGCGTTGGACGTCTCGATGGTCACTTTGCCCACGCCGGCGATGGCATCACGGGAGTTGACGACGAGATTGGCCAGGATTTTATTGAGCTGGGCGGTGTCCATCTTGATCGGCCAGACCCCCTGGCCCGGCCGCCAGGAGAGGTCGATGTCCTCGCCGATAAGACGCCGCAGCAGCTTAAGCATCTTCTCAACCGTATCGTTGATGTCGACCACCCTTGGGGCCACGACCTGCTGGCGGGCATAGGCCAGCAATTGTTGGGTGAGGTCGGCTGAGTGCTGGGCTGCCTCCTGGATCGCCTCCAGGCCGGCATGCAAAGGTTCCTCCGGGGGGATCTGATCCAGAGCCATCTCCGTGTGGCCCAGGATAACCATCAGCATGTTGTTGAAGTCGTGAGCTACGCCACCGGCCAGGCGGCCGACTGATTCCATTTTCTGAGCCTGGGCGAGTTGGGCCTGGAGTTTTTCCCGTTCGGCCGCAGATTTTTTGCGTTCGGTGATGTCCTGGAAGATGCTGGCAAATTGGCCGGCGATGGGGCAGAAGGCTGTCACCTCGAAATGCTTGCCGAGTTCAACGAAGTAGTGTTCGAAGAACACCGGTTCGCCGGAGAGCGCCACATTGCCGTACGTTCCAATCAAGTGTTTATCCGTGCCGGGTAGAATTTCCAGAGCGGTGCGGCCAAGAACAGTCTCAGCCTTCAGGCCGGTCAGGCGTTCGAAGGCCGGGTTGACCGCAAGGTAGCGGTAATCAACCGGCCTCCCCGCCGGATCGCAGATGATCTCGTGCAGGGCGAAACCGTTGAGCATCTCACGGAACAGGGTCTTGTATTCCATCTCGGCTTGACGATGGGCGGTAATATTGCGGCTGATGGAGAGCACCGAAGAGACCGCTCCCTGCCCGTCCCGTTCGGGGATAAGCCGCCAGTTGAAGATGGCGACACCGGCCTTGCCCTCGAAAGTGAATTCGGTTTCGAAGGGCTCCCCACTGTCGAGCACCCGCTGGATCGAGTCATCCCAGAAGCGGCACTTGGCCTCGGGAAAACCGAGTTCGGTGTGGGTTTTGCCGATGAACTCCGCCGCCTCGATGTCCAGCACCTTACGGTTTTCGGAGACGAACAGATGCCGTCCCTCGCGGTCAAAGCGCATAACCGTATCGGGCAAGCCAGAAACCAGTGCCCGGTGTGTTTCCTCGCTCGCCCGCAGCGCCGCCTCTGCCTGCTTGAGTTTAGTGATGTCAACATGGCACCCGACCATACGGATTGCCGATCCATCGTCGGCCCATTCGATAACCCGTCCCGCGCAGATAACCCAGACAGTGGAACCGTCCCGATGCCGATAGCGGACCTCGTTATAGAAAGGTGCCAGGCCACGGCTCTTGACGTGTCGATCAAACACTTCAAGTACGCCGGGCAAATCCTCAGGGAAGATCATCTTCTGCCAGACATCTGGCGAGTTCTCCATTTCATGATCTTCATACCCGAACATTTGCTTGAAGGTTGGGCTCAGGTATTCGGTGTTGTCCACAAGATTCCAATCCCAGAATCCGGAAAGCGAGCTTTCCACAATTTCTTTCAGGAGCTCCACGCTCTCACGCAGCGCATTCTCCGCCTGGTGTTGGGCGGACATATCGATGGCCGAAGCAGCGATACATTGAGGGTTACCGTGATCGTCCTTGACAAGGATGCCGCTCATCAGCATAGGGAATATCCTGCCATCCTGGTGGCGATGCCAGACGGTGGTGGGCGTGAAATGCCCCTCGCGAATTATGGCGGCAACGAGACGGTCCACCGTTTCCATTTGTTCCTGGCTGTGAAGCAGGGATAAATGGCGTCCAGCCAGATACTCCGGACTGTATCCGTGGATGTCGGCAAAGAAGTGGTTTACATAGAGCAGATTGCCTTCCAGATCGGCGATTGCCTTACCGTACAGAGCATTGTCGGTAATAGTCCTGAATCTTCTGTTTTCCTCCTCCGCTCGTTTCAGTTCGGTGATGTCCTGAATTGCAAAAACGACCCGGTCTATACGACCTTGTTCATCATGCAGCGGCGCTCCGTTGATACTGAGTATTTTCCTGGCGGCACCGGGCGTGCTTATCGCATGTAGGACGTTGTAGACGGCCCGACCGGTCAACATGATCTGGCTAAACGGCAACCGTTCATCGGGGAGAGGAGCGCCGTCAACATCGGTGATCAGCCACTCCGGCGCATTGTAGCCGAGGGCTTCGATAGTGGGCTTTTTCAAACCTAAGAGATCTTCTGCCTGACTATTGGCAAAAACAATCTTCCCGTTACTGTCTACCTGGGTGATAGCCACCGGGCCATCTTCAATAATGCGCTCGGAGAGTTCCCTCTCTATTCGCAGTTCTTCTTCGTGTCGCTTGAGCGTGGTAATATCGGTCAACACCACACGGCATAAAGGCGCAGCCTCTTCCGAATGAACGGCATTTCCCGTCAGATGTGCCCAGAGAAGTGTACCATCGCTTTTGATCAGCCGGAGAATACATTCCTGTGGTTCGCCCGTTTCCAAAAGCTGCTTGCGGTGCAGTGAGCAGATATCCTGGTCATCACTGTGGATAAAACGGGAAAACAGGTGCATGACCAGTGCGCCTCTTGTCTCCCCCAGCAGCGTGGCGGCGGTGCGGTTGGCCTCCAGGATCACCCCATGCTCGGACAGGGTACAATAGCCCACAGGGGCCTGGTCATAGAGCTCGAAATAGCGCCTTCGCCCGGCTTCGATCTGGTCCTGGGCCGTGCGAAATTCCTCTTTCTGCATCTCCAGTTCAATCTGGTCCACGCGCAGTTCGTGGATCATCTGCTGGATCTCTTCAGGTGTCCGTGCGGACAGGGAAATCGGCCCCATGGCCCGGGCCTGTTCCTCGGCCCGTTTGCGCAGTGCCAATGCGTCGGTGGACATCTGTTTGTGATCGTACTGTCGGTTACCCATAGTGTACCTCTTCCCGCTTGTCCGAGGATTGCATGAAAAGACAACACCTACCACTAACGGATAATATCCTGTAAGGCAAGGCAGATTCACCGGTGCAGGGCTTTGCATGCTCGGCAGGCGCCCATCTGGGCATATTTGTCAATGCTGGTCGAGGGAGCAGAAGCTTTCAGTTCAGGAGGTTCCCAGTATCGTCTGGTTACGCTATGGGGAAAATCGTCAGATGTCCAGGAAGGTATGTGCACCCCGGCGTGGGTTAGCTGTTTTTCTATGGAATGTACTTGAGCAGATGAACAACCAAGTCAGCGTTATTTCTAGCCACGGTTGCGAGAAAATGAGGTGCTGATGAACTGGTACGAATTTTCTCAAGGAACGCTTGGTTGGTTCGGTGCGACAACTGGCACTGGTTCGGCTGAGGGCAACGGAATCAGGGTGAAGCGAATATCTTCGAAGAGTTCCTGAAGATCTTTTTCGATGGCCAGGCGCAGTGCGGCGACTTCCCGTATGTCGGTGTTTGACGGCAGAACGAGTTCCAATTCGACGAAGCGGGTACGGCCACTCGACATGGTATAGAGGTTTCCGATGTTGTCGTATTTGTCAAAGTTACGGGCCAGGACGGACATGATTTTCAATTGGTCCGATTCCGGCAGGGGCAGGTTGATCAACGATTTGAAATTTGCAACCAGTAGTCGGCAACCGTGATAGAGCATGTAGACACCGATGATGAGCGAGAAAACCGGGTCAATATAGTTGGCGATTCGGGCCATGTCCCATTGCACCAGGAGAAAGGCGAAAAAGAATGCGACCAGAATGGTCAAATCGGAAACGAGTGCGACATGGAAGTTGGTATGATACGACTCCAGCATCGGTGACGGAGTTTTCTCTTTTCGAATCAATCTGCTTGCCGCCACTAACAGTATAAGACTCCGGAGGAACTGCGGGATTGTCGAGACTTGCGTCATGCCGAAGTTGATGTCGGTTGGTGGCGAAAAGAATCGCGAAATAGAGAAATAGAGAATGAACAGTGACGTCGGGATCATCAGCGAACCGTACAGAAAACTTGAAAAATTTTCAAGTTTTCCAGTTCCGTAGGGAAAACTGAAAACGTTTTGTTGCAGGACGACCCGAATCGAGTAGAAAGCGAAGTAGGAAACGATGAGCGACAGGCCGCTGTCGATCGCTACAGTGAGAATGGTCAGGGAATCGGAAAGAAGTCCGGCGGCCAGAGAGAGCAGGGTCAGTGGGATGAGGGAATAAAATGCCCAGTCGATCAGTCGTTTCAGGTCGTTCATCGCTATGCCCCGAAGGATACCTTTATTTTCACGCGCGACCGCCAAACAGTTTCCGAAGGAAATGCCTGAAGCCAGTAAAGGATATTGATTTTGCTAACGTAACATATCAACACGGAGGGAATTATGAAAAAAGCTGCTGTTGTGATGACCTTTTTTTTGACCATTGGAGTTTCCGCCTTTCCTGCCCAAGCTGACCTCGACACCTTCCTCAACGGCCTCAATTCTCGAGCCGGTACCGATCTGAATGGCTTCGGTGTCTCCCTAAGCGCCCAGTTCTCCATCCCCGTGCCGGAAGTGCATGCAATACTGAAAAGAGTAGATTTGCCAGGCGATGCATTCCTCTGTCTCCAACTCAGTCTGATGACCGGTCAACCAATCGAAACTGTTATAAAAACATACCAAAGGCAGAAGGGTAACGGCTGGGGGGCCATCGCCAAGGAACTCGGCATAAAGCCAGGTTCAAGTGAATTCCATGCCCTCAAGAATGGTACTTTTAGGCTCACTGGTTCACAGAAGGGAAAGGCCAGCCACGGGCAAGGTCCGGGTAAAGGAAATAATAAGGGAAATGACAAAAGCAAGGGGAAGGGCCATAACAAATGAGCAAATTATGACGGTGCCTTGTCTTCGCTGGCGTGAACCGGCGGCAAGGCCCTCGTCATGACCATCAACACCACGGCCACAAGGCTCAGGGCAGCACAGAGCTGATAGATGGTCGCATATCCCCACTGCGCCAGGACAGGTGCGCCGATGATCGGCCCGAGAAAAAAGCCGGCCTGGAACATCTGGGCGCCAAGATTGATATTGAATGCCCGAAAACGCTGGGGCGACACGTCAAATATCAGGCTGTTGAACACCGGCATGGCGATCCCCCAGCCAAGGCCAAAGAACAGGCCGAGTGCCAGGAGGAGGAATTTCCCGCTCAGATGCGCCAGGACCAGATAGCAAAGAGACAGGCCCAGCATGGTCCAGATGGCCAGGCGGTTTTTGTCGACCCGATCGAAAACCGATCCGGCAATCACCCGAACCCCGATCTCACCGACCGTGGAAAGAGTAAGGAAGAGCCCGGCAAAGGCCATGCCGATCGATCGCCCGTAACCGTCGAGAAAGAAGAAAACCAGCGCATGGCAGCTATACAGCAGCAGCATAGACAGAAGCAGAAGGATAATGCGCGGATTTCGTAGATTTTTGCCAATCTCGGCAAGCGTCAGGCTGCGTGCCTGCTGTCTGCCATCATGGCGGGCACCCTTGCCATCCACTGCCCAGACCAGGGGAAACATGAACAGGGTCAGGACGGCAAAAGCCAACAGAATGTTATTGAAGCCGCCCAGCAGGGTATCGAGAAAAGGCAGAAACGGTGGCACCAGGGTATTGGGAATGAGCGTCACAACGGCAATATACCCGAAAAACTGGGCGCTGCGGTTGGTGGGAATGACATCAACGATAAGGGTCATCAGGGCGGCGCCGACCACGGCGAAGGAAATGCCGTGCAGGACACGGACCAGGAAAAGCCCCCAGAACCCTTCGGCCAGGGAATAGGCGGCAAGCGAACCGGCCGCCAAAAAGGTCCCCAGAAAGAGCAGCGGCCGGGCATTGCCGGCATGAAAAAACGGGCTGATCAGCGGCCGCAGCACCAGGGCGGTTGCGGCCAGGGCTCCGATCAGCAGACCGTAATCCCCCGGATCGATGGCCATGGTGCGCAGGTGATCGTAAAAACCGAAAAACACTGAAATATTCGCATACGCCAAAAAGGCGGCACCCATAAGACAAAAAAACTTTCGGGAGTGGAGGAGGCTGGCAAAGGTTCTGCCGGGTTCCTCACCACCTTCCGGCTGTCGACCGGTCTCTCTCAACGGTCTTCCTCCCCGGAGAATTCCTGGGCAGCATCCGGAAAACAGCACCAGTCGGAGTGCAGGAGGCGCAGCAGCAGATTGCCGGCAACCATTCGCCGATACTCGCCACTCGCCCGGACATCGTCAATGGGAGCAATCGCATTTCTGACCAGCGGGATGAGCTTTTCCAGCGTTTCTCGATTGAGGGTGCTGCCGATCAGGGCGGCCTCGACTGCGGCGATTCTCTCCACCGTCGGACCGACACTGCCCCAGGCCATCCGCGCCGACGTGACCACAGAATCGGCATTGACCTCGAGGACTGCGGCTAAACTGGCCACCGAGCAGGCCAGGGCATTGCGCAAACCGACCTTCTCGTAATGGTGAACCAACCCTGCCGGCGGGCGGGGCAGGATGATTGCCGAGAGGATTTCACCGGCGGCGAGAGCGGTTGTGCCGGGACCGAGGATGAAACCGGCAATCGGCAAACGCCTGCTGCCGGCAGCCGAACTCAGTTCGACCTCGGCGCCGAGCACATACAGAGGCGGCAGGCTGTCGCCCGCAGGAGAGGCGGTAACGATGTTGCCGCCGATTGTTCCCATGCGGCGGATATGGGGTGAACCGAGAGAAAGCAGGGCCTTTCTCAGCACCGGAAAAAACTCGTTGGTGCACGGATGGTCAAGCAACTGGGCGTGACTGGTCAGCGCGCCGACCCGTACCGCGTCGGAGCTTTCGCTGATGCCCCGCAGGCCATCGATGTTGCCGAGATCAATCAGGCCTGGCGGGTCGATGCGCCGGTTCCTGAGCCATACCAGCAGATCGGTGCCTCCGGCAATGAGCTGCGCTTTCGGGTTCTCGGCGCTGATCGCCCACAATTCCGACAAACTTTTTGGCGAATAGACCGGTCGCCCCGCCACAGAACTCGTTGAAACGAAAGTGCCGGCAAACGGCCCTGCCGGCGCCGGCAAACACGGGTTCAAAGTGGCAGCAGGTGCCCTCCCCTCCTCCATGGCATCAAGAATCTTGCCATAGCCGGTGCAGCGGCAAAGATTGCCACTGATCGCCTCGGCCATTTCCTGACGGTCGGCCCGCGGACGCCGGGCGAGAAACTCGCCGGCGGTAATGACCATCCCGGGAGTGCAGAATCCGCACTGCACCGCCCCCTTGTCGACAAAGGCCTGCTGGAGGGGGTGCAGTGCTTCCGGGCCGGGGGCCATTCCTTCAATGGTGGTGACCTGTGTACCGGCAAGGCGGCCGGCAAGCGTCAGGCAGGACAACCTTGGCTCCCCATCGACCAGGATCGTGCAGGCCCCGCATTCGCCGGTACCGCACCCTTCCTTGGTGCCAGTCAAGGCAAGGTCTTCGCGCAGCACATCGACAGCCCGGCGATCGGCGGCGACCGTCAACTCCACCTCATGACCATTGACGACAAAGGGGAGCTTCATCGGTTACCTCCAGCCGAAAGGGCCCTCAGCACCCGCTCGGCGGTCAGGGGAAAAATGGTGAGCCGATGACCGCAGGCGTCGGCCACCGCGTTGGCGACCGCCGGAGCGGGTCCGTCGATACCGATTTCGCCGGCGCCCTTCATACCGTAGGGTCCGCTTCGTTCAGGCAGTGTCACCGCGATGGTGTCGATTTCCGGGACATCGACGGCCGTGGGGATGATATAGGTGGTGAAATCGGCATTGTGCATCCGCCCCGAAGCGCACCGCAGTTCCTCGGACAGGGCGTACCCCAGACCCTGGACGACGCCGCCTTCCTGCTGCCCGGCAAAGAGAACGGGATTGATGATGCAGCCGCAGTCACTGACCGTGAGATACTTGACCACGGTCACCCGGCCAGTCAGTTCATCCACCTCGACACTGGCGAGGTGGACGGCAAAGGAAAAGATGGCGTGGGGAAAGCCGTGGATCCGAAGATTTGCCTCGCACCCCGCCATCTCCCGGGAAACCGCCGCCCGGAAATGGTTGGTGGCGCTTCGTTCCGCCGGCTGGAGCATGCCGCCAAACAGAGTGAGCGGTACTTCCCGGCCGCTGGGCAGGTGGCGGATTCCGCCCGGCACGAGGGCCATCTCGGCCCGATCCCCGGCCATCAGGATGTCGGCAGCCCTGGCCAACAACCGCTCTTTCAGGGCCTCGGTCGCGCCGATCAGGGCGTTGCCGAAGGTGTAGGTCGTTCTGCTGGCGGAAGAGGAGCCGGAGGGAAAGGTCCGGGCGGTATCCGGCAGCACCAGTTCCAGAGAACCCGGGCACTGGCAGAGGATGTCGCCGGCGATCTGCAGATAGGTGGCGCCGTTTCCCTGGCCCATGTCAACGACGCCGCCAAGAACGCGAAACACCCCCTGTTCGGTCAGTTCAATACCTGCCGTCGCCGAATCCGGCACCACCGGCCCATAGCCCATGCCGTGCCAGACGCAGGCCAGCCCGGTTCCCCGCCGGGTAAACGGGCCGGCAGCCTCCTTCCAGGCCGAGCGCTGCCGCCACAGGGGGTGCGCCGCCACCTTCTGCAAACAGTCGGCAAGGCCGATCGAGCCGTGGCGGGTGACCCCGGCCGGACAGCGATCCCCCCGCACCAGAGCATTTCTGGTGCGGATCTGCAGCGGCGAAAGTTGCAGGCGTTCCGCCAGGATATCCATCATCGACTCGATGGCGGCGGCGACCTGCGGTACGCCGAAGCCACGAAAGGCACCGGACAGCGGGTTGTTGGTATACACCGCCCACACTTCAAGGCGGGAGTGGGGTATGCGGTACGGTCCGCCGGCATGTTCCAGGCCCAAGGTCGCCGCCGCGCCTCCCAGATGGTCATAGGGGCCGGTATCGTAGTAGATCCGGGCGGATAGCGCCTGCAAACGGCCATCGCCACCAGCGCCAAGCTTGTAGTACAAACGGGCGGGATGGCGTTTGGATCCAGCCAGAAAACTTTCTTCCCGGCTCCAACTCATCTTGATGGCTCTGCCGGGACAGTGCAGGGCGGCAAGGGCCAGGAGGCTTTGCACGGTAATTCCGTCCTTGCCGCCGAAGGCCCCGCCGCAGAACGGAGCGACAATACGGATTCGCCGCGCCTCAATGCCGATGGCTTCAGCCACCTCAAAACGGTCCCGGAAGGGGGTCTGCGTCGATACGACAATTTCCAGGCTGCCATCCGCATGGGCAATGGCCCTGCCGTTTTCCGTTTCAAGAAAGGCATGGGCCTGACGCGGCAACTCAAATTCGGCTTCGACGATCTCAGCGCAGTCGGCAAAACCATCTTCCCCCACCCCTGTCACATGGCAGGCATGGAAAAGGGCATTGCCCTGAGGGTGGTCGGCATGGAGGATGGGCGCCTGCGGCTGCAACGCCTCCTCCGGGTCAAAGACCGCCGGCAGGATCTCCAGGTCGGTGGAAATCAAGGCCAAGGCGGCGGCCAGGGCGGCTTTGCTTTCGGCGACCACCAAGGCCAGCGCATCGCCGCAATGCCGTACCCGGTCATCGGCCAGCACCGGCTGGTCCTTGCGGAGAACGCCCTGCCGGTTGCTGCCGACGACATCTGCCGCGGTCAGCACGGCGACCACTCCGGCAACCTGTCTTGCCGCCTGGCAATCAATGGCCCGGATCAGCGCATGCGCGACACCAGCCCGTTTGACTCCGGCCCAGAGCAGATCGGAGCCATACCAGTCGGCGGCAAAGCGCTCGACCCCGGTAACCTTGGTGGCGGCATCAGGTTTCGGCATACCCTCACCGACCTGGTACACTCTATCTTTCATGGGAATTCATCTCTGCCGGTGCGCCTCCATACACCTCCACACTGACCACCCGGGCCGACACGGCCGGCAAGCAGTGGGGAACTTTTCCTTGCCGGCACGACTATAGCAAACTCTTTTTAAAAAAAGGGAAATTTCTCCAACTTGACGAACCCACTTGCTATGCAATACTATCGCGTATCCTGTGGGCACAGTAGCGAGAATGGGACAAGGCCGTTTTTCATCAGGGTTGTTCTCGCCGACCTCGAGTCGGCGAGGGAAAGCAAATAGTTCAGTGAAGCCAAAAGTATGGGGAAGGCAGAATGGACACGGCAAGAGAAACGTGTTTGACGGCACTGCGAAGTGCACCGTATACCATTGAGCCCGGCCAAAAGTACACCGTCGACGATTTTCAGCCAGGCGACGCCTTGGGAGTTGCGAGGCTGTACCACGTGGTATATGGCGAGATGTTTCCCATTGATTCAGTCTATGATCCCAGCGAGTTGGTGCGGCTCAATGCCGGAATGGACCAGCACCAGGTGGTCGGACGTACGGACAAGGGCGACATCATCGGCCTCTACGGTATCTTTCGCAACCCGCCTGGGCGGCACATTATGGAAGGCGGCTCCTGGCTCGTCCACCCGGCCTATCGCAAAACGCCCCTGGCCATGCGCATGGCCGAGAGGCTGCACCTGCATCCACCGGAGTATCTCGGTCTTGATGTCATGTTCGGGCAGAGTGTCACCGACCACCGGATCACCCAGAAAATGGCCGATAAGTTTCACAGTCTGTCCTGCGCCCTGGAGATTGAAGCCATGCCGCCCCGGCCGGAACGTGAAGAAGGCTGGTCGACCGGCCGCATTTCCCTGCTTGATGGCTTCATGATCTATCATGACCGCCCGCACACCGTCTTTCTTCCCCGTTTCTATGCCGACACCCTGCGCTCCCTCTATGCCGCGCGGGGCGTCGATCGCCGATTTTCCGAGGATCGCCCCCCGGAGCAACCGCGAACGCAGGGGACGATACAACTCGTCGACAATGCCGGCTTGCTGAAAACCACCATAGAACAACCTGGGTCCGATGCTGCCGAATACCTGACTGACCTTGAATCCCGTTACCCGGGCCGCCATGTCTATCAGCTTATCCTGCCCCTCTCGCGCCCGGGAAGTTCCCTGGTTGTGGAGGCGGCCCGTTCTGCCGGCTACTTTTTCGGCGGTCTGCTCCCTCTGTGGTTCGATCAAGACGGTTTCTTGCTGCAAAAGGTTGCCGGCGATCCGGATTTTACACAAATCAAGCTCTTTACCGAGGAAGCCAAAACCCTTTTGCGTCTCATCGTTGCCGATCGACAAGCCCTGCCCTCCCCCGCCGGGCAGTGCTCATAAAAGCCCGGCGGCAAGCGGCGGGCGTTTTGCCCCTCTGCAAACTCTACCCCCCTTTATTCACTTCAGGTGCATTGACAAGGAGACCTATGATGGAGCAGCTTTTTCTTGATTTCGATGATTTTTTCGTCGTCAGCCGCGGCCTGGTCTTTGCCGAGATCAAAAAAATCCGGAAAATCTCCGATGTCTTCGGCGATGAGTTGCAGCTGTCGCCGGACAGTGCCTTCGGCACCGATATCCTGGCGGCAAGCAGCGAACAAATGGCTGAAATAGCCGCTCGAGTCGCCGGTTTCTTCGGCCTTGACCGGGAAGAATCCGCCGAGTTGACCGGCCTGCCGAGCCTCGGCCGCTGGGCGCAGCACCTGCAGGAGCAGGTGGGCTCGCGACCGAAGATCATCACCTTCCATACCTCCGGCAGCACCGGCGAGCCGAAACCGATTGTCCGCGACTATTATTTTCTCGAGCAGGACGCCATCCATCTCGGGGAGATGCTGCGGGGAAGCAGACACGTCATCGGTCTGGTGCCGCCGCACCATATTTACGGTTTCATCTATACCGTCCTCATCCCCAAGGTTTTGCAGGCACGGCGCAGTGACCAGCGTTTCCGGCGACCGGCAGCGATCATGAGAGATCTCGAACCGGGCGATGCAGTGATCGGCTTTCCCCATATCTGGCAGCTCTGTGCCAAAACCAAGGAACGTTTTCCGGCCTCCGTCATCGGCACGACCTCGACCGGGCCCTGCCCACCGGAGATTATCCGCACCCTGAGGCGCCAGGGCCTGCAGACGATGATCGAGATCTACGGCTCCTCGGAGAGCGGCGCCATGGGCTATCGTACCAGCCCCGACGATCCGCTCACCCTGATGTCCACCTGGCAGCGCTTGGCTGACGACCGCTTTGTCCGTCAGCTTGAAGATGGCGGCCAATCCGCACCCTTTGCCTTCCAGGATGTGCTGGAGTGGGAGGACGAGACCCATTTTCGGGTGCAAAAACGCCTCGACAGTGCCGTACAGGTGGCAGGTATCAATATCTACCCGGCCCGGGTCGATGCGACCCTGCGCCGCCACGCAACCGTGGCCGACTGCACGGTGCGGCTGATGCGCCCGGAGGAAGGCGACCGGCTGAAGGCCTTTGTCGTCCTGAAAGAGGGCGTTCCCCCGGGCAGCGGCATTACCGACGAACTGCGCACCTTTCTCGCCAAAGAGCTGAGCCATCTGGAACAACCAAAGTCGATTGTCTTTGGCCCGGCTCTGCCGCGCAACGAAATCGGCAAGCTGGCCGACTGGACCATCGAGGCCAAGACGGTCGCCCTGACCCTTGATCAGGCTCTGGAAAAACTCAAGGCGGAACATCGCCCCGTCCCCGACGGCCAACCATTCACCGTTGACCTCTTGAAGGCGGAGGACGCCTGGGGAGTGGCCCGGCTCTTTTACGAGGTGTACGGCTCCTCCTTCCCCTTTGCGACCTACTATATTCCGGACCGGCTCCTCGAGGAAAACCGCTTGCGCCTGCTTTTCAGCACCGTGGCCCGGACGCCGGCCGGGGACATTGTCGGCTACGGCGGCATGTTTCGCAGTTCAGCGCCGCATCCGGGGGTCTATGAAATTGGCTCCCACGTCATCCATCCGGCCTACCGCAGTTCCCGCGTCGCCCTCGCCCTGCAGGAACATATCAAGGAGGTGCTCATTCCCCTGCAGAAGGTTGAGATGTCCTTCAGTGAGGCCCCCTGCCATCAGGTGGTCACCCAGAAATTCGCGGCCATGAGCGGCCTCGTTGAAACGGCGCTGGAGATCGGCCTGATGCCGGCCGGCGCCTATGGGCCGTCTCCGGACTTCCCGGAAGACCGGGTTTCGGCGCTGTTGCTTTTTGGCAAGACTGCGGACCGGCAGCGTCGCCTGTACCTCCCGGACGTGTACCAGGAGGCCCTGGAATTTCTCCTCGAGGGGCTGGCTGTTGACCGGCTGGCCCTGCCGGCAGCCGAGCAACCGCCGGCCAGCATCGCCACGCGGGTGGCAACGGAATACTTTGACTTTGCCAAGGTTGCCCGGGTCCATGTGCTGACCATGGGCGAGGATTTCGCCCGCTCTCTTGCCGGCTTCGAGGCCCAGGCGCTGAAGTCCGGGGCCCGGGTGTTGCAGGTATTCGTCAATCTCGGCGAAGCCTGGTGCGCCAGCGGTATCCATACCCTGCGGGAGCAGGGATATTTTTTCGGCGGGCTCTTGCCGCGCTGGTTCGATGACGATGGCCTGCTCATGCAGCGTGTCTTCGACCTGCCGGACATCGCCTCGATCAAGCTCTATTCGCAACGGTCGCACCGCATCCTTGATCTCATTCGCCGGGATATCGAGTCCAACCCGGCCTGCACGGCACTGCACAGGCGGCCGGTGCTCAGGCCGACGGCAAAAGCGCGCTTCACCGCCGCCGACCTCTCCGAGGTCATCCTGTCCGGCGAAGGGCTAACCATCGAGGAGGTCACGGCCGCAGCCCGCTATGCCCGTCCCGTTTCTCTGACCAGAGACGGGGCCATTCTGGCCCGGGTCGACGGCTCGGCCTCCTTTATCGAATGGGCGGTGCGAACCGGAGAGCCGATCTACGGGGTCAACACCGGCTTTGGCGGCATGGCCAATGTCATGATAGCCGAAAGTGACCTCTGCGCCCTGCAAAACAACCTGCTCCGCTTTTTACAGGTCTGTGCCGGCGACTATCTGCCCCTGGAGGACGTCCGCGCCGCCATGCTGCTCCGGGCCAACTCTCACCTGCGCGGGGCTTCGGGAGTACGGCGCGAACTGATCGAGCGCATCCTGGTCTTTCTCAATAACGGCGTGGTGCCGCTGGTTCGAAGCATGGGGTCGATCGGGGCAAGCGGCGATCTGGCGCCACTGGCCTCGATCACCGGGGCGCTGGTCGGCGCCGATGGCTGTTTTCAGGTGAAGATGGGAGAGGAAACCCTAAGCTGTCTGGCCGCCCTGGAGCGCCTCGGCCTCAAGCCCCTCACTCTCGGCCCGAAAGAAGGGCTGGGCATGGTGAACGGTACGTCGGTGATGACCGGCATCGCTGCCAACTGCCTCTACGACGCTCGCCGGCTGACCGCTCTGGCCCTTGGTTTCCACGCCCTGGTCGTCCAGGCACTGCGCGGCTCGAACCAGTCGTTTCACCCCTTTATCCAGCAACTGAAACCGCACCCGGGGCAGATCCTGGCGGCGGAGATAATGCTCGGACTGCTGGACGGCTCGACCATGTGCCGCAACGAGCTCGATGGCCACCACGACGCCGAAGATGGGCAACCGGTTCAGGACCGCTATTCCCTGCGCTGCCTGCCGCAGTTCGTCGGTCCGGTCCTCGACGGCATGAGGCAGGCCGCAGCGGCGATCCAGATCGAAATGAACTCGGCCAACGACAATCCGCTCATCGACGGCGACAACTGCCTCAGTCTGCACAGCGGCAATTTCCTCGGCCAGTATGTGGCGGTGTCGATGGATCACTTGCGCTACTACCTGGGGCTGATGGCCAAACACATGGATACCCAGATAGCCCTGCTGGTGGCACCGGAGTTCAACTCCGGTCTGCCGCCGTCCCTGGTCGGCAACCCCGGGAGGCGGGTGAATATGGGCCTGAAGGGCCTGCAGATCGCCGGCAACTCGGTCATGCCGCTGCTCTCCTATTACGGTGCCCCGATTGCCGACCGTTTTCCGACCCATGCCGAGCAGTTCAATCAGAATATCAATAGCCAGGGCTTCAACTCCGCCAATCTGGCCCGCAAGTCCGTTCAGGCGCTGGAAACGTATCTGGCCATTTCCCTGATTTTCGGGGTACAGAGCGTTTCCCTGCGGGCCGGGAAGATGACCGGCAACCATGATCCGCGTCCCCTGCTCTCACCGGCGACCGCGGCACTTTACGAGGCGGTCCTTGCTGTTCTCGGTCACCAACAAAGCGCCGACCGACCATTAATCTACAATGATGACGAGCAATCGCTGGAGGCCATGATCGAGACCCTGAGCAGAGATATCGCCTGCGACGGGAAAACCGTGAGATCCATGGGACAGGTCATAGCCGGTCTGTGGTAGATGAGCATGATAAAGGTTGATAGAGATTGGCGGGGCTCGCCACCCAGCGTCGCGTAAAACCACACCGTCCGGCAATGCCGGGCGGTAAGAGCAAGATGGAAGATGGGAAGATGGAGATGTGAAGATGGGGTCGGACCAAGCTATTGCTTAAAACCATCATTCCAGGCCAAAAAATGGCCTTCTAAGCTGAAATATGGGGTTGAAACAGGGAATATTTCCCTAATAATCGGGATGTTGATTTGGTCCGACCCTCGAGGCCCTCGAGGCCCGTTACACATAAAGAGCTGCCGGCCTATGTCGGCTGACGACCCGTTACAGACACGTCGGGCTTTCTGCAGGTAACTATTTTTGCTGGGAAGAAAAAACGTACTGAATAGTTACGAAAAAGATAAGGAGAATGGCAAAGGCAAATGAAAGGATAAAGGGTAAAGGCAGCAGTAAAACGGCAAATGGCGGACGACGGATAGAACCCGTTGCCCGCCACGTAACCCAGGCGCCCACTTCGACGCTTTAATTACTTACTGGGTCCCGGTATACCGGCCGCCGGATTATCGGGGTTGTCGAGGTTTTCGGCGCCGGGAACGGGCGGATAGCTCTCCGGTGATTGTACGCCTTGTTTATCTATCTCGGCTTGACGATCCTTATTACCTTCACTTATACGGTCACGACATTCACCTTCTTCGCATTTGTCCGTGACATCGCGTTTGAGCACATTAGTTGACATGATTCTTCTCCTTTTCTTGGGGTTTAACTTTATAGTAAGTTCCCT
>JAABSV010000021.1 GCA_011390165.1 Desulfobulbaceae bacterium
CGGCCGATCAGGCCGAAGAGCAGCAGCGGCAGGGAAGGCCGGCCAGCCGTGTATCTCCGCAAGGTCAAGGTCGGCTTCTCCGCCAGCTTCGCCGTCCGGCCGATCAGGCCGAAGAGCAGCAGCGGCAGGGAAGGCCGGCCAGCCGTGTATCCCCGCAATCTCAAGGGCGGCTTCTCCGCCAGCTTCGCCGTCCGGCCGATCAGGCCGAAGAACAGCAGCAGCAAGGGCAGCAAGGGCAGTAAGGGCAGTAAGGGCAGTAAGGGCAGGTAAAACCGGCCAGCCGTGTTTCCTGTCTCTCGCCAGTGACCTCCTCTGCCAGAATTCAGCCAGACCGCTAAGCCATTTCAGCAGGAATACGGCAATCAACATGAACGGCTGGTGGGGGGCTCAAGGAGAAAAGAGCCGGTGGATCATGTTTGTAACAGGGAAAGGAAGAAATTCCCCCTGTAAGGGTTTGTCGACTGGTTCAGCTACACTGATTTTGACAAATAAATGATCTCTTGATGTGGGCCGCCATACTGGCAGCCTGGTCTGGTGCCACCATCGCCACGGCAGCGAGAAACACGCCAAAAAGGATGGCGATACTGACAATCAGGGAAACTGACATACCGATACAAAACAGGATAAGGTTGCCAACGGAAGAGAAAAATCCGGGACTGTTTTCTCCGCCGGATGATGCGACGATGGCCAGCAATAGGATTACAACCCCGAGTAGAATGGCAGACTGGATAAGGGGGACTTTAAAGGAATTGTTTTGCATGAGGTATCTCCTGGCAACTGAATTGTAGCAACGTGTCGGTCAACACCACCGACTGCTTGAACCATTGCGAATGAAGTGATGGCTAGCTTACCACGAATGAAGGGAGAAAGACCAGACATATCGCAGGCAGCGTACTTTGCTGAGCCTTGCAGTGCAGGTCGGGCGACCATTTCGGAGTGGGCTGTTTAGCGTTTCAGTAAGCGGTGACCGACCGCGTCGTATGATTTACAGAATGGCACTGACAGCTGCCGAGGTTAAGGCGAGAAATGTCTTAGGCATCACGCCCATCCAGATAATCACCAGGATAAGCAATATCGCCAGGAGGTTAACTGAAGGGGAGGCGGTGACTGTGCCACGCCCCTCCGGATCACTGCAGAATGTCAGCCGCACGATGGAGAGATAGTAGTAGATGGCGATAGCAGTGTTGATGGCGGCAAAAATTACCAGCAGCAGATGGCCTTGTCGAAGGGCCTCGAGAAGGACGAGTAACTTGCCGGTAAAGCCGACAAAAGGAGGGATGCCGGCAAGGGCGAAAAGGCCAACGGCCAGAGCCAGGGCCAGAAGGGGCGCACGCTTGTGCATTCCGGTAAAATCGGCAATTTCAAGGTTGCGGCCATTGCTGGCGACCGTACAGATAACCAGGAAACAGATCAGGTTCATCGCCAGGTAGCCGAAGATGTAGAAAAGGGCGGTGGAGTAGCCGATATGCTGGAAGGTGAGGATACCGACAAGCGCGAATCCGGCATGGGATATTCCGGAAAAACCGAGGATCCTCTTGATGTCGGTCTGGGCCAGGGCAGAGAGGTTGCCATAGAACATGGAGAGGACGGCACAGACCATCAGTGCGTTCACCAGCATGTCACCATGGCTGTCCATCATGCTTACCAGGCGAATGAGCAGGGCCACCGCCGCCAGTTTTGGAATGGTGGCGATGAAGGCGGTGGTCTCGTTGGCGGCCCCTTCGTACACATCCGGTACCCAGAAGTGAAGAGGGAAGATCGCCAGTTTGTAGAAAAAACCGGCCAAAACCATGGCCATGGCGACCACAGCCGCCGGTCGATTGAACATCTCCGGCAGACGTTCGGTAAGAGTCGCTAAACTGGTGGTACCGGTAAGGCCGAAGAGATAACTCATGCCAAACAGCATGACGCCGGTGGCAACGACACCGAAGAGGAGGTATTTCATCCCCGCCTCAAACTGGCGGCCGGCTCCGGTGCTGTTTGCTCGCATCGGAACCATGATGTAGACGGCAAAAGACGAGAGTTCGAGGCTGACAAAGATTGCCACCAGTTCCACACTGGAAATGAGCATCATCAGGCCGAGAACGGCGACAAACATGAAGAGATAGTATTCGGGAAGGTTCTCTTCCTTGATGCCGTCACCACTGACCAACAGGACAACAAGTGTACCGACGGCAAGGAGTACCTTACAGAGTTGGGAGAAGAAATCTACCCGATAGGCGGAAGAAAAGAGGTCCCCAGTGCTCTGCAGGCTGAGCAGGCTGGTCGCAACCAGCAGAGCGGCGAGAGCTGTCGCCACATTTTTGCTAGTCCCGGCTGCTGGTTTGCCCAAACTGATGACAAAGAGAACCAGTCCGGCGCCAAGCACTGTGAGTTCTGGTAAAAAGAGCATCGTAGTACCTTTTCGGGTCGTAGTTAGATTGCAGTATGCTAAAAAACTGGGCCACTGGTGGCAACCGTCTGGAGCGTGTAGGCGTGGAACTGTTGCAGAAGGTTCGTGACACTGGTGTGCATCAGGTCGAGAAATGGCTGCGGTGCCAGCCCGATCCAGAAGACAAAAAGGAGAAAAGGGGCAAGGGTGATAATTTCTCGGCGGTTGAGGTCGGTGATCCACGATTGATCGGGGTTGTTGGTCCCTCCCCAGACGATTTTTTGGAGCATCCTGAGCATATAGGCAGCAGCAAGAACGGCGCCTGGGATCGCTGCCAGGGCCAGGTAGGGAAAGCCACCATTGGCTGTGCCGAACTGGAAGGCACCGGCAAGGATCATGAACTCGCCGACAAAGCTGTTGGTTCCGGGAAAGCCGAAGGAGGAAAGGGAGAAAAAGGCAAGATAGGTGATAAAGATTGGCATGTATTTACCCAGGCCGGTGGCCTTCTGCAATTCCCGGCTGTGGGTCCGTTCGTAGATCATGCCAACACAGAGAAAGAGGGCGCCGGTGGTCACCCCGTGGTTGACCATTTGCAGGATGGCGCCCTCGACCCCATCGATGTTGAGGACGAAAATTCCCAGGGTGACAAAGCCCATGTGGCCCACCGAGGAGTAGGCGATGAGTTTTTTCATATCGCTCTGAGCCAGGGCGGTGAGGCCGCCGTAAATAATTCCGGCAATGGAGAGCCAGAGGACGTAGGGAAGCATCACCACGGTGGCCTCGGGGGTGATTGGCAGAGCAAAGCGGAGAAAACCGTAGGTCCCCATTTTCAAAAGGATACTGGCAAGAATGACCGAACCGGCGGTGGGTGCCTCAACGTGGGCTGCCGGCAGCCAGGTATGAAAGGGAAACATCGGTACCTTGATTGCAAATGCGAGAAAAAAAGCCAAGAAGATGAGGATTTGAGCGTTGAGCGGGTAGTTCTGCCACATCATGTCGGGAATGAAGAAACTGGCGTTGTTGGTGGTATAAAGCCAGATAATGGCAACCAGCAGAAGGACTGACCCGGCCAGGGTATACAGAAAGAACTTGATTGAAGCGTACACTTTGCGCGGCCCGCCCCAGATACCGATCAGCAAATACATGGGGATCAGCATTGCCTCCCAGAGAATATAGAAGAGGACAAAGTCCAGGGCGACAAAGACCCCGACCATTGCTGTTTCCATGACCAGCAGACAGATCATGAAGGGTTGAACCCGGGTCTTGATGTAGGACCAGGAGGCAAGAACACAGAACGGCATGATCAGGGTGGTGAGGAGCACCAGAAGAATGGAGATTCCGTCAACGCCAAGGGTATAGTTGATATTAAAAGTTTCAAGCCAGGGGCGGTGTTCGGCAAACTGAAATTTGCTGGTGCCTCGGTCAAAATTAAAAAGCAACTGCAGGGAGAGCAGGGCGGTGAGTCCGGTGAAAAGCAGAGCGAGTGATCGGCACCGATCTTCGTTGTTGACGAAGAGCAGAACCAACGCCCCGATCAGGGGCAAAAAGATGAGTACGCTCAGAATGGGGAACCCGGAGTGCAGCAGTAGTTGGTCCATTACCGATCCTTGATTCATTAATTAAAACCAGACGTACGACACCAGCAGTATGGCGACGAAGGTGACCGAGAGGTAGATGGTCTGCTGGATATTCCCCCGTTGCAGCACAAGGGCGAGGCGTCTGCCGATGGCCCGCACACATCTGGCGCTGCCATCAACCAGGCCATCGATTCCGTGCCAGTCAAACCAGGCCGAAAATCTGGCGATGGCAATTAAACTGTAGAGACCAACGACCCGGTACACTGCTCCCCAGGCGGTATCAAGCCACTGGATGGGATGGGTGGCCAGCCAGAGAAAGCCTCGTCCGCCCAGACGGTAAAACCAGTCAAGGTCAAGGCTGATAGTAGCTTGTGGGGCCAGTTTATTTCTGAACAGAGCGAAGATCAGGGCGGTGAAGCCGAGGATCTGCAAAGTCTCGCTCAGGTGGTAACTGGTGTAAGGATGAAAGTTGATCTCCTGGTAGGGCAGCATGCCGTAGAGAAAGGGGAGATAACTGCCGATGAAGAGGCAGAGAAAGGCGGCACAAAGCATGGCCAGGTGCATGTTCCAGGGTGGGTCAGTCGCCTTGTCCCAGGTGCTCTGGCTACAGCGGTTTTCGCCAAAAAAGAGCAGGTAGGGGAGGCGCAGACCGGCAACGAGAAAGGTGCCGGCTGAAACCATGGTGAGGAGAAAGGCAGCCGGCAGCAGATGGGCTTCAAAAGCGGCGGCAATGATCATCGATTTGCTGACAAAGCCGGAAAAAAACGGGAAGGCGGAAACCGATACTCCACCGATGAGCATGAAAATCAGGGTCATCGGCATTTTCCGGTAGAGTCCGCCAAGATCGGTAAACTTCGATCTCCCTGTGGCATGGATGACGGCACCAGCGGCCATGAAGAGCAATCCCTTGTAGAGAATATGGGCAAAGGCGTGGGCACAGGTACCGTTGATCGCCAGGGCCGTACCGATCCCTACACCGGCGACCATATAGCCGACCTGACTGATAATCTCCCAGCCGAGCAGACGGCGGATGTCGTTTTCGATAATGGCGTAGACTATGCCGTAAATCGCCATCACTACCCCGAGCACTATCAGAACTTCAAAGCCGGCGAATGCCCGGGCAAGGGTGTAGACCGCAGTTTTGGTGGTGAAGGCGCACATGAACACCGCGCCGGTGATGGTGGCTCTGGAATAGGCGTCGGGGAGCCAGGAGTGGAAGGGAACCACTGCGGCGTTCAGCATCAGGCCTCCCATGATCAGCCAGGTGGCAAGAGTAGTGTTTTGTGGGTCAAGCTGGTTGAAGGAAAGGTCACCGGTGGTCTGGTAGTGGAGGACAAAACCGAGAAGGAGAAGAACCCCGCCGAAGGTGTGGACCAGGAGATAACGGAAACCGGCGGCGGTGGCACCTTCGTCTCGATTGAGCCAGATCAGGAAGGTGGACGAGAAGGCCATCAATTCCCAGAAGAGGAAGAGAACCAGGTAATCACCGCTGTATATGACCCCGAGACTCCCGGAGACATACAGCCAGGCGGCAATATGTTGGCTGTTGTCGCGAACGTGCAGGCCATAGATGGTGCCGATGATCGCCATGAGGGCCATGATGAAGGCAAACACCATGGAGAGGCTGTCTACCCGACCGAAGACCAGGGTCCAGCGATCGAGGAACTCGACGACCCCGTGCAGACCCGGGTGCCAACTCAGATAGACAACGTCGAGCAGGGTGAGGATCGGCACCAGGCAGAGGTAGGGGCGGCGAAATGGTCCCCGGGCCAGGGGGAGCAGGGCGGCACCAAAAATGAGGATGAGACTGGGATGGAGGAAACTAGATGTCATAATACTCCTCCCGGGTCATAATTCCGCTTCGGCCCAGCCAACTGGCAACAAAGATCAGGACCAGCGCCGATATGCTGGCGAAGATGGCCCAGAAACCGGGAATATACTTCTCCAGCCAGGTATGGGCATGATGGGTGTCCACCCCGGTCACCGACCAGACCACGATGATCGCCAGGGCTATAGAGCCGGCTGTTCGCAGCCCCCGCTGTCGCTTCAGCAGGAATTCAATCAACTCAACTATCATCCCGTCACCGCCTTGACAAATTGCCACATGAAATTGGGAAACAAGCCGATAACCACCGAGACGGCACAGGCTATCAGGATCGGAATGAGCATCGACAACGGTGCTTCCCGGATTCCGCTTACCGCCTCGGCCGCTGGGGCCCGACCGAAAAAGGCCTTGTAGGTCACCGGCGCGAAGTAGGCGGCATTCAGTATGGTGCTTGCTATCAGGATCAGCAGAATGCCAAATTGGTGCGCTTCTACCGATCCGACCAGAAGGTGCCATTTGCTGATAAAGCCGGCCACCGGTGGAGCCCCGATCATACTCAGCGAGGCGATGCCGAAGGCGGCGAAGGTGAACGGCATGGTCCGGCCCAACCCTTCCATCTCGGAGATATATTTTTTATGGGTGACCACATAGATGGCCCCGGCACAGAAGAAGAGGGTGATCTTGGCAAAGGCGTGGTTGACGATATGGATCAGCCCGCCTTGAATACCGGGAACGGTGAGCAGTGCGACACCGAGAATGATGTAAGACAGTTGACTGACCGTGGAGTAAGCCAGCCTGGCCTTGAGGTTGTCTTTGGATAGGGCGATGATCGAGGCGGTGAGAATGGTGAAGCCGACAAAGTAGGCGGTGGGAATACCGAGGTTGAGGGCCTGCATGGTGTCGGTGCCGAAGGTGTACAGCATCACCCGGGTGGTGCAGAAGACCCCGACTTTGACCACGGCCACCGCATGGAGCAGGGCCGAAACTGGGGTAGGGGCAACCATCGCTCCGGGAAGCCAGTGGTGGAAGGGCATCACACCGTTTTTGGCGAATCCGAAGATACAGAAGATGTAGAGCATGATCACCAGGAGGCTGTTTGACCCTTGCGGAAAAATCCCACCGGTGATATCGGGGGCAAAATCCAGGGTGCCGGTAAGGACGTAGATGAGGATCATCGCCGGCAGCAGGAAGGCCTTGGCGGTGGTGGTCAGGTAGATGATGTACTTGCGGGCCCCGAGATAGCCTTCTTCATCCTGGTGGTGGGCAACCAGCGGATAGGTGCAGATGGAGACAATCTCGTAAAAGAGGTACATGGTGAAGAGATTGTCGGAAAAGGCCACACCGATCGCCCCGAAAATGGCGAGGGCGAAGCAGGCATTGAATCTGGTCTGGGCATGCTCCTTCAGGCCGCGCATGTAACCCATGGAGTAGAAGACGGCAATGGTCCAGAGAGAGGAGGCGACCAGGGCAAAAATCATCGACATGGCGTCGGCACGCAGGGTAACGGTGACTCCCGGCAGAATGGTGAACATCTGCAGCAGCAGTGTCTTGCCGGAAAGGACCGTCGGCACCATGGAACCGACCACAATCAGCAACAGCAGTGAGGAGAGGCAGGATATGCCCTCCCGGATATTTTCCCTGTCCCCCAGCAGCATCACCCCAAGGGTACCGGCGAGGGGAATGAGCAGGGCAATGAGCAATGAGTAATCCATGCCAGATGGCTCCTTGACTAACCTTTGAGGTGGACGGCGTCTTCCGCGTCAATGGACTTGTATTGGCGGTACAGGGCAATGACGATACTCAGTCCGATGGCCGCTTCGGCAGCGGCGATTGCCATGATGAACAGGGCAAAGACCTGTCCGGTAACCGGATCCGGAGCGGTGAAGCGGTTAAAGGCCATGAAATTGAGGGAGGCACCGGCAAGGATCAATTCTGCAGCGATAAGCATGCCGATCAGAGTGCGGCGGGAGACGATGCCGTAGACTCCGAGGCCAAAAAGAAGGGCTCCCACAGTCAGATAGGTGGGGAGGCTGTTGTACAGGGTCAGTGCAGAACTCATCCTTCCCTCCCGCCCCGGGCGATGACCAGGGCTCCTAAAATTGCAATCAGCAGGACAATGGAGACCAGTTCAAAAACCATGGCGTGGTTGGTGAGCAACTGGATACCGATTTCCCGGACAGAACCGGTAGTGATCTTTTCCCGCACCGGCCAGTCAGTTCGAATCACCAGGACGGTCAAGGCGCCGCTGAGCAGGGCGGCAGCGGCAAAGCCGAAAGGGCCGACCAGTGGGCCGGTGGATCCGGGTTTGTTCGCCTGTTCCGGTGCCGCCAGCATGATCGCAAAGGCAATGGTGACCGCCACAGCGCCAACATAGATGAGGATCTGCATCATGGCGACAAAGGGCGAATTGAGAAAAAAGTAGAGCCCGGCAACACCGACAAAGCAGATTATCAGCCCGGCAACTGCTCGTACCAGGCGCTCGGCGTTACTGGCGATGAGGCCACCGGTGAGGGTCATTGCCACCGCCACCAGAAAGACCATGCCGACCATCCCTTCCACGCTGAACAGGGCTGGGCCGGTGGGGGGAACCATGGGAGTCATCGTTTTTTCTCCTCCAGCCGTTTGAAAAGATCGATATGAAAATCCTCTTTCCTGGAGCTGGCCAGGTTGTATTCCCGGGAAAAGGCAATGGCACTGAAATTACACGATTCGACACAGGAACCGCAGAGAGAGCATCTGGTAAAATCGAGAGTATAGCCGGTCAGTACCTTCTTCTTGCTCCCTTCCGGTTTGACGCTGGTGATGGAGATGCATTCCGAGGGGCAGGCCCGCTCACACAGTCCGCAGACCACACAGTTGGGGTTACCCTCATCATCGGCCAGCAGTTCGATGTGGCCACGGTATCTGGCGCACATGGTCAGGGTTTCGTAGGGGTAGGCTACGGTTACCGGGGGCTTGATGAACTCCCGGAAGGTGATCCCCATGCCGACCAGAAGGCTGATCAGTCCATGGTAGATATCACTGAAGTAGGCAATCATCTAAAACACCTTGAGCAGTCCTGCGGTGAACAGCAGGTTGAACAGGGAGAGCGGGATAAGAATCTTCCAGCTGAGATTGAGCAGGCCGTAAATGGTAGTTCGGGGAAATGTCCAGCGGATCCAGATAAAGGTGGCGATCAGCAGGTAAATTTTCAGCAGGAACCACCACACTCCCGGAAAGAGCCCGAATGGACAGTTCCAGCCGCCCAGAAAGAGGATGGTGGTGAGGCAGGCGCCAATAACGATGTTGGCGTATTCGCCCATGAAGAAGAGGCCAAACCCCATGGAACCGTATTCGGTGTGGAAGCCGGCCACCAGTTCGCTCTCCGCTTCGCCGAGGTCGAAGGGCGCCCGGTTGGTCTCGGCAAGGGTGCAGGTGAAAAAAATGAGAAAGGAGAAGGGCATCAGCAGGTTGTGGGAGTTGCCGAAGATGGGGAAGATATTCCAGTGGAGAATCGAGCCGCTCTGCTGGCGGACGATTTCCATCAGATCCATCGAGCCACTGATCATCACCACGGTGATGGTGGTGATCAGCATCGGGATCTCGTAGGCAACCGCCTGCGAGACCGCCCGAATTGAGGACATCATCGCGTATTTGTTGCGGGAGCTCCAGCCGGCAAAGAGCAGGGACATACTGCCCATGGCGGCAAATGCGAAGATCATCAGCACCCCGACATTCATGTTCCGGGCGACAATGGTCTCGCTGAAGGGGATGGTGACAAAGCTCATGATTGCCGGAAACATCGCCAGGACCGGGGCGGCGATAAACAGTGCCCGATCGGCGCCACCGGGGATGGTGAGCTGCTTGGCCATCAGTTTGATGCCATCCAGGGGAGGCTGGAGCAGACCAAGTGGGCCGTTGATGTTCGGCCCCGGGCGTCGCTGGATGCGAGCTGCGCCACGCCGTTCCGCCCAGACCAGATAGGCGGCGTTCAGGGCGGCGAAGCCGACGGCGATCACCACTGCGGCGATGACATTGAGTAGGGTAAGGCTCATTCTTTTCTCCTCCTACCGGTCGATCTCGGGAATGACTAGGTCGAGACTTCCCATGAAGGCCAGGGCGTCCATGATCAGCATTCCCTGGCAGGCCTCATCGAACAGATGCATATTGGAATAGGTGGGTGAGCGCAGTTTGAGGCGGTACGGGGTCTTGCCGCCGTCGCTGACCAGACGGATGCCGAAGGAACCGCGGGCGGTTTCCACCGCCTGGTAGTAATCGCCGGGAGGAGCCTTGATCAATTTCGGTTTTTTGGCGGCCATGACCGGTCCATCAGGGAGTTTGTCCAGGGCCTGCTCGACAATCCTGAGTGACTGCTCAATCTCCTCCATCCGCACCATGTAGCGGGCCAGAGAGTCGCCTGCATGGAACACCGGGACATCGAAATCGAACTCCGGGTAAACCGAGTAGGGTTCGTTACGGCGGACATCGAAGTTGATCCCGGATCCTCTGGCCACCGCGCTGGAGGCGCCGTATTTCCGGCACATCTCTGGCGAGAGCGGGGCGATACCGGTGAGCCGTTTTCGGAAGATGACGTTATCGGTGACCAGCCGACGGTATTTTTTTAAGGATTTTCTCATCCGTGGAATGAAGGTTCTGGCCGCAGTGATGAACTGGTCATCGACATCGTTGTAGAGACCGCCGAAGCGAAAGTAGCAATAGGTCAGTCTGGACCCGGTGACCGCCTCCAGCATGTCGAGGATATGTTCACGGTCCTGCAGGGCGTACATCAGCGGGGTGAAACCGCCCAGGTCCATGACGAAGGCGCCGAACCAGAAGAGGTGCGAGGCGATCCTGTTCAGTTCAACCATCACCACCCGGAGGTATTCAGCCCGTTCCGGCACCTCAATGGCGCAGGCCTTCTCCACCAGGAGGACATGGCCGTGCGAGTAGCCGAGGGCACCGAGATAGTCCATTCTGCTCAGATTCATCAAAAACTGGGGGTAAGTCTTGATTTCCCCCATCTTTTCATGCATTCGGTGGATATAGCCGATGACTGTTTCGGCACTGACGATGTATTCACCGCTCATCTCCATCTTTACCCGCAGCACTCCGTGAGTTGCCGGGTGCTGAGGGCCGACGTTGAGGATAAAGGTCTCGTCCGGTTGGAGCTGTATCGGAGAATTCATGCCTGGAAATCCTTACGAAGTGGGTGGAAATCGGCGTCTTCCGGAAGCAGCAGGGGGATCAGATGAGGATGGCCGACAAAATGTATCCCGAAAAAGTCGTGGGTTTCCCTTTCGTGCCAGTTGGCTCCGGCATAGATCCCGGTGATGGTCGGCACATCCGGGGTGTTGCGGTTCACCCTGGTGCGGAGCACCACCCGGCAGAGGTCAAAATCGTAGCGGCTGAAGTCGTAAACCACTTCCATCTCTTCTGTGGCTGGCCAGTCGACACCGGTGATGCTTTCAAGGAAAAAAGCCAGTTCGTCGAGGATGGTCACCGCTGCGAGGAGTTGCCCGGGGTCGAGTTGGGCGTCCAGATGGTAGCCGTGCACCCGGTAGTCGCGCTCAACCAGCCCGTTGCTGCGCGCCCCTTCGCTCGGTTTTTCTTCGTTGCCGGGCTCAGGCTCGGTGGTGGGCGGGAACAGGTCCGCCAGAGCCTGTCTGGTCTTGTCGCAGATCATGGTAAAGTGCTCCCGTGTTGGTGGTAGAGCCGGAATGGCAGGGGAATGCCGGCCAGTCGGCAGGCAGGGTGCCGTCGCTTACGCAGCCTCAGGATTTTTCCACCGCTGCCAGTCGCTGATCTGGTGTTCCAGTTCGATGATTCCCTGCAGCAGCGCTTCCGGCCGGGGTGGGCAACCGGGGATGTAGATGTCGACCGGTAGAAATTGGTCGGCCCCGAGGATAATGCTGTACTGTCCGGGGAAGGCAAAAGGGCCCCCGGAAATGGCGCAGTTACCCAGGGCGATAACCCATTTCGGTTCAGGCATCTGGTCGTAGAGAGTCTTGATTCCCGGCATCATTTTCTTGGTGATGGTACCGGCGACGATCATCACATCGCTTTGCCGGGGGGAAGGTCGGAAAACTTCTGCGCCAAACCGGGACATGTCGAACCTGGCGCAACCGGTAGCCATCATTTCTATGGCGCAGCAGGCAATGCCGAAGGTCAATGGCCAGAGAGAATTTGCCCGGCTGAGGTTAATCAACTGGTCAGCCAGAGCAAACTGCACTATCGATGAAGGTACGTTTTCCGTTCCCACTTGAATACTCCCTTGATCCATGCATACACGACAGCAAGTGACAGGATGCCGACGAACAGGATGATTTCGATGAAATTGCGGGCCGACGAATCAAACTGCGGATCAGTGTAGGCAACCGCAACCGGGAAGAGGAAGAGGACGTCGACGTCGAAGGCGAGAAAAATCAAAGCGTAAAGGTAGAAAACCACCCCGTAGCGGATCCAGCTGTCGCCGATCGGGTCCATGCCGCATTCGATGAACTGACTTGTCTTGTTGGCCAGTTGCCGGGTTTGTCGAGGCATCAGCAGGTAGACAATGGCGATAGGGCCAAGGGCAAAGAGCAGACCGCCCAGGGTGAAGGCGGTGATCCAGATCACCTCTTCATGATAAAGAAAGGTGGTGAAGTTGTGTTCCATTTCGATTCTTCGCCCGTTCGAGGTAGAGGTGTGGTACCATGCAGGACAAAAGCGACACACCGCCGACAGCTGACCACTCCTTAGGGATAAGGAGTTGAAATGACATGCTCGTACGTTACGATGCGACAGTTTCCAGCCCGGTTCTCCGGCAGACTGCAAATTGTCCGCCATCATAAATAATTGTTATGGCAGTGTCAATCACAAATTTCCCCCTGTCGAGACTCGCCAAGGTCAACTGCAGTACTCCTAGGAGCTGGAAATTATTGATGTAAAAATTGTTGTGAAAGTGCCCAGAAATGATATAGTGACCGCAGCTGAAGTCAGCAAAAATAGATGATGACTATCAATAAAACTGTATAGACGGCCGGAGACCCATCATGTCCATAACCCTCAGGCAATTGGAAATATTCATTGCAGTGGCCGAAACTGCCCAGGTTACCAAGGCCAGCAAAAAGCTCTTTGTTACCCAGTCGGCGGTAAGTATGGCCCTGGCTGAGCTCGAAAATCAGTTAGGCGGTTCCCTTTTCGACCGGCACGGGCGGAGTCTTCTGCTCAATGCCCGTGGTCGATTTCTGTTGCCGCTGGCCAAGGATATTACCAGTCAGGTGAGCAGTATCGAGACCATAATGTCGGAGAGAAACGATACCCTGGAGGGGAAAATCGAGGTGGTTGCCAGCACCACCCTGGGCAACTACATCATGCCCTACCTGATCGGTGCGTTCAAACGTGTCCATCCCAATGTGCATGTGAATTTACAGGTGCAAAATACCCGGCTGGCCGAACAGCTGGTCTGTACCGGTGAAAGCGATGTCGGTTTCGTCGAGGGCCCGGTTCTCGAGCAGGAGGTGATTCTCTCCCGTCCATGGTTTGAAGATGAACTGGTGATTCTTTGCGGCCCGTCTGATCCACTTTCTCACAACGAGACTTTCAACATGGAGACCGATCTCAAGGGCAAAAAATGGATCATGCGGGAGAGTGGCTCCGGAACCAGGGCGACGGTGAGTGAGCGTTTTGGTAAGTATATGGCCGATGTCAATATCGTTATGGAGATGGGTCACCCGGAGGCTGTCAAACGGGCGGTGGAGTCGGGGGCCGGGATAACCTGCCTCTCGGCGCTGAGTATTTGCCGGGAGGCCGAACATGGCTGGTTGAAGGGGCTCCGGGTTGAAGGACTCGACATGCGCCGTCAACTGAAGATCATTCAGCGGCGGGACCAGAAGATCAGCGATGCGCTGGCCGAATTTCTCTCCTTTTGTGATGTGATGACCATCTGCGACGATGCCAAGATCTGTCTCTCTTCCCCTTGGAAACTGCAGTCACTGCTGGCCAGACATTCGGCACTGAAGAAATAGCTTTCAGCCTGTGTCGGGAGGGTGGTTGGCTGCAAACAGCTTTTCAGTACAGTACCCTTTTCAAAAACAGCCCCTGGGGGGGTGCGGTTGGCCCCGCCATTTTGCGGTCTTTGGCAGCAAGGATTGCGGCAAAATCTTTCCCCGAAAACTTTCCCCGACCAACCTCGAGGAGAGTTCCCACCAGGTTGCGAACCATATTGCGCAGAAACCCGTCACCAATAAAACTGAAAAAAAACTGCTCCGATTCCGCCGGCAGTAACTCTGCCCGATGGATGGTTCGGACCGCGCCGCGACCACTGTTGATACTTTTGTCCCGAGAGCCACTGTTTTCAAAGGAGGAGAAATCGTGGCTGCCAGGGAGAAGCTGCAGGCAGTGGCGGATAGCCGGCAGGTCGAGGGCGGCGGTGACCTGCAGACTGTAGCGGTGGAGTTGCGGAGGGAGGACCGGGCCGCAATAGATCAGGTAGCGGTACTCTTTGCCAATGGCGGAAAAACGGGCGTGGAAGCTGCTGTCTGCTTCATCGACACGATTGATGCGGATGGAGCCGGGAAGCATGGCGTTCAGACCACGCTGAAAAGCCGCACAGCTGATGGTGGCAGAGGTCTGAAAGTGGGCAACCATTCCCTCGGCATGGACCCCGGCATCGGTTCGCCCGGCGCCGTGAAGATCAACCCGAGTGGCGGTCATTGTGGTCAATCGATTTTCGATCTCCGCCTGGATGGAGGGGGCTCGCCGCTGGCGCTGCCAGCCGCTGTAGTCGGTGCCGTCATAGGCGATCAGCAGTCTGACCTTTCTTCGGCTTGCCTCCAACCCGGCGAAACTGGCGGCGGCAACGGCTGCGGCCTTCAAGGAAAGAGCGGCAGTCCGTCGAGGCCGGTGGTCTCGGCAAAACCGCAGAGCAGGTTCATGTTCTGCACCGCCTGGCCGGATGCCCCTTTGACAATGTTGTCGATGGCGCTCATCACGATGATCCGGCCAGTGGCGGAGTCGATGGCAAAGGCGATGTCGCAGAAATTGCTGCCACGGACATACTGGGTGGCGGGGAGGTTGCCACCGGTCAGAAGGCGGACAAAGGGTTCCTGCTGATACTGTTGCCGGTAAAGGGCAGAAATAGTCTCGCGGTCAAAACCTGGGGCGAGGGTGGCGTAGATGGTGCTGAGAATTCCCCTGGAGAGGGGGAGAAGGTGCGGTGTGAAACTGACCTGCAGTGACCTGCCGGCAAGGACGGCCAACTCCTGCTCGATTTCCGGGGTATGGCGGTGGCTGCGGCCGACCTTGTAGGGGCGGAAACCATCGTGCACCTCGCAGAAGAGGGTGGCTGTCTGGGCGGCTCGACCGGCCCCGGAGGTTCCCGATTTGGCGTCAATTATGATGGTGTCGGCAAGTACGGCTTCAGCGCCGAGAAGAGGGGCGAGGGCGAGGATAACCGAGGTCGGGTAGCAACCGGGATTGGCCACCAGCCTGGCCCCGGCAATCTGCCGGCGGTAGAGTTCCGGCAGGCCGTAGACCGCTTCGGCAAGGAGTTCCGGACAGCTGTGCGGCTGGTACCACTCCTCGTAAACGGCTACATCGCGCAAACGGAAATCGGCTGAGAGATCAATCACCTTTTTCCCGGCAGCCAGTATTCCCGGCACCAGTTCCATCGCCGTCTTGTGGGGTACGGCGGCAAAAAAAAGATCGGCCCGGGCAAAGAGTTCCTCGCCGGCAACTTCCTCGCACACCACCTCGACCCGGCCCCGCAGCTGGGGGAAAATATCGGCCAGAGGGCGGCCGGCATGCTGACGGGACGTGGCTACCCGCAGTCTGGCCTGGGGATGGTTACTGAGGATTCTCGCCAATTCGGCACCGGTGTAACCTGAGGCACCGATAATGCCAACATCAATCATCGCCGGTTTCATATATGGCTGTACTCCCTGTTTTAAAAAAACTGTCAGGGGGGAATTCCAAAAAAAACGGAAAAAAAAGGGGGCAACAGCCGCACTGTTGCCCCCTTCCCTGCAGGTCTTGCTCCCTTATACAGCTATGCCTGCCCTCCCGGTAAGGGAGAGAAGAACAGCATTACCGTTTCGAGAACTGGAACTTGGCGCGGGCACCCTTCTGACCGTACTTTTTCCGTTCCTTCATCCGCGGGTCACGGGTAAGGAGGCCGGACTGCTTCAAGGGTAGACGGGTATCGGGGCTGGTCTCCAGAAGAGCCTTGGAAATGCCATGGCAGAGGGCGTCAACCTGGGCCGATTTCCCCCCCCCCTTGAGGGTGGCGACGACATCATACTGGTCAAGGGTTTCAGTGACCCGGAAGGGCTTTACTATCTTGTGGCTTTTAAAGAGCTGGCCGAAATAGCCATCGGCATCCATCTGGTTGACGGTCACCCTGCCGGTTCCCGGCACCAGCCAGACCCTTGCGATAGCATGCTTTCTCTTTCCGGTGGCATAAAAACGATCGTGAGCCATGTCAATTCTCTCCAAATTAAATATCTAAGGCAGCTGGTTGCTGGGCCGCATGGGGGTGGTCTTTACCGGTGTACACCTTGAGTTTCTTCAACTGGGCCCGACCAATCTTGTTTTTGGGCAGCATACCCTTCACAGCGTGGAGCAGAAGGTCGGTGGGGTGTTTGACCAGCATCTCTTTGGCGGAGGCCTCTTTCAGGCCACCCATGTAGCCAGTGTGTCGGTAGTATTTCTTGTCGTCCAGTTTGTTGCCGGTGAGCCGGACTTTTTCAGCATTGGTGACGATGATAAAGTCACCGTTGTCAATGAAAGCGGAAAAGGTGGGTTTGTGCTTGCCGCGGAGACGGTTGGCGATCTCCGAGGCGAGTCGGCCAAGAACCTTGTTTTCGGCATCGACCACATACCACTTCTTGTCTATTTCATTGACGGGTGCCAGATAAGTCTTCATCATATTCCTCAACTAAACGATTCTTTTAATAAAAAAAGGTCCGAGCAGCGTCGAACCTTTTGGCTTGGCAAGTGGAGCGGGAAACGAGATTCGAACTCGCGACTTCAACCTTGGCAAGGTTGCACTCTACCACTGAGTTATTCCCGCCGGCAGTGTCTCAAGTATGAGGCAAAACTGCGGTGTTTATACATGCTGTCTATCTGACTGTCAATCAAAAAAAGAGCCGAACCAGCAGCCCACTATAATTGTAAACTTCCGCTCTGTCACGAAAATTAAAGATGGATTTCTCCGTTCAGAGTATGCTATAAGATCGCCAGAGGGGAAGAATTCTGCTGATTTCTTCAGCTTTTTCCCTCTTTTAAGTGGGTAACTGCTGATTTTCACAAAAAAGATTTGTCAAACATGAACGATGCAGAAGCACCGAGAACGGCCTCGGTTTCCAGAAAAACGAGGGAAACTGAGATCACCCTGGAACTGGTACTGGACGGAAGCGGCGACTGTGCGGTGAGCAGTGGGGTGCCCTTCCTCGACCATATGCTGACGCTGTTTGCCGTGCATGGATTTTTTGACCTCACTCTTCGGGCCAGAGGAGACATCGAGGTTGACGACCACCACAGTGTTGAGGACGTCGGGATCTGTCTTGGCCAGGCCCTCGCCATTGCCCTCGGCAATAAGGGTGGGATTGCCCGCTATGGCTGCTGTTATCTGCCCATGGACGAGACCCTGGCTCGGGTGGTGGTAGACCTCTCCAACCGCCCCTACCTCCACTACCAGGCTCCAGTCAGGGAGCAGCAGTTGGGCAGCTTTGATACCGCCCTCGGCAAGGAGTTTTTCCGGGCTCTGGCCCAGCATGGGGGAATGACACTGCATATTGACCTTCTGCATGGGGAGAACGGACACCATATCCTTGAAGCCATTTTCAAGGGTTTTGGCCGGGCCCTGCGGGATGCCACCACGCCTCTTGCCGGTGCCGGAGTTCTGTCGTCCAAGGGTTGCTTATAGGTCACCTTGAAAAATGGTATTTCCGCCCAATCTCTCTGCGGTGAACGAAAACGATTTGTCCTCGGAATATCAGCTATATGCCTGCGGTAAATTATTTTCTTTCGCCTTGATTTTGAACGGAAATTCGAATTTTTCAAGGCAGCCTACAGTTATTTGGTCGTTGTCACGTTTGAGGTGAAGTTGTGAAAAAAAATTGTGCGAAGTTGTTGCTGGTGTCTGCTCTCCTGCTTGTTCTTCTCACCTCTTGCGCACTGCCCCCCGGCGGCAAAGAGGTGCAGTTGCCCCTGGTACCGGTGAACTGTATTGCGGTTTTGCCGGCCGGAACGATTGCGGCAGAAGACAACAGCATGAACTATGCTCGGGCCAAAAACCTGGAGAGTGGCGCGGCCTTCGTCAATAGCCTTCTCGCCAGGGAACTGGCCGATCATGCCAAGGTTCGTATGCTCAGTGAGAGTCAGGTTCTCTCACTGGTGCCGGAGATGTCTGGTGGAATGAGCGGCATGGTCAGCCACATAGGCCAGAAACTCAACTGCGATGCCGTACTATCTACCACTGTCCGCCAGTTCGAACAGCGAGAGGGAACCGACTATGCCGTCGATACACCGGCATCGGCGGAGATTGTGATGGTTCTCCGCCATGCGGTACGCGGAACGGTGCTCTGGTCGACCGATTTTCAGGAGACCCAACAGTCCTTTTTTGACAATATCCTCTCCTTCGACAAGATGCAGCAACGTGGCTTCAAATGGGTGACCGTCGAACAGCTGGTGGAGGAGGGGTTGGTCGAGAAACTGGGGCAATGCCCTTACCTGCATTAGGCTTTTCTGTCGATCAACACCACTGCGACCGGTGCCGCTGCCAGTCCTCTGGCCCACATGCCGCATCCATGCAGTACAGGTCTAGAGCGGCCTTTCCCCTTACCGGTACCTCTCCCAAAAAGGTTCAACCCACGAATTACCATGCCTGCACAATACCGGCTGCCGCCGGGACTGAACCGTAAGGTTGGTCGGGCGATGCACGATTACCGTATGTTTGCCGACGGTGATCGTGTTCTGATCGCCGTCTCCGGTGGCGTAGACAGTCTGGTCCTGGCGGCCTTGCTGGTGCTCTGGCAGAAAAAAGCTCCGATTCGTTTTACCCTGGTCGCCCGGCATATTGACCACGGTTTCTGGCCTGGGCAACAGGTGCCACCACAAGAGTCGATAGGAAACCAGCTTCGCCCCTTTGCCCTGCCGCTGGAGATCGTGGCCGAGTGGTCACTGGGCGACAAGCGGCGAGACTGTTTTCAGTGCGCCCGAAACCGCCGCAGTCAACTCTTTGCCCTAGCCAAATTAACCGGTTGTAACAAGATTGCCTTTGGCCACCACAAGGATGACCTGATTGAGACCTTCCTGCTCAATGCCGTCTACAGCGGTACCATCGCCACCATGGTTCCCAGGCAGGATATCTTTGCCGGCGATCTGGCCATCGTTCGGCCGCTGGCTTATCTCAGCAAGGTGGAGGTGCGGCAGATCGCTGACAACTGGGGCCTGGTGGCGGTGGACAACCTTTGTCCCCTGGTTTCGACAAGCCGGCGGGAGACGATCAGAAAGTTGCTCGACCGCTTGTATGCCGAGGAACCTGCGGCCCGGGATTCCCTCTTTGCCGCCCTCGGCAATGTCCGTCCGGAGTACCTGCCGGACCGGTCCCGTCTCTGACATGTCCTGGGGGCAGTGGGCCTCCGGGGCAGGACGAACCATTAGATAACAATGGGTAAAATCGATGAAAGTACGCATTAATCAACTCCTGGCAAACAAACCGGTGGGGGAAACCGTCACCATCAATGGCTGGGTCCGCACGAGAAGGGATACCGGCGCATTTTCATTTGTCGAGGTTAATGACGGCTCTTGCCTGGCTAACCTGCAGATTATCGCCGATGCGGCACTGGCCAACTACGAGCACGAGATCAGGCTGCTGGCAACCGGCAGCAGCATTCAGGTTACCGGCCTCCTGCGGGAATCCCCCGGCAAGGGCCAGGATGTGGAGTTACAGGCGAGTTCCCTGGCGCTTCTCGGGCCAGCCGACCCGGAGAGCTACCCTCTGCAGAAGAAACGCCATTCCCTGGAGTTTCTTCGCGAATTGACCCACCTCCGCCCCCGCACCAATGCCCTTGGGGCGGTGGCTCGGGTCCGTTCCCGTCTCAGTTTTGCCGTGCACCGATTTTTCCAGGAACGTGGTTTCGTGCAGATCCATACCCCGATTATCACCACCAGCGACTGCGAAGGGGCCGGAGAGATGTTTCAGGTGATCACCGGTAGGGAGACCTCGGTCGGTGACCACTTTTTCGGCCGGCCGGCCGGCCTCACGGTCAGCGGTCAGCTGCAGGCGGAGGCCTTCGCCCTTGCCCTCGGTAATGTCTACACCTTCGGGCCAACCTTTCGGGCCGAGAACTCGAATACCTCGCGCCATCTTGCCGAGTTCTGGATGATTGAACCGGAAATGGCCTTTTGTGATCTGGCCGGCAACCGGCAACTGGCCGAAGAGATGCTTCGCTACCTGGTCAACGAGGCCTTGACCAGCTGTTCCGATGATCTGCTGCTGTTCGACCAGTTCATCGAAAAAGGTCTACTGAAAAGATTGCAAGGGGTGGTGGCGCAGGAGTTCGTCCAGATCAGCTACAGCGAGGCGGTGGAGCGTTTGCAGAAGTCCGGGCGGCAGTTCACCTATCCGGTCTCCTGGGGCCTCGATCTCCAGTCCGAACACGAACGGTACCTCTGTGAGGAGGTGTTTGCCTGCCCGTTGACCGTTACCGACTACCCGGCCTCGCTGAAACCCTTTTACATGCGCTTGAACGATGACGGCAAAACGGTGGCGGCCATGGATCTCCTCGTCCCGGGAATTGGCGAGATTGTCGGGGGCAGCCAGCGCGAGGAACGCTATGACCTGTTGGCCGGGAGGATGAGTGCGGCAGGTATCGATCTGGATGACTACAGCTGGTATCTTGATCTACGTCGATATGGCTCTGCCCCCCATTCCGGTTTTGGCCTTGGGTTTGAGCGACTGGTCCAGTTTGTCACCGGGATGGGCAATATCCGGGAGGTGATCGCCTTTCCGCGTGCTCCCGGTTATGCCCCCTGCTAAGCCACCACTGCCGCCATCTGCCGGAAAAAAGGGGCAGGGCGGCAGGGGCCCGGCCGTGCAGCAAATGTTTGATGCCATCGCCGGGCGGTACGACCTGATGAACCGGGTGATGACTCTCGGTCAGGATCAACGCTGGCGCCGTTTTGTTGTGGGGTGCAGTGGCTCGGCAGAGGGCGGCTGGCTTCTCGATCTGGCCACCGGTACCGGCGATATTGCCGCATTGCTGCAGCAGAGGCACCCGCAGGGGCAGGTGGTGGGTGCTGATTTTTCCCTCAACATGCTGGCCGAAGCACGCCGCCGTTTCCCCCACCGTGGGATATTCTGGCAGGCCTGTGATGCCGCTGCCCTCCCGTTTGTCGAGGAGAGTCTGGCTGCGGTCACCTTCGGCTATCTGTTGCGCAACGTCGACGATGCCCAGGCCGTGCTGCAGGAGGTGTATCGGGTCTTGCGGCCAGGTGGGCGGGTAGTCTGCCTCGACACCACCCCGCCGGCAAAGAACCTGCTCTACCCCCTGCTGCATGGCTATTTTCACTACGCTATCCCCCTCTTGGGCAGACTGCTTGCCAACGATGCCTCCGCCTATTCCTATCTGACCACTTCGACAATGGATTTTTATAGCGCCGAAGAGTTGGCCGGTTTGTTCCGGCAAGCCGGTTTTGGTGCTGTCGGCTACCGAAAGTTCATGCTGGGAACCATTGCCGTGCACTGGGGGGAGAAATGAGCACAGACCCCGCATCCTCCACAACGCCGAATGCAGCTTCCTGATTTTGGAGACCGACGAGCTGCACACACGTCACCAGGAACTCATCAGTGGCTGTCGTTGGCTGGCGAAGCTGTTCATCATGACCGGTCCGGCCTAGCACTCTCTGTTCAGCACTGCTCGAAGAGTGGATTGATGCGGTGGGTATCAGAATTGTCAATGCCTGCGGAATGACTGAATGTTCGCCGGCAATTACCGGCCGTTCGCCGGATTGCCCGGTCATCGGTACGGTCGACCCGCCGGTTGCCCATAACGAACTTCGTCTGGTTTCAGAACAGGGGGAGGTTGTTGTTCCGCTTTATTCAGGATGCTAATCACATCGGTAACGAAATGAATCGGCTATTGAGGCCGAAGCAGGTGTTCAACCCATATGAAAAACTGCAGGGGGATCCTTTTTCTTGAGCGGGGATTTACTCTGGATGAGGAGTTGACCAATACCCTGAAAAAGAAGCGGCATTTGATTGAGAAAAATACCGCCCACTGATCAACGATCTGCTCCGTTAGCCGGCCAACTGGTCCAGATTCTGGCAGTAATGGATGGTGGAATTGTTTCGTCGGTACCTCTTCGCCTGACCCAGGCCACCGGCGTCGGAGAGCCTCAGGCTGCCGTCCGGGTCGACTATGACAATATTGGTTATCTGCTGGCTGGTGCAGAGGTCGTCCAAAATGATCGCCAGCCCCCGTCCCGGTCCATCGACCAACGGTTCCAGGCGGGTAAAGATCGCTCCGAACCTGGCCTGACAGCTGGCGACAATCTCTGCAGCGGCCGTGCGCAGCAATTCGCCGTCAGCCAGTACCGCCGCAGAGGTGGAGCGTTTGCCGCTGACCGTGATGGGATCACCGACCCGGACATCCCCGCCCTGATGAACTACGGCAAAGATACCCTCGCGCGGCATCACACAGTCTCCGGCCTGATGGTAGATGGCGCAGCGGTGGTGGCAGATTTTCCCCAACTGGGAGACGATCAGTTCGCAGTCGCCAAGCTGAAGGTGGCTGCCCACCGGAAGATCGGTGAGAACCAGCCCTTCGGTGGTGATGTTTTCGGCAAAATTACCAGCTACCACCGCCAGACCTTTGGCGCGCATTGTGTCGATACTCTCCTGGGCCAGCAGGCTCACCTGGCGGTGCCAGGTGCCGGCATGGGCATCGTCGGTCAGACCGAAGTTACTTATCAACCGGCAGGAATGCTGGTTGTTTTTACGCACCCCTTTGCGGCTGCTTGTCGAAAGAGCTTTTATTATCGGCATGTTTCTGTATCCTTTCGTACCCCTTTACGGCTAACCCCATTGTCCTACTCTGTGGCAACAGAGAATAGCCGTTTTCTTTGTTCAGGCCAAGAAAAATCAGCCAGTCAACGGCGGCAAAGGCGGCCGGCATTCCGGCCGGCAAACGGCCAGTGCTTGATAAACGCCGAGATAGGCCAGGACTGCCGGCGGACATGCCATGTGTGTGCGGGCAGTCCTTCTCTCCAGAAAAGAGTTGTTTCCCGAATGGATGAATTGAAACGCTTGCAAGCCGGCCCTCTCTATGCAAAGATACAGAGAGAGGCCTGTCAACGAGTGACCCGTAACTTCCAGTGGAGGGACTATGAGTTTTATTCACGCAATCCAGAAAGTAGTGACACCGGTCGATTTTTCTGACAATTCACGGCTTATTGCTGAATCCTCAGCCTACCTTGCCGGCAAATTCGGGGCTTCGATGCATCTGGTCTTTGTGGTCCAGAACTTCGACGATTATTCCGGTTTTTTTGTCCCCCAGATGACTCTGCCGACCCTGGAAGGGGAGCTGGTTGAGAGCGCTGAGGCTAAGATGGCCTCATTTCGGGGGGAGATTGCCGAACTCTGTACGTCACAAGGGGTCAAAGAGTTGCATTACAAGGTGCTGATGGGGGATGTCGGCGAACAGATTGTCGGCTATGCCGCCGAGGTCGATGCCGACTTGATTGTCATGGGGACCCATGGTTACAAGGGCTTGGAAAAAATCATGTTCGGCAGTGTTGCCGACAAGGTGGTTCGCTCCGCCCCCTGTCCGGTGCTCACCATCAATCCCTATACCTGCTGCAAGTAACGACCTGACGGCAGGCGGTAGCGACCAGGGGACTTCATGGCAGTGCCCCGAAGTCGCTTGCCCTGATGATGACGGAATTTCTAAGCGTTTCTGGAGGACCGGGCGGGTTGGGTCGGTAGGTGCGGGCCCGCAGGCCGGTGGGCTTGCGAAGTGGATTTGGTATTCGGCGGGCGGGGGCGGACGAGCAGACCGCCCAGGAGGGCGGCGGCGTTAGCCGGCGACCAGAAGCAGGCTGTTGACAGTACCGGCGGTTTCCCTCTTGCCAGTCAGCAGACCAGTGGAAGAGAGGCCGGAGAGAAGGAAAAGACGATACTGTCTGCGGCCGAAGTGTGAGGAGGGAAAAGCAGTTGCCAGCTGGTTGTGCCATATGGCCAGCTGCTCTTCCAGGGCCGCCACCTTGTCTGCTGTCTGATCGGTCCCGGCACAGGCCACCGCCGCCAGGCTCTGTCGGCAGCTGTCGAGCAGGGTCTGGTTGGCTTCGACAAAGGCGGTTACGGCGGACAGTGCCTCGGCTTCCTGAGTGATCGGATGGTTCCTCAACCCGTCCCCCATTCGGTCGTTCATTTGGCTGCCGATCTGGTCGCCGTCCTGTTTGCCGTCCTGTTTGTCGGCCTGTTTACCGGTCTGGTTACCAGGGAGCCCGCAAATTTCTTCGCCGATATGCTCGGGGAAGTACAAGGTGGTAAGAGCTGTTGGTGCCAGGCCACAGTGCTGCTCGTAGGCATCCAAAAGAAGATCGCCGGCCTCGCGGCAGGTGGTGAGGAGGAGGTTGCAGTCAGCCAGGGCAGCCTCCCGGAAGAGTTGTCGCCAGGCCGCAAATCTCTTGCCGATACTGCTGGGGTCGATCCTTTCGGCCATCGCCCTCTGTATCAGGGTGGCCGCCAGCCCCTCCTCCTCTTCACCTTCCTCTTCACCGTGCAGTTCCCGGAAAAGCCCCGCCTCCTCTTCGGCAATCTGAGCCATCTCCCTCCTGATCTCCTCCTCCTGGCAATCAAGCAGCTCACCGATGGCCAGGACCAGCCTGGCCAGCCAAAGTTTTTCCCGGTGGTTGAGGACTTCCTGCGGTTCTTCGATGGCACCCCGCAGGGCCCTGCTGATTGCCCCTTGCGAGTCTTCACCGGCATTCTGCCACGACGACAGTTCGGCCAGGGTCAGCGCCGCCAACTGGCTTGGGTAGTCGTCATTTCGTTGAGCGATATCACTGACCAGGCGACGAAATCGGTCGAGGTCTGCACCTAAAGGGCAGGGAGTATGGACTTGACAGAATGGCGAATTCATGAAAGTATCGGCTGATCGGTCGCCATCCCTCCCGTTTTCCACCGGTCGGAGCAGGTGAAGCGGGGCGAAGAGCATAAAGATGGGAAACTGGCGCGGTGAACTGATGGTGGTGTAGGGGAAATATACCGTTGTAATTGGATGCATATGCGTACTATCCAGAGAAAGGGGAGCTTTGTTGTCTCTGCCTTTCTGTATCTTCTGTTTAATCTGCGTCTTGCCACCGAAGTGACGGCAAGTATCAAGGCGACCCTCTGGCAGATTGCCCAGACAGCGCCCTACGTTGCCGGTCTGACCTATCTGGTTGTTGCCCTTCTTCAGTACATGGCCGGTGGTGATAAAATTCCCTGGGATCGACGGCTCCGGCTCTTTTTTGCCATTGGGATAATCGCCGGACTGTTGTACGGAATCTACGAGTACGCCGGAACCGCCAGCCAATAATACCCGGATCGGAACAGCCTGTAAACGGAAGAACCGCCGACGGGCTTAACCCTCCTCCCGCACCCGGTCAATGAGGAACAATGTTCTGTCTGCACGTTGCCAACCGGACGGAAAATCTGCTCCGCCACCTGGTCGAGGTGATCCGAGTCGACCGGCAACCGGTTTTTGCCCCGGAGCTCTTTCTTATCCAGAGTCAGGGAATGGAACGGCTGGTCAGCCAGTGGCTGGCTGGTGAGTTGACCGCTTTCTGCCACTACCGCTATTATCTTCCCCTCGACTTTCTCAGCCACATTGCCCATCGACTGGGGATGGTGATCAGCCCGGAGGGCTTTGGCCGAAAGGTGCTCACCTGGCGGCTGGAGAGCCAGTTGCGTGACCTTGCCGGGGAGTGGTCCAGGCCCCTCCGGCACTATCTTTTAGGCGGCGATCAGCCGGTCAAGCGGTACCAGCTGGCCCGAAGGCTGGCCAACCTTTTCGACCAGTATCAAATCTTGCGGCCCGAGATGCTTGACCGCTGGGAAGGGGCGGCGGTTCCCGGCAGTTCAGCGGAGGCGTGGCAGATGGAGTTGTGGCGACGTCTCTTGGCAGAGCAGGGGGATGCTTGCCACCGCGGTCGACTGCTTCGCCAGGTGATTGACCGGTTGAACGGAGGCAGTGGGCTTGCCGGGGTTTTGCCGAAGCGGGTCTCAATCATCGGGCTCCACACTATGCCGCCGATTTTCATCGACTATCTTGACAGCCTTGCCCGGCATATGGATGTGCATCTTTTTCTCCTCTCGCCATGCCGGAAGTACTGGGGAGATGTGGAAAGCCCCCGGCAACGTCTGCGACGACAAGGCTACTCGGCTCAGGTTGAAGAGACCGACGAGCACCACCCTCTTTTGGCGGCCCTCGGCTGCCAGGGGCGTGATTTCCAAAACCTCCTTCTGGAACGGGCCCGGATCTCCCTGGAGTTCAGCAGCTACGATCAACCACTCAGTGCGGAGGACTACCTGCAGGCCACCCTGTTGCAGCGGGTCCAGTCCGATCTTCTGGAAAACCGGTTGCCGGAAGCGGCAGCGGTACCACCGATGGGGCGAGGACGATCGGTAACCGACCATTCCCTGCGCGTGGTTTCCTGCCACTCGCGATTGCGGGAAATTGCCGTCCTGCATGACCATCTGCTTGACCTCCTTTCCCGCGACAGTTCGCTGGAACTGGCAGACATTATCGTCATGGCCCCGGATATCCAGGAGTACGCGCAACTGATTCCGGCCCTTTTCGGGGATATCGGCCATACCATTGCCGATCGGCCGCTTCGCCGACGAAACCCGGTGATCAGTGCCTTCCTCGCCTTTCTTGAGCTGTACAGCGGGCGATACGGATGGAGTGACCTGCTCGAACTGTTGCGCCGGGAGGCGGTGTTTCCCCAGTTTGCTCTGGTCGCCTCGGAGGTCGAGCAGTTGCGTGAGTGGGTGGTGGCCAGCGGGATCCGTTGGGGCCTTTCCAGGGAACAGCGCCGAGAAGATGGTCTGGCCGACTTTGCCGAAACAAGCTGGCAGGATGGCCTGGCCCGTATGCTCTTCGGCTATGCAGTCGATTCCGAGGAGGAGGTTGAAGGGGTGTTTCCCTTTTTTGCCAGCGAAGGTCGGGCAGCCCAGCCTCTGGGGGGCCTCTGCCGTTTTCTCGAGGTCATTGAACAAGGGCGGCGTGATTTTGCCGGAGAACAGCCGCTGGCGGTATGGGGGAGCCTGCTGCTTGCCTATGCCCAGGAACTCTTTGGTTCCGGAGAAGGGCGTGAAATGGGCGAGCTGTACGCCCTGTTAGCTCAACTCGGGGAAACCCTCGCCCCTTTCCACCAGGCACCTGTGGCCTTTCCGGTGCTGCGTGCGTGGTTCACCCAGGCGGTTGAGGAGAGCCGTTCCAGCTCCGGTTTTCTTCGTGGCCAGCTGACCTTTTGCTCAATGCTGCCGATGCGTTCCATTCCCGCCCGGGTAATCTGTCTGCTTGGTCTCAATCTTGGCGTCTTCCCCAGAAACGACCGTCACGACACCTTCGACCTGCTGGCGGCAACGCCCCGCCCGGGTGACCGCAGTGGCAGGGACGACCATCGTTACCAGTTCCTTGAGGCCCTGCTGGCGGCCCGCTCCCATCTCTACCTCAGCTACATCGGTCAGTCGATCCGCACCAACGCGGAGATCCCACCGTCGGTGGTACTGGCCGAGTTTCTCGAATTGCTGGAGAAGGTGTACCAGTCGGCCGATCTGGTACAGCGACAACCCCTCCACCCCTTCAGCCCTCGCTATTTCCGCGGCGGGTCAGAGCTGTTCAGCTTCAGCCGGCACGCCTGCGCAGTTGCCCGGCGGCTGCGCCAGCCCCTACCACTGCTGCGACCATGGTGGCTGGGTGAGCTGGCTGAGGGGGAAAAAGAGGTGCGTTTTGCCGACCTGCTCGCCTTGTATGCCAACCCGCAACGGTTCTTTTTTCGCTCCTCTTTAGATCTTTGGCTGATCGGAGAAGAGGAGACGCCCGAGGGGCGAGAGCCCTTCCACGCCGGTCCCCTGGACCGGTATCTGGTACTCGACGAGTGGCTGACCCAGCCGTCGAAGGGGGTGGAGGTTCTGGCCCGCCTGCAGGCTGCCGGTCGCTGGCCGCTGGGCAGCAGTGGGGCGGTGGCTGTTGCCAGGCTGCAGCAGCAGTTGCGCCCCTTTCTTGCCCGCGTAGCGGTCGAGCGGCGGCAACTGGGAGACCCCTGCCCGGAGTTTCCCTTTGTCCTGCAGGTTGGCGACTATCGGCTGGTCGGGACTCTCACCGGACTGCACCGGCATGGGGTCCTGCGGCTGCGTGGCGGGTCGCTGCGTGGTCAGGATATCATGGCCGGCTACATCCACCATCTTGTCGCCAGAGAATTGGGGCTCCCGGATAGAGTCCGGCTCGTTGCCAGGGACCGGATCGTTGGCTTCCAGTCCTCCGCCACCCCTCTTCCCACTCTTCCCGGTCTTGGTGAGTTGCTGGTCTGGTACTCACGGGGATGCCGTCACCCTCTGCCCCTTCTCGTCGAACCGGCCTTGAAGTATGCCCTCGCCGGCAAGGAGCCACTGGCCAGCGCCCGCTCCGCCTTTCTCGACAGCCTTGCCAAGGGGTATCAGCCGGAGTGGGCACTGCTCTACGGAGCCGCTGGTGAGACAATGCCCTGGCAGGAGTTTGACCACCTGTGCCGGCAACTTTTTTCTCCCATCTTGGAGGCTGCCGATGTTGCCTGACCGGGAGTCTGCCGCTGGTGGAGAAGGGTTGAACCCCGTGGAGATGCCGCTAGTGCCGGGAATCACCCTGATCGAGGCCAGTGCCGGCACCGGCAAGACCTATGCCATCGCCATGCTCGTTCTCCGGGCAGTGGTGGAACTGGCGGTGCCCATTGAGCAGATCCTTATTGTCACCTATACCCGGGCGGCAACCGAAGAGTTGCAGGGGCGAGTTCGGGCCAGGCTGCTTGCCGCCCGTGCCCTGTTGGAAGGCTTGCCTGTTGAAGCCGGCAGCGTTGACAGCACTCTGCAGAATTGGTTGGAGAGGCTCGAAGAGCCGGCTGCAGCCCGCCATCGTCTTCGGCAGGCCCTGGCCGATATCGACCGGGCCCCGATCCATACCATCCACGGTTTTTGTCAACGGGTTCTCGTTGATCAGGCTCTGGAGACCGGTCAGCTTTTCGACTGCGATTTGCAGGCCGATGTCGCCGCCATCCGCCTGCAGGTTGTCGAGGATTTCTGGCGGCAACGGGTCTATCCACTCGCCCCTCTGCCGGCAGCATTCTTCACCACCGATTTCGCCACCCCTGAAAAACTGCTGGCCAGTGTCAATGCCGTGTTTGGTGAAGACGCCGAGATCGTGCCGGAAGTTCCGACAGTGGCGGCAGCTGCTGATGCTCTCGAGGCCACCATGGCCACATTGCGTCGCTGGTGGTCGGCAGATGGGGCGGCAGTGGCTGAACTCTTTCGCCGGGGTTTTGCCGACCACGCCTTCAAGAAAAATCTGCACGAGGCCGGTGAGGGCTGGTTGACCGACCTGGCCGACCTGCTCAGTGAAGAGATGGCCGTCGTACCGGCCGGTCTTGACTGGCTCACTCGGGAAGGGCTGATTGCCGAACTGAACGGCCGAACCTTTCGTGGTCAGGCGGCAAAGGAGGCTTATCTACATGGTTGGCCGCTGGCCGACCAGGAGATGCCGGCCGTTAAGAGTGCCGCCGCCACCCTTACCCTTGCCTTGCGTGTCGAACTGGCCCGACAGCTTCGCCTCGCTGTGAGCAAGCGTCTGGAAGCCCAGGGACGCTTTGGTTTTGACGAACTGGTTCTCCAACTGGCGGCAGTACTCCAGGGCGCGGGCCGAAACTCCTTGCGGCAGTCGGTTGCCGGCCGCTACCGCCTCGCCCTGGTTGACGAGTTTCAGGACACCGACAGCGCCCAGTGGCAGATCTTCTCCACCCTGTTCTCTGCCAGCCACCACCAGCTCTACCTCATTGGTGATCCGAAACAGGCGATCTATCGTTTCCGTGGTGCCGATATCTCCTCCTATTTCACCGCCCGCCAGGCCGCCGCGAGGCGGTTGGCCCTCAACCGCAATTACCGCTCTCACCCGGCCCTGGTTGAAGCGGTCAACCAGTTGTTTAGCCAAAGAGAACGTCCCTTTCTGCTGAGCGAAGAGATCCTTCCCTACCAGCCGGTGGTGGCGGCCAAAGCGGCGGCGGAATGCGACCTGCAGAGTGCCGGGCAGTCCCTGGCCGGGCTGGTCTGCTGTCAGCTTGCCCCCTGTTTAGAGGATAGTAACGGCCGTTGGTCGTCTGGACGGGCGGCCGAACATCTCTGCCGCTTCACGGTGGTGGAAATTCTACGTCTGCTCGATCGGGAAAACCCGGTACGTCTGCACCAGGGGATTGCCACTCGTCAGCTGGCACCGCACGATATCGCCATCCTGGTGCGAAGCCATGCCCAGGCCGATTCATATAGACAGGCCCTGGCCGAAGTCGGGATACCGAGTGTGGTGGCCAGCCGCCACTCGGTCTATCGGAGCGAGGAGTGTCGCGAACTCCTCATCCTCCTGACGGCGGTCCTCAATCCCGGTGATGGTCGGCGGTTGCGCTCTGCCCTGACCGTCTCCTGGTTTGCTCTGGATGGTCCTGCCCTCCACCGTCTGTCTGTCGACGATGCGGCCTTTGGCCACTATCAGGAGCGGTTCTCCAACTATGCCCGGATCTGGCAGGAGCAGGGCTTCCTGACCATGATGGTACAGCTGCTGGAACAAGAGCAGGTGCTGGAAAATCTGGCGGCCAGGCGCTTTGCTGAGCGACGGATCACCAATATCCACCAATTGCTGGAACTGGTTCAGGAACAGGAGAGCAGCCTTGGTGGGGCTGCCACCCTTCACTGGCTGCAGCAGACACGGCAGAATGGAGGTGCCGGAGAGGAGGCAGAACTGCAGTTGGAAAGCGATGCCGAGGCGGTGCGGATAGTCACCATGCATGCCGCCAAGGGTCTTGAATACCATGTGGTTTTCTGCCCACTTCTCTGGTACCGCAGTGACCACAGTGGCGCTGCTCAGCAGCTACGGTGCCGGGAAAATGGTCGATCGCTGGTCGATCTCGGCTCCCCCCATTTTACCCTCCGTCTTGGGCAATTGGCGATGGAGGAGAAAGCCGAGGAGCAGCGGCTTCTCTACGTCGCCGTGACCCGGGCGAAAATTCGCTGCTATCTGATGTGGGCCGATGTGAAGGCCTGGGGAAAGGTGGTGGACTCCTTTTCCTCGGCCCTCGGCTATCTGCTTTTTGCCAACGGGTCGGTCGCCGCCGATGAACAGCGGGACGTGCTGGCGGAGATGGCCGGCGAACAGAGATACCGCCTGGTGGCCACGCCCGTCGAGGTGGTTGGCCGTTTTGTGCCACTTGCCGGAGAAGAGGAGCTCTCATCCCGGCCCTATCCCACCCGATCGTTGCAGAGTGACTGGCAGGTCACCAGTTATACCGCCCTGGCACATTTGACTGCAGATGGGACCGGGATGGGGGAGGCCGAGGATGGGGAGGAAATGGCTGGGTTGGAAGAAGGGGAAATTGTCCCGGATATCCCCGAAAGCGGCTTGCCGGCCGGAGCACATTTCGGCAATCTGATCCATGGTATGCTGGAGGAGTGCCCCTTTGCCGGGCTGGCCGCCGGGGAGGGGTGTACAGCCGAGTTTTTCCAGTTGTCCAGACGCTATGCTGTTGCCGCCGATCATTCGGCGGTCATGCAACTGCTCCAGCGGGTCGTTCGGACCCCTCTCCCGCCCCCCCCCTGCCCGGGGAGTGGTGCACCTTTTCAACTTGCCCAGCTGTCGCCGGACCAGTGTATCAGGGAGATGGTCTATACCTTTCGTCTTGCCTCCCTCGATACCCGGCAGATCAGTGCCATCCTCGCTGGTGAACAAACCGTCGCGCCGCTTGCCTTCCGGAGTCTGCGCGGGTTTCTCACCGGGGTGGTCGATCTGCTCTGCCTTCATGATGGAAAGTACTACATCCTCGACTACAAGAGCAACTATCTCGACACGGCCGCCACAGCCTACGCGCCGGAACGTCTCGCCGGGGTTATGCGGGAACACAACTACGGCCTGCAGTACTGGCTCTACACCCTGGTTGCTGACCGGTACCTTCGCAACCTGTTGCCAGACTATCAGTACAGCCGCGATTTTGGCGGCGTATACTATCTCTTTGTCCGCGGCATGGGGCAGCCGGGGCAGGGGGTGTATGCGACGTGGCCCGATCCGGATACACTCGCCAGGCTGGGCCGGCTGTTGGCGGGGGAGGGGCGATGAAAGAGGAAAAGGGCAGTTTGCTCAGCCGCCAGTTCGCCACCTTTCTTACTGCCCGCAGCCAGCTGCCGGCAGCTGCCGCCCGGCGCTTCTGTGATCTGGTGCTGCAACTCGGCATAGCGATGGATGGGGGACACAGCTGCCTGCCGGTGACAGCGGCCGAGGAGGCGCTCCTCCGTTCCTGCCGGTTGGTCGCAGAAGAGGCGGGAACGCCCCTGGTCCTTCGCGGGGGCAGGCTCTACCTGCAGCGCTATGCCGCCTACGAGAGCCGACTGGCTGAACAGATCCTCGACCTTGCCGCCCACCGGGCACCTCTCGACCCGCCGGTGGAGGCAGTCGGCATGATCCCCCCGCTTGTCGACCAACGACAGCAGGAGGCAGTGGAGCTCGCTCTTGCCCGCTGCCTCTGCCTCATTTGCGGTGGCCCAGGTACCGGCAAAACCACCACCGTCGCCAGGATTCTGGCCTTTTTTGCCTTCAGCCTTGCCGCCGGGGCCAGAATTGCCCTTGCCGCTCCCACCGGCAAGGCGGCCGGGCGTCTTGGTGAGGCGATCGCCGGAGGTCTTGCCGCCCTCAGCCTGCCGCCAAACCTGCACGCCCTTTTGCCGCAGTCGGCCCAGACCCTGCACCGGCTGCTGGGGGTCCGGCCCTCATCCCCATATTTCCGCCACCACCGGCAGAACCCGATGCCCTGGGATGTGGTTGTGGTGGATGAGGCATCAATGGTCGATCTGGCCATGATGAGCAAGCTGGTGGATGCCCTGAAACCCGGGGCCAGGCTGATTCTCTTGGGTGACAAGGATCAACTTGCTTCGGTGGAATCGGGGGCGGTGCTGGCCGATCTTCTCACCGCCCTGCCGGAAAATCGGGTGGAACTGGCAACGGCCTACCGTTTTGATACCACGATCCGGCAACTTGCCGAGGCTATCAACCGGGCAGATGGCGAGGAAGTGTGGCGACAGTTGCAGGATCCACGGCGTGTCAATGTGTGCCTGGCCGGCAGCATGGCAACCATTTTGCAGGGCTATGAAGAGTTTCTTCGACTGGCAGCGACGGCCTCAGCCGCCGACCTGGGCAGGCTCTTTACGATCTTCGCCCGGTACCAGATTCTCTGTGCAAGCCATCACGGTCGGCGCGGGGTGGAGACAGTCAACCGGGAGATAGTCCGCTTTCTGGCCGGCCTGGGTTTGTCCTGCCGTCAGGAGGGGTGGTATCCTGGACGACCGGTACTGGTTACCCGCAATGCCTACCACCTTGAGTTATACAACGGTGATATCGGCATCTTCCTGCCCGAGGCGGGAGTGGAGTCTGGAAAGGTGTGGTTTGCTGCTGCTGATGGCGGTTTTCGGGGGTTTTTTCCTGCTCTTCTCCCTCCCTGCACCACCGCCTACGCGATAACTATCCACAAGAGCCAGGGTTCTGAGTGGGATAAGGTGGTGGTGGTTCTGCCGGGCGAAGATTCTCCTCTGCTTAGCCGGGAGCTGCTCTACACTGCCGTGACCAGGGCCAGGGTGGCAGTGCAGCTGGTGGCAGAGAAGCCGCTTCTCTGTCTGGCGCTCTCCCGCAGCACCAGGCGCTGCAGTGGCTTGGCCGGCCTGCTCTTGGCTGGCAGACCGGCTGCGGCAACAAGTGTCGATGCCGACGACTCCCCGGCAAGGATGCGCAGCGAAGAAAAAGGGCAATAAATGGTCGAGAGTTTTTTTCAGTTCGGGTACTATATAGTAGTTTCTCCAGGCTTTGTTCTATCAAATTAACCCCTCATGTGGATGGTGTGATGAACGAAAATGAGTTGCAAAAACAATTACAGACCAAGGTGAAGAAAAAACTGGAACCGCTCTTTGCCCGTTTCCGAATGGATTTCGGTGGGATTGACGCATCGCTGAAGTGGAAACCGATCGTGTTGATCATCGGCAACTACTCTTCCGGTAAATCGACTCTGATCAATGAACTGCTTGGCCAGAATATCCAGCGAACCGGCCAGGCACCCACCGATGATTCGTTTACCATCATCACGACCGAGGTGGTCGGCGGTCAGTCAGAGATTCCCGGTTCTACTCTGGTGAACGATGATCGACTCCCCTTTGCCCATTTCAAGGGGTACGGTGAAAAGTTGATCTCCCACATCTGCATGAAGCAGGTGGCCAGTCCCATCCTCGAAAACATGGCAATCATCGACAGTCCCGGGATGCTTGACGCCACCAGCGAAAACGATCGTGGCTACGATTATCGTCAGGTCCTTGGGGAATTTGCCAAAATGGCCGACCTGATCGTGCTCATGTTTGACCCCCACAAGGCGGGGACGATTAAAGAGTCCTATGAGGTGATCCGCAACACCCTGCCGGAGAAATCGGGTGAGCATCGTCTTGTTTTTGTCATGAGCCGGATTGACGAGTGCGACAGTTTGAGCGATTTTACCCGTTCCTACGGTACACTCTGCTGGAATATGTCCCAAATGACCGGTCGCAAGGACATTCCCCATATCTTCCTCACCTATGCCCCGTCGCTGGTCAACACCGGCCGCTTACTCGATGGCTGGCCTCAGGAACGCGAGGAACTGATCGAGAAGATCAAGCGGGCGCCAAGTTTTCGGATCAACCATATTCTTGAAGATATTGATCGTCAGGTCAACGAGTTACAGATTGTAGCCGAAGCGGTTGCCGAGTTTCTCCGCCGGGCCGGGAGGGTATACTGGAAATACGCCAACATCACCCTGCTGGTCAGCGTGCTGCTTTTTCTCTTCGGTGATGTCCTGCTCAATCAGCTCCTCTCCGTTCCGGAAAACACCCTGATCAATTCCATTCGCAACGGCCAGTTTTCCCTCCTCCAACTGGTGGTCCCCCTGCTCCTCGCCTCGGCCACCATTCTCATCGGTTCGCTCAGCTTCCGTCGGATAGCCTTTCGTCAGATGCAGAAAAAGGCCGCAGCTAACGGTAGTGATCTCGTCCAACTGGAAAGCGACTACCGCCGCAATCTCTGGCGGAAGATGGGGGATAAGGCGAGGGAGAATCTGGCCGCCCTGACCGTTGCCGACCTCTGGCGAGGCTATAGCCGAAGCCTGGCTAGGATCCAGAATTTTCTCACCCAGGACCTGAAAAAATACTACGAACGAGTGGTCAACTAAGGCTCAGTTTTTTCCTTGAGCGGCCGATTCTGCGGAGTGAGGCGAGGAGGTACGGAATGCATGCAGAAAAGAGGCTTGGCGGTGCCGCCTCATTACCCTTCTTACTTCTTCTGTCAGCACTGGCGATGGCAAACCTGCTGCACGTTCCTGCCGCCGCCGCAGCAGCCGACAGTCAATTGTCCCCCCTTGCCAGCGATGGGCTCTTGTTGCCGGTCTTTGCCGAGTCGGCAGAGGATGCCTTCCCTGAACTGGTGGCGAGAATGGCCGGCAAAAAAGCGATTCTGCTCGGCGATGCCAGCCACGGCACGGAAGAGTTTTATGCCTTTCGCAAACAGGTGACCCGGCAATTGATCCGTGCCGGTTTGCGGGCGGTGGTTCTCGAAGCGGAGTGGGACAGCGCCCGGCTGTTTGATGCCTATATTCGTGGACTGCTGCCGGCAGAGACCGATCCCCGGGAGATGCTTGCCGCCGCCTTTTTCCGCTGGCCGGAGTGGGTCTGGGCCAACGAAGAGATGGTGGAGTTTGCCCTCTGGCTGAAGGATTTCAACAGTCGACTGCCACCGGCGGAGATGGTCCGCTGTCACGGCATGGATATGCAGCAGGCGGTGGCAGCCGCTCTTGATGCCCTGGCGCCGCTCTGGCCGGCAGATTCGTCTCCTGGTGCTATCCTCAAGAAGTTGGACGCCTGGTGGCAACCCTACCGGGAGAGGCCGATCGACTTGAATACCGCCTATGCCGCCGGCCGGGAGACCGGCAGTCTGCTGGCCAGCGAACTGCTTCTCGCCCTCCCCAGCCCGGAACCGGAGGTGCAGGCGCTGCTGGCCATGCTGGTTGCGGCCGAGCAGTATTACCGGACGATGTCCTATGACTACTACGGGGCCTGGAACATTCGTTCCCGCTATTTCAGCTGGTTTGTTCAGCAGATTCTAACCCGCCCAGAAGGGCGGAACGGGGTGGCGGTCTGGGCCCACAACAGCCATGTCGGTGATATGGCCGGCGGTGAGGTCGGCGAGAGCGGCTTGATCAATGTCGGCCACCTGCTTCGTCAGGCTTTTGGCGCCGAGCAGATCTTCATTCTCGGCACTGCCGGCTATGCCGGGACGGTGCTGGCTGCGCCGGAGTGGGGCGAAGAGGTTCGGGAGGTCGCGGTTCCCCCTGCCTGGCCCGACTCCTTCGAGTCTCTGCTGGCCAACAGCGGCTGGCAAAACCCACTCTTGCTCTGGGAGACTCCGGAACAGGCGGCGAGATGGTCAACCCTGCCCATGCTTCATCGGGGGATCGGGGTGGTGTACCAGCCGGAGAGTGAGGGGGGGGACAACTATCTGATCAGTCGAATTGGAGAACGCTATGATGCCCTGGTCTTCTGGAACGAGACCAGAGCCCTGCAGCCGTTGCGCCAACCATAGACTATTCGGACAGGTAATCCGGGCAACCGACCGGAGCATCAGCGAAAAGATCCGCCAAGGTGAAGCTGCTCTCCAGGGTTTCACCCTGGCGGAGGAGCCGCAGAGTAATTGGCGTTCCAACCGGGCCACGGAGCCGCTCCCGGAGGGGGAGGATCGGCTGACCGTCGGTCACCTCTTCCCCATTCATGGCCACAATCAGGTCGCCCGCTTCCAGTCCGGCCCGGCTGGCCGGGCTGTCGCTGGCCAGGAAGGAAACCATCGCCTGCCCCTCCTCGGATCGCCCGATCAGCAGGCCCGATTTATCCCGTTCGCCGCTCTTGTCGAAGTGCTTTCCTCTCTCCAGGATGATCCGCTGTCCCGGGTAGTCAAGGATGAGATGAAAGTGTCGCAGGGTGGAGTTGCCCAGATTGCCGCCAACCTCACCGAGAGCGGTGGCCCCCTGACCCCGTTCCCTCGGGATGCTCACCAGATGTCCAGGGAGGCGGAAGCCGTCGATCTCCAGACAGCTGAACTGGGCGGTGGTTTCCCGTGATATCCCGGACATCCCCTGGCTGACCGTATCTACGCCGTCCCGGTTGAGGAGGCCGTGCCGTTCCGCGAAGGGGTAATGGATGGAGCTGTGGTGGGCGCCGAGGTCAAGGCTCCACTGACTGGGCAGGCCCTCCAGATTCACCGGCAGGGTGAAGGTCCGGTATTTTAGCGGTGCGGCAATGGAGCGGCCGCTCCCCTGGTAGGAGAAGGATTCCGGTTCGTGCAGGGTGACCTCCGCTCGGTCGTAGTCGATCTCGACCACAAAGCGGGAGAGAAAATCATAGCCGAGGATACCGAAGATCTCCGGCTCGTAACTGCGGGAGGTGAGACCGTCGGAAACGTATACCTTCTGGCTGGCAAAGTCGATATCCCCTACCCGGTAGGGGGGAAGGGCGGCGAAACCGAGGTCAAAGAGTTCCCCGAAACCGTAACCGCGGATGGTCCCCTCAATTTCTATGCCCATGGCACGGGCATAGTCGGCATCGATGACCGACATGGTGGCGCCACTGTCGAGCACCCATTCCCGGGTATCGCCGGCCAGGGATACCGGCAGGTAGATGAGATTTTCCACGAGGCGGAAGGGAACGGTGGCTGATTCTTTGCCCGAGCTGATCCTATAGTCGCCGGACTTTTCCGGCAGGGCGAAGAGCTTGGGGTCTATGACTGGATCAATGAGGTGGGTGGTGGTCCAGTTTTCCACCTCCTTTTCCCAGGGGAGGAACAGGGTGTGGCTGTAGAAGGCCACCAGGATTCCATCCACCCAGCGAAAATCACCATAGCGGCCGTGTATCTCCACGTCCGGTTGGCGATAGAGGGAGCCAAGTAGCAGATAGCTCTGTCGGTCAAAATAGAAGTGGATCCGGTCCGTATTGATCCTGTTGTCGAGGATCAGCTCGTAGCATTCCTGTCCGTCAAGATCGGTTATCCCGGCAAAGTTAAGGGAAAAGAAACTCGAGTCCGGATTGAGGTGTTCGTATCGGTCGAGAAGGAGCCTGATCTGCCGCCGTTTCTGGGTGTCCGGATGGCGATGGATGAGCAGCTGACCATTGGTGTCGAGGAGCCAGGCCTCCTCGCCACTGTCTCCTTCAACCTGGGAAATGATCGAAAAATCCTCTTCATTGCGGTACTGCAGGGGAGGTCGTTCCCATTGCCGGAAAGTGCCGTTCAGGCCGTCGTAGCGAACCCGCCCCTCACTGTAACTCCCCTCCACCGCCTGGAGCCGCTCCAAGCCGCCAATTGCCTGGTAGTGCTTGTGGAGGATCTGATAAGGGTCCTGGCCGACAGCCCCGGCAGCAAGGGGCGTCAGGACGAGCAGGAGGATGTGGAGAATTCTGCCCAGTCGGCCGGGTTGCCCCTGTTGGTGGTTGCTCAACGGACCTGTACCTCAACCCGGCGGTTTCGCGGTTCGGCAATGTTGTCGGCGGTGGCCACCAGCGGGTTGCCCTCACCATGGTAGTCAAGGACGATGTCAGCTGCATTGACTCCGGCGCTGGCCAGGATATCGGCCACCCGTCTGGCCCGTTCCAGGGAAAGTCGCCGATTGTACTCCTCTTCGCCGGTACGGTCGGTATGGCCGATGACCAGGACATCCACTGAGTTGCGGATCTTGATGGCATTTTTTACATCGGTAATCCTGGCCGCCGATTCTTCGGTGAGCTGGTCGGAGTTGTGCTGAAAATAGAGGAGAAAGCTTTCCGGCATCAGGGGATGGACCCGGAGAGCCTCGGCAAATACCGCCTCGCTCTGGATCGCGTCAATAGGGCTCGGCGCGGTGGGTTGGGTGTCGAGGGAAGGGGGGTAAAGGGCCATGCCCGGTTCGGCAAGTACCGTCGATCCGGCATCGTTGCTGAACGCCAACGCCCCCACCGAGCCATCGGCGGCCGGGCTGAGGACGATAAAATCCTCTCTTGCGCTGCAGGCGGCAAGCAGAGGAAACAGTACCAGGATTACCACTTTCTGCCAGTTCATCGGACTCTCCTCATCGACCATCGTCGTCTGCTCCGGACGTTTGCCACCGCTGCCGTGGAGATGGCGGTGGCCGCCAGGAAGCTGCTCATTGTGAAAATTTGGCCTTGAAATCTGTTCCCTTCAACATGCTGATACGCCCGGACGGGGTGTTCAGCTGCACTGCGTGGGGAGCGAGTTTGCCGAGCAGGCCGGACTGGTAGACAAAGGTCCCATGGCCCATGTGCAGACGCATCGCATACTCGTTGCTTGCCGGGGCAAAGCGGAAATTTTCCATGGCTACCCGGCTGATGGGTCCCATGGAGAGCAGGGTGTTGTCCTCGAGAAGAATACCTATGGCGCCATCTGAGCCGGTTATAATGGTATCCTTGAGGTAAATTTTGTCATTGGGGAAGGCCGGTTTGGTTTTCCCGTCGCGGATAATCGATACCATACCGTTGATCCCCTTTACCTTGCCGATCACGTTTGCGTCGGCACCTGCCGCTGCGGGAAGGGTAAACAGCAGGGCCAGACAGCAGATCAAAACCCTCTTCATGTGATTATCTCCCTGGTTGTCGATAAAACGGCCAGTAATGATCGGTATGCGAGGCGGCTCCGGAGCTGTCGCCAGTGGCCGCTCCCGGTGAATGCGGCTCTTTGTGCCATCACAGTTGGTCGAGGCTTTTCTGGCAGTGGCCGCGCAACTTCCTGTTGGAGCTGTTGTTGACTATGGTGCTCAGGGTTCCACGGTACTTGCTCTGACCGGAGGCGCCAAGGGCCTTGCAGAACCAGGCCATGGTGTCCACATGGTTGCTGTCCCGGGCGTTGGTGTTGTAGTCCTGCAGCAGTTTCTGTTCAACCACATCGAGGACCACGGTGTCGCTCAGGGCGGCTCGGGTGATGAGTTTTGCCGCATCCTTTCTCTCCCGGTCAGAGGCCGACTGGAGCATCCGGATATACTTCTGTTGTTCACGGTTCAGACCGGCAGTTGCTGCCTGGGCCGGTGGCTGCGGTGTGGACGGGGCCTCAACCCTCGTCGTCGGGGCATCTTCGAGGCGAAGGCTTATCGCGACAATTTTTTCCTCATTGGTAGCAAGGTTGTACCATTCCCGCCGAGCCGCATAGCCGGGGGCGGAGACTTCGATTTCGTAGGCACCCGGAGCGAGCACCATACCGCGGACATAGGGGGGGGAGATGTTCAATATTCGCACCCTGGCATTGGCCGGGGTGGTGTCGACGACGAGACGGGAATCTCTGCTTCGGGTCTCTATCAAGCTTTTCACCAGCTGGCCGTAGTCGACAGCCCCCGGGCTGCTCTCTTCGTCGATTTTTGCCGTGCAGATCTTTTGCATCAAGTCGATGACGGTGATTTTGCCGGTTTCAATTCGTTCGACGTCGAGGACCTCGCCGGTTTTCGGGTGTTTGATCACCTGTCCTTCCTTGAAGACGATAAAGCGCATCCCCTTCTGCACCCCGGTCCGGATGCCCAAATCGATGGTCACCTCCTCGCCGGTCCTGTTCACCACATACCCCTCCAGGGGGAAGTTTCTGATGATTTTCTTTGACATCTCCACTACCAGATCCTGCAGTCGGCCAGTGCTGGCGCTTTTCACGTTTTCGGCAGTGATGATTGAGGCACTTTCCACGTCGATGATGCGGGCGTTGATCTCGGTGACTTCACCCAGACGCATGACCGAGCCGGTGATAATGACCTTCACCCCAAGCAGCTTGCCGATCTGGGTGGCGCTGCCGGCGTCCACCACTCCGGTCATGGCCAACTGCTGTTCGCCGAGGATCTTCTGCAGCAGCCGCCGTTCCACCACATCGAAGCGGCCCTCGCGGACCATGGCGGTGATGAACCATTCGGCGACGATTATCCCCATATCCTCGTTGTCGAACGGTTCTCCCTGCATCTGGAAGTCGAGGACGGCTATCTTCGTTTTGTTGAAATCGGCTGCCGCCTCACCGGCCGGCAGCAGTATCGACAGGCTGAAGAGCAGGGCCATTATGGTTTTCATTTTCCACTCCTGTAAACGATTGGCCAGTTGCCTCTGGCCCATTCCGAGAGTCAGGTGGCAGCGTACCCCACCCGAGCGCCTCTCTATTCCTGCAGATTGATGACCACCCGGCTTCCCACCACTTCGCTGACCAGCAGGGTGGCCTGCCCGAGGGGACGGCTGTCGATCCGTTCGCAAAAGGTGTCGACGCTCCCCTTGAAGAGAATGGAGAGTTCCAGTTTACCGCCAGCAAAGGCGCGCTTGGTCACCGAAACAATCCCTTCCGTTTGCTCGATAAGCTGGGTGGCCTGTTTCTGAGCCGAGAAACTTTTCACTCCGGTCAGCACCACCTCATAGTTGGCGCCATTGTTGATGGTATCCTGGAAGGAACCGACAATGGCCTCGAAAAGCTGCTGATCCATCAGGGTAGTGGCCGCTTTGGCCGCAGCCAGGGAGGTGGCAATGGCTGGCGCAGTATGGACCGCTGCACCGGTGGCCGACTTGGTGGCAACGATCCGGCCGTTGGAACAGTTGACCACCTTGACGGTGAGGCTGGCCTGTCCGGAATGCATTCCCGCCTCGCGAAGCATCTGGTTACCGTCCAGCAGGCTTTTCCGGAGGGTACCCACTATGATGTATTCGGCCCCGTTTTCTGCTCCCAGCCTGGCGGCGGCAACCGGGTCGCCGGCAATTGCCTGGCGGATGAAGGGGTCATCCTTGGCCATCAGGGTTGCCGCCTGGGCCGGATCAATGAGTTCAAAGCCCTTGCCCTGGAGGTAATCGACGATGCTGCTTTCCGCATTCTGCCCATCCTCCTCCTCAATCAGTACCATCGTCCGTGGCTTGTCCATGGAAATCAGAAGAAGTTTCAAGGCCATCAGGTCGGCGGTAATGGAGTCGAGGGAGACCACCGCCCGAATCCGTACCAGCCAGCTTCCCCCCTGGTCTTCCTCTTTCAGCACCTGCAGGCTGCGGACCGAACCGACACTCTGGGTGAGTACCCGATCCTTGACCAGGGCGAAGTTGGTCACCTCGGTCTGGGAGGTCAGGACCACCCCGATACCCTCTTCCACCGCGCTCCGTTTGGCCTGGAGGAGGGCGTCGGCCCTGGAGGAACCGATACCTTCCACCTCTACGGTTTTGTCACCGGTTGGCGTGGCTGCCATCACTGACGGTGAATCGAAGATAAGGGCAGTGGCTGCCGCAAAGCAGGTCAACAGGATCACAAGCAGAAGGAGGGGGCGACTGCGCATGGTGGTGCTCCGCACGGTGAGGGGTAAGAAGTTAAAAGAAAAGAGTTTCCGTCCTCTGCAAAAGTTGTCTTTGCATACTTTTCTTGCTGGCTGGAGAACCGGTCGTGCCGATTCCACAGAACGATAAAGAGGATAGCACGAAAAGACAACCGGGACCAGTGAACAATACGTCAAGATCTGCTTGATGGAAAGGCCTTTTCCCGCTTGTATGTCAGACTCTTCCCTCTCTTTTGCGGAAGTGGCGGGGTGCTATGGTCTGGAAAGCCGATCGACTCTTTTTCCTTATGGCGATGTCGGTGCTGGCAGAGACGGATATTCTCCCGGGAGTTTTCGGAAAATGCTGTTTTCCTGACAGGTTTTTGTGTACTATACGCTCAGATGGTGGTCGGAATGAGACCCTTGCAGTCTTAGTCTGCCACCATTATGCGGTTTCACCTGCCAGGCAGCCACGCTTGCCGCCCTTCAGCGGTATCGTCTGCCTGCCACCTTAGTGCCTCCACGGGAAGCAGTATTTTTCCTGGCGGTACCTGCACCCGACTGACGATACCATGCGCCAGAGGCCAGTTGAGAAACGCAGAAGGTTTTTTTTCACCAGGAACAGCCAGCCGCTGGCCGTCGACGAGGAGTCCCGTTTTCGTCAGTTCAGGCTGATTGTCTGCATCGGTTTTCCGGTCTGTCTCCTTTTTGGTGGGTACAACTGGTCAGTCGACCGCCCAATGCTGGCCCTGGCTGTGATAGCGACAGGTTTTGCCTTGCTCTCCGGCTGGTGGGCAATGGTCTCCGGCTATTTTTCTCAAAAGCTGGTCTATCGACTTACAGTCACCCTCTTTTCTTCCCTGCTCCTCTACCTGGTCTCCATCGGCGGTAGCGACAACTCGCTCATTCTCTGGCTCTACCTTTTTCCCCTGGTGACCTTTTACATGTTTGGCCCCCGAGAGGGGCTGGCCTGGACCGGTTTGCTGGTGGTGATGCTCCTGCTCTTCCTGTTTGTCCCGATCGTAGTCAGCCAGCCATGGACTACCCAGTGGAGAGGCTACAGTCTGATTTTTGCTGTCCGTCTTCTGGTCACCTTCAGCTTTGTCGCCATCGTCGCCTACTCCTATGAAAAGAGCCGCAGCCGTTCGCAACATCAACTTGTCGAGAAAAACGGGAAACTTCTGGTCGAAATTGCCGAGCGTGAGAGAATTGAGGGGTCGCTCCGGGAAAGTGAAGAACGGTACCGGGCCATTTACCTGCAGGCGACGGAGGGAATCATGCTCATTGATTTCCATGGCGGTATCGTTGAATGCAATCCCCAGATGCTGCGCATGCTGGCGTATCCCGAGGAGGAACTGCTTGGCCGCAATCTCTTTGCGCTTATCCATCCCGATGACCTCCGTCAGATACCTCCGCAGATCGATCGCCTGCGCCGGGGGGAAACGGTTGTTCTTGAGCGGCGACTGCGAACCGCTTCAGGCTCCTACCTGCACTGCGAACTGAGCGGCAATCGGATCAGCAGTTCACTGATAATCCTGCTCTACCGTGACATCAGTGCCAGAAAAGAGGTGGAGGTAGCCATGGAGGAGGCCAACGCAGCCTTGGAACGTCTGGCCCACATTGATGGTCTTACCGGGGTGGCCAATCGGCGCAGTTTTGATCGCAGACTTGAGGTGGAGTGGCAGCGGATGGCCCGGGAGGGCAAGATGATCGGTCTGCTTCTCGGTGATATCGACTACTTCAAACAATACAACGACATATACGGGCACCAGGCAGGTGATGACTGTTTGAAGAAAATTGCCGCCACCCTGGCCTCCCTGGTACAACGGCCGGCAGATCTGGTCGCCCGCTACGGCGGTGAGGAGTTTGTCATTCTTGTTCCTGATACCGATCTGGTCGGTTGTCGCCAGATTGCCGAGAGAATGCGCCAACGGGTGGAGTCTCTGGCCATTGCCCACAGCGGTTCTCAGGTCAGCGGGGTGGTCACTGTCAGTTTCGGGATTGGTGCGATGAAACCGGAGAATCAGCTCAGCCGTGAAACCCTTGTCGGTATGGCCGACAAGGCGTTGTATGCCGCCAAGCAGAGTGGACGAAACCGGGTGTGTTGATGCTTCCTCAGCACCGGCAAGGCAAAGGCTGTTGCTGTTTTTCTGCGAACGAGGTAAGGAGACTGGCTGATTCTCCGGACTGCTCTGCAGGGCCGGGCAACCACCTTGCTGTGCCACTCTGGTGATGGCGGGTATCGACAAGGACACAGGCGATGAAAGTAGTAGTGATCAACTCCGGCAGTTCCTCAATTAAATTTCAACTGCTGGAGATGGATAAGGAGGAGGTTTTGGCCACCGGCCTGGTGGAGCGGATCGGTTCCAGTGAGGCGCAGGTTCGTTGCACGTACCGTCCGGGGGAACAGACGGAGGAGAAGCATATACAGAGTATCAACTGCCCGGACCACCGTCACGGCATGCGTCTGGCCGTCCAGTTGCTTGTCGGCCCGGGAAGGCCGGTGGCGGACCCCGGGGCGATTGCCGCTGTCGGCCATCGGATAGTCCACGGGGGGGAGGAGTTTCATCAGCCGACCCTGATCAGTGACGAGGTGCTCGCGGCAATCGAAAAGAATATTCCCCTCGCGCCACTGCACAATCCGGCCAATCTCGACGGGGTGCGGATTGCCCGGGAACTCTTTGCCGAAGTTCCTCAGGTGGCGGTCTTCGACACCGCCTTCCACCAGACCATCCCCCCCGAAGCCTACCATTACGCCCTCCCTGCCCACCTCTACCGGCAGTGGCGGGTTCGCCGCTATGGCTTTCACGGCACCTCCCACAAATTTGTCGCCGGCGAGTGCGCCCGGGCGATGCAGCGCCCCTTGGAAGAGCTCAATCTCATTACTCTCCACCTTGGCAACGGCTGCTCAATGACCGCCATTGAAAAGGGACGGAGCGTTGATACCAGCCTTGGTCTGACCCCTCTCGAGGGGCTGGTGATGGGGAGCCGCAGCGGTGATGTCGATCCGGCGATGCACGCTTTTCTGGCCAGAAACTGCGGTATGGATATCGAGTCCATCGACCATTTGCTCAACAACGAGTCGGGATTGAAAGGCTTGTGCGGGATGAACGACATGCGGGATATCCATGCCGCCATCGCCGCCGGCGACACCTGGGCGGAACTGGCCCTGGCCGTGCAGACGTATCGCAATCGCAAGTATATCGGGGCCTATCTCGCCGTTCTCGGCAGGGTTGATGCCGTGGTCTTTACCGCCGGGATTGGCGAAAACGACCCGGTGGTGCGGGCCCGCACCCTCGCCGGCCTCGAGCCGCTGGGGATTGCAATTGATACGGAGCGGAACCACTGCCGTTCTGCCGGCCCCCGCCGGATCAGCAGCGACGACAGCCGGGTGGCGGTGTGGGTGGTTCCCACCAACGAGGAACTGGCCATTGCCCGGGAGGTGCGGGCGCTGCTTACTCCCGCCTGAGAGAGATGCCCCTCCACTTCCATTCCATCCCCGCCCCCCCTGGCCCGGCATGGCCCGGTCGGACGATACCAGCCGTGGCGTCTGTTCCGTCTATGTGGTTGGCCTGATGAGCGGTTTGCCTGACTAACGGTTAACCTGACTAACGGCTCTTTCGCCGGTTGATGCGCTGGTAAATCTCCAGCAGCATGCGGTGCTCTGCAGAGAGCGCGCTCCATGACGGTGCTCCCGACAGGCCGGGGAAAACAAGTCGACCGGCAAGCAGCGCCTCGCCCTCGGCGACCTCCTGATGATGGTAGAAGGCCGCCAGGTTATTGCGGTAGTTCGCCACCTCGTCACCCTGCACGCTGAACTGAAGAAGGGTCTGGAGCAGACGGAAGAGCCGTTCTCTTGGCGCGGTCAGAATCTGTTGGCCAAGACACCAGTCGAACCAGTTGAGGGCCTTCTGCCGGTCGCCGATGGCCAGGGCAGCGAGGGCCTTGAGTTCACCGAAGGTCATCGTCGCCCAGACCGAGCCGGCGGGGAAGTGGATACCGATGGCATCGGCCACCAGCTGTCGATCGTTGACCGCCAGGCCTTCAAGAATTTCGGAAAAATGGTGCCGCTGTATCGAGTCGAGCTGCTGCAGGCAAAGGAGATGGGGACGGAGTACGGCAGCAGCGCCCCGGTTGTTGTAGAGCAGGTCGTCCACCGGGTAGATCTCCGAGAACCCCGGGACCAGCAGCCGGCAGGCATACATGCCGCAGTGGCGGTATTCTGCCCGGTACACTCTCTGGCCGCCATCGCTGACCAGTCGGAGCAGGTGGCGGAACTCCTCGCCACTGCTGCCTTTGAAATCCCAGGCCACCGGGCGATAATCGGCCTGGTCTCGAAACATTTGCCAGGCCAGAAGGCCGTCGGCATCGACGAAGTGGCTCTCGAGGTTGCCGGGGTCGGCCACCTCCTCCAACTCGGCGGTGGGAGGGCGGAACTCGCCAAGCATGGCCAGGCTGCGACCCTGGAGGAGCTCGGTCAGGGTTCGTTCGACAGCAACCGCAAAGCGGCAACTGGCCCCGAAGGCGGCATGGACTCCGCCCCGGTTGAAGTCGCTGAGCAGGGCGCAGACCACCGGGTAGCGGCCGCCCAGGGAGGCGTCGAGGAGCCGGACGGAAATGTTCTCCTCCGCCAGGCGACCAAGAATTGCCTCAACCCCGGGAAGCTGGTGCAGCCGGGCGGCGGGGATTTCCGGCAGACTGATCCCCTCCCGGATCACCCGAAACTTCACCTGCCGTTCGATGATCTCGGCCAGGGCCTGGGCCGAGGCCTCGTCGGCGCTGTTGCCGGCGGCCATACCATTGCTGACGTAAAGGTTGTTGAGGATGGCCACCGGGAAGTACACCGGCCGGCCGCTGTCAAGATCGGTGAAGGGGAGGGCGGCGATCCCGCGGCCAGGGTCGGCGTTGTGGTCGAGGAGGTCGGCGGTGGTGAGTTGGCCGGCCGGGTCGTAGAAGTGGTGGAGCCCTTTGTTCAGCAGTTCCTGGCCGGCCTGGTTGTGGCTGGGCGGGGGGGCCTCCGGGTCAGCGGGGAACCAGGCCTCGTCTGGGGAGAAGAGAAAGGTTGTCCGAGTCTTGCCGCCAGCATCGACCGCTTCATCAAGGAAGTAGTCGGCAAAAAAGAAGTTGTTGGCCAGCCTCTCAAAGAACTCGCCAATGGCGCCGGCCAGAGCCGCCGCCCGACTGCTTCCCTTGCCGTTACTGGCCAGTAGCGGACACTCCTCGGCACGAAAATGGACCGACCAGGCACCGGGAGCCGGGTTGAGCCAGCTGACCGGGGCGGCTGCCAGCCCCATCTCTTCAAGAAGACGGCTGCCTCGGGCAATGGTTTCGGCCAGGGGTGCATCCTTTCCGGGGGGGCAGGCGGGGTCGAGATGGTCGGATATGTCGTCTGAACCTGGCGAAAGGCTGCCCATGGGAGGGTGCTCCACTTTCAAGAGAGGGGACAAGAGGAGACTCGACCAGCCCATACGGCTGGCACGAGAGCTATGTGCCACGCCCGGGGGGGTGGCCAACGCCTGGTCAGTCGCAGCAACCGGCGCTGACTATCTACCACGCCCCGGCGGCAGCGACAACACCTTGGCCTTACCTCTGGGGCGGTTCAGTCGATTTTTTTTCCGGCCCGAAGCGAATCGGCGAGAATTTCGACGACAAAACGGACCTTTTCCGGCGAGCGGTGCTGGAGGAGGTTGTCCTGGATATGCATCACGCAGGTGGGGCAGGCGGTGGCCACATAGTCCACCTCGGCCTCCTGGATGTTGCGCACCTTATGGTTGTTGATCTTGATCGCCGTGCTGTAGTGGGTCAGGCAGTAGCTGCCGGCACTGCCGCAGCAGACGGCAGCGTCGCGCATCTCCTTGAACTCCACCCCGGGAATCATCCTGAGCAGTTCCCGGGGTTGCCTGCTCACCCCCTGGCCCCGGACCATATGGCAGGGGTCGTGGTAGCAGATCCGGTAGGGCAGGGGACCGAGATCGGTTGCGGCGATGTTGATCTTCTCCGCGATGAACTCGTTGATATCATATACTTTGCCGGTAAACTGGCGGAGATCTTCACTCTCTTCGATAAAGAGGTTGATCTCTTTTTTCAGGGCCATGCCGCAAGACGAGCAGGCGACCACGATGGCATCGAGCTGATAGCTGTTGAAGAGGTGGAAATTGTGTTCCATCAACCGTTTCGCCCCGACAAAATCGCCGTTGGCAAGGACCGGGGTGCCATTGCATTTCTGCCCTTTGGGGATGACCACCTCATACCCGTAGCTGGTGAGAATCTCCACGGTGGCATCCACCACCCCGGTGTAGATGAGGTTGCCGGCGCAGCCGGTAAAGTAGCCTATCCGGCCACGGGAACCGGTGCCGGCTTGCATGCCCCCGTCGGTTTTGGCCGGAGTCACCTCCGGGTGACGGCTCTGGGCGCTGCGCAGGGCCATCAGTGGGAAATAGCGCCGCTTGGAAAAGCCGAACAGCGGGAAGAGGTGGCGGACCGGGTTTTTTGGGCCAATTCCGAACAGCAGACGCTGGACGATGGCAATGCTCATTGCCGCCAGGGTGACGGGCCATTTTCGCCAGAGCAGTTGGCGGAAGATGAGCGCCTTGAAAAAGCCAAGCCCCTCCTGGGTTGTGATGTACCAGCGCAGCCTGAGGACGACATGTTCCGGGCTCACCCCTGCCGGGCAGTTGGCGGAACAGCTTTTACAGTTGAGGCACTCGTTGATCGCCTCCTTGATTCTGGTGGTGATCTGAAGATCTCCGGAAACGAGTTTTTCCGCCAGTTTGTTTTTCCCTCGGGCAACATAGATCTCATTGCCCAACTCCTTGAAGACCGGGCAGACACTGCGGCATTTGCCGCACTGCATGCAGCCCTGAAAATCCCGGGCTGCCTCCTGTAGATGGATTTTGGCTTCTTCCTGTACAGATATGTGACGTGTCATCTCCTCTCCCCGGTTCAGACTGCCGACTCGACCGGCATATCAAACATCTTTCCGGGGTTGAGCAGGTTGAGTGGATCGAAAGTTTTCTTGATGTTCTGGAGCAGGGCAATGCCGGCGCTGCCGATCTGCCTTTCGAGAAAGGGTTTTTTCTCCACCCCGACCCCATGTTCACCGGAGATGGTTCCCTCGAGATCGATGGCCAGTTGAAACAACTCGGTTACGGCCAGTTCGGTGCGGGCCATCTCATCCGGATCGCGCATATCAAGGAGAAAGGTGGGATGGAGGTTGCCATCACCGGCATGGCCGAAGATTCCAACCTGAAGGCCGTGGCGCCTGGCGATGCTGCTGATGCCGCGGACCATCTCCGGCAACTTGGAGCGCATCACCGTGGCATCCTCGAGAATAAGATTTGGCCGGACCCTGGCCAGGGCGTTGAGAGCTACCCTCCGTCCGGCAAAGAGGCGGTCACGTTCTTCGGCCGATTTTGCCCGCACAAAAGAGCGGGCCTGGTTGGCGGCCACCTCGATCTCTACCCGGGCCATCTCCGCTTCGGCCGAATGTTTTTCGCCATCGGTCTCCAAAAGGAGAACCGCTTCCGCATCCCGGGGCAGCCCACAGTCCTTGAAGTCCTGGATGGCATTGATGGTGGCTCGGTCGATGAACTCCATGGTCGATGGTGTCACCCCGGCGGCAATGATTGCCGCCACCGAGCGGGCGGCATCATCGAGACTGTTGAAGATCGCCAGGGCCGACTCCCGGTGGGCTGGAATCGGCAACAGGGCGAGGGTTACCTCGGTCATGATGCCGAGGAGCCCTTCGCTGCCGACAAAGATTCCTTCCATATTGAAACCGGCAACATGTTTGACGCATTTGTTGCCGAGTATGACGATGTCGCCCTGAGGCAGGACCACCTTCATCATCTTCACATAATCCTTGGTAACCCCGTACTTCAATCCACGTAGTCCGCCGGCGTTTTCGGCTACGTTGCCGCCAATGGTGGAAAAGGTAACGCTGCCGGGGTCGGGTGGGTAAAAGAGGTTGGCGGCGGCGACAATCGGGTCGATGGCGGCGGTGGTCAAGCCGGCCTCGACGGTGATCAGCCGATTGGCCGGGTCAAAGTCGAGGACCCGGTTCATTCGGTCCATGGCCAGGACTATACCTCGTTTTATCGGCACCGAGCCGCCGGAAAGACCGCTGCCCTGGCCGCGTGGGGTGACCGGGATTCCTTCCCGGTAGGCAAAGCGCATCAGTTCGCTCACCTGTTCCGTAGTCGTTGCAAAGACCACCGCTTCCGGCTGGACCTCGGCGTGGGAGGCGTCGTAACTGTAGGCAACCATATCCTCCACTGCGGTGAGGACCTGTTCCGGGCCAAAGATCTTTTCAAGTTGGATACGCTGTTCCAGCTTCACCTGACGCCTCCCTGTTGGTAAAAAAAATCTCGATTGATCCTGACCAGTTGCTCTGCCTGGTACGGCTGAACCCGAGAGTTCTGCCCTTGACCGAAAAAGGTAGGACCAATAATAAAGTATACCAATGGACCTGTCAAGCAGAGTTGTGAATTTACTAATTATATATAAATAGCAGATATTTATATATTTATAATCTTTGGCTGTCGGTGTAACATAAAAATGGTATGACCAATAACTCGAAAGAATCGATGAACTGATTGCGCCACTGGATCAGTGTATCGGTAGGTGGCAGAGGAGTTTTCGTAGCCTCTTTGACCTCGGCGGGGCAATCAGCTATACTGCCGCCGCATTTTTTCTGTCGGTATTGCCTGGCTGGTCGGGTGGCGAACGACCGCCAGAATGTTCTACAGGCCACCATGAAAAATGGTATTTCCGCCCAGTCTCTGCGTTGAACGAAAACAATTTGTCCTCGAAATATCAACTATATGCCTGCGGTAAATTGTTTTCTTTTGCCTTGATTTTGAACGGAAATTCGAATTTTACAAGGTAGCCTGTAGTGATACAATTTTTCTAAAATTTTTAATACATTCGAGAACAGAGGAGCGAGAAGGTCGTTATGGGACAATGTAAAAATCACCCGCAGGTGGAAACTGGCTATTTCTGCGCCAAACACCAGTATTACCTTTGTGAAAAATGTCTCCATTGCGCTGATCCTGCACTTTATTGCAAGTACCGACCCGCCTGCATGATCTACTTTCTTTCCAGGGAGAAGAAGCGGAAAAACAGCTAATCCCCTCTGTCACAACCCTTTTCTCGACCACTGCTCGATTCTTACCCCATGCTGTCGGCTAACCAGGAAGCGACCGGCAGGAACAATTATCGTAATTTCAGGGCGCTGAACAGCACCCGGCAGCTATCAGAAAAAGTGATGGGGAGGTGCAGTTTTTTAAAATAGTTGTTTGTTAGAGAACGAATTGAGTTTATACCAAAAAATTTCCTAATTACGAGTTGTAAGTGTGAAAATATATGATATATTCGGCCGGTGTATGTTCCCCGCTCGGTAGCACTCAGCAGTGCTTGTTGCAAGCTGTGCGACCCCTTCGGTGCGGGACCACTTCGTCATCGCCGGCCGGCCCTTATCTCCCGCTCGTCGTCCGGCCTGTTGAGGGTTGTAGCTGCCCTCAGGTGTGGCCAGAACGCTACACCATTCCCGGCCTGCATGCCCGGCCAGTCAGGTGAAACGCATGAAGAGCCAATGCACGGTTGAATTTCTTCCCCACAATCGTTCGGTGGAGGTTGACGTTGGGGAGACTCTTCTCCGCGCCGCCCTCAAAGCCGGTGTCCATATCAACGCTTCCTGTGGCGGCGAGGGGGTCTGTGGGAAATGCCGGGTTATTCTCGAAGCGGGAAGCGTTGACGGCGGTCTTTCAGAGCGGCTGAGTGACGAGGAGAGGAACCTTGGCTATCGGTTGGCCTGCCTTGCCGTGGTCTCTGGTGATGTGACCCTGCGGGTTCCGGTGGAGTCGGCCATGGATCGCAGCGTGATAACCCTCCAGGCCACCCCCCGGCGTACCGCCAGTATTCGCCAGATGGACTTCGACTGTTTGAAGGAAGAGGGGCTCTTCATCCCTCCTGTGGCCAAACTGCATCTTCGCCTCACCCCTCCGGATGCCAACAACAATATGCCGGATGTTACCAGATTGATTGAACATCTTAAACAGGATCATGGTGAACACCGGCTGGAACTCACCCTGCCGGTGATCCGAAAACTTCCCGCAATCCTCCGTGAGGCCGATTTCGAGGTTACCGCCACGGTGGTCCGGCCGGTCCGGGACATTGGTCGCAATCTCATCCTGAACGTCCAGCCCGGAGATCGCACTGCCCATAACTATGCCATTGCCGTCGACATTGGCACCACCACCATCTACGGCCAGTTGATCGATCTTGCCAGCGGAAGCTGTCTGGCTGAGGCGGGTGATTTCAACGGTCAGATCAGCTATGGCGAGGATGTGATCAGCCGGATTATGTACGCCGAAAAGCCTGCTGGTCTGGCCAAGATGCAGGAGGTGGTGGTTGCCACCATCAATGCGGTCCTGGACAAGATTATCAGCACGGCGTCGGTTGACCGAGAAGATATCTCAACGGTGACCCTATCCGGAAATACGACCATGAGCCAGCTTTTTCTCGGCATCGAGCCGCGGTACATACGTCGTGCTCCCTACGTCCCGGCGGCAAGCTTTTATCCGCCCTTCACCGCTGCCGATATTGGTCTGACCATTAATTCCCATGCCATTGCCTTGGTCTATCCACAGGTTTCCAGTTTTGTTGGCGGCGATATCGTTGCCGGCGTCATGGGGTCGGGGATGTACCGCCAGGAAGAACTCACCCTGTTTCTTGATATCGGTACCAATGCTGAACTGGTGGTCGGCAACCGTGACTGGCTGGCCTGTACCGCCTGCTCTGCCGGACCAGCCTTCGAAGGTGGGGGGATTGAGTTCGGGATGCGAGCCGCCAAGGGGGCGATCGAGGACTTCTCCATCGATCCGGTCACTTTTGAACCGATGATATTCACCATCGGCGACGTTCGGGCCAGGGGGATCTGCGGTTCAGGGCTGATCACCATGGCTGCGATGCTCTTTGAGATGGGGGTGATCAATAACCGCGGCAAGTTTCAGCGCGATTTGCCCACGCCGCGAATCCGTGAGCGGGACGGGGTCTGGGAATATGTGGTGGTCTGGCAAAAGGAGAGCCAACTTGACCGGGATATCGTCCTCACCGAACCCGATCTCGACAACCTTATTCGTGCCAAGGGGGCCATTTACAGCGGCTGCATGACCCTTTTGGCCGAAGTCGGCTTAAGCATGGACATGGTCGAAAGGATCATCCTGGCCGGAGGGTTTGGAAGCTATATCGATCTGGAAAAGGCAATGACCATCGGCCTGTTGCCGGAAATTGACCCTGCCCGGGTTACCTATATCGGCAATGGCTCTCTGATGGGGGCCCGGATGAGTTCGCTCACCAATCGCATTCGCCATGATGTCGTCGCCGTCACCAGCAAGATGACCAACTTCGAACTTTCCGAGACTCCTTCCTATATGGATAAGTATATCGCGGCGATGTTCCTGCCGCACACCGAGATTGAAAAGTTTCCCCGGCTCAAGGCCCGCATTGAAGCCCGCGGCAGGGCCATGTCGAATGGAGTTGACGCAAAGTCCGAGGCCTGAGGCGGTGGTGGGGGGGGCTTTGCAGCGCCGGGGATGGACTGACCACCTCCTCCATATCTGCATTATAGCCATATTTCAGGCAGAATGGAAACAGATGGCCGTGTTCCTATTCCGGTCTTCTCTCCCGGCTCTTGGTTACTTGATGTTCGTAATGATACACTGGAAAGCACAGGGGCGATAGTAACGGCTGATGGCCGGTTGTCGCCAAGGGAAATAACTACTCACCAGTAAGGAGGCAAAAGTGGGATTTGAATTAAAGAAGGAATCCTATACCGGCGGAATTAAATCAATTTCCATAGGAAGAGGCGCATCTGCCGTGACCGTTGGTGGTGAGACATGCTACCCTTTTTACACCTTCGAGGGGAGCATGCCCAATAAGCCGATCGTGGCGATGGAGATTTGGGACATGGCTCCTGAGGATTGGCCGGAACCGGTTATGGCCCATTTTCGCGACGTTATCGCTGACCCAGCCGCCTGGGCGGCCAAATGTGTCAATGAATACGGTGCTGACGCCATCGTTGTCCAGTTGAAGAGTATCGACCCTAACGACCGGGATGCCAGTCCGGAATCTGCCGCCGAGACTGTCGCCAAGGTGCTCGCCGCTGTTTCCGTACCGGTAATTGTCTGGGGCTGCACCAACCCGGAGAAGGATGAGAAGACCCTCAAGTTTATAGCCGAGAAGTGCCAGGGACAGAACCTGGTTCTCGGTCCGGTGGAAGAGAAGAACTACAAGGGCATCGGCGCCGCCGCCATGGGCTATGGCCACACGTTGATCGCCTCCTCACCCATTGATGTCAACCTGGCCAAACAGGTAAACATTCTTCTTGAGAACCTGGGCATGCCCATGGACCGCCTGCTGGTCGACCCGACCACCGGCGGGTTGGGATATGGTCTGGAGTACACCTATTCGGTAATGGAGCGGTTGAATATGGCCGCTTTGATGCAGGGTGACGACAAGCTGCAGTTCCCGTTGGTCAATAACCTCGGCAACGAAGTATGGAAGTGTAAGGAGGCAAAACTCACTGTCGACCAGGCGCCGCAACTTGGTGATCCGGAAAAGCGGGGCGTGATGATGGAGGCGGTGGGGGCGGTTTCGTACCTTCTTGCTGGCAGCAATGTCCTGATCATGCGCCACCCCGAGGCGATCAGGATGGTCAAGCAGTTTATTAATGCCCTGGCCGAAGGCGGGTCACTGGTCGATTCTGCCCCCCTTGCCAAGGTATGTCCTCCGGTGGAGGTGGATTTTGCCGCCTTGGCCCCAACCCCTGACCTGACTATTGCTGAAGAGAAAAAGGCGGCCGCTCCAGTGGCCAAGAAGGCCGCTCCTGCCACTGCTGCCGCGCCTGCTGCAGCCGCTCCGGCGGCCAAACCGGCCGCCCCTGCTGCAGCGCCCAGGGAAGAAACTACCACCAAAGCTCCTCCTGCCTTAGATCCGGCCGCCGAAGCAAAAGCGGCGGCTGAAGCAAAAGCCCAGGCAGAAGCTAAGGCTGCCGCCGACGCCAAGACCAAAGCCGATGCAGAGGCGAAAGCAAAGGCTGATGCAGAGACGAAGGCCAAGGCCGATGCAGCGGCCGCGGCCAAGGCTGCTGCCGATGCGCTCGCCGCCGATAAAGCACGGCGTGATGAGGATGAGAAGGCGTTGCTCCGTCTGAGAGCCCAAGCGCGACAAGCCGCGGCAGAGGCTGCTACCGAAAGTTCTGAAGTTGCCTTGGCTATGACTGCCGATCCTGTGCAAAAAGATCAGCAAGAGAAGATTCTTGACATGTTGGATAGATTCCATCGGAGAAAACGGTAGCTTTTCAGCACCTGAAAGCAGACCATTTGTCACTCTTGAGATACGTGTTCTAAATTGGTTATCTCAAAAAAAATTTGAGGAGGAACCTCGATATGGCAGAAGTAACCAGCAAAGTAGACAAAGTTGCAAAATTCGCAGATCCGATGGCAGCGTCCATAGAACCGTCCACTCAGGAAATGCTGCGGCGCGCTCAGCAATTGAACATCGAGACAGTCTTTGATCGCGCTGTTACCATGAAACCCTGCGCCATTGGTCTCCAGGGTATCTGCTGCAAAAACTGCGCAATGGGTCCTTGCCGTTTGCCACTACCCAAGGATGGCATCCAAGGTGAAGACACTCGTAAGGGTCTTTGTGGCGCCACCGCCAATACCATTTGCGCAAGAAACTTCGTTCGGATGATTGCCGGTGGTACAGCTGCCCACTCGGATCATGGTCGTAACGTTGCTGAAACCTTTCTGGCTGCCGCGAAAAAGCAGACCAAAGACTATACCATCAAGGATCCGGCCAAACTGATTCAGATAGCTCCGTATTTTGGGGTTGCCACAACAGTTGAAGTTGATGGAGTTGTCAAGGACCGTGACATCTATGAGATTGGCGTGGCCGTTGGCGAGGCCGCTATCAGGGAATGGGGTAAGCCCAGCGGTACCTTGGCCTATCTCAAGCGAGCACCGAAACCTCTCCAGGATAAATGGGAGGCTGAAGGTGTCATGCCTCGAAATATTGACCGCGAGATCGTCGAATGTATGCATCGAACGACCATGGGTGTTGACCAGGATTACAAAAACCTGATGAAGCAGGGCGTGCGAACCTCTCTCGCTGATGGCTGGGGCGGAGCGATGATCGGCACCGATCTCCAGGACGTATTGTTCGGCAGCCCGACGCCGCTGCAGTCCGAGGCCAACCTCGGGGTCATGAAGGCCGACCACGTCAATATCATTGTCCATGGGCACGAGCCGCTTCTCTCGGAGATGATCGTTGCTGCAGCCCAATCACAGGAAATGATTGAATATGCCAAAGCCAAAGGCGCCAAAGGTATTCAGCTTGGAGGCATTTGCTGCACCGCCAACGAGATTCTGCAGCGCCATGGTGTTCCGCCGGCAGGCACTTTCCTCCAGCAGGAACTGGCAATTATCACCGGAGCCTGTGACGCGATGGTCGTTGACGTGCAGTGTATTTTCCAAAACCTGGCCAACGTGGCCAAGTGCTTCCACACCAAACTGATTACCACCCATCCCATCGCCAAGATGGAGCAGGATAATGTGGTTCATATCCAGTTTGATGAACATCATGCCATGGAAGACGCTATCCGTATCGTCAAAATTGCTATCGATAACTTCCTAAACCGTGGGGCCGAGGTAATGATTCCCCGCCATAAATCGGTACAGATCGCCGGTTTTGGCGTCGAATCAATCAAATATCATCTGGGCGGCAGCTTCCGCGGCGATTACTTCACCCTTAATGACAATATCATCAATGGCCGCATCCGCGGTATCGCCGGCGTCGTTGGCTGTAATAACGCGCGTACCAAACACAATGAAGAGCACATCACCCTGATCAAAGAGCTGATCAAGAACGATGTTATCGTTTTGACCACTGGCTGTAGTGCCATCGCCTGTGGTATCCATGGTCTGCTCACTCCGGAATCGGCGGCAGTCTATTGCGGCCCGGGACTTGCCGAGGTTTGCGAAACTGTCGGAATTCCGCCGGTACTGCATCTCGGTTCCTGCGTTGATAACAGTCGAATTCTCCTGGCGGCCACGGAAGTGGTCAAGGCTGGTGGGCTTGGCAAAGATATTTGTGATCTGCCAGCGGCCGGCAGTGCCCCTGAGTGGATGAGCGAAAAAGCCATTGCCATTGGACAATACTTCGTAGCTTCAGGTGTCTACACAGTCTTCGGCTATCATATGCCGCTCGAAGGTGCGCCGGTGTTCAAGGATTACCTCTATAAGGAAATGGAGAATATCTACGGTGGCAAGTGGGATTGTGAACCAGATCCGATCAAACATGCCCATAAGATGATCGCCCATATCGACAAGAAGCGCAAAGAACTGGGCATCGACAAGGCCCGCGACCGCGTTCTCATGGATATGGCCGACCGTCAGGCCCTCGGCATGGAATAATCGATATCACCGTATACGACGATATTACTCATCTACACATAAGGAGCAAAGCATGTCAAGACTAGTAGCATTTGCCGCTATTCAGGGTGGTTACAAGGTTGTATCGCAAGTCGAGGGGGAATTGGAGAAGGCCCTCCAAACCTATGATGCCAGCACCAAGATCGGTTTTCCCAATACCGCCTACTACCTGCCGGTTATCTATTCGCTGACCGGTATCAAGTGCGAGACTCTCGAAGATCTTAGAAAGCCGATGCAGTTCGCCCGCGGCCTGTTGCCGCCGCACATCAAGGGCAGCAACCATCTCCCCTATCTGGGGCCACTCCTTGATGCGGGGATGGCTGGAATTTTCGCCTACGAGGTGAAAGAGGCTCTGCGTATTCTGCGTGAGCCGGATTTCTATGTCGACACCGAAGATCCGGATATCGATGCCGGCAAGATTTGGGTCGGACCTGCCAATGACATCATTCTCCGCAAGCGCGGCGTCGAGTTTGTCGACGGCTCGGCCCCCGGCTTCGCCGCCATCGTAGGTGCGGCGCCGAATGCGGAAATCGCCAAGATGATCGTAGAAGATTATCAAAGGAAAAATCTCTATATCTTCTGTGCCGCCAACCACAACGGCAAAACCGTCATCGAGCAGTGCCTCGAGGCCGGCGTGCAGATCGGTTGGAATACCCGTATCGTCCCCTTCGGTCCGGATATCTCTTCGGCGGTCTTTGCCCTCGGGTTCGCCAACCGGGCGGCGATGGCCTTCGGTGGCGTGCAACCTGGCGATTACCGACGGATGCTGCTGTACAACAAGAACCGGATCTTTGCCTTCGTCAACGCCCTGGGCGATGTCGGCACCGAGTGGGCGGTGGCGGCGGCCGGCTGTGTCAACTGGGGTTTCCCGACCCTTGCCGACACCGATATTCCGGAAATTCTCCCCACCGGTATCTGCACCTACGAGCATGTGGTGGCCAATGTCCCCCATAACGAAATCTGCCAGAAATCGGTGGAGGTGCGTGGCCTGAAGATCAACGTCACCGAGATCGACATCCCTCTGGCCTTTGGTCCGGCCTTCGAGGGGGAACGGGTGCGCGGCGGCGACCTCTTCGGCCAGATGGGCGGCGGTAAGAGCCAGTGTACCGAGTTGGTGAAGATGGCTGAGATGAGCCAGATCGAAGACGGGAAGGTTACTGTTATCGGTGAAGACATTGGCGATATGAAGCAGGGTGACGTGCTCCCCCTGGGCATCTTCGTGCAGATTGCCGGTCGCGAGTTCCAGACCGATTTCGAACCGATCATGGAACGACAGATCCACCACCTGATCAACTATATCCAGGGGATCATGCATATTGGCCAGCGTGATATCTCCTGGATCCGGGTGAGCAAGGCTGCGGTGGAAAAGGGCTTCACCCTGAAGCACATCGGGGTTGTTCTCCACGCCAAATTCCACCAGGATTTCAAGAAGATCGTCGACAAGGTCCAGGTGACCCTCTATACCAATAAGGAAGACGTCGACAAACTGACCGCCACCGCCCGGGCCGAATACAAAACCAGGGACGAGCGGGTTGACAAGATGACCGACGAAGATGTCGACACCTTCTACTCCTGCAGCCTCTGCCAGTCTTTCGCCCCGAGCCATGTCTGTTCGGTGAGCCCGGAGCGGACCGGCCTCTGTGGCGCCTACAACTGGATGGACTGCAAGGCTTCTTTCGAAATCAACCCCACCGGGCCGAACCAGCCGATCAAGAAGGGCAAGGTCCTTGATCCGGTCCTCGGCCGTTTTGAAGGGGTTGATGAATTTATCAAGATCGCCTCCAAAGGGGCGGTCGAAACCTACAACTTCTACTCCTTGGTGCAGGCGCCGATGACCACCTGCGGCTGCTGCGAGTGTATCGCCGCCATGCTTCCCGCCTGCAACGGGATCATGACCGTCGGTCGTGACTACACCGGTGAAACCCCATCCGGGATGAAGTTTACCACCCTGGCCGGGGTGATGGGCGGTGGGGCCTCCTCGCCCGGTTTTGTCGGCCATTCCAAGTTCAACATTACCCAGAAGAAGTTCATCCTTGGCGATGGTGGGCTGTTACGGATGGTGTGGATGCCAAAGGTGGTCAAGGATGAAATCCGTGACCGCCTCAACGCCCGCGGTAAAGAGATGGGGGTTGAGAATTTCGCCGAAATGATCGCGGACGAGACAGTCGGGATCACCGAGGACGAGATCCTGCCCTGGCTCCAGGAAAAAGGCCATCCGGCCCTGAGCATGCCGCCGCTGATCGGCTAACCCCGGGCGCTGACTCAGGAGACGTCCTCCCCGTTTCGACAAACGGCGGGGAGGGCGTCAGCGGTTGTGTAATTCACATTAGGAGATAACTCTCATGGCGTTAACTGGAATTCAGATTTTCAAACTCCTGCCAAAAACCAACTGCAAGGAGTGCGGGGTTCCCACCTGCTTGGCCTTTGCAATGAACCTAGCCTCGGGGAAGGCAGAACTCGAATCCTGCCCCTATGTGTCCGACGAGGCCAGAGCGCAACTGGCCGAGGCCTCTGCCCCACCGATTCGCCCGGTTGCCATCGGTAAAGGGGTACGGGCTGCCAAGACCGGTGGTGAAACGGTCCTCTGCCGGCACGAAAAGACCTTTTACAACCCGACCCTCTTTGCCGGAACAGTGACAGCAGACCGCAGCGAGGCGGAAGTGACCGCCCTGCTCAAGTCCTGGAACGCCCTGCAGTACGAGCGGGTTGGCCTCAATCTTCGCCCCGAACTGGTGGCATTGAAAGATGTCAACGGTGACGGGGTGGCCTTTGCCGCCCTTGCCAAGTTGATAGCGGAAACTTCCGAGTTCAATCTGGTCCTGATGAGCGACAGTGTCGATGTGCTCGCCGGGGCGGTGGCCACAGCCGGTTTCAAACGCCCGCTGCTTTATGCCGCTACTGCCGCCAATGTCGATGCCCTGGGCAAACTGGCCCTGGATAACGAGTTGCCTCTGGCGGTGAAGGCCGACTCGGTGGATGGGTTGATTGCCCTTACCGAGAAACTGGCCGCCATGGGTCTTAAGGACCTGGTCCTTGATTCTGGTGCCCGGGAAGTGAAGCAGGCCCTGGAAGATCAGGTGGCGATTCGCCGGGCCGCCCTGAAAAGCGGTAACCGATCTCTTGGCTTTCCGACCATCACCTTTCCCTGTGAAATGGCCGGTACTGTCGAAATGGAGGGGCTTATTGCCGGGATGTTTGTCGCCAAGTACGGTGGTATCGTCGTTCTTTCGCAACTGACCACCGAGGTGATCTTCCCCCTGCTTCTCGAGCGGCTCAATATCTTCACCGATCCGCAGCGGCCAATGACGGTGACCGAAGGGATCTTTGAGATCGGAACTCCGGATGAAAACTCGCCGGTACTGGTGACCACCAACTTTGCCCTCACCTACTTTATTGTCTCCGGGGAGATCGAGGCGAGCAAGGTTCCCGCCTGGCTGCTGATCAAGGATTCCGAGGGGCTGTCCGTACTCACCGCCTGGGCCGCCGGAAAATTCGGTGGTGACGATGTCGGTGCCTTTGTGAAGAAAAGCGGGATCATGGATAAGGTCAAGCATACCGAATTGATCATCCCCGGCTACGCCGCCGCCATCGCCGGTGATATCGAAGAGGAACTCCCCGGTTGGACCATCATCGTTGGTCCCCGAGAAGCGGCCCATCTCGCCGGCTTTCTGAAGGGCCGGTAAGCTGCCGACCACCACCGGGTGGCGGTGGTCGGTGCCACGGCACCACTGCTGTCAATTGTCCGGCCAACTGCCGCCCGGTGTTCTGTTCCAGAGAAGCAACCGACAAATTTAACAGGGAGAGAACTATGATTCTATTTGGCGAAAGCCTCAACGTCATTTCCAAAGTGATCGGTAAGGCCTACCGGGAGCGTGACCCGAAGCCGATCCAGGAAGAGGTCCTCGAGCAGCAGAAGCTCGGCATGGACTACATCGACATCAATCTCGGTCCGGCCAAAAAAGACGGTCACGAGTTGATGCCATGGGTCTGTCAGGTGGTGCAGGAGGCGGTACCCAATATGCCTCTGCTGCTCGATACCTCGAATATCGCCGCCATTGAAGAAGGTTTGAAGGTGTTAAAACCGGTGGCCAGGCCCCATATCGTCAATTCGATCATGGCCCGACCGGAGCGCTACAACGCCATGCTGCCGATGGCCGCCAAATACGAGGCGGATATCGTTGCCCTCATGTGGGGACCGGACGGGCTGCCAAGAGACGAGAACGAACGCGCCGCCCTCTGCGTCGAACTGCTCTATGCGGCCAATGAGGCCGGAATTCCCAACGAGAAAATCTGGGTTGACGGGATCGTCACACCGGTGAATATCCAGCAGGCGCAGTGTGTTTCCCTGCTCAATTTCCAGATGATGCTGGAAGATATCGCCCCCGGGGCCATGTCCACCTGCGGCCTTTCCAACATCTCCAATGGTCCGCCGGTGCAGCTGCGACCGATCCTCAACACCACCTACATGGTGATGCTCGGCCGATACGGGATGAAGGCGGTTATCTCCGATCCCCTCGACACCAACCTCACCGCAGTTGCCAAAGGGCAACGACAGGATATCGTCGATGTGGTCTACCAGGCCATGGACGGTACGGCCCCGGATCTGGCCAGCCTGCCGAAAGAACTGGCCGATTATGTGAAAACTGTGCGGGTGATCAACGGCGAAACCCTCTTCTCGGACTCCTATCTCGATATTTAGCTGCTGAGGTTGTCTCCACAGTGGGAAAGGCCCCGACCGAAAATGGTTGGGGCTTTTTTTTCGTTCTCTCATTTGTAATCGTTCTCCAGTACGCAGCTCTGGCCGTCAGCCCTGATCTGAACCGGTTCATCCAGTGTACCAGGTTCCATCAGGCTGGACACCCAGCTTCAGTCGCTCAGTGAAATGGTCTGACGGGACGAAAATGGGGTGCTGGAAAACCGGCACCTTTTTTTTGCCGGCAAGAATGGTTACTCCTCTTCACCAGTTGAAAGGGGTAGTGGTGGCAAGGCGATGCAAAGGGTAGCTGCCGGAGAGGAATGGAAATAAGTACAAGGAGAAGTGATGACGGAAAACACGCACAGCACGGGATGGGTCTATGTTTTTGTCTGTGAACCCGGGCCAGAAGAGACCTTTCTGGGACTGTCTGATGAGGATGAGCAACTGCATCTCCTTCCGGCCTTCCGCAGCCGGGAGGATGCCAACGACTGTTTCCTCAATCTTCCCAGGGAGAAGGGCAAGAAATACGAGTTGCAGGCGGTCCATCTGGATGAACTTGTGGCCACCGCGGAGGGAAATGGTTTTACCGTTACCCTGGTCGATGGAGAGGGAAAGATTGTCAGGGAATAAGCCAATGCACCGTTGCTGGCCGACGCTGACAGAAGAGGAATTGGCAAGAGAAGAGGGGAAAAAAAGTGGGAATTAAAATTGCCATCGGTGGAAAGGGCGGGGTAGGGAAGACTACAGTAACGGCACTCCTGGCCCGCTCGCTGGCGGCTGACAGCCGCAACAGGGTGATTGCCATAGATGCCGATCCGGTGGCCAATCTTGCCGCCGGTCTAGGAATTGTCGAGGAGCCACCGATTGTGCCGATCTCTCGCCTTACCGAGTTGATAGCTGAGAGAACCGGCGCCAAGCCCGGAACCATGGGGGGCTTTTTTACCCTCAATCCAAAGGTGGATGACATACCGGAACGCTTCTCAAAGGAGCGTGACGGTGTCCGTCTGCTGGTGATGGGAACGGTGCAGAGTGGCGGTTCCGGCTGTATCTGTCCCGAGGCAACGGTGCTCAAAGCGTTAATGAACCACCTGGTGCTGGTCCGCGACGACATCGTCATCATGGACATGGAGGCTGGCGTTGAGCACCTTGGCCGGGCAACCTCCGCCTCGGTTGATGCCTTGCTCATCGTGGTTAACCCTGGGGCGAGAAGCCGGGCTGCAGCGGAAACGATCCGGCGTCTGGGACGGGATATCGGTATCCGGAAGACCCTGGTGCTGGGCAACAGGGTACGAGGGGAAGCGGATCGAC